>DAHVCP010000023.1 GCA_027314025.1 Acidobacteriota bacterium
CCAGCGAAGCTGCCGTCCCGGCTGTCGGCCCCGCCTGCCGATCGTGGGGTAGGGCTCCTACCCTGCGTACGCCCGTCCCGCCAGCGGCGGGGGCGTCGCCCTCCCGGGGGTGGGGTGGCTGCGGGCTAAAGCCCACAGCACACAGGCTGAAGCCTGTTCCACGCGCCCGGCGGGGCCGCGCCGAGCGCGACCGTACGCAAGCCGGAGGCATGCCCCACCGCATGAACCCTCGTCCGCGCTCAATGCTAGCGGGCCGGCGGCCCGCGCCCCCAGGGCAGCCCCACCAGCGGGGGCGCCCAGAACGCGTGCGGCTGATCCGCATTCCCGCCCGCGCCAGAGGAGACCTATGTCTGCAAGGATGCCTGGCCGCAGGAACGGTGGCGGGCGGCGGCGGGGGAGTGATACTGTCGGCGTAACTGCCCTTTTCGCGGCGCATATGCCCAGTCGCCTCACTCAACGGTCCTTGCCGGTCGTGATCCTTTTGGCCGCCGCCTTGCTGGCGAGTTGCGGCGGCAACCGCGGCTTGAACGGCAATGGCCCCGCCGGCGGCGGCGGCGGGCAAGCCGGCGCGGTCACGCTCACCCTCAGCGATCCCGCAACCTGCGGCGGCGGCGCGCCGTACACCGCGGTCTACCTCACCATCACCGACATCGAGGCCAGCCCCAACGCCAACGCCGCGCCCGGCGACGCCAGCTTCGTGGACCTGACGCCGAACCTCAAATCGGCCCCGAAGCAGATTGATCTGGTGGGCGCTTCCAGCCAATGCACGCTTGCCACACTGGCCAACGCAGTGCAGGCAACGGCGCAAAAATACGCGCAGATTCGGGTCTTTCTGGCGCCTGACTCGGCCGCTGGTTCGATATCGGCGAACAACTGCGGCAGCTATGCCAATTGCGCAACCGCCACCGCCCCCGGGAGCACCACCTTGGCGCTCGTGCCCATCGCCGTGGGCACGGCGGCGACCAATGGCATCGCCATCACCGGCGCCGCGCTGGACGGCGGCTTCACCGTCAGCAGCGGCGCCACCACCACGGTGAACGTGAACTTCGATATCTGCGCCGATCTGGCGCCGACCTCCGGAACCCAGCTCACGCTCAATCCCGCGCCCAGCGCCGGCGCGATCAACGCGCAGGCCGACACCATCAGCGGAACCTTCCAGGACGGAACCACCCACGCGCCGGTGACCGGGCCGGTGCTGGTGGCGCTGGAACAAAATCAAAGCGGCACCGACCGCGTGCTGATGCAGACCTTCGCCGCCGGCAGCGGTTCGTTTCAGTTTTGTCCCGTGCCCGCGGGCAATTATGAAGTGGTGGCCGGCGCGGTGAGCAGCAGCGGCGGGCAATATTCGCCCACGGCGGTGTTGCAGGTGCCGAACGGCGCCAGCATGTCCAGTCCCCCTTTGCCGCTCTATGCGGGCAACGGAACCAACGGCGAGCCGGCGACCATCTCCGCCACCGTCACCAGCAGCGGCAGCGGCAATACGCCCGTGCCGGTGGCGGCCAGCCTGACGCTGCAAGAAAAAGTGACGCCCAGCGCCGGTGCGACCTACTCGCTGGCGATCCCGCTGCCGGCGAAAGGCGCGGCGGTGTTCCCGTTGGCCACCGCCACTGGTTCCACCTGCGCGGCCGGAACCGCCTGCGCGGGCCCGATCACGCTGCAAGCCCCGGCCTTGTTCGCCAGCTTTGGGCAATATGCCGCCGGCGCCATGCTGATCCAGAACAACACCAACGTCTCCGCGGCCTATCTGCTGGACGCCCGCGCCTCCGCGCTGGGCGGCGCCGGCCAGCCGGACTGCACCCCCGCGGAAGTGACGCAAACGCCCGGCCAAATTTCGCCCAACGCCAATCTCACCGCCCCGCCGCTGGCCTTTACGGGCTGCCAGTAACCGCCCACGCGCCGCGGGACGGGCGACCCATCGCTTGACGCGGGCCCCAGCCCCGCCGCTTCGCTTGCCGGGGGCGGGCCGCGGCGTTCTCGCGTGCGCCGTCGGCGCACTGGGAGTTTCGCGGCCCTCCCGCACCTGCTTTGCCCCCGGGCAAAAGGCGCGGCCCCCGCGACTGGCGAGCTACGAGCGCTGGTAGTAGCCAAATCGGCTGTCTATGCTGAGCCGTTCGCATGGCAAACGGCTCCCCCACGCTCCGACGGCTGGCTCTTGCCACCCTGCTGGCCGCCGCGCTCGCCCTCGCCGCGCTCGCCCAAACTCCGGATACCGCCGCCATCCGCGGCGTCGTCACCGACCCCAGCGGCGCGGCGGTCCCGGCGGCGGTGGTCGTCGCCAACAACAGCCAGACGGGGGCCCGCTATACCGCGATCACAGGCGCGCACGGGCAGTTTCACCTGGCGGATTTGCCCGTGGCCGGACGGTATTCCCTGCGCGCCTCGCATCCCGGTTTCGCCGCCGCCGGCATTCACCAGTTACGCCTCACCGCCGGCCAGACGGCCAGCGTCGCGCTGACGCTCCCGCTGGCCGGCACATCCGCCGAGGTCACCGTCACTGGGGCGGTGGGCGTGGTCAACGCCCGCGAGCCGCAACTGGGCATCACGCTGGGCCGCCGGCAGTTGGCCGCGACG
Source organism: Acidobacteriota bacterium (assembly GCA_027314025.1). Lineage (GTDB taxonomy): Bacteria > Acidobacteriota > Terriglobia > Terriglobales > SCQP01 > JAKAUF01. The sequence continues at coordinate 2,572 of DAHVCP010000023.1, forward strand.
CCGCTGCCCAACCGCCGCCTGACCAGCGTGGCGCTGCTGAACTCCGCCAATCGCCAGGCGCTGAACCAAGGCGATGAGTTCCAGAACCAAACCATGTTCACCACCAACGGCGCGGGAAGGCGGCAGACCAGCTTCGAGGTGGACGGCAGCACGGGCAATGACAGCTGGGGCCGCCAAAGCATCTTCACCAACGTCCCGCTCGACGCCGTCCAGCAGTTGACCGTGCTGACCAACGCATTCTCCGCGCAGTACGGCGGCACCATGGGCGCGGCGGTGAACGTGGTCACGCGCAGCGGCGGCGACCATTGGCACGGCTCGCTGCTGGAAGCCTGGCGGCCCGGCGCCACGGAGGGCGCCCTCCCGGGGCTTACCAAGCTGTTCAATGGCCAAAGCGCCGCCACCGACGTGCTCTACCAAACCGCGTGGAGCCTTTCCGGACCGCTGAGCCGCAACACGCAGTTTTATTTGGCCGGCGAACTCAGCTACCAAGACCGCGGCTCGCTGATCGCCTCGCCGGCAGCCCCCGGGGTCTTCACTGGGCATTACCGCGATGGCATGGAGTATTTCCGCCTCGACCACCAGTTCAGCGACACGCACCGCGTCTTCCTCCGCCTCGATGCCGACCGCTTCTACGACACCAACCCCAACAACGCCGTCGGCGGCTTCGCATTGCCCAGCTCCGACCGCATTTACCAGCGCCGCACCTACACGGTGCAGGGCGGCGACGACCTGTCCATGGGCGCGGATTTCGTCAACGCCCTGCGGCTGCAATTCCAACTCGCCTCGCCGATCACCAGCTTCACGCCGGCGGCGTACAGCACGCAGTACGTGGTGCCAAACGTGCTGACCGCGGGCGCCTCGCAGTCCGCCTACCTGCTGAACCATCAATATGAAGTGACCGACACGCTGAGCGTCGTGCACGGTCCGCACGAAATCAACTTCGGCGCCGACGCCATCCTCTCCTCCGCCGGCGGCGACAGCCTGGAAAGCGGCGGGCCGATCACCGCCGGACAGGTCACCTTCAACCCCTGCCCGGCGGGGCTGACGCTGGCCTACTGCGCCTCGCCCGCCTACCTAACGCTCGCCAACGTGCAGCGCTACACGCAGGGCTTCGGCAACGCCAGCTACACGGTGGACAGCACGCTGTGGGCGGTCTTCGCGCAGGATCACTACCAGATGGGACGCAACCTAACGCTGGATTATGGCCTGCGCTATGAGCAGCAGACCTTCAGCGATTCCCGCGGTGATTTCGCGCCGCGGCTGGGCTTCGCCTACGATTTTCACGGCACGGTCCTGCGCGGCGGCTACGGCTTGTTCTATGGCCAACTGCCGGACAATTTGGCCGGCAACTATGCCATTGATGGGCCGCAAGGAACCTTCAACTACACCGCCTTTCCCGGGGGCATCGGCTTCCCCTCCAGCCTCTCGGCGCTGCCGCTGCCCGCCTTTCCCGCCGGTGCGGTGCTGCCGCCGCGCAGCATCTACGTCCGCCCTGGCGACAGCGCCTACCTGGATCAGTTCTTCCCCACCTCCGTCCTGCCCTTGTATCCGGCGGCGTTGGTCAACCCCTACGCCGAGCAATGGACGCTGGGCGTTCAGCGCGCCGTCGCCCCAGGCTGGATGCTCAGCCTGGATTACGTCGGTTCGCATTCCGTGCACGTCAACCGCCAGCTGGACATCAACCCCCCGGCGCCCTTCGTCCGCACCGCGCCCGGCCAGGTCCTCTCGCCCGGCGCGGCCAACTGCACCCGGCCGTATTGGGTGTGGTGGTACCGGCAGCGCGGGCTGGCCTGCCTGGCGTCGCCGCCCGCCGGCTATCCCCAGCCGCCCTACAGCATCATCAGCACCAGCATCAACAACGGCTACGGCTTCTATGACGGCCTGGAGGCCAACCTGGAGCACCGCTTCGCCAGCGGATTTTCGCTGCTGGCCAGCTACACCTGGTCGCACACGCTGGACAACGTGGATCCGGACGTCAAATCGCCCGACCAGATGCCCAACCTCATCAGCCAGACCGGCGCCGCCGAATACGGCAACGCCGGCTTCGACCAGCCGCAGCGGCTGGTGGTCAGCGGCACATGGACCGCGCCGTGGCGGTTGCAGCTCGGCGGCGTGGAGACGCTCGCCTCCGGGCTGCCCTACAACATCGTCACCGGCGCCAACAATAGCGGCGACGGCCAAACCGCCGACCGGCCGGTGGTCCACGGCGCGGTCATCGGCCGCAACACGGCGCGCGGCACGCCGTTCCAAGAAACCGATCTGTTCGTGCAGCGGGCGATGATGCTCACCGAGCATCTGCGCCTCAATCTCCGCCTGGAGTCCTTCAACCTGTTCAACCACGCCAACGTGGTCGGCTTCAATGGCGTCTGGGGCAACGGCGCCACGCCGGCGCCGGGCTTCGGCCAGCCCCTCAGCGGCATCACCAACGTGCTGCCCCCGCGCGAGATCCAGTTCCTGGCCCAGCTCTCGTTTTAGCCGGCGTTTCGCGGTCTCTCATTCCTAGCGTTTTTTAATGAAAACCGCCGCGCATCGCTTGCTGCGGGCCCCAGCCCCGCCTGCGGCGGGGCGTCCCGCTTGCGCGCCGGCTGGGCCGGGGACCCCAGCCCGCCCCAGCCCAGCTGGCGCGTCGCTCCACCCCAACGCGCACCGCTGCGCGTTGGGGACCCCGGCTTTGGGAGCCGCGCCGCTTCGCTTGCCCGGGGGCGGGCCGCCCTGCGGAATTTCGCGGCCTTTCCCCGCCTTCTTTGCTCCCCGAGCGAAAGGCGCGGCCCCCGCGAAACGACAATCGTGAGAGTCTCCGGAGCTGGTTTTGGCCGCTCGCGACAGGCTACGCTGAGGCGATGACGGCGGTGCGGTTCACGGTGCGGGGCGCGGTGCAAGGCGTCGGCTATCGCGCTTTCGCGCAGCGGGAGGCGGCAGCGCTGGGATTGCGCGGCTGGGTGCGCAACCGCTGGGACGGGGCGGTGGAAGGCGTGGCGATCGGGGGCGAGGAAAAGCTCGCCGCCTTCCGCCACGCCTTGGAGCGCGGTCCCGCCGCCGCCCGCGTGGAGCGGGTGGAGATGGCGCCGGCGGCGATGGACCGCGAGGAGCTAGCCGGCATCTCCGGCTTCCGCATCGCACTCAACGGCTAGGCGCGCCTAATTGCGAGCAATCACCGCGCGCCGACAACCCGCGGGAGGACAGCCGTCTCGGCCGTCCATGCGCAGCGACAGTAGGATAGCCGTCCCGGCTGTCAGGCCCGGCACGCCGGCGCAGCGAAAGCACCACCGCCGTACTGGCCCCCACTCCCGGCGCATTGCGTCCGCTCAAAAATAGGTCCGTACCATATCCACCACGCGGTACTCGGCATCCAGCACTGGTATTGCCCGCCATTTATCGAACGTCAGGCAGGGATGCGAAATATCGCATCCAATCAAATCGCCGACGCGCAGGTCATCCTCCGCGGCGCAGCGCAAGTACGCATGCTGGTCCATCATTTTCGTGATCGCCCAATGCCCGGGCGCGGCCGACGGCTGCTCCTGCCCGGGCCGGAATCGCAGCGCCGGCATGGGGAATCCCGCATCAAACGCCGCGTCCCGCTTGCCCAACGTCAGAATCGCCTTCTCCGCCTCCGGCACCGACTGCACATACGCCCACACCTGCATCGCCGGCTGCAATCCCGAGTGCATACGCCGTGCCACCGGATTGTTCTGCAGAATCCTCTTTTGCGCCTCCCGGTACGCCCCGGCATCGTGCGTCAAATAGCAGCCTGGCCGCAGGACAATCTCCACCGCCTCGCCTAGCCCCGCTTGTGAGAACTCCTCGGCCACCACGTCATACCACGCGGAACCCGCCCCGGACAGCACCGCGGGCTGCCGCCCAAAACGCCCCTCCGCCGCCAGCCGGCGCGTCACCTCGACCGCCCGGCGCAAGAATTGCCGAATGGCAGCCTCATCGTCCAGCACGCCTTCATACAATTCCACGCCGCGCAGCGCGATCGCGCCCTCCCATCGCGTCAGCGCCGCCAGCACCGCCCGCAGCTGCTCCTCATCGCGCACGCCGGTGCGTCCGCCGATCACGCCCAGTTCGAGCAGGACCGGCAACCGCTGCCCCCGGCCGGCGAAAAACGCCCCTAGCTGGTCCACCTGCGCCGCGGAATCCACCAGGCAGTAATAGGCGAAATCCGCATCCTCCAGCAGCCGCGACACGATGGCCATGTTTTCCCGGCCCACCAACTGGTTCGCCATCAGCACGCGCCGCACCCCATGCTCATACGCCACCCGCGTCTGCTGCGGCGTGGCCAGCGTAATCCCCCAGGCGCCATGCTCCAGTTGCATGGCGAACAGCGCCGGAGCCATCGTCGTCTTGCCATGCGGCGCCAGCTTGAGGCCATAGGCGGCGATAAACTCCCGCATCCATCGCAGGTTGTGCCGCAACCGGTCTTGATACAGAACGGCCGCCGGCAGGCTCAGGTCTTCCCGCAGCAGACTCCATCCGCGCCGCGCGATTTCCGCCGGGCTCGCCGCCTCCTTGAGATAGCCGATGCCCTTGTGCAGCGGGGATATCGCCGGGGATTGGATCTGGCTCATGTCACGCTCTCGCGACGATGGATTCCTCGTCATGCGCCGCAAAAGGCCATCGGCGTCGGGCGGCCGGGGAAAATTCGCCTCGGCAGGGTGATACTCGAGCCAGGTCCCTGATGCCGCCGCCCTCCCAATGCGACACCCTGATCCGTCAGGCTCAGGTCATCAATGGCGCCGGCCTCAAAACGACCATAGCAGATGTCGCCATTCGCGGCGAACGCATCGTCGCCGTGGGCGCCTCGCTAACCATTCCGGCCGAAACCTCCATTGCGGCGGACGGCCTGACCCTCGCCCCCGGCTTCATAGACACCCACACCCATGACGACACCAGCGTCATCGAAGCCCCGGAGATGCTGCCCAAGATCTCGCAGGGAGTCACCACCGTCATCGTTGGCAACTGCGGCATCTCCGCCTCGCCCGTCACCCTGCGCGGCGCACCGCCCGATCCCATGAACCTCCTCGGCGGCGGATCGCTCTTTCGCTATCCGCGCTTCGCCGGCTATGTCGCCGCCGTCAACCGCGCCCAACCCGCCGTCAACGTCGCCGCGCTCGTCGGCCACACGGCGCTCCGCGCCAATCACCTGGACCGCCTCGACCACCCCGCCCTTCCCGGCGAAATCGCCGCCATGCGCGCCCAGTTGCAGGAGGCCCTGGACCACGGCGCGCTCGGTCTCAGCACCGGCCTCGCCTATGCCAACGCCCGCGCCGCCACGGCGCGGGAAGTTCTCGCGCTTCTGCGGCCCGTCGCCGCCACCGGTGGCATCTACGCCACCCATCTGCGCAGTGAAGCCCACGCTATCCTCGATGCGCTGCGGGAGGCCTGCGAGCTCGGCCGCGCCGCCAACGTTCCGGTCGTAGTCTCCCATCTCAAGTGCGCCGGCGTGGACAACTGGGGACGCGCCCAAGAGGTCCTCGCGTTTCTGGGCCCGGCGCGCGCCGGCCAGCCCATCGCCTGGGATTGCTATCCCTACGCGGCCAGCTCCAGCACCCTCGACCTCGGGCAGGTGGATGAACGCGTCCGCATCACCATCACCTGGAGCGAACCGCATCCCGAGGTCGCGGGCCGCACGCTGGCGCGAATCGCGGAAGTGTGGAACCTTCCGCAGATGGACGCCGCGCGCCAACTCCAGCCCGCCGGCGCCATCTATCACGGCATGTCGGAACAGGACATGCGCCGCTTCCTCCAGCACCCCACGGCCATGATCGGCTCCGACGGCCTCCCCCACGATCCTCGCCCCCATCCCCGCCTCTGGGGCGCCTTCCCCAGGGTGCTCGGCCGCTACTGCCGCCAGGAAAAGCTGTTTTCCCTTCCCCAAGCCATCCGCAAAATGACATGGCTGCCCGCGCGGCGATTCGGCCTCACCGACCGTGGCGCCATTCGCGCCGGATATTTCGCCGATCTCGTCCTCTTCGATGCGGACCGCATCTTGGACGCCGCCACCTTCACCCGCTCCCAGCAGCCCGCGCGGGGAATCAAGGCGGTATGGGTCAACGGCGTGCAAACCTATGGCAGGGGCGGAATGACCGGCCAGCGCCGCGGCCGGTTTCTGCCGCGGGCGCCAATCCAATGGATTCCGTAGCCGGATGACGGTGCGCAAAACCAATCGCGGCACGAAAGGAAGGTCAGCATTGAGTCTCAAGCGATACGGCGTTGCAGGCGGCAAGGGCGCGGGAGGTCAGCATCTTCCTTTCGCGCGGGCGGTGGAAGCGGATGGTTGGCTGCACGTCTCTGGCCAGGTGCCGATGGTGAACGGTGAACTGGTCACGGGCAGCATCACGGTCCAGGCGCGCCAGGCCATTCAGAATCTGGTCGCCGTCCTCCAGCAGGCGGGATATGGCCCGGAGCACGTGGTCCGCTGCGGCGTCTGGCTGCATGATCCGCGCGACTTCTCCGCGTTCAACGCTGTCTTTCGCGAATTCTTCGGCGAACATCCGCCCGCGCGCGCCTGCGTCGTCTCCAGCATGGTGGTGGACTGCAAGGTGGAAATAGACTGCGTCGCCTACAAAAGCCCCCGGGCCTGATTCGACGCGCCGAGCCTATTGGATAGGCGCGGGCCCCGGCCCCGCCGCCGACGGGGAATTTCGCGGCCTTTCCCCGCCCTCTTTGCTCCCCGAGCAAAAGGCGCGGCCCCCGCGCAGGGTTGACACTCGTTCTTTGGCCATGGAAACCAACTCAGCGAACAGCCCCGTCTTCGCCTACCTTGGTGCCTACACCGGCGCCTACACCGGCGGCAGCGCGAACGGCGGCGAAGGCATTTACCGCTATGAGGTGAACCCGCGCACGGGCGAGCTTGCCAACCGCCAGCTCGCCGCCCGAACGCCCAACCCGTCCTGGCTGGCCTTGCATCCCTCCCGGCGCTTTCTCTACGCCGTCAACGAAGTCGCAACCTTCGCCGGCGGCGGCTCGGTCAGCGCCTTCGCCGTGGACCGCGCCACGGGAGACCTGCGCGCGCTCAACACCGTCGCCTCGGGAGGCTCGGGCCCGGCGCACATCAGCCTGGACGTCGCCGGGCATTGGGCCTTCGTCGCCAACTACATCGGCGGCGCGGTTGCAGTGCTCCCCGTCCATGCCGACGGCTCGCTCGGCGACGCGGTCTGCGTGCGCCATCCCGCTGGCGCCGCAGGCGGCACGCACGCAGCCGGCGCGGGTTCCGGCAGCGCCGCCGGCGGGGGCCATTCCGCGTCGCACGCGCATATGATCCAGGCCGATCCCGACAATCGCTTCGTCATCGCCACCAATCTCGGCCAAGACCGGGTCTTCAGCTACCAGTTGCATCCCTCCACCGGCCAACTCACGCCCGTGGCCGCGCAGCCTTTTGTCTCCCTGCCGGCCGGCGCCGGCCCGCGCCACTTCGTCTTTCATCCCAACCGGCGCTGGTTGTACTGCTTGCAGGAGGCGGCGTCCACCGTCGCTTTCTTCCGCTACGATTCCTCGCAGGGAACGCTGCGCTTACAGCAAACCATCTCCGCGCTGCCGCCCGGGTTCACCGGCGCCAACTTCTCGTCGCATGTTGCTTTCGGCCCTTCCGGCCGCGTGCTCTATGCCGCCAACCGGCTGCACGACGCCATTTCCGCTTTCACCATCGGCCCCGACGGCCGCCTCGCCTTCCTGGGCGAAAGCCCCACCATGGGCGGCTACCCGCGCAGCTTCGCCATCGAGCCCAGCGGCAGGTTCCTGTTTGCCTGCAACCAACACACGGACGCCATCACCTGCTTCCGCGTCAGCCCTGACGATGGCCTGCTCCATTTCACCGGCCATTCCATTGCGGCGCCCGCGCCCGCTTGCCTGCTCTTCCTCGCATAGCGCGAGCAGGCGCCGGCCCCGACCACGCGCCGTAGGGTCGCCGTCCGCGGCGATCGTTCCCCGCCGCCCGGGAGGGCGACGGTACGCAGGGCAGGAGCCCTACCCCACGCTTCCGCGCCAATGTCTGCGCCACGCGAGATGTTCCCGCCGCGCGCAATGTGGGGTATGCCTCCGGCTTGCGTGCGGTCGCGCCGTGCGCGGCCGGGCGCGTGGAACAGGCTTCAGCCTGTGTGCTGCGGGCTTTAGCCCGCAGGCGCGCACAACGGGCAATGACGGGCGCGGGCCAAAGCCCCGCCGTCGGCGGGGCGTCCCACTTACAAGGTAAGCGGCCCGCAACAGCGGGTTCGTGGGACGGCCAGCCTCGGCCGCCGGAGCTTGCCTCCGCCGCCAACCCGCGCCAAATCGCGCCGACCACTCGCGGGGGCCGCGCCTTTTGCTCGGGGAGCAAAGAGGGCGGGGAAAGGCCGCGAAATTCCCCGGCGCCGCAGGCGCGCTGGCAATCGCTGCGGCCCGCCCCCGGCAAGCGAAGCGGCGCGGCTCCCAAAGCCGGGGTCCCCAACGCGCAGCGCTGCGCGTCGGGGTGGAGCGACGCGCCACCTGGGCTGGGGCGGGCTGGGGTCCCCGGCCCAGCCGGCGCGCAAGCGGGACGCCCCGCCGTCGGCGGGGCCGGGGCCCGCGCCAAGCGATGGTCTACCGCCGCGCATGCGCCTTCAGCGCCGCCCGCGCCTCGCGCTCCGCTTCCCGCCGCCGCACGGTCTCCCGCTTATCGAAGAGCTGCTTGCCGCGGGCCAAGCCCAGTTCGACCTTCACCCGGCCGTTTTTGAAATACAGCCGCAGCGGAATCAGCGTCAGGCCTTTCTCGCGGGTTTTGCCCTCTAGGCGAAAGATCTCGGCTTTGTGCAGCAGCAGCTTGCGCGTGCGCTCGGCTTCGGCGGCGGCGTAGCCGGCGAATTGATAGGGGCTGATGTGGCAGTTCAGCAGCACGGCTTCGCCGTTCCGCACCAAGGCGTAGCTGTCCTTCAGCTGCGCCTGCCCCAGCCGCAGGGACTTCACCTCGCTGCCCAGCAGCGCCATGCCGGCTTCAAACCGCTCCAAAATCTCGTATTTGTGGCGCGCCTGCCGGTTGTCCGCAATCACCTTTTCGCCTTCCCCCGCCCGTGCCCGCGCCATACCCGATGGTAGCCCGACCGCGCGCCGCCCCGTTCCCCGCCGGACATGCCGTGGATGGTCCGCCGCCCCAGCCCCCGCCCGCGCCAAGCCGACGGCGCCCTTCGCCACCCTCCCCTTGACGCCCGACAGGAGAGGGCATATGCTGGCGGCAGTTCCAATAGACCGCCAACAGGAGCAACGCCATGAACTTCCTCCCGGCGCGCCGCCCGCCGCCCAAGACCGATCTGCTGCAAGGCACCTTGGACATGCTGGTGCTGAAGACGCTGCAACTGGAGCCAATGCACGGCTGGGGCATCGCGCAGCGGATTCTCCAGGTTTCCGGCGACGTATTGCGGGTCGAGCAGGGCTCGCTCTACCCGGCGCTGCACCGGCTGGAGATGCAAGGGTTCATCACCGCCGAGTGGGGAATCTCGGAGAACAACCGCCGCGCCCGCTACTACCGCCTGCGGCCCGCGGGCCGCAAGCGCCTGGCGGCGGAAAGCGACAGCTGGGAGCGGGTCAGGGGCGCGATCGCGCGGGTCATGGCCGCCGGCAATCCCTGAGCCACCGGAAAGGAAACGAAGATGCGGAGCTGGTTGCGGCGATTGCGGGCGCGGTTGCTCCGGCGAAGCGCGGAGGTTGAACTGGCGGAGGAACTGCGGTTTCATCTGGACCGTCAGACGGAAGCGCTGGAAAGCGAGGGATTGGGCGCCGAGGAGGCGCGGCGAACCGCGCTGCGCCGCTTCGGCAACCCGGCGCTGACCGCCGAACGCTGCCGCGACCAGCGGCGGCTGGGATGGGCCGAGGACGCCGCCGACGACCTGCGCCGGGCGGCTCGCAGCCTGCGCCAGGCGCCCGGATTCGCCTTGGCGTCGGTCGTTTTGCTGGCGCTGGGCATCGGCGCCGCCACGGCGCTGTTTGGCCCGCTCTATTCCTTGGTGCTCTCCCCGCTGCCCTTTCCCCAAGCCAACCGCCTGGTTCGCGTCGGCGGAGTGCCGATGCCCTATCGCTGGGCGTCGCCGCGGCTGCGGCAAGCCCTCAAGCCGGTTTTCTCCCGTATCGCGCAGTTCGACGGGTGGGGCTCCGAGAATGCGCCTCACGCGTTCGGCCCAGCCCTCCGCATCACCGGTGTCACGCCGGGATTTTTCCGCACCGTCGGCGTCGCACCGCGGCTGGGCCGCGATTTCCGGCGCGGCGACTCCCTTACGGACGGCGTCGTCATCAGCGACGCCGTCTGGCGCACCCGCCTGCACGCCAAATTGGACCTCAGCGGCGCATTGCTCCGCGTCGGGTTCGCAACCCTGCCTGTCGCCGGCGTGATGCCGCCCGGCTTCAATTTTCCCGCCGGCACGCAGGTCTGGGTGTTGCAGCCGAAGAGCGTCGGCCTGCCCTTCGGTTCACCCGTCATCGCCCGCCTTCAGCCGGGCCTGTCGCAGGCCGCGGCCCTAGTGAGGCTGCGGACGATCGCCAAAGCCCAACAAGTCCGCGACGGGCCCGTTACGCTCCAGCCGCTGCACGACTATCTGCTCGGTGATCGCCGTCCCCTGCTGTGGATGCTATGGGCGGTAGCGGTGCTTTTTCTCCTGCTCGCCTCGGCCGGCGTCGCCAATCTGTTTCTGGTGCGGGGCGTTCGGCGCCAGCCGGAAGTGGCCCTGCGCCCTGGCGCTGGGCGGCGGCCGTGCGCGCCTCCTGCGCCAGCAACTCGCCGAAGGCTGCTGCTGGCTTTGGCCGGAGCGGCCCTCGGCATTGGCCTGGCCGTTTCTGCCGGCGCCGCCCTGCGCGCCGCCCTGCCCGCCGCCTTGGGCCGCACCGCTTTCGCGCCCCAACCCGCCCTCGCACCCTCCATCGGTTTGGTCATCGCCCTGGCTCTAACCGCTGCGCTAGCCTGCGGATCGTGGCCCGCCTGGCGCGCCGCCCGCACCGACGCCGGCGCCTACCTCAAGCCCTCCGGCAGCGGTCTGGGCCCCGCGCCCTCCGGCCTTCGGCGGCTGCGCAGCCGCGAACTTTTGGTCGCCGGCCAGCTCGCCTTGGCGCTCGCCCTCCTGATCGCCAGCGCCCTCCTGGCGCGCAGCGCGGAGGCGCGGCTCGACGTCAAATTCGGGTTTCCGGCCCGGCATGTGGTCTCCGTCACAGCCGAACTCCCGTGGCTGCCGGCAATGGCGAGCGCGCAGCTGGCCTACTTCCGCCTGGTACGGGCAGACCCAAGCCTCACCGCCAGCTATCGGGCGACGAAGAAGGCGATTAAGGAGAGCGGGATGCTGTTCGCATCGCTGGCCAGCGATGAACGCGACCTCGCCTACCAGTCGGAAGCGCGGGCCAAGCTCGCATCCATACCCGGCGTCATCTCCGCCGCCGTACTCTCTCCGCTCCCCTTCAATGGGCAGGTCCGCCCCTCCGCTTTAGAATTTGTGCAGCTAGGACCGAGCCGGCCACGGGTGCCCGCGTATCTGCGGTACGCCGGCAGCAATTTTGTACCCACCCTTGGTACCCGCCTTTTGGCGGGGCACACGTTCACCCCGACCGAGACCGAAACCTCTGCCCGCGTGCAAGAACGGGCAACGTTGACCTACGGCTCACCCCGTAGGGGCTACCTTCTTCCGGTGGTGATCAACGAAGCCCTCGCCCACCGGTTCTGGCCCGGTCGGAGTCCGCTCGGCAAACGGCTCTACTGCGCATACCAGCCTTGCCGAGTCATCGGCGTGGTTTCCAACATTCGCGAGAGCAGCGCCGACCTGGCCGTTTGGCCAACGGTATACCGGCCGGCCCAATTCAACATCTCCGATGAGCTAACGTTTATCGCCCGGCTGCGGCCGGGAACCCCCATCGCCGCTTTTCTGGTGGCGGCGCGGCGCATCGTAACCGGGCTGGCGCCGGGCATGGCGCCGCCGCGCATCGTCAGTCTGGCCGCCTTGGCGGAGAAATCCTGGACCAACCTCCGCGTCGCGCTGTGGTTGTTGGCGTTCTTTGCGGCGCTCGGCGTCATCGTCGCCGCGGTGGGCGTCTACGCCGCCGCCGCGCAGCTGGCCGCCACCCGGCGGCGGGAAACGGGCGTCCGCATGGCTCTCGGCGCTCGCCCGGGGCAGATCCGCCGCCTGGCTCTGTGGCGGAGCCTGCGGTTGGCCCTGGCCGCCCTTCCCATCGGCGCCTTCGCCGCTTGGGCTCTGGCCCGGGGACTCTCCCATTGGCTGTTCCGCGTCGGCGCTCTGGATGCCCGCAGCTACGCCGCCGCCGCCGCGATGTTGCTCCTGCTCACCCTTTTCGCCGGTTTGTGGCCTGCCCACTGCGCCGCCCGCGCCGACCCCGCCGCCGCGCTGCGCGACGACGGCTAGCCCGCCCTGCCCGCCACCCGGCCCGCCCTCCTTGCGCCTGGCCTTGCCCGCGCCGGCGGCCGCCGAAATCGGATCGCCGTGGCAACGCCGCCCTTCCGGCCCGCGTAGTGCCAACTCCGCCGCCCGCAGCCGCCCGCCCGCCGCAACGCCGGAAATCCCGGCGGCGGGGGCGGGCGGCGGGGCGCCAGCGGGCGCCATCCAGAAGGGGGCGTCCGCAGCGCATCCTCAGGGACACGTAACCTCGGCGGTTCCCCTGAAACGCCGGCCGGAGCCGGCGTGCTAAACTCAACCCCAAATCGTGCCGAAATCGGCCGGTCGCCCACGGCCCGTGCCGGGGCTGTCCCGAACCTGGACCCGACGCCAGTGGCGGGGCAAGCCACTCTCCCCCCAGGATGCTAGCCAAGGAGTTGTTTTTGCCGTTGCGCCGTATCATGAACGCCCCAATGGGATTCGCCTGGCGCCGCTGGATCGCGGCCGCCCTATTGCCCTGCGCGCTGCTGTTGGCGGCGCACGCCGACCAAGGCCAGAAGGACTACAAGGTCGGCCGCTGGTATTTCGTCCACAAGGAATATGACCGGGCGATGCGCTGGTTCGACCGGGCGCTGCAACTGAAGCCGGAAAACGCCAAGTACATCATCGCCGCGCGGCGGGCGCATTTCGCCGACGCCATTTACCACATCCAGCGCGGCCAGAAGTTCTACCAGCAGCATCGCGACGCCCAGGCGCTGGCGGAGTTCGAAAAAGCCGAGATCGCCGACCCCTCGGATTTCGCCGCCCAGCAGGGCGCGCGCATGATCGAGCGGCTGGAGGCGGCGCGGAAGGCGGGCAAGCCGGTGACGGCGCCGCAGGTCAGCGCACTGACGCAGCGGCTGGAGGACGCCGGCGGCCCGGTGCAGCTAGGGGCGGTGGCCAGCACGCCGATCCATCTGAAGATGACCACCAACTCGAAATACGCCTACCGCACCATTTGCCGGCTGGCGCATTTGAACGTGGTCTTCGACCCCGATTATCAGAGCCGCCCGGTGTCGCTGGACTTGCAGAACGTGACCCTGCTGCAAGCGCTGCACATCCTGAATTTGCAGAGCCGCAGCTTCTACACGGTGGTGACGCCGGACACGATTTTCGTGGCGGTGAACAATGAAGCCAAGCGCAATGAGCTGCAAGAGGACGTCATCAAGACGTTCTACCTGCGCAACGTCAGCAGCCCGACGGAGCTGACGCAAATTCAGCAGGCGATTCGCGCCCTTCTGGGCGCCAGCCATTTGCAGGTGGTCGCCTCGCAGATGGCGCTGGTGATGCGGGACACGCCCGACAAGGTCGCGGTGGCGCAGAAGATTATTGACGATTTGGACAAGGCGCCGCCGGAGGTAGTGGTGGACGTGCAGGTGCTTCAGGTCAACCGGCAGGTGGAGCGGGATCTGGGCATTTTGCCGCCGACGCAGGTGACGGTGGGACTGCAAACACCGTCCTCGACCAGCACCAATCCGACCACCGGGGCGAACACGACCACCACCACCTCGCCGACGCTGCACGACCTGGCGCACCTGAACAGCAAGGACTTCAGCGTGACCATGAGCACGGCGGAAATTGACGCCATGCTCGACAACAGCATGACGCGCTCGATCCAATCGCCGGTACTGCGGGCGGTGGAAGGGCAAAAGGCCACGCTGCAAATCGGCGAGCGGGTGCCCATCGCCACCGGTAGCTTCCAGCCGGGCATCGGGGGCATCGGCATCAACCCGCTGGTCAATACCCAATTCCAGTACATTCCGGTGGGCGTCAACATCACCATGACGCCGTGGGTGAACGGCAACGACGTCACGCTGAACACCACGATTGAAATCTCCGCCGTGGACAGCTATCAAACCATCGGCGGCATCCAGCAGCCGATCATCGGCCAGCGCAAGATCAGCCACGTCATCCGGCTGCGCGCGGGCGAAAGCAACATTCTGGGCGGCATGTTCGAAAACGTGAAGACCCAGGACGTGACCGGCATACCGGGGCTGAGCGACATCCCGGGACTGAAATGGCTGTTTTCCCGCACCAAGACCAACACCACGCGGGAAGAAGACCTGATCGTGCTGACGCCGCATATCGTGCGCCGCCCGGACATCACGCGGCTGAATGAAGAGGCGCTGGACACGGGAACGCAAAACGACATCGAACTGCGGGAGCTGCCGCCGGCGACGCTGGCCAGCCCCGCGCCCGCGGCGCAACCGCCAACCTCCAGCTCCGGCGCGGGCCCTGGCGCGGGCGCGCCGGCGGCCCCGTCCCCGGCCAACGGCTCGGCCCCGTCAGGGCCGGCGGTTTTGACCCTGACGCCGGCGGCGGGGCCGATCACGGCAGGCAAGACGTTCGGCGTCACCATTGACCTCAGCCACGCCAGCGCGGCCTACGCCGTCACCATGCAACTGAATTACGATCCACGGCTGCTGGCGGTGAAGCAGGTGATGAACGCGGGATTTCTGTCGCAGGGCGGTCAGCCGGTGGCGCTGGTGCATAGCGAGTATCCGCAGTTCGGCAACGCGCAAATCAGCCTCAGCCGGCCGGCCAACGCCGACGGCGTCGCCGGATCGGGAAAGCTGCTGTATATCACCTTCCAAGCCAAGGCGCCGGGAGTGGCGAATATCACCCTCAGTCGCGTGATCGCCCGCGATCCCTCCGGACAGCAGACGCCGGTCACGACGCAGGCGGCGACGGTGCATATCCAGTGACCACCCCTATTAGTCGGCGCGGGCCCCAGCCCCGCCGCCGGCTAAGCGTCCCGCTTACGCGACGCGCGGGGTAGCCGGGAGTAGACTGGGGGCACTGGGGCGTAGATGCGGGGTTTGGGGATGCAGCTAGAACAGACCGGCGCCGGCGCCGGCATGGCACGATGGACCCGGCGCGGGAGACCGTCGCGGCGGGGCTTCACGATCGTGGAGCTGATCGTGGCGATCACCATCTTGCTGGTGCTGACCACCATGGCGCTGCCGATGGTGCAAATCCAGGTGAAGCGGGGCAAGGAAAAGGCGCTGCGCCACGATTTGCACGAAATGCGGGCGGCGATTGACCGCTATAAGGACGCCGCCGACCGAGGATTGTTTCAGGTGCAGTTCGGGACCGATGGCTATCCGCCCACGCTGCGCGCCTTGACCGAGCCGATCGAAGGCAATGGCAAAACCTACCGTTTCCTGCGGCGCATTCCGGTGGACCCCATGACCGGAAGCAAAAATTGGGGGCTGCAGTCCACCTCCGACTCGCCCAACGCCGACAGTTGGGGCGGAGAAAATGTCTTCAATGTCTACAGCCGCAGCCAAGGCACCGGGCTGAACGGCGTGCCCTACCGGGATTGGTAAATGTTGCAACGTTCGCATCATCGTCCGTTGGCAGCCGGCAACCGCCGCGGCTTCACTTTGATCGAGCTGATGGTGGTCATGGCGATCATCGCCATTTTGCTGGCCATCGCCATGCCGATCTACCAGCGCACCATCCTGCACGCGAAGGAAACCGTGCTGAAGGACGATCTGTTCCAAATGCGGCAGTTGATTGACCAGTACACGCTGGACAAGCAGGAAGCGCCGCAATCCTTGCAGGATTTGGTGACCGCGGGATATCTGCGCAAAATCCCCAGGGATCCCATGACCGGCTCCTCCACGACATGGGTGCCGGTGACCTCCGACACCTTGATGAGCGCCGACCAACAGCAGTCCGGCATCGTGGATGTCCACAGCGGCAGCGATGCGGTGTCGCTGGAGGGTACCCGTTACGACACCTGGTAGCGGGTAGACCGGGCGGGGCATTGATAGGCGCGGGCCCCAGCCCCGCCTGCGGCGGGGCGTCCCGCTTGGACCGTCGCGGCGCTTCGTTCCACCCCAAAGCCCCGGACGGCTTTTGGGACCCCGGATTAGCGGTTCGCTCGGGGGCTCCTCGCGTACATCCCGGTACGCTCCGTCGCCCTCGCTCCCGCCGCGCGGCACGGCTTGCGACATGATAGGCGCTCCGCTGTGCTGCAACAGCGTGGAACGCTGGTGCAGCCAACGCGCGGGCCGTGCGGGCCGTCTAACACCTTTTGCCCGTGCCCAGGTGAGCAACAACGACGGCGCCGCTGTCGCCTGTTTGCAGACGTGCCCGCTAGGGCGCGGCGGTGATGGGCGGCTGGCCACCGCCGGCGCTGGAGGCGCGTGACGGCGCGCCGCAGCGAAGTTCGCCTTCTGGTGGATGATTGCGCGGGCGCGGGACTATGCGTATCGCGCTGATCGCCCCTCCATTCATACCGGTACCGCCGCCGCGCTATGGCGGCACCGAGCTATTTATCGCCAACCTCGCCAGCGGCCTCCGCCGTTTGGGACATCAGCCGGTGGTATACGCAAATGGTGAATCGCGGCCGGAAGGGGAGTTGCGTTACTGGTTTCCGCGGATGGAATGGCCCATCCATGAGGACCTGCACGCTAGCTTGAAGGACTTGGCGCATTGCAGTTGGGCCTGCCGGGATGCGCCGGCGGATTGCGACATCATCCATCTGAACAACGCGCCGGGTCTGGCCTTCACGCGCTTTCTGGAGCAGCCCGTGGTGTACACGCTGCACCATCCGCACACCCCGCCGCTTTCGCGCTTCTACGAGCATTTCCCGCGGGTGCGATATGTGGCCATCAGCCGGGCCCAGGCGGCCAGAGAGGGCGGGCTGAATGGGCTCACGGTGGTGCATCACGGCTTGGACGCGGAGCAGTACCGCCTGGGAACCGGGCGACGATCCTACCTTTGCACCATGGGACGGATTTCGCCGATTAAGGGCACGCATCACGCGATCGCGGTGGCGAAACGCGCTGGCATTCCGCTCAAGATTGCCGGTGAGATCCAGCCGCTATTTCGGGAATATTGGGAAACACGGATTCGGCCGCAGGTGGACGGGCGGTTTATCGAATATGTCGGCGAGGTCGGACTCAAGGAGAAGAACGAACTGCTGGGCGGAGCACGCGCGTTTTTGTTTCCGATCGATTGGGAAGAGCCATTCGGCTTGGTGATGATCGAAGCCATGGCCTGCGGCGCCCCGGTTCTGGCCTTTCGCCGCGGCTCGGCGCCGGAAGTGGTGCGAAACGGAGAATCCGGGTGGATCTGCGCTGGGGTGGAAGAGATGGCGGCGCGGGCGGAGGAACTCGCCATCAGCCCCTGCCGCTGCCGCGCCTATTGCCAGCGGCATTTCGGCGTGGAAGCGATGGCGCGGGGTTATCTGCGCGTGTATCAGCCGGAAGGCGAGCTCGCCCCGGCCGCGGCGGAACCGGCTCCAGCGGCGGCGTAGTGGACCGGGCCGGGAGCGGTGCGGCCGCGCCAAGCGGGGCTCCCGGGCGGGCATCCCGGCAGGTGAATCAGGGTTCAGGGAGGGGATGAGTGCCGAAGGCCAGGGCACGCCGCGCGCAGCGGGATGGGCTGGGGCGAGTGTCGGCGGCGCGCCGGGAGCACCGCGAGCGCCGGTGACGGCGGGAGCCGGCAGCGCCGAGCCCAAGGCAACCGCCCCAGCGCCGACGGGGAGCGAGCCGCCGCGGCGGATCAATAATTTGAGCCTGTTGGACGGCAAGACGTTCTCCGCCACCACGGTGTCGGGCGATATTTCCCCGGCCCATGCCGGTGACGTCGGGCTGTTCCACCGCGACACGCGCTTCCTCAGCTATTTGGAACTGGTGGTGGACGGACATCGAACGGTGGTGCTGTCGTCCAGCACGCAAGGCAACCTGTACGCGCAGATCGAGCTGGCGACCAGCACGCTGGTGCTGCGCGACGGCGGCGCGCCGGAAAACAACCTCCACGTGCGGCGCGAACAGGTGATGGCGGGGCATTTCTATGAGCGGGTGACGGCGGAGAACTTCAACTTACAGCCGGTGGAGATCACGCTGGAATGGCGCTTCGACGCCGATTTCGCCGACGTTTTCCAGGTGCGGGGGATGCGGGTACGGCCGAAGGGCCGGCAGCGCGATCCGGAGGTGACCGCCGACGGGGTGATCTTCGCCTATGACGGCCAGGACCGCATTCACCGGCGCACGGTGCTGCGCTTCGACCCGCCGCCGGAAACCGCGGAAGCGCGGCGGGCGGTTTTTCATTTGCGGCTGAATCCGCGGGAACGCCGGCAGATCCTGCTGACCATCACGCCGGAGACCGAAGGCGACCCGGTGCTGGCGACAGTGGGCTTCAGCGCCGCGCTGGTGGACCGGCGGCGGCAGTTGGAGGCGTTTTGCCGGGAATCCACGCAGTTTGAATCCTCCGACGACGTCTTCGACGCCTGCATGGCGACCGCAGTCAGCGATTTCTTCGCCCTCCGCATCCCCTTCGCCGCGCGGGCGCATCCAGCGATGGGCGGGGGCGGGGCGGACAACGGCGCGGGCGGCGGCGGCGCCGTGAGCCGCTCGCGCGAAGGCGAGATCATCGCCGCCGGCATTCCCTGGTTCGCCACGGTGTTCGGCCGCGACTCGCTGATCGCCGCCTATCAGTCGCTGCTGCTGCGGCCGCAACTGGCGCGGGCGACGCTGCGCTTCCTGGCGCGATGGCAGGGGCGGAAGGTGGATGACTGGCGGGACGAACAGCCGGGAAAAATTCTGCATGAGTTCCGGGAAGGCGAGCTGACGCGCAGCGGCGAAGTGCCGCATGCGCCGTATTACGGCTCGGTGGACAGCACGCCGCTGTTTTTGATCGTGCTGGGCGAAATGTTCCAATGGACCGGCGACCGCGAGCTGCTGGAGGAGCTGTTGCCGGCGGCGCGGGCGGCGCTGAACTGGATCGAGCAATACGGCGACCTGGACGGCGACGGATTCGTCGAGTACCAGCGGCGCTCGCCGGGCGGGCTCGACAACCAGGGCTGGAAGGATTCCCACGATTCCAATCTGCACCGCGACGGACGGCCCGAGCCGGGGCCGATCGCGCTCTGCGAGGTGCAGGGCTATTGCTACGACGCCCGCTATCGCTGGTCGCGGCTGCTGCGCATCCTGGGCGACGCGGCCACGGCGGACCGGGTGCGGCGCGAGGCCACGGAATTGGCGCATCGCTTCGAGCGGGCATTCTGGCTGCCCCGCCAGGGCTACTACGCCATGTCGCTGGACGGCGGCAAACAGCCGCAGGAGGTGATTAGCTCCAACGCCGGACACCTTCTCTGGAGCCGGATCATCGGGCAGGACCGGGCGCGGCAGGTGGCCAGCCGGATGATGCGGACGGAGATGTACACCGGCTGGGGCGTTCGCACGCTGGCGGCGGATGAGCCGACCTACAATCCGCTCAGTTATCACCGCGGTTCGGTGTGGCCGCATGACAACTCGCTGATCGGACTGGGCCTGGCGTTCTATGAACAGAAGGACGCGCTCATGCGCATCGTCACCGGCCTGTTCCAAGCGGCGCGGCACTTCCGCGATCTGCGGCTACCGGAGCTGTTCGTCGGAGCGCAGCGGCGGGAGTTCGATATGCCCGTGCACTATCCGGTGTCCTGCTCGCCGCAGGCTTGGGCCTCCGGAGCGATGTTCTTGCTGTTGACCGCCATGTTGGGGCTGCGGCCGGACGCGGGGAAAAAGGAGCTGCGAGTGGTGAATCCGGTGCTGCCGGAATGGCTGGATTGGCTGCGCGTGCGCAATATGCGGATCGGGCAGTCGCTGGTCAGCCTGGAGTTCACGCGGCGCGGTCAGCGGGCCTTTTGCAGCGTATTGGATGTCCAAGGCGACCGGCTGGCGATTTCCGTGGACTTCACGAAACGGGGATGAAAGCCGCGCGCGGGGGCGCCCCGCGCCACGCGACCGTGTGACGGGGCCCGCGGACGGACCCGGCGGGGCGGGCCGGGATTAGAGGCCGAAATGGAGCAGGATGACGGCCAGGACGAGGGTGGCGATCGCAATGGGAGCGCCGACGCGGAGATAGCGCCAGAAGCCGATGTTGGCGGCGGGGCGGGCGCCCTCGACGACGATGAAATTGGCGATGGAGCCGGTGATGGTGAGATTGCCGCCGAGGGTGCTGGCGGCGGCCAACAACAGCCAATCGCGGCTGGAATGCAGGACATGGGCGACCGGCGCGCGGAGCAGCATCACCGCCGGGACGTTGCTGACCAGGTTGGATAGCAGGGCGACGAAACCGGTGAACAGGGCGGCGTGGCGCAGCAGCGGGCTTTCCGCCCACCCGGCCAGCCAGCCCAGCAGATGGGCCTGCTCGGCGCCGGCAATGATCAGAAACAGGCCGATGAACAGCAGCAGCAGGCTCCAATCCACCTGGCGGTACAGCTCGCCGGCGTCACGGCGGCGGGAAATGAGCAGCAGGGCGGCGCCGGAGATGGCGGCCACGGCGGGGGGAATGCCGAGCAAAAAGCCGGCCAGCACCAAGGCCACGATGACCAGCGCCGGCAGCATGCCGCGGTCGAAATGCCTCGGCAGGCGGCGGGTGATCTGATGATCCGGGGCCAGCGCGGGGAAGGGATTCTCCGGCGCAGGGTGTGGGAGCGCAGCCGGCGCCGGTGCGGCGCGATCGGCGCCGCGGTCCAAAGCGGCGCGGGATGCCGCCGGCGAGACCGCGGACGCGTCGGCCGGAGCGGCCGGAGCGGCCAGTGCGGCCGTAGAGGAATGACCGGTCCCGGCCATTACGCCGGCGGCCCGCGGCAGGCCCGCGCCACCGGCGGAAGCCGGCGCGGGCTCTAGGCCCATAGGGCGCTCCAGCCATTGAATGAACGCCCAATCCACGAAGAGTCCGGCGATGGCCACCGGCGCCAGGTGGACGAGGTAGGCGCGATAGCCAATGCCGGAGACGGAAGCGATGAGCATGTCCTGCGGATTGCCGGTGATGGTGGCCAGGCCGCCGATATTCGAGGCCGTGGCCAGCGCCAATAAATACGCCACCGGATCGCGGCGCATCGCCTTGGCGATTTGCAGCACCAGCGGCGCGAGCACCAAGCAAACAACGTCGTTGACCAGGAACGCCGAGAGAATGCCGGCGGTGAAGATGACCGCGGGCAGCAGCTGGCCCGGCTTGACGCGGGCGACGATGATGGCGACGATCCAATCGAAAAATCCCGCCCGATGCAGCGCCGCGGCGATGATCATCATGGCGAAGAGGAGAACCAGCGTGGGAAAATCCACGGCCGCAATGGCGGCGCGGGCGGGCAGGGCGCCGAGCAGGAAGATCATCGCCGCGCCGATGACCGCCATCGCCGAGCGGCGAATCTGGGTTCCGGGCAGGCGGCCGGCGGCGAAGACAAAGTAGCTGAGGGCGAAGACCACCGCCACCGCAACGTCGCGAACCTGAGGGGCGAGCCAAGGGGCCATGGAAGTGCGGCTGCGGATTGCCGGAACGGAAGCGCCGGCGCCAATCCAGCTGGGCGCCAGCAATAGCTCAGTGTACTGGCACCTCGGGATTGGAGCGGGCGGGGCGATCGCCGGCGCGTGGCTTTGGGCGGCGCCTCAGCCGCGAACGCTTCCGCGGTGCACGGTCTAGGGCCCGGTCCAGGGCCCAGGGTTGCGGCCGTAGGGGCGCGGCCCCCGCGAATTGATAAGCGCGGGCCCCAGCCCCGCCTGCGGCGGGGCGGCCCGCTGAAACTGGCGCGGCGCGGGGCGCCGCTTCCTTGGCCGGGGGCGGGCCGCAGCATTCTTTCGCGCGCTGGAGCGCACTGGGAGCGTCGCGGCCTTCCCGCAGTTGCTTTGGTCCCAGGGGCCAAAAACGCGGTCTCCGCGGGCCGTAGATTTCATTTGTGGCGGCGGCCTGAGCGCGGATTCCGGGTCTCCCGGTGTTGGATGCCGCGGCGGCGGAGTCGGGAATCGCGCGCCGGCGGGTGGCAAGGGCGCGGGCTGACGACCTATGATCAAGGCATGGCCAGCGGAGCAGAAGCACCGCGAGAGATCGTGGGCCGGTGGGCGGAGGCATTGCCGACCTATTTGCCGCCGCGGCGATGGTTTGCGGACAAGAATCGGGCGATCGAGGCAGTACGGCTGAGGGATACCGCCTGGCTGGCGCCGCCGGCGGCCGGCACGGGACCGGGACTGCTGCTGGCCATTGCGCAGGTGGATTTGTCGGGCGGGGTTGGGGCGGCGTATTGGACGCCGGCGGTTTGGAGCCAGACGGAACCGGCGGCGCCGGCCGCCCGGGTGCTGGACGGCGCGCAGGGATGGCTGGGCGACGCCATGGCGGCGCTGGAGTTCGCGGCGGCGTGTTTGGCGGCGCTGCGCTCCGGGCGGCGGGTGGGCGGCGAGCATGGCGTGTTCGTGTTCCACGCCAGCCCCAGCTTGGAGTGGGATTTTCCCGACATGGCCGCGCTGGCGGCCGGGCGGGCGCGGCTGTCGCAGGCGGAACAGAGCAACTCGACGGTGTTGTACTCCGATGCGGGCGGAACGACGCGGCTGTTGCTGAAATGTTTCCGCCGGCTGGCGCCGGGACTGAACCCGGACGCGGAGGTGACGGGATATTTGACCACGCACGGCGGTGTGCATTTGGTTCCGCCGTTGGCGGGAACGATCGAGTATCTTCCCAGCGGCGGAGGCGCGACGCCAGCGGACGGCGGACTCGGGACGGATTGGACGGTCGGGATATTCCAGGGCTACGTCGCCAACGACGGCGACGGCTGGGAGTGGGTGCTGCGGGCGCTGCGCGCCGCGGCGCGGGACGGAGGCGCGAGCCGGGAAGCACGGGCGGCGCTGGCCCCGACACTGGAGGCCATCGCGGAGCTAGGGCGCCGCACGGCGGAGATGCACCTCAGCTTGGCCGCCGCGCCTGCCGCGATGGCCGCCTTCGCGGCGGAGCCCATCCGGCAGGAAGACTGGGCGGAGTGGCGGCAGGCGCTGGAACGGAACGCGGCGGCAATGGCCACGGAACTGGCGGCGCAAATCGCGGCGCCGGGCGCCGGCGAGGTGGCGCGGCGGTTGGGAGGGCTGAAGTTCCCGGCATTCCCCGACGGCTTGGCGAAGATTCGCGTGCATGGCGATTTCCACTTGGGGCAAACGCTGCGCACCCGCGACGGCGGCTGGCGGCTTTTCGATTTCGAAGGCGAACCGGCGCGGCCGCTGGCCGAGCGGCGGCAGAAGCTGTGCGTGCTGAAGGATGTGGCCGGCCTGCTGCGTTCGCTGGATTACGCCGCCGGCGCCGCGTCGCCCGCGGGACCGGCGGCGATTCCCGCCTGGCTGGAGACCTGGCGGCTGGAGGCTCGGCAGCGCTTCCAAGCGGCCTATTTCGCCCGCCTCGGCGACGCCCGCCGCGGAGCCTTGCGGCTGGCGCCGGCGAGCGAGGAAGAGCGGATGGCGGCGCTGAATTTTTTTGAGCTGGAAAAAGCCGTCTACGAGGCCGGATATGAACTGCGGAACCGGCCGGATTGGCTGGCGCTGCCATTAGCCGGCCTGGAGCGGCTCCTGCGGTAGGCGTAGGCGGGGCGATAACCGGCGCATTGCTTCGTTGGGTTTCGCTCGGGCTCCTCACGTACATCTGGGTACGCTGCGTCGCCCTCGCTTGCCCCGCCTCGCCCTGCTTGGTTCTCGCCCCGCTCAAATGTCCCCACAGTGAGCCCAGCGGCTCGGGCCCGTTGTCAGTCGGCGGGGCGATAACCGGCGCAGGACGGGGGACGAGGGATGGGGGATGGGGGACGAGACGGAGGCTGCGGCGGGCGGTAAACACTCGGAGCCGCCGCCGCAACCAAGTTCCGGACGAGGCTGAGCGCGGAATCGTCGTGGTAGGGCGCCCGCGCGGACGGTCACTTGCTTCCGTCGCTTGGGGCGGGCCCCAGCCCCGCCTACGGCGGGGCGTCCCGCTTGCGCGGCGGCTGGGCCGGGGACCCCAGCCCGCCCCAGCCCAGCCGGCGCATCGCTCCACCCCGACGCGCACCGCTGCGCGTTGGGGACCCCGGCTTTGGGGGCCGCGCCGCCTCGCTGCAGGGCGGGCCGCAGCGACTGCCAGCGCGCCTGCGGCGCCGGGGAATTTCGCAGCCTTTCCGCGCCTGCTTTGCTCCCCGAGCAAAAGGCGCGGCCCCCGCGAAGGGCGATGGCTTCGCTGCGCTGCGCGCGCCGCTCGGGTGCAGCCATTTTTCAGCGGCCACCGGTCCGCCGGTCCGCCTGGAAACCGTGGATGCGCTCGCGCTGCCGCGGGGCTGGCGCGGGCTGGTAGGCTGGAGATTGCGCATTCTATTCATCGGCGACGTATATGCGGGCCCGGGGCGGGCGATTTTGCGGGCGCAGCTGCCGGTGCTGGCGGAGGAGTACGCGCCGGACGTGATCATCGTCAACGGCGAGAACGCCGCCGGCGGTTTCGGCATCACCGGCGCCTTGGCGGATGAGATTTTCGCGCTGGGCGTGGATGTGATCACCACCGGCAACCACGCCTGGGACCGGAAGGAAATTTTGCCGTATCTAAGCACCGCGGGGAAGGCGGACTCCAACGCCGCGCGGCTGCTGCGGCCGGCCAACTATCCGCCCGGGACGCCCGGCCAGGGCGTGTATCAGGGGCGGGGGCGGAACGGGGAGCCGTACGCGGTCATCAATTTGCAGGGCCGAGTCTTCATGCCGGCGTTGGACTGCCCCTTCCGCAAGGCGGACGAGCTGCTGGCGGCGCTGCCCGCGGAATGCGCCAACATCGTCGTGGACATGCACGCCGAGGCCAGCAGCGAAAAGCAGGCGATGGGCTGGCATTTGGCGGGGCGCGCCAGCGTGGTGGTGGGCACGCACACGCATGTGCCCACGGCGGATGAACGCATCCTGCCCGGAGGCACGGCGTTCCTGACCGACGCGGGCATGACCGGCGCCTTCGCCGGAGTAATCGGAAGCCGCAAGGAAGACGCCTTGGACCGGCTGTTGTGGGGCCGGCCGAACCGGTTGGAGGCGGCCAGCGGCGATGTGCGTCTATGCGCCCTGCTGGCGGTGACCGAAGGCGGGCGCGCCACGGCCGTGGAACGCATTCAGGTGCTGGCCGGTTCGTGACCGCGGTCAGGCGGAACCGCGCGGGCCGCTTCGCCTGGCAGGACCTCGCCGCCACGGATCCGGACTAGCCGCGGCGTTTCGCCCGGTCTTGGACTCACAGCGTCCGGCTGCTCAGTTCCGCGGACCGGCGGCTAATGGCGGACGCCGCCGCCATGCGGCGCGCCGCCGCCCATTGGCGCGCCCATGCGCGGTTCGCCCATGGGAGCGCCACCCATCGGCATGCCGGAGGGGCCGCCCATGCGGGGCGCGCCCATCGGCCCGGGACCGCCGCGGACGCCGGGCCGCATGCCGAAGGCGCGCGGCATTTGGCCGTGGCCATAGGCCTGCTCCTGCTGCTGCATCCAGACCGCCTGCCGCTGCCGCTGCAGGTCCTGACGTTGGGTGTGGACCGCCAGCCGCAGGGCATTCATTTGGGCACGGTTGTAGCGGCCGCTGCGGGCGGCGGTGCGCAGGGCGACCTGGGTGCGGCCCGCAGCGGCGATGCGCGCCTGCATGGCGTTCCAGGCGGGCGTGGCCAGAATGCGGGTGGGAGCGGTGATGCCGCCGCTGCGGGCCAGGGTGATGCCCGCGACCGGAGCGCGGTGCAGGGCCACCGGGGGCGCCGGCGGCCGCGGCGGCTGCGCCATGAAACCGCCACCGGTGTAGAGGGCCATGGGATAGGGCTCAAACATCATGCCGCCCATCGGCGACCAGGCCCAGCCCATGGCGGTGTCCATCCACTGCCCGTAATGGAACGGCGCCCAGCCCCAGGGATAGAACGAGTCCCACATATAGCCCATGGTGGGATCGAAGAACCACATGCCGTCCATGTACGGATTCCAGCCCATCCCCATGCCGGAGGGATACCAGAGATTGCCGTCCCAGTTGCCGTAGGCGCTGAGCATACCGACGCCGTACCAAGCGTCGCCGTTGAAATCATGGCCGCGGCGGGAGGCGTCAACTTCCATCACCTGATCGCGGTGATGGTTCCATTTGTCCCAGGCGGAGTTGGCCTTGGCTTTGGTCAACTCGGCGGGCGCCTGTTCGTCGAGCGTCAGCAGATCGCCTTTCTTGAGGCGGTAGGGCTGGCCGGCGGCGGCGACTTCGCTATGGCCGCCCAGCATCTGGAGGCGGGATTGCCGGCCGTTGACGGTGATCTGGAACTCGGCTTTCTTGCGGGGAACGGTGGCCACGCCCTGGGGAAAAATGGCGCGGAACGCTTGGCTGTCCTTGGGGTGCAGGGAGAAGAACGCCGTGCCGCGCAGCAACGCCACGCCATTCAGCCGAACGCCCCGCGGCGACAGCGCCAGTTGCTGAAAAACGACTTTGCTGTTGGGGATGAGGCGGACGGTGGAACCGTCCTCGAACTCCACCTCGGCGCGGCCGCCGGCGCCGGTGCGCAGGGCTTCGCCCTGGGTGATGGGCATGTTGGGCAAGGCGCGGCGCCAAGCGGCGCCGGCGGACACCTTGACCTGGGCCTGCCGCGCCAGGCTGACGCGAACGATACGAATATGCGACAGCTGCGATGCCGCGGATTTGCGGGCGGCCGGCGGAGCGGCGGCCCAGGAGGCGGCGGCCATCAGGACGGCGACGGCGGCGGGAACGGCCAGGCGGAGACGGTACATCATGAGCCTCCTACGGGGCAGTGGAACGAATTGCCCTAACCCGATTGTCCGCCCGCCTGACGGCTTGTCAACCCCCGCCAAGGAGCCTTCAGGCGGGCTTCAGGCAGAGCGCCGCGCGGCTCGGCCTCCGCCCAGCCGTTGATCGGCGCGGGCCCCAGCCCCGCCTGCGGCGGGGCGTCCCGCTTGCGCGCCGGCTGGGCCAGGGACCCCAGCCCGCCCCAGCCCAGCTGGCGCGTCGCTCCACCCCAACGCGCACCGCTGCGCGCTGGGGACCCCGGCTTTGGGAGCCGCGCCGCTTCGCTGGAGGGCGGGCCGCAGCGATTGCCACCGCGCTTGCGGCGCGGGGGAATTTCGCGGCCCTTCCCCGCCTTCTTTGCTCCCCGAGCAAAAGCCGCGGCCCCAGCGAGTGGAGCTTACAATGGAAGACATGAGCGAACGGCATTGGGACCACCGCAACGCACGCTGGGCGCGGCCCGGGATTCTGGCTGCACTGGCGCTGTGCTGCGCGCTGCTGGCAGCCGCTCCGGCGGCGCGGGCGGCGGGCGTGGAGGTGGTGCTGTTCAAAAAGCCCATGGCCACGCCGGCAATGCACCTGGTGACGGTCGGGGGACGGACGATTCATCTGCGGGCATTGCGCGGCAAGGTGGTGCTGCTGAACTTTTGGGCCACCTGGTGTGGGCCGTGCCGCATGGAGATTCCGGAGTTCGAACAACTGCAACGGCAATACCAGGGCCGGATTCAGGTGATCGGCTTGTCCATTGACGAGAGCCCGGCCGCCCAGGTCGCGGCCTTCGCCCGCCGGCTGGGAGTCAACTATCCGGTGGTGATGGCCAGCAACGCCATTCAAGCGAAGTTCGGCGCGGTGCCGGCGGTGCCGACGACCTTCGTGATTGACCGCCAGGGACAGATCGTGCAGCGCGATGTTGGGCTGCACAGCTACGCGGAGTTCAACGCGGTGATTCGCGCCTTGCTGGGCCTGCCCTTCGGCGGCGAGATCGTCCGCGTGAACGAAATGAATCCCAACGGCCCAGTGGGCACGACGCAGATACCGGGGCTGATCGCCGCGTTCAAGAAGCTGACGCCCAAGCAGCGGGAAGAGGCGCTGGCCAAGCTCAACTCCATGCGCTGCACCTGCGGCGGCTGCGAATATTCTCTGGCGAACTGCCGGGTCGAGGACCCGGACTGCGGCGTGAGCTTGCCGGAGGCGCGGAAGGTGCTGGCCGAAATCGCGCGGTCCAAGTAGACCCTGCGGCGGCGCGCGCGCGTATACCCTTCGCGCCGCAGCAGTCCTGATTGCCGCGTATCCCCCTCCGCCCCGGATGCGCCGATGGCCGGCGCCGGCGGCGCATCGCGCCGCGAGCGGCTAGGCCTTGCTCATAACGCAGGGCGTCTATTACTCGTAACGCAGAGCGTCTATGGGATGAATGCGCGCGGCTTGGCGGGCGGGATATAAGCCGAAGATGACGCCGACGGCGACGGATACGCCGAAGGCGACGGCGATGGAGCCGCCGTTGACGATGGTTTCCCAGCCCGCGGCCCAGGCGATCAGCCGCGAAAGCGCGACGCCGAAGCCGACGCCGATGGCGCCGCCGGTGAAGGAAATTAAAACCGACTCGATCAGGAACTGGCGCAGGATATCGCCGCGCGTGGCGCCGGTGGCGCGGCGCACGCCGATCTCCCGGGTGCGCTCCAAAACCGTGGCGAGCACGATGTTCATGATGCCGATACCGCCGACCAGCAGGGAAATGGCGGCGATGGCGACCATGACCAGGGTGAAGATGCGCTGCGTGCGCGCCTGCTCGGCCAGAAGGGCGGCGGGGACGACGACGCGAAAATCGGCGACGCCGTGATGCGTGGCATTGAGGATGGCGCGCGCCACGGCCGCCGCGCGGGTGACGTTGGCGCTGGGACCGAGCGCGATATCAATGCCGTCGAGCGGATCCTTGAAGCTGAAGTTGGCGTCCCAAACGCGGTATTGGAAGGCGGAGATGGGGGTGTAGATGGCGTCGTTCAGGTCGCCGCCGCCGCTGCCGGGCAGTTGCGCCTGCTGCCGCAGGACGCCGACGACGCGCCACCAGGCGCTGTTGAACTTCAGATATTTGCCCAGCGCCGGGCCATAACCCAGCAGCTCCACCTTGGCCACCGAGCCGAGAACGCAGACCGCCGCGCCGGCGGCCTGGTCAGTCGCGTCAAAAAAGCGGCCGGAGGCGAGGCGCAGGCCATGAATGCGGGCATAGGCCGGCACCACGCCCAGCACCTCCGGCAAGGGCCCGCTGGGGGCGGGCAGCAGGCCCTGCGGCCGCATCTCCCGCCGCGGCGAGATCCACCGCACGCTGGGAACATCGGCTTGCAGCACGCGGAGATCGCTGTCATCCAGGCCGTGCGACAACCGGCGGCGGCGCTGCAACTGCGCCTGGCTGGTGGCGGGAATGGAGTTGACCAGCAGGTTGTGCAGGCCCATGCGGGCGATCATCTCCAGGGACTGCTGGCGCGCGCCGGCGCCAATGGCCAGCATGCCGATCACCGCGCCGACGCCGAAGATCATCCCCAGGGCGGTGAGCGCCGTGCGGACCTTTTGCCCCGCCAGATTCTCTCCGGCCAGCGCCAGGTCGCCGACGTAGCGGCGCCAAGACGCGGCGGGCCGGCCCGCGCCAACAGCTCCGCCCGGCGGGGGATTTGGAGGGCCGAGTACGCCTTGCGGGCTCATGGCTGCGCCTTTCCAGCGGCCAGGGGATTGCTGAGGGCGATGACCGTGCCCGCCGCGACGCCGGCGATGGCCGCGCGCGTGGCGCCCTGGCGCAGCACCTTCACCGGCTGGGGCGAAAAGGCGCCGCCGCGCCGCACATAGACGATGGATTTGCCGTTTTGCCGAAAGAGAGCCTCGGCCGGCGCCCAGAGCACATGGCGCATTTGGCTGAGGACGATTCGCGCCCGCGCGTCCATGCCGGGGCGCAGCGCCGGATCGCTGCCGCGCAGCGCCAGCACGCAGGTTTCGCTTTGGCCCGCCGAGAACACGTTGCCCTGAAGACCGGAGACGCGCAAGACACGGGCGGAAAAGACCCGGCCCGGCAGCCCCTCGATTTGCACCTCCGCGCTTTGGCCCTTGGCCACGTACGCGCTGCCCGCTTCGCCCAGGTGCGCCCGCACGCGCAGTTCGCTTAGGTCCGGAATCTCCGCCACCACCGTGCCTGGCGAGGCCTGAGCGCCGACGTGATACGGCTGGACCGTCATGCCCTGGAAAATGTCCATCATGCCGCTGGTATTCGGCTCAACGGCGACGTAGCCCGCCCGCGCGGCGCGCAAGGTCATGGCGGCGATATGCCGCCGCGCGGCCGCCGCCTGGCTTTGCGCCTTGGCGGCGGCGGCGAGCTGGATGGCGATCATTCCCCGCCCGCTGGCCTGCCGCTTGGCCGCGTCGCGCTCCCATTGCCGCAACTCCGCCCGGGCGGAGCGCAGGGTCAGCAGATTTTGCCGCGCGGTCAGCACCGGCAGCAAGGGGTTTTGGCGCACGGCGATCTTGGCCAACTGCACCTCAAAGCGCGCGTGCTGGAGCGAATACGCGTCCTGGATGGCCTGGGCCCGCGCTTGGTCGCGCGCGGCGGCAATGTTGGCCCGCGCGGCCTGAGCGGCGTCGAGGGCTTTGGCGAGCTGAAACTGCTCCTGCCCGGTGTTGAAGCGCACCACGACCTCGCCCGCGTGAACCTCCGTGCCGGCGGGCAGCAACAAACTGATGCGCGGCATGGCGCCGCCGATGCTGGGGGCCAGCAAGCGGTCCGCCTGGCCGCCTTGCAGCGTGCCCTTGGCGTAGGCGACGATGCGCACGGTTCCGGGCGCAATGCGGAAGGTCGGGATCGCGGCGGGCGCGGCGGATTGCCACGCCCGCCAGCCATACCACGCCGCCGCCGCGCCGCCGGCCACAACGGCTGCGGTGACGGCGGCCCAGAGCCAGCGCCGGCGCGAGCGGCGGCGATAGGGAACGGGGGCGGGGGCGACGGCGCGGGCCGTGTCCGCGCTCATGGATTGGCTCCTTCCGCGCCGGCGGGGTTGGCGGCGGCGCGGGCGCGAGGTTTGGCCCCGGGCCGCATCAGGGCCACGCGCAGTCCGGGGACCAGGCCGCGCAGCGCCGCCTCGGTGGGGTTGCGGCCCAGCACCGTCACCCGCCGGGGACGAAAGGCGCCGTTCTGCCGCACGTACACGATGGCCTTGCCGCGCCGCGTGAAGACCGCTTGCGCCGGAACCAGCAGCACTTGGCGCAACCGCCGCGTGACCACGCGCACCGTGGCGGTCATCTGCGGCCGCAGCCGGGGGTCGGGATGGTCCAGCGTGGCGGCCAACTGAAAAATCCGCGGCGGCGGCCAGCTGCCGCTGAAGTCCAAGCTGGTCAACTGCGCGATGCGCGCGACGCGGCCAGTGAAGCGCGCCTCCGGCAACGCCGACACCCGCGCCCGCACCGGATCCCCGTTCCGCACCTGGCCGCGGTCGGTCTGGGGCAAATTGGCGTGAATTTCCAGGGTTTGCAGGTTGGGAATCTGGCCGATCTCATCCCCGGCGGACACCGAATCGCCAACGCGGTAGGCATGGGGATTGGTGAAATTGTCGTAATTCATCATGTAGGTGACCAGCCCGGCGCTGGGGGCGCGGAGCGTGGCCGCGGCGATGACACTCTGTTCCCGGCGCAGCTCCGCCGCCGCCTTGTCCCGCACTTGGCGCAGCGCCTGCAACTGCGCCACCGCCGCCGCCGCGTGCAACCGCGCTTCGGCCCGCTGGGCCGTCACCTTGGCCTGGGCCGTGGCCAGCACCAAGCGGCTTTCCTGGCCGGCGATGCGGCTGAGGATGGACTCGCGCCGGGCCTGGAGTTGGGCGCGGCCCGCGGCCACCTGGTCCTCGACCAGCGCCAGCAGGTCCTGCTGGTGGGTGATCTGGGTTTGCGTCTCCGCCTGGCTCAGCTTGGCGCGCGCGGTGCGCAGCGCCAGCGCCCGCTCCCGCGCCTTTTGCTGCAACCCGGAAACGTCCAGCCGGATGACCACCTGGCCGCGCCGCACGCGCGAGCCTCCCGGCGCCAAGAAGACGATGCGCAGGTTTTCGACTCCGCGCGGAACGATGAGGAACGCCGCATGCCGCACCGCGAGCTTGCCGCGGCAGCGGACGAATTCGCTGAGGTCGCCGCGCCGCACCACCGCGGTCGGCAGGTTTTCGGCGCCGCGCCAAGGCCGCCGCGCCAGCCAGCCGCCGCCCAGGGCGGCCACCGCCGCCGCCAGCGCCCACCAGCGTTTGCCCTGCCAGGACGCGTTCATGGCCGCGCTCCGTTGGCACGGCGACGGCGCGGGGCGAGCCCCAGCCAGGGCGCCTGTACTTGAATCCATGGGCCCGAAAAGGTCACCACTTGGACGGGCCGGCGGCGGCGGCCGCGCGGCGCGCCCGCCCACACGAACGCCTGCCCGTGGAAATAGTGCACGTCGCGTCGCGGCAGCAGCCAGCCCGCCCGCGGGCG
The DNA here is from genome assembly GCA_027314025.1 of Acidobacteriota bacterium. Classification (GTDB taxonomy): domain Bacteria; phylum Acidobacteriota; class Terriglobia; order Terriglobales; family SCQP01; genus JAKAUF01. Next base: position 34,898 of record DAHVCP010000023.1, read on the forward strand.
GGAGGCGATCGCCAGCGAAGCGTTCAAATCCGGCAGCGCCCGCGGATCGTTGCGGTCCAAAACGAAGGTGGCGGTGAAGTTGTGGATGGAGGTGAACATTGGGCTCACGGCGATGGGATTGATGCGCAGCAAATGCGCCGGCAAGACCAACCCCGGGTAGGCGTCCACCCGCACCCGCGCCCTGGCGTGCGGCGGCACCCAGGCCAAATCCATCTCACTCAACTTCGCCTGCACCAGCATGCCGCGAGGATCGAAGACGCGCAGCAGCGGCACGCCGCTGTAGAGCGGAGTGCCGGGCGCCGGTTTGCCGTAGTAGGGCGGCAGGGCGCTGGCCAGCATGCCCGCCATCGGTGCGCGCAGCACCAGTTTTTGGCTGTCGGCCTCCGCCCGCCGCCACAAGATCCTTTGTTGGTCGCGCTGCAAGCGGGCGGATTGGAGCTTGGACGCCGCCTCCCGCGCCAGCCAGAGATCGGCGGCGCGCAGGGCGCGCACATGAGCCGTGGCGTCGGCCAACTGCACCTGATCGGTGGCGATTTGCAAGGCGGTCAGCACCGGCCGTTTCTCCAGCTCCAGCCGGGCATGCCCTTGCGCCGACAACGCTTGGCGCAGGGCCACGGCGCGCTGCGCCGCCTGGGCGGCATTCTTGGCCACGGTCTCGCGCACCTGCGAGGTTAACTCCCGGTACTCCGCCGCGGCGTCGGCGGCGGCGTCCTGCAACTGGGTGCGGTCAAACGCCGCCACCACCTGCCCGCGCTGGACGCGAATGCCCGCGGGCGCCAGATAGGAGAGGGTGAGCTGGGCGAAGCGCTGGTTGAGTTGCGGGACCAGCAGCACGGCGGAACGCGCCGGAACGATGCGGCCGGTGATGCGCACCGTACGGGCGATGGTTCCCCAATGCGCGCGCGGGGCTATGCTTGCCGCGGCCGCTGGGGACCGGGCCGCCACCGCGCGGCGGGCACAGCCGGCCAGCGCCGGCACGCCCACGGCCAGCGCCGCCGCCAGCATCGTGCGAGCTATCCCTCCGCCCGCGGCCGCCGTATTCGCTGCTTGCCACCGCACCAGCTTCCTTCTCCCGGCGATTGCCAGCATACACCGGCTTAGGGAGGCCCGGCGTATTTGCCTCGCGGGTGAGTTCCGCCGAGGGATAGGCGCGGGCCCCAGCCCAGCCTGGCACGGCGGCCACGCGCCACGGCCGCGGGCATCGGGACGGATGCAAAGTAACCCGCCCCGCCGCGGCCGTCTAACTTCGCCGCGTTCATCCTAATGGTTCCATGGCCGGTTAGCCACCGGCGGCGGCGCTTGCAGCGCGGGTGCATTTTGGTGTACAATTCGGGGTTCCCCCAACCGCTCACGACTGACTGGAGTGACCATGCGCCTCTCTCGCCGCCTGCTGCCCGCCGCCGCCGTCCTGGGATTGGTGACCGCCGCCGCCGCGCAGTACTATCACCGGCCGACGCCCAATTCGTTCTTCCGCTACCACTTTCAGGAAAAGCTGCCGCCGAAGGCCGCCTTGCCCGGGCCGGTGGAACCCCCGGCGCCGGCCATGGTGATTACGCATCACCAGATCACGCTGCACGGCCAGGTGCTGCGCTACACCGCCTACACCGGCATGATGCCCATCCGCGACGCCACCACCGGCGTGACGCTGGGCCAGATGTTCTATGTTTATTACGCCAAGGACGGCGTTACGGATTTGCAGCGGCGGCCGGTATTTTTCGTCTTCAACGGCGGTCCGGGCTCCTCGACCATTTGGCTGCACATCGGCGGGTTGGGGCCGATCAAGGTCGCGCTGGAGCCGAACGGCCTGGCGCCGGCGCCGCCGTATCACTGGGAAACGAACCCCAGCACGTTGCTCGATAAGGCCGACTTGGTCTTCATTGATCCCATCGGCACCGGCTTCAGCCGGGCGATGAAGCCGCAATGGGGCAAGAAGTTCTGGGGCGTGAGCCGGGACATGGCTTCCATGGCCGAGTTCATCCGCATGTTCCTGGTGCGCTATAACCGCTGGGAGTCGCCCAAGTTCGTGCTGGGCGAAAGCTACGGGACGACACGAGCGGCCGACCTTTCCGGCTACTTAACCCGGCAAGGGATCGCGCTCAATGGCGTGGTGCTGCTTTCGACGATCATCAGCACCCAGGCCAACGCCGGCGACAACCACTACGTCAGCTATTTCCCCACCATGGCCATGACCGCCTGGTACCACCACAAGCTGGCGCCGGCGCTGGAAAAACTGACGCCCGAGGAGATGGCGCACAAGGCGCAGCAGTTCGCCTCCACCACCTACCTGCATGCGCTGTACATGGGCCACCGGCTGCCGGCGGCGCAGCGCCGGGCGGTGATCGCGCAGATGTCCCAGCTGCTGGGGCTTTCGCCGCGCTTTATCGCCGACAACAACATGCGCGTGTCGCTCTGGCGGTTCAGCACGCAACTGCTGCGCTCCCAGCACCTGATGACCGGCCGCCTGGATAGCCGCTTCACCGCTTATGAAATGGATGCCGGGGCCAACCGCACCGCCTTCGACGCCAGCGACGCCAACATCACTTTGGCCTTTCCACCGGCGTTCATGGATTACCTGCGGACGCAGCTGAAGTACAAGACCGACCGCGTCTACTACGTCCTGGGTGGCGGCATCGGTCCCTGGCCGGGCAGCTACAACGTGGTGCCGTCGCTGGAGCAGGCCTTCGCCCGCAATCCCAACATGCATTTATTCGTGGGCATGGGCTATTACGATTTCGCCACGGTGTACTACGGCGTGGAGTGGACACTGGCGCATTTGCGCGTTTCGCCCCAGGTGCGGGCGCACAACATCACGACCGATCACTTCCTGACCGGACACATGATCTACATTGACACCAAGGCCAGCGCGCAGTTGCACGCCGACATGGTGAAGTTCATCGCCGCTTCCGACCCGCATTAGCTCCGGCGGGGGCGCGCCGCGGCCGCATGGCTCGCCCCCGCCGTCCGCGGCTGGCAAGAATCCCTGGAGACAGGGGGGGCAAGCGATGGCATTTCGTGATGCCCTGTTGCGGGAATCGAAGCGAGAACTGGCCACCACCCGCGGCGTGCTGGAGCGGGCTTTGGAGGCTCACCTTGTCTGGCGGATCCACGGCAGATCCATGACCCTAGGCCGTTTGCCGCTCCCGTGGCGGTCCCGCGCCGGCACCAGTCCCCTCAGTTCGATATGGGTTTCATGCCATGGGCACTTTGCCGCCCCAGCGTGCCAACCCATGGCGAGGTGCTGGCCGCGGCCGCTGGGGCCCTACCCCGGACTGCCACCGACGAACCAACCTGCCTAGCTACGCGGGCATCCGCTCAACCGGAGCCTGCCGTGAACGATTCCCGTTTCACTTCCCTATCCGCCCCCGAGCGCTGGAGTTGGATCGGCGCAGGAGCGGCGTTGCTCGGCTATGCCGCGCTGCGGCGTGGCGCATTGGCCATTCCCGCCGCCGCGGCCGGCAGCTACTTGCTGCTGCGTGGCGCCGCCAACCGCCGCCCGGGCGCGGAGTTGGCCCATCGCCCGGGACGGTGCCGGCTGGCGCGGTCGGTCATGATCAACCGTCCTCCCGACGAGGTTTACGCCGCCTGGCGGCGCTTGGAGGATCTGCCCCGCTTCTTTCCGCACCTCGAATCGGTGACGGTGCGGGATGAAAAACATTCGCATTGGGTGGCGCGCAGCCGCTTGAGCGGCAAGCTGGAATGGGATTGCGAGATCACGGATGACCAGCCGGGGCGGACGTTGGCGTGGCGCTCGGCCGCGGGCATGGGATTCAAGCATTCCGGCGAGATTCACTTCCGCCCCGGCCCGCCGCAACGGGGCACGCGAGTGGAATTGCGATGGAGCTACCGCGTGCCCGGCGCCTGGCGGGGAATGCTCGCTTTGGTAGGCGAAGCCCCGGGCCAAGTGGCGCGGGAAGGACTGCGGCGCTTCAAGCAATGGATGGAGGCGGGTGAAATCGCCACCATCGCCGGCCAGCCGCACGGACCACGGACGCGCTTGGCGGAACTGGCGCCGCTGTTTTCCCCTGCTCCGCCGGTGCATGAGCCGACGCCTCTGCGCCCGGAATGGCTGGAGCGCACCGGCACCGCGTAAGGCTACGCCCGGAAGCGGCGGGGGATTCCTCCCGCGCTGGAAGCGCGCCGCCAGTCAAATTGGCCGCCGTTGATTTTTGGATCCGATGCGAACGAGGTGAGGCATGAAGGCTCTTTGCTGGTATGGCAAACATTCGGTCAGCGTGGAAAACGTTCCCGACCCCAAGCTGCTCAATCCCCGCGACGCCATTTTGCGCGTCACGCGCACCGCGATCTGCGGCTCGGATCTTCACTTGTATGACGGCTATATCCCCACCCTGGAGGCGGGCGACATCCTGGGTCACGAATTCATGGGCGAGGTGATCGAGGTCGGTTCGGCGGTGAAGAACCTGCGCGTCGGGGACCGCGTCGTCGTGCCCTTCACCATCGCCTGCGGCAACTGCTTCTTCTGCCGCCACCAACTTTGGTCCTGTTGCGACAACTCCAATCCCAACGCCTGGGTCTTGGAAAAGCTCTATGGCTACTCCGGCTCCGGTTTGTTCGGGTACTCGCACATGATGGGCGGCTATGCCGGCGGCCAGGCGCAATACGTGCGCGTGCCCTTCGCCGACGTCGGACCCATCAAAATCGAATCCGATCTGCCGGACGAGAAGGTGCTGTTTCTCTCCGACATCTTCCCCACTGGCTACATGGCGGCGGAAAACGCCGGCATCCAGCAGGGCGATACCGTCGCGGTTTGGGGCTGCGGCCCGGTCGGCCAGTTCGCCATCCGCAGCGCGTTTCTGCTGGGCGCGGATCGGGTGATTGCCATTGACAGTTACCCCGGCCGTCTGCGCCTGGCGGAGGCCGCTGGCGCGGAGACCCTGGACGCCGGGGAGGGCAATATTCAGGAACGGCTGCGCGAGGCCACCGCCGGCGCCGGCCCGGACGGGGTAATTGACGCCGTCGGCATGGAAGCCTTCGCCCACAGCCTCGGCGGCTTCTATGACGTCGTCAAGCAGCAGTTGAAGCTGGAAACCGACCGTCCGACCGCGCTACGCGAGGTGATCCTGGCCTGCCGCAAAGGCGGACACATTTCCGTGCCCGGCGTCTACGGCGGCTATGTGGACAAATTCCCGCTCGGCGCGATCTTCGGCAAAGCCTGTCACTTCGCCACCGGCCAGACCCACGTGCATCGCTACCTGCGGCCATTGCTGGAGCGCATCGAGCGCGGTGAAATTGACCCCTCCAGCATCATCAGCCACCACTTCCCGCTGCAACAGGCGCCGCAAGCCTACGACCTTTTCCTCAAGAAGAAGAACGAGTGCATCAAGGTCGTGCTCGACCCCTGGGCCAAAGCCGCGTAGGCCGCCGACTGCCTGGAGTGCGCCGCCAGTACGGGTGCGGCGCCGGCCGGCCTAGGGGGTGTGGCCCGCCTGCAATTTGGCCCAGGCGGCTTGCAGCGTTTTCAGTTGGCTTTGATATCGCCGTCCCGCCGCTTCCATGGCCGGCGTAGGCGCGGCATCGGCGCTTTCCACGTCCTCCAAAAACGCCTTTAACTGGATATTGAGTCCGGCAAAGCCCGGATGCCCGCGGCTGCCCCGGTCCAGAGCGTGCGCGGCTTTCTTCTGGGCCGCGGTACGCGCCGGGGCTTTCAACCAGGCTTGGATCGCCTGGTGGCCCGCGTAACTGGCCGCCATGGCATTGACCATTTGCCGCGCCAATTGCAGCTGCGCCGCGAACGAGGCAACGGAAGTCACCTCCCGCGGGTCGCGCCGGACCACCAAGGGCTGGCTATAGGTTTGCCGATCCACCGTCAGCTTGACCGTATACCGCCCCGGAACCACCTGCGGCCCGCGCGGATTGGCCGGCGTGTCATGCAGTAGCGCCGAAATCGGATAGCTATGCGCGAGGGACGGCGGCGAGGGGTAACGCAGATCCCATACGAAGCGATTCAGCCCTACCGCGGTAGGCAGCGGCTGGGGATTCGCCATCCAATAATCCGGAATGACCGGCCAGCGATTGGGCCGGATTTGCTTGGCCGGCAAGGGCGCACTGGTATAACGCCGCACTAGCTTTCCGGCAGCGTCATAGATGGCCAGCGAGACCCGCCCCCGCGGCTTGGCCGCCAGCGTGTAGTCCAAGATCGCGCCGGCCGGCGGGTTGGTCCCCGCCGGCAACTCCGGCAGCAACGGAGTGTCGTAATTGGCGTCGCGGCGCAGGCGGATCGCCGGGCGCGGGGCGAACAGATGCGCCGGCGCCGCCGCGAGCGTCGCCGTCATTTGCCGCAGCGGGGTCAGATCGTCCAGAATCCAAAACGCGCGCCCGTAGGTCGCGGCCACCAGATCGCCGTCGCGCACCGCCAAATCCCGCACCGACGCGACCGGCAGGTTGAGTTGCAGCGACTGCCATTGGCCGCCGTCATCAAAGGAAACGTAGACGCCATTCTCGGTGCCCGCATAGAGCAAGCCCGCGCGGCGCGGGTCGGCGCGCACCGCGCGAACAATATCCCCATTGGGAATGCCCTGGGTGATCGCCGTCCAGCTGGCGCCGAAGTTACGGGTGCGGTAAATGTAGGGACGGTAATCGCCGAAGCGGTAGCGGTTCAGCACGACATAGGCGCTGGCGGGATTCCGCGGCGAGGCCGCGATCATGGTGATCGTGTCGTACGGTCCCAGCCCCGGCGGACTGGCCAGCGTCCAACTGTGGCCGCCGTCGCGCGTCACCTGCACCAATCCGTCGTTGGTGCCCACCCAAACGACGCCGCGGCCCGCCGGCGACGGCGCCAGCGCCGAGATCGCCCCCCACTCGCGCTCCGTTTTGCCGAAAAAGGTCTTGCGCGGCGGCAGGTTGGGCCGGCGGGTCAGGTCCGGACCCAGGCGCCGCCAGTGCCGGCCGCCATCGCGGGTGGCCAGCAAATACTGCGTGCCCAGGTAGAGCACGTTTCCGTTCCGCAGCGAAAACACGAAGGGCGGCGAGCTGACATAACGATACGGCCCGCCCGGGCCGAGGTGGGGCGAGACATCCAAGATCTGCCAAATCCCCCGCGTCATGCGGTCAATCTGCGGGCCCGCGCCGCTGGCGAAAACCCACTGGGGATGGGCTGGATCGGGAAAAATGTAGCCGAACTCATAGGCGCCCATGGAGGGCCGCCAGTCGAGAAAATTGATGTCCCCGAACTCGCCGCTGCTGCGCACTTCCACCGAGCCGCTGTCCTGCTGCGTGCCGTAGATGCGGAAGGGAAACCGCCCGTCGGTGGACAGATGATAAAACTGCCCGGTCGGCTGGTTGTACCAGGTGCTCCAGCTGCGGCCGCCGTCCAAACTCACTTCGGCTCCCTGGTCGCTGCCCAAAATCAGGTCGCTGCTCATGCAGCCGTGGCCGGCGGGCAAGGACACACAGGGGCTTTTGGGATCAATCCACAACTGGTGATAATCGTCGCCGCCCGGCGAGCCTTTGTAGGCAACGAAGGTCTTGCCCCCGTCCACCGAACGATACAACGACGTCTGCGCGACGAAAACGATGTCGCGGTTCTGCGGGTCTATCCACACATGGCTGAAGTAGCCGCTGCCGACGATGCGCGGATCGTGGGTAATGCGCCGCCAGCTTGTCCCGCCGTTGCCGGAGCGGTACAACCCCGCGGCATGGCTGCCCCGCCCCGCCCCGGCGACGATGGCGAACACCCGTCCATCGTTGGCGGCCAGGCCAATCCGGCCCATGGGCGTCGTCGGCAGGCCGTGGCCCTTCAGCTGCTTCCAGGTGCGCCCCAGATCCGTGGACCTGTAAATGGCGCCGCCGCCCGCGCCGAACTGGAACGGCGCCGGCGGTGGGGCAATGTAATGCCGCCACAGCGCCGCATACACCACGCCGGGACGCGCGGGATCGAGGGCCAAATCAATCGCCCCAGTGATGTCGTTCTTGTACAGCGTCTTCGTCCAGGTGTGCCCCCCGTTACGGGTCACGTACACGCCGCGGTGCGGGCTTTTTCCGTACGTCTGCCCCAACGCCGCCACCAGCACCACGTTCGGATCTTTGGGATCCACCACGATGGCCCCGATGTGGTGCGTGTCGCCCAGGCCAATGTACCGCCACGTACGGCCGCCATCATCGGAACGATATACGCCATGGCCCACATTCAGCGCGCCGCCGACGTCACTGACGTCGCCGGTGCCGACGTAGACGATATCGCCGTTCGAGGGCGCGACCGCCAACGCGCCAATCGAAGCCACATGCTCCTGGTCGAAGATCGGCTTCCACACCGTCCCGGCGTCGACCGTCTTCCACACCCCGCCGCCCGGCGAAGCCATGTAATAAATCCCGGAGCGGCCCGCCACGCCCGCCACCGCCGCAACACGCCCGCCTCGAAACGGCCCCACCTGGCGCCACCGCATGCCGGCCAGCAAGGCCGGGTTGAACTGCTGCCCCCACGCCGGCGCCGCCGCCATCGCCAGCACCGCCGCCAGGCCCAGCCAAGCCCATCGGGACAACTGACCGTGTAATGCCGTCCTGCCCATGGTTATACCGCCTCCCGCGAAACCCCGATCATATCAGCCCCCGCCGGGGCCGAAACATGCGGTCTCTCACCGCTCGCCTGTACAAAGAAAAACGGCGGTGGCAGCGCCACCGCCGTTGCGAAACTCGCAGCGAACCTAATCCGCCGCCCTCAGAAACCGCAGGCGGGATCGGAGAGCTGAACCGGCGCCAACTGCAGTTGTTGCAAATTGTTGTTCGCCAGCGTGGTATTGAATTTGGCGAGCTGATTGGTTTGCATCGCCTTCCAGGCCGCCACGGTGCGGTTGTACTGGTAGCAGTCGCTTTCCGCCGTTTGCAACTGTGTCGGCGTCGGCGGCATGTCCAAGCCCACCTGCATCATGCTGACCAGCGTGTTGTAGCCGTTGTTCAGCGCGACGAAGGAGCGCAACGCGCCGGGTTTCGGCTTGCGATGGCGCATGAAGAACGCCAAGATGCCGCCGCCCGGCTTGGGGCCGCCGAGCGCGGTGAGGCTGGCTTCCAGCGTTTTGGCCTGCGCGGCTACGTCGCTGGCCAGCTTGCCCTTCATCAGGCGCTTCAGCTGCGCCTTCACCGCTTCGACTTCCTTCCGGCCGGCAAACGTCTGGTACATCCCGTGGTAGGCGAGCATCGTCACCCGGTTCTGGGCGCGCAGCGCGGCCATCATCGCCGGGCTCTGCCCGACACGGGGATCGTTCACCACGGTGACGTGCCGCGTGTACACCTGCCCGCCCACTGTCAGCTTGAGCGTATAGACGCCGGGAATCACCTGCGGCCCGTGCGGCCCGGGCGTCACGCTGTGGGCCACCATGTTCATCTGGTTTTCCAGATCGTGCTCGTACGCCGGCGGCGGGTTGTACCGCAAGTTCCAGGTGAAGCGATTGTCTCCGATATTGGTGGAGAGCGCCCGCGACCGGGGCGAGGCCAGCCAATACCGCGGGTAGGCCTGTCCCTCGATCGGCGGCGGCGGCGTGCTGGTGATGGTGCGCACCAAATGGCCGCGCGGACCGAACACCTGCAGCTGAATCGGCCCGTTCGGCTTCTGTTGCAGGTAGTAGTCCACGGTCACGCCGTAGGGCGGATTGGGCGCGTACGGCATCTCGATCGAGAACGGCTGGTCCCAGTTGGCGTTGATGCGGGCGCGAATCGCCGTCTCCGGCGTATAGAGATAGGCCGGCGCGGAGGCGATCGCCTGCTCATGCTTGGCGATTTGCCGCAGCGGCGTGAAGTCGTCCAGCACCCAGAAGCCGCGGCCGTAGGTGCAGATCACCAGATCGTTCATGTGGTACTGCGTATGCACGACCAGGTCGCGGATGGAGGTGCTGGGCAAGTTCTGGCGCAGCGACTGCCAATGATCCCCGTTGTCGAAGCTGACGTAGACCGTCGTCTCCGTGCCCACGAACAATAGCCCCGGCTGCTTGGGATCGGCGCGCAACACGTTCACCCAACTGCCCGTCCGCTGGTCGCGAGGCAGGCCGCTGACGATGCTGGTCCAGGTTTGGCCGCCGTCCGTGGTGCGCCAAATCAGCGGCACGTCGGTGTCTTCATTCTTCGGCGCGGGCGCGCCGAAGAATCCGCCGCCGCCATTCACCCGCCCAATCACATAGGCCGTGTCGACCGCATCGCCGGCGATGATGCTTTGAAACTGGGTGTTCTTCGGCGCGCCCGCGATGTTGCTGACATTGGTCCAGGTCTTGCCCGCGTCCATGGATTTGTAGATCTGGCCGTTGCTGCTCACCGTCCAAAAAACGCCCGGCGTGACCTTCGAGATGGAGAAGCCGTTGAGCACCGGCCCGCTCGGCCCGAACGGATTGCGCGGTCCCTTATGCTTCGCTTTCTTCGGCGGCTTATACGGCGTGCCGCAGGCCACCATCGGCTTGCCCTTCGCGGTGGTCAGATCCGGACTGAACGCATGCCATGTGAAGCCGCCGTCCTGCGTGACCATCAGGCACTGGTAGGCGGCATAGAGCGCGTGGGGATCGAACGGATCGAACTTCTTCGCTAGGTCCCGGCTGGAACGATATTTCGTGTGGCTGGCGCCGAAGTCCGGCGCGACGTTCTCCCACTGCCCGGTCCGCATGTTGATCCGCACCAGCTCGCTGCCGCCGCCGCCACCGGGGCCGTAGCCGACGCCGTACAGGATGTTGGGATGGAGCGGGTCGGGCGTGATCACGCCGAACTCCGAGGAAGGCAGCGGGCTCCAGTCCATGAAGTTCACCTGCCCGAAGTTGCCCCGGCTGGCGATCATCACCGCACCGGTATCCTGCTGCGAGCCCACGATCCAATAGGGATATTGCGCGGTGGTCGCCAGCTTATAAATCTGCGAAATCGGCTCCGTATACCACAAGCTCCAGGTGTGGCCGCCGTCGAGCGTCACGCTGGCGCCTTGGTCGGCGCCGATAATCATGCGGTTGCCGTTGTTGGGGTCAATCCACGCCTTGTGGTAGTCCTCTCCGCCCGGCGCGCCCTTAAATGCGTGGAAGGTGACGCCGCCGTCGGTGGAGCGGTACATCGCCGTGGCGACGGTGTACACCACGTTCGGGTTCTGCGGATCCACGAAGACGCCGCTGCTGTAGGCGCCTTGGCCGTTAGCGATGCGGGTATCCTTGCCCGCCATGTGCTTCCAGGTTCGCCCGCCATTATCGGAGCGGAACAGCCCCGAGCCGTGCTCGATGTTGTTGCCGACAATGTAAATGCGGCGGCCATGCTCGCAAACCGCGACCGCCACGCGGCCTGGAAAGGGCGGAATCTTGACCGGTTTCCAGCTCTTGCCCTCGTTGGTGGATTTGAATAGCAGCGGCGGCTTGGGCTTGTGCTTGGGCTTGATGTGCAGCAAGGCCAGGAACGGATTGCCCGTGCCCTGCGTGTCCGCCAGCATGATCTTGGGATCGTGAACGTCGTATTCCACTTCCCGCGCGCCCGGGTAGCCTTTCGGCTTGAGCACGTTCTTCCAGCTGCGGCCGCCGTTGGTGGTGCGCCACACGCCGCCGCCATGGTGCTGCGCGTCGCCCAGCGCGGCCACGACCACCAGGTTGGGATTTTTGGGATCAATGAGGATATTGCAGATCTTGACCGTGCTCTTCAGTCCGATGTGCGTCCAAGTCTTGCCCGCGTCGGTGGACTTCCACATCCCATTGCCCAGGCTGCCCAGAATGGGGTCGCCGCCGCCCGCGTAGACAATGTTGGGATCGGACGGCGCCACCGCGATCGCGCCGATGCTGTCCATGCTATGGATCTGGTCGGAGATGGGGAACCAGGTGACGCCCGCGCTGGTGGTTTTCCAAATGCCCCCTTGCGGCGAGCCGAAGTAGTACACGTTGGGCTGGCCGATGACGCCCGCTACCGAGGCGATGCGGCCACCATGAAACGGCCCGACGTTGCGCCACTTCAGGCCGGCATAGAGAGCGGGATTGACCTGCGCCGCCGCAGCCAATGTAAACGCCAGGACGCTGGCGCCAACCAGCCCCCAATACGCAACCCGGGAAATTCGCTTCATGATGTAGGCAAGCCTCCGCAATCAGCCACTGCGCCGACGGACATTATTTAGGCAGTCTGGAAGTCCGGTTCTGGACTCTGGCCAGACCGATAACCATACCCCTCAGCCCCGCTAATTGCAACTAGCCCGAACCCGCCGATCCGCGCCGCTGGCGCCGCGGCTCATGCGCCGTCGCCGGCCGGCGCCAGCGGCATCCCAACACGCCACCCCGCCACGCCACCCTGCGTTCACCGCGGTTCTGGCGGTGTTCGCATGCACCGGCTTGGCGCCGGCCCGGGAGGCCGGCGCGGCAGCATCGCGGCCGGCGGGGCTCAACTGGGGTGGCTTCAAGCACACGATTCAAACGTGCGTTTCAGTCCACCTGCGGAGCCGGCGCCCGCTCGGGCTCGTGTACCCTGAGTCTCGCTGCGCCGCCATCCCGCCGGTCACGCGCCGCGTCGCGGCGCGCGCCGGCCGCGGGTTAGCTGGAACCCCAGACCCGCCATCGCCAACGCCAAAATCGCCGCCGCGGGATAGATGTTTCCCAGCCCGAAGCCCCGCGCCGCCAGCGGCGCCACTCCAAAGGACGCCAGGCCATAGCCGATCATGTACACCGCGATCAGCTCGCCCGACAGCGCCTCCGCCAGCGCGGGAAATTGCTCTTCCGCGAAGGCAATCGTCAACGGCAGCAGCGCCGAGCAACCCAAACCCGCCAACGCGAATACCGCGATCGCCCCGCCGCTGCCGCCCACGCGCGGAATCAAAGCGAACGCCACCAGCAACAGCACCGGCAGCGCCGGGTAGATCCGCCGCGCCGGCAGCCACCGCGCCGCTACCGCCACCCCCAGCCGCCCCACCGTCACCAGCGCCCAGAACGCCGCCAGCACCATGCCCGCCGCCGCCGTCGTCAAGCCTCGCTGGCCGTGCCAATACGGCACCGCCCAGTTGCCCAGCAGCGTCTCGCAGACTCCGTAGATCAGCGCCATGGCCACGAACGCCCACAACCGCGCAGGCGCCCGCGCATGCCCCTTCGCCCTGCGTCGCGGCGCCGCTAGCGCCATGGGCTGGGTCGTCGCCACCACCAGCAACGCTAGCAGTCCCACCGCCACTCCCAGCGGCAGCAGCGTCCACCGCTGCCCGCCCAGGAGCGCCACCAACAGCGGCGCCAGCGCCGTACCCGCGCCTAGCAGCGTGTGCAACGCCGTCAGCGCCGGCTCCGCATGCCGCGGAAAGAACGCGGGCACGTAGGCGTTCACCGCCGTCAGCGTGGCTCCAAAGCCCCCGCCCAGCGCCGCCATCGCCGCCAGCAGCACCCCATACGCCGCCGCCTCGCCATGCAGCGGCCGGCTCGCCACCAGCAGCGCCATCGCCGCGAAGTCCAGCGCCAGGCCGAGCAGCAGAATCGGCTTCATGCCCCAGCGTCCCGCCACGTCCCCAGCGACCGCCGACGCCACCACCGCCGCCGCGGCCATCGGCGCGAACAGCATGCCGTACTGTGCCGCGCTCAGCCCGTATCCCGCGCGGCTGGTCAGCGCCGACGCCGCCGCCGGCACCGCCACCAGCGCCAAGCCTTGCGCCAGCCCGCCCAAATACACCGCGCCGATCTCGATCCGATTCGCCACAATAGTCTCGCCGCGATTATGCCCCCAAAATGATCGGGCGCCCGCGGTCGCGCGAAGTTCCAGTCAAACACCGTGCGCGGGCGTCGCGCCGTTTGCACTGGAATGAAGTCGGCGTCAACGGACGCGACGTTCCGCCGGGCGGCCTGCCCCGGCTAGCGTAGCGGCTCGGTCCCAGCGACGCGCGGCGCAGCCGTGCTGGGGCCCGCGCCAGGCAATCGTTACCCGAGGCGCTCCCGCAGATGATCCCCCACGCGCAGCGCATTGGCCACAATGGTCAGCGCGGGATTGACCGCCCCGACCGAAACCATGAACGCACCGTCCACTATATAAAGGTTGTCCACGTCATGCGCCCGGCAGTTCACGTCCAGGACCGAAGTCTTGGCGTCCCGCCCAAACCGCGCCGTTCCCGCCTGGTGCGCCGTCCCGCCGATGGGGATTTGCTTGCCCAAATAGAGCGTCCGCGGCAGCAGATGCTGGTGCATGCCGATCTCGCCCAGCAGCTGCTTGAACTTCGCCGTCAGCCGCTGGTGCGGCTCCAGATCCACATGCTTCAGGTCCAAGACGATGCCGCCGTTGCGGTCCAGCGACACCCGGTTTTCCGCCCGCGGCAAATCCTCCGTCGTCAGCCAGAAGTCCACCGCGTGCTCCGCCAGCTTTTCCATCGTGAACTCCGGCGCGAGCAGATTCGCCCATCCCGGCGCCTCGCCCTTCAGCATCTCCCCGTCCGATTTTCCCAGCATCTGGATTAGCCCCAACGGAAACTGGTAATCCTTCGCCCCCCAATAGAAATCCGCCAAGGCCAGCGTTTTTTGGAACACCGTCGGGTTCGGCTCGCGCGAAATAGCCATCAGCGCCGAATTGTTGTGCCGCATGTAATTCCGCCCCACCATGCCGGAGGAATTCGCCAGGCCCTGGGGATGGCGGTCGTTCGCCGACCGCAACAGCAGCGCCGCGGAGTTGATCGCCCCGCACGCGGCCACCACGATGTCGGCGGAATAGACTTCCTCCCCTCCCTTTCCGTCCGCGCCCCGCCGCACATGCACCGCGGTCACCTGCCGCCCGCTTCCATCGGTCTCCAGCCGCTCGGCGTAGGCATGCGTCAGCAGCGTCACGTTGGCGTGCTGCAGCGCCGGCTCGACGCACAGCACCTGCGCATCCGCCTTGCCGCGCACCAGGCAGGGAAAGCCGTCGAAGGCCGGGCAGCGCACGCAGGCGCTGTCATACCGCGGCTCGCCGTTTTCCTCATCCAGCAGAATCCCCAGCGGCATCGAGTAGGGATGATGCCCCAGCCGCCGCAGGTCGGCGGCGAGCTGCGCGATGCGCGGTTCATGGCTGACCGGCGCATGGAAATAGTCCCGTGATGCCGGCGGTTCGGTGGGATCCTCCCCCCGCTTCCCATGCACGTGGAATAGCTCCTCCGCCTGCGTGTAGTACGGCTCGAACTTCTGATAGCTCAGCGGCCATGCGGGCGAAATCCCATCCGCGTGCCGCGTCTCGGCAAAATCCTTTTCCCGCAGCCGGAACAGCGCCGCCCCATAGAACTTGGTATTGCCGCCGACGTAATACTGAATGCCGGGAAAAAACGTGTTGCCGTTGCCGTCGTGCCACGCCTCCTTCGCGCGGTACTTCGCCTCCACAAACACCGCCTTCGAATCCCAGTTATCCTTCTCCCGCCGCAGGAATCCGCCCCGCTCCAGCAGCAGGATCTTTTTCCCCGAGCCCGCCAGCCGGTGCGCCAGCGCGCCGCCGCCCGCGCCGGTGCCAATAATGATGACGTCGTAATGCCGAGAGCTGTCCATGTGTTTACTCTACGCCCCGGCCCCGGCTCGGCACAAAAACGGCCGCGCTTCCGTTCCGGCCGGGCCGCAACAATTTGGCATAAACTGACTCCCATGGCCACGCGGTATTTGATCATTGGCGGCGGCCTGGCCGGGGCTGCCGCGATTGATGGCATTCGCGAGCGCGATCCCGAAGGCCCAATTACGCTGCTCGCCGCGGAATCCGATCTGCCCTACGACCGGCCGCCGCTAACCAAAAAGCTCTGGACCGGCGCCGAAACGGTCGAGCAGATCACGTTACACCCCGCGGAGTTTTACCGCGACCGAGGCGTGGATTTGCGCTTAGCCCGGCGCGCCGCCGCCTTGGACCCGCGGGGGAAGCTGGTGCGCGACGACCGAGGCCGGGAGCACGGATATGACCGCCTACTGCTGACCACCGGCGGAGCGCCGCGGCGCTTGGACATCCCCGGCGCCGACTTGCCGGGCGTCGTCTATTTCCGCACGCTGGCGGATTACCGCCGCGTCCGGGCGCTGGCCGCGCCGGGCAGGACGGCGGTTGTGATCGGCGGTGGTTTTATCGGCTCGGAGATGGCCGCCGCACTGGCCGTGAACGGCGTCGAAGTGACGATGATTTTTCCCGAGGACCATTTGGTCCAACGCGTTTTCCCCGCGGGACTTGGCCGGGCGCTGAACGCCGCGTATCAAGCCAAGGGCGTGCGCCTGATCACGGGCGACCTCCCCGCCGCGATTGCCGCCCGGGGCGAGGGCTTCCGCGTCCAGACGCGCGGCGGCAGGACGGCCGACGCCGACATCCTGGTGGTCGGCGTGGGCATCACGCCCAGCATCGAATTGGCGCAACAAGCCGGCTTGGGGGTCGGCAACGGGGTGATCGTCAATGACCGGCTGGAGACCTCGGACGCGAACATTTTCGCCGCCGGCGATCTCGCCTACTTCCCCGAGGCTGTGCTGGGCCCGCGCCGCATTGAGCATTGGGACAATGCGGTTACCCAGGGCCGCCATGCCGGTCGCAACATGGCGGGGGCGCGGGAAGCGTTCACCGCGTTGCCGTTTTTCTATTCCGACCTATTCGAGTTCGGCTACGAAGCGGTCGGCGAAGTGGATAGCCGGCTGGAGGTCTTCGCCGACTGGCAAGAGGAAAACAAGACCGGCGTTTTGTATTACCTGGCCCAAGGCCGCGTGCGCGGCGCCATGATGTGCAACGTCTGGGACAAGGTCGAGGCGGCGCGCGCCCTGATTCGCGCCCAGGAGCCGGCGACGCCGGAGCGGCTGCGCGGAGCCATCCAGTAGTCCGAGGCGCACCCTTGCAGCCGCCGCGGCTCCAGGTCTGCTGGAACGATTCCGAGGACGAGTTTCCGCTTCCCGCCGTGGCGCGGGACATTTATGGGCCGTTCGGCTTTCCGCCGCCGCCACCCGAGCGCCCGTACGTCGCCGCCAATTTCGCCCAAAGCCTAGACGGCCGCGTGGCCTTCGCCGATCTGCCCGGACAGGCGGGCGGCGATCGGATCGCCCAAAGCGAGGCCGATCAGTGGCTGGCCGCCATGTTCCGCGCCCACCAAGACGCCTTGCTGCTGGGCGCGGGCACGCTGCGCGCCGAGCCCGGACCAGATGGACGCGGATATGATTACGGCCAGCTGCCGGAGCCCTGGCGTGCCTACCGGCGCGAGGTGCTGAAGCTGGCGCCGTTGCGGGTGATCATCGCTACTCGCACCGGCGTCATCCCCTCCGATCATCGCCTCTTCGCCTCCCGGGAAGCCAAGGTCTGGATCGCCACCACCGCATCCGGAGCCAGGCGACTTCGTTCCGGCACTCATCCCGGGGCCGAGGTTTTCGTTCCCAACTCCGGCGACGCCGTCGAGCCCAGGGCGTTGGCGGCCTGGGCGCGGCAACTCGGCGTGCGGCGTCTGCTCTGCGAGGCGGGTCCGGAGCTGTACTCGCAGCTCTTCGGCGCCGGCCTGGTGGATGAGGAGTTTCGCACCATCGCGATGCAGGTTGTCGGCCAGGCGCCGGCCGGCGCTCCGGCGCGGCCCACCGCCTATGGCGCGCTGACGTTCCTGCCGGAGACCGCCCCTTGGCATCGCATCATCAGCCTTCACGCCGCCCGCCCGTACCATTTGTTTCTCCGGCTGCGCCGCGCAGAGCGCCTCAGCGCCGGCTAGAGCCGTTGGGGGCGGCCCGCGAGTTCGCCGCGAGGGCCGCCGCGGCCTCGGGGGGCAGATACCGTGCGACGCTTACCGCCCCACCCGCTCCATCCCAAGTTGCCGCCGCGGAAATGTCCGACGCTAATGCCCCGCCGCCGCGGCCGCGGGAAACGGCGAGCGCAGATTTCCCCCGCCGTCGAAGCCCACATCGAACGGCTCGCCGATCACCTCGCAGGCGATCTGCCCCCGCGCCTCATCCGCCAGGTTTTCGCTGACCGCCAGCGTGGCGATCTCCAGCGTGTTGCGGATCCAGCCGATCTTGGCCTGGGGCATCGCCACCCCCACCGTCGCCAGCAGCGCCGCAATGCCCTCCCGGTCGGAGTCGAACACCAGCGGCAACCGCGCATTGCGCGGCGTCGAGGCAGTGAGCGAGTTCACCCGTGTCGCCGCCCAGTCAATCGCCTCCGCCAGCCGCCGGCTTACCCCTTCCGCCATCCCCACGCCGACGGCGTTGCCATAGGTATGCGCGCTCAGCCCGCGGACATAAATGCGCTGGATCGCCGCGCTCGGCCAGGCGTTCACCTCGCCATGCACCCCGCGGTTCACCACCTTGGTGTCCATCCCCGCGCCGCTAATCTCCTTGCCGATCTCATCCACGAGCAAAAGATCGAGCGCCGCCACCGGAATCCGCGGCTGCCAGCTTTTCGCCTCGGCTTGCAGCGCCTCTTCCTTCCCAGGCAAATCCGCCGCCGCCAGCCATGCGATCTTCCCCGTCTGGTGATACGCGTCTTCCAGCAGCGCCAGCCCGCCCAGGCATTTCCCCGTGGCGATCACCGTCGCCGACGCCTCCCGGATCGCCTCTGCGTACCGCCCGCCCTGGATGGCGTACGCGTGATACGCCTGTGCCCCGCGATGCTTTCCAATCCCCATCGCCAGCATCTTGCAGATGCCGCTTTCGATCACACCGCTGAAATCCGTATGCGGCTTGATGCGGTTCACCAGCAAAAACGCGTCCGCCGCCCAGGCATTGCGGTCCATATAGACCGGCATGCCCACGCGCGCGCTCCGCCCCAGCGCATGCGGCTCGATTTCCGACAGCACCGGCGCCCCCATCGCCGCTTCCGTGATTCCCGCCAACCGCAGCACATCCAGCTGTCCCGCGCTCGTCGCTCCGCCGTGGCTGCCCATGCAGGGAAAAATGAAGGGCTCGCAGCCCAGCGCCTGCAACTGCCGGCACACCTCCGCCACGATCGCCGCATAGTTGCTGATTCCCCGGCTTCCCGCCCCCACGCCGACGCGCATGCCTCGCCGCAGCCGCCCAGCCAGCCCCGCCGCCAGCGCCTCCCGCGCCGCACCCACGGGATCGGCCAGCGCCCGGCGTGGATATTGCTGCCGCAGAACGATCAATTTCGGCAACTCCGGCAATTTCGGCAAGCTCAGTTCGCTCATCGCCTCCCGGTTCCTTTCGCTTCTCTCGCTTGTCCCGCGTCGCGCGCCCCGCCGCCGGCCGCGTCGGCGGTCACGCCCGCGGCCTCCGCGCCGTTGCCGGCCGATCCGCCCGCCGCGTAGCGCCGCGCCACGTAATCCTCCAAGATGCCGATGAACTCGCCCACCAGCCCCTCGCCCTTCAGCGTCCGGAACAGCCGTCCATCCACATACACCGGAGCCTTCGGCTCCTCGAACGTTCCCGGCAAGGAAATGCCGATGTCGGCGTGCCGGCTTTCCCCCGGCCCGTTCACCACGCAGCCCATCACCGCCACCCGCATCCTTTCCACGCCCGGATGCTCCCGCCGCCACACCGGCATCCGCTCCTGAATATGGCCTTCGATCCGCGCCGCCATCTCCTGAAAAAACGTGCTCGTCGTTCGCCCGCAGCCGGGACAGGCGCTGACCTGCGGCAGAAAATGCCGCAGCCCCAGAGATTGCAGCATCTGCCGCGCGATGCGCACCTCTTCCGCCCGGTCGCCGCCCGGCGCCGGCGTCAGCGACACGCGAATCGTGTCCCCGATGCCCGCCTCCAGCAGCACCGCCATCGCCGCCGTGCTGGCCACCGTCCCCCGCATGCCCATCCCCGCCTCGGTCAGCCCCAGATGCAGCGGGTAGTCGCACTCCGCCGCCAGTTGCCGGTAAATCGCGATCAGCTCCGGCGCGCCGGAGACCTTCGCGCTCAAGATGATCGCGTCATGCGGCAGCCCGTAGCGCTCCGCCGCCGCCGCCGAATCCAGCGCCGAGCGCACCACCGCCTGCCGCAGCACCTCCGCCGCGTCCCGCGGCTCCGCCCGCCGCGCGTTCTCGTCCATCAGCCGCGCCAGCAATTCCTGGTCCAGCGAACCCCAGTTCACACCGATCCGCACCGGTTTCCCGTACCGGACCGCAACCTCGATCATGGCCCGGAAGTTGGCGTCGTCTTTCCGCCCAATGGACACATTGCCCGGGTTGATGCGGTACTTCGCCAGCGCCCGCGCGCACTCCGGATACCGCGTCAGCAGCAGATGGCCGTTGTAATGGAAGTCGCCGATCAGCGGCGCATCGCAGCCCGCCCGCGCCAGGGCCTCCGCGATCGCCGGAACCGCCTGCGCCGCCGCGTCGGTGTTCACCGTCACCCGCACCAGCTCCGACCCCGCCCGCGCCAGTTCCAGCGCCTGCGCCGCCGTCGCCGCCGCGTCGGCGGTGTCGGTGTTGGTCATCGCCTGCACCGCGATCGCCGCATCGCCGCCGATGCCCACGCCGCCCACCTGCACCCGTACGCTCTTTCGCCGCGCCATATATCCCGATTCTAGTCGCGCCGGCGCCCGAAAGCCCGCCCCGCGCACCATCGCCCCTCCGGACGGCGGACCACGGCCTCCGCTGCCGCCCTCCGCCACGACGCCTCGGTCGCGCCGAGCGCGGCCGCACGCAAGCCAAAGGCATACCCCACCAGCGCGCGCCTAGCTCTTGCGTTGTCGCGCGGGTCAGCAGCAACACAGTGGGCGGCGGGAGGGGGGCCGGTGTAGCGTAAATGGAATTGCGTGAGGTGTTCGAGCGCAGCCGTAACCCGGGGTCCCTACGGCCGTCCGCGGAATTGGGGTGGAACGGCGCGATGCGCCGGTGATCGCCCCGCCTTCCGCAGCGGCAGCCACCGCCGTCGGGTCCGCCCGCAGGACGCTTAAGCGGGCAGGCGCAGCGCAGCGGAGCGCCAGTTAATGCCGCAAGCAGCGCGAGGCGCGGCCAGCAAGGGCGAACGAGCCCCGCCGACGGCGGGATGAGGAGCCCGAGCGCAGCCGCAACAAAGCGATGCGCCGGTTATCACCCCGCCTACATCTTGTAGCGCCCGGTATCCTCGTCGCCCAGGTTCTCCAGCCACCGCCGCAGTTCGTCGCTCGACCCGGGATCGGCCGCCGCCGCCGCCACCTTCGAACTTTTCAGCACGTCTTCTTCCACGAAGATCGGGCAATCCATCCGCAGCGCCAGCGCCAGCGCGTCGCTGGGACGCGCATCTATGGCCCAGGTCTCGCCGTCCTTTTCCAGCCAAATCAGCGCGTAGAACGTGTCGTCGCGCAGCTCGTTGACCACCACCTTGCTCAGGCTGGCGTTCATCCCCACTACTAGATTGCGGATCAGATCGTGCGTCATGGGCCGCGGCGTCTGCACCTTTTCGATCTCCAGCGCGATGGCGTTGGCCTCATAGATCCCCACCCAAATCGGCAGCACCACCGCCCCCGGACCGTCCTTCAAAATCACGATCGGCGTGTTCGTCGAGGAGTCCATGATCAGACCCCGGATTTTCATTTCGACTTCCATCGTCTGTTCTCCTCCGCGTCCGTTGCCGGATTATGCTCCCGCCGCCGGCTCCGCTGCCGCCCCCTGCGTTCCCACCAAGCTGTTCGCTCCCGCCTTGGTGATCTCCACCCACGTGTAATCGCCCGGCCGGAACCCCGCGCCGGCCGGAATCGCCGTCGTCACCGTATCCGGCGCCCCTTGCCCCAATATCGGCGGCAGCGCCGGCGGCGCGCTCGTCGCATGCTCCATCCCCCGCGGCGCCGCAGCCCCCCTAACCAATTCGCTCGCCACTTCGCCCGCACCGCCCGCCGAAACGGTGAAGTTCACCGTCCGGTTCGTCGAGGCCCGGCCGATCCACTGCGCCAGCTTCGGGTTGTACGCCTCGACCATCACCTCCAGCCGCTGCCCGATCAGCCGCTGGTTGTCCTCCCGCTGGATCTCCTGCTGCCGCCGTTGCAGCATCATCAGCCGCTCCACTTTCACCGCATCCGGCAAAGTGTCCTCCCAGGCCCCGCTTTCGGTGTTCGGCCGCGGCGAATACTTGAAGATGAATGCCCCGGCATACCGCACCTCTTCCAGCAGTTCCGCCGTCTGCTCGAAATCCCGCTCCGTCTCGCCGGGAAATCCCACGATGATGTCCGTCGTGATGGCCAGCGGCCGCGGGCACGTCCGGATCGCCGCGATCTTCTCCAAATATTGTTCCCGGCTGTAATCCCGCCGCATCGCCGCCAACACCCGCGATGATCCCGACTGCACCGGCAGGTGCACGTGGTCGCACAGCGCCGCGTGCATCCCCATCGCCGCCACGATCTCGGGATGGAAGTCCCGCGGATGCGAGGTCGTGTACCGCACCCGCCGCAGCCCCGGCACCTGCGCCACCGCCGCCAGCAGTGCGGCGAAGCTCAGCCGCGCCGCCGACGGATCGCGGTAGGAGTTGACGTTCTGCCCCAGCAATTGCACTTCGGTGTAGCCGGCTTCCGCCAGCCGCCGCGCCTCCGCCAACACGCGCCCGCTCTCCCGGCTCCGTTCGCCGCCGCGCGTGTGCGGCACGACGCAATAGGCGCAGTGCTTGTCGCAGCCCTCGATGATGGTGATGTAGGCGCGGAAGGGATTGTCCCGCCGCGTGTACTCGGTCTCGAACGCCGCTTCCGCCGCGTCCAGTCCCGTCACCCGCGCCTCGCCCGCCTCCAGCCGCCGCATCAGCTCCGGCAAAATCGGGTAGCTGGCCGAGCCAGCCACCAGCCGCACATACGGCGCCCGCTGGAAAATCGCCTCCCCCTCCTGCTGCGCCACGCACCCCAGCACCCCGATCCGCTTCCCTTGCTTCGCCATTGGGCGCGCCTGCGCCAGCCGCTGGAAAACCTTCTGCGCCGCCTTGTCCCGGATGCTACAGGTGTTGAACAGGACCAGCTCGGCGTCCTCCGCCCGGCCCACCGCCGAGTACCCCAATGCCTCCAGCGTCCCCGCCACGCGCTCACTGTCGTGGACGTTCATCTGGCAGCCAAACGTCTCGATCCAAAATGTTTTCCGCCCCGCTGCCCCCATGCCCGCAGTATACCAAGCCACCCCCGCCGACCTTAGGCGGCATGGCGAGTGAACCCCCACGCCCGCCGGCCGGGGCCGTGCCGTCTTAGGCGGAAAAGAATTCTTCCGTTGAGACCCCGGCTTCCCGCAGGATCGCGCGAAGCGTGCCCTCCGCAAGGTCGCCCGAATGGTGCGGAACGGTTACCTTTCGGCCGTCTCGCTCGCGGCGCCAGACCTCATGGCTGCCCGGCCCCTGCCTGTCGAACGACCAGCCCAGGCGGCGCAGGCGCGCGGTCACTTCGCGGTAGCTAAAACCGGCGAGCCGCCCCAATCACCGGACCCCGATCGGCACGGTCAGATCAAAGGCCTGCGGCTCGTTCGCCAGCGGTTGCAGCGCCGGCGGCACGGGGTCGCCGTGCTCAATGCAGGACTCCAGGATTTTGCGCGCCAAGCCCTGCGCAATCTCCGTCGCTTCCACGACGGACCGTCCCTCCGCCACCAAACCGGGCACGTCCGGGCTGGTCGCCAGAAAGCGGCCATCGCCAACCGGCTCGATGTGCAGGCGAATGGTCACCTCGGACGGCGCCCGGGAGAGCATGGACCGATTATATTCCGCCGATCGCGCTCCTCGGCAGGGCCAAGCGGCGCCCCGACGCCTATGGCGCCCACCGTCCCGGGTGATCGTCGAGATCGCGCGTGGCCCATGCGGCTACCTTTTTCGACCACCGCCTCACGCGCGCGGACCGCCAATACGCGACACCGAAAGTCGCGTAGAGCGCCACGACCCAAACGAGCGTCCACAGTAGCCCATGAACCAGCGCTTGCCACGATGTGCCATCAGCCACCATCTATGCCCCGGTGGGCTCGCCGCGCTGCAGCGTCCGGCTCTGCCTCACCCCGCCTCCACCGCGACTTTCAGATAGCCCAAATCCCTGCGGATCGATCCCCGCAGAGCGTACAGCACCGGGGCCAAGAAAAAATAGCGCCGGCGCAACGTGAAATCCGCTGCGCAAATGACCCGCGTGCCTTCGCCGCCCGCCGGCTCGACCTGCATGCGCCATGCCGCCCGCCGAAAATACCGGGCATTGCCTCCCGCGCTCGCCAGCGCGACCGTCATGTGATGGCGCGGCACGAACTCCGCCACGCGGTACGACATCCGCCCGCTCTCCTCGCCGCCCTTGCGCCCGCGCGGGAAACCCAGCGTGTCGAACGTCAATCCTACTCCCGACGCCTTTTCGGACGTCACCCGCACCGTGCGCACGCCGCGATCCCATGTTGTCAGGTTGGCGGGGTCGCTGGCGAGAAACGCCCACACCGCGTCCAACGGCCGCCGCACCGTCATTTCCGCCGCCAACCGCATCGCCCCCTCATCTTAGTTCACCCGCCGGTCGCGGTGTGGGGTTGCGCCGGTACACTCGTAACAAGGGCGGCGATGATGAGGCGCCTCATTGGGGTGGGCCCGGTGCTCGTGGCGGCCCATTGCATCGGCAAGAACCGGCCGCGCCGCATGGTGACCGCCGCAGCTTTGTTCCCGACCCCGAACTCTGATCCCTAGGCGCTCGCCTCGGCGCGCGGCAGCGCCAGCGCCAGCAGCCCGGACGCCACCAGCAGCCCCGCCAGCAGCACCATTCCCAGGGCGAACGATCCCGTCCGCGTCTCGATCCAGCCCATCAAGAACGGCCCCACGAAGCCGCCCAAATTGCCAATGGAATTGATCGTCCCAATCGCCACCGCCGCCGCCGTCCCCGACAGATATGCCGACGGCAGCGCCCAAAAGCTGGGCATATAGGAATAGACGCCCGCTCCCGCCAGCAGAAATCCGCCCAGCGTCCAGCCCCACGCCGCCCCGCCGTTCAGGTGCGTGGCATAGGCGGCGATGGCCAGCCCCGCCGCCATCAGCCACACCGCCGCCGCTGTGTGCCAGCGGCGTTCCCGCCGCCGGTCGGAACTCCACCCGAACCACACCATCGCCGCCAGCGCCACGGCGTACGGCAGCGCCGCCCACAGCGACACGGTGAAGTTCGATGCGCCTCCCGACGCCCGTTTCAGCAGCGACGGCAGCCACAGCCCGAAGCCATAGCTGGCGGAGCAAATCAGCAAATACGCCGCCGCCAGCAGCCAAATCTCCCGCCGCCGCAAAAATGCCCCCGCCTTCAGCGCCGCCGGCTGCGGCGCCGCCTCGCGCGCAATCGCCGCCGCCAGCGTTTCCCGCTCCCCCGCCTCCAGCCAGCGCGCCTCGCGCGGCCAGTCCGTCAGCGCCCGCAGATTCACCAGCCCGAAGACGATCGCCGGCGCACCCTCCAGCACGAACATCCACCGCCATCCCGCCCATCCCATCCAGTGCAGCCCCAAGATCGCCCCGGACACCGGCGCTCCCAGCAAAAACGACACGGGCAGCGCCGCCATGAACAGCGCCACCGCCTTCCCTTTGTCTTCCGCAGTGAACCAATGCCCCAAGTACACGATCAAGCCGGGAAAGAACCCCGCCTCCGCCGCCCCCAGCAAAAACCGCAGCCAATAAAAGGCCGTGGCGGAATGGATCAGGCTGGTGGCCATCGCCACCACGCCCCAGGTCACCATGATCCGCGCCATCCAGCGCCGCGCGCTCCACCGCTCGACGATCCATGTGCTGGGGATCTCCAGCAGGAAATACCCCAGGAAGAACACCCCCATCCCCGTCCCCAGCACCTCCGAACTGAAGTGCAGGTCGCCGCGCATCGCCAGCGCCGCGTAGCTGATGTTCACCCGATCCAAAAACGCGACGATATAAATGACGAACAGATACGGCAGCAGCCGCCAAGCCACCTTCCGCCGCAAACTCGCCGGCAGCACCGCGGGCGAGGCAGGCAAGTTGACCGCGAACGCTGGTGCGGCGGCCAACGGCGGCGCGGCGGAAGCCGCATGCTTGGAAGGGTCGAGTTCAGCCACGCCCGCATCATACCCCCGCCGCCGGCCCCCGCCCCCTCCGGCCCTGGTCTGCCCGCCCGCCGCCGCGCAACCCCGGCTCCGCGCCCGAGACAGCGATTTCTCCACGCAGCCGAGGACGGCTACCCTACGGGTGCGCTCGGCGCGGAGATAGTGGGATGGGCGTCCTCGCCTGTCGGTCTTGCGGCAGCCCGAACGGCCACGAGCCGTGGCGGCTCCGTCTGCCATGGACATACCGCCGATGCTCGGCCCTCCAGCCGGAGCCCTTCCAATATCCGAACCTACACGCTCGTCCCCTGTACCCTGTCCCCAACCCTGCGCCGGTTATCGCCCCGCCTACTCCCGCAAGGCCGGGGTGTGCGTAACGCCCACCAGCAGCCCCTCCGGCGCCAAAAACCGGCTCACCTTCTGCCCCCAGGGCTCCGTCCGGTTCCTTACCAGCATCCGGACGCCCTGCGCTTCCAGCGCCGCCGTCGCCGCCCCCACGTCGTCCACGTCAAACTCCAGCCAGGCCTGCGGCGCCGGAATCGCCTCCGGCCACGTTTCGCTCCCAAAGCACGACTGCGCCGCATGCGCCAGCGGCCACAGCGCGAACGCTTTCGCCCCCGCCAGCGCCTCCGTGTGGAGATACCCGTCCTTTTCCTCGCGGAACCCGATGCCCAGCTTGCCCACATAGAGCTCCCGGCTCGCCGCATCGCGCACGATCGGCCCAAACCCGGCGATGAACAAAATCTTGAATCCCGCGCCCTTTTCCATGCCTTGCGCCTCCCCGTCGCCCAATACCGCCCGCGCACTGGGCACGCCGCAGTCCCACTTTTTCGCCGCCAAAATCGCATTCTCCACGGAAAGAGAGCAACTTAGCAAAACAGAAATCATTAAAAATAAGGCGCCCCGAGACCCGTTTTGGCTCGCCCGGCATCGCCGTCGCGCGCTGCTCCCGCCACCCTAAACGCTGGGCCAACCTTTTCCGCCCGTTACGCATGTGAGCTGCCGGGGAAAAGCTGGAGGGTGCGGAGCCGATCCGCTCCGGGCGGAGCGATCACTCTGGCCGGCTCCATTGCTAGGCGCTGGCCCCGGCCCCGCCTGCGGCGGGGCGTCCCGCATTCCCTAGAGGCGGGCGGAGCGCCTACTCAGGCCCTGGTGCGCCCGCCCCGCGCGCTACTTGTGCTGCTTTTGCAATTCGCGCAACGCGGTCTCGAATTCATCGCGATGTTTGGCTTCATCGCGGCCGATTTCACGAAATCGCTCCGCCACCTGCGTGTCCCCCGCCGTCTCCGCTTCGGTCGCGAACTCGGGGTACATCGTCTTCGTCTCGTATCCTTCGCCCTCGATGGCGTCCTTCAAGTTGGCTTCGTTGTCGCCCACCAAGCCCGCCAGTTTTGCCTCTTCGGCGAAGTGCTCATAGCGTTCCGTCCGCGCCGTCCGCTCGAACAGCGCCGCCAGCTTCGGATGCCCGCTGCGCCGCGCCTCGGCCGCAAACAGCGAGTACTTCAAGTACGCGAACGCCTCCCCGTGCATCGCCTCCAACAGCCGCTGCCTCACGTGCTCGTTGACCGCTGCTGGCGCCCGGCCGTTCCGCCTGGCGGCGGTGGCGTAGGCCAGCCCGCCCAGGGCCCCGGCCACCGCCATGCCAGCCGCCATCCAACCAAACAACCCCGCATGATTGCCCAGCTTCATCGCTGCTTTCATGACCTCCTCCTTCCACCGCGAAGGGGGGCTGGTTCATCCCTTCCGCCTGCCCACCCCGTCGCCGTCCGCTGCTCGCGCGCCACCACGGGCGCCGATCTCTAGAGATGCAAGCGCTTGGCCGGGGTTCGCCGCCAGAAATTGCCGCTCAGCTTGTGCGCCCAGCGGCGCCGGTGGGTCTGTTCCTCGCGCCACGCCCGCCCCGCGAATGCCAAGCCACCCAAGGCCCCCGCTGCCGCCACTCCCGCCGCCAGCCAGCCCCAAAATCCCCCATGATTCCTGCGGTGCATCGCCGTTTTCATAACCCCTCCTTTCGCCTCGAACGGGGCGCCCCCCTAGACGCCCCGCCGTCGGCTCCCGTTACTTGCTCGGCTCCATCTGCGTGGACAATGAGTCGTACACGCCTTTGGACCGCCGGTACTGCACCGCATCCTTGATCAGCGCGCGCAGCCGTGCCGCCAGGTCGGCGTTGGCTTGCAAGAAGTCGGCGTGTTTCCCCATCGGCTTCATATGCCGGTCTTCGTTATAGTTGGCAATCGCGCCTTCCATGTTGTCGGCCAGTTGTTGCAGCAGCGGCCCGATCTGGTCCACCGCATTTTGCTGCCAGGGCGAACCCGAGTCACGCGCTTCCCGCATCCGCGCCTCTAATTTGCCGAGTTCGTTGATGTGGCCTTTCATCGTGTTCAGCTCCACGCCATGCGTCTCGCGAAAATCCGGCCACCGCTCCAAGAACACCAGCGCGTCCGCGTCCACGTCGAGCTGCGCCGAATACATCAGCGCCTGGTCCAAAAGCTCATTGATCACCGGGGAATCCGCGGCCGGTTCCGCCGCCGAGGCCGGCTGCGACGCACTTTGCGCCTCGACCCCCTGCCCCTGGTTTCCGTTCTCTTCTTGCGCCGCCGCGCGCCGCGCCGTAAACGCAAGCAGGAACACCACAGCTGCCAGCGTCGCGACCGACAATAGCCATCTCCCTTTCATAACTGGCACCTCCATGCCCACCCTTTCCCCTGCACGGCAGGGACCATATGAGTGGCGCTGCGCTCACGGGTGCATTGGCTTTCTGCCTGGGGGCCAAAGTAGGCGTGGAGCGGCCGCGAATTTCCGTGCGCGCCTGAGCCGGGGAAGCGGCGCCGTCCCCAGCGGCGCCCAAGCGAGGCGGCGCCCGCGCCAAGCGAAAGCAGGGCAAGGCCCGTAAGCGGGGCCACGCCCCGCGCCAAGCCTAAGCGGGGCAGCACCCCGCGCCTGGAAAAAGCCGGGCAACGCCCGCGCCGGGCAGCTGCGGAATTGGGCCCGCGGCGCCCTCGGCCCAGCCGGGCGCGTAAGCAGGGCTCCGCGCCGCGCCGAACAAGAACAGGACGCCCCGCCGCAGGCGGGGCTGGGACCCGCGCCCATCAACCGGCATGTCCCCCGGATCCTTATGGCTAACCCCAACCGCCCTATACGCTATCCCCGTTTGGGGGGAAGGACGGTCGAAGCCGCCTGCCGCCTTCACGCCGCTCGCTTGGGGATGCGCGCCCAGCCGCTGCGCGCTTATTCCCACACGCTTTTCCTGGCGCCCCGCCTCGCACAATCCTAGAAGCCAGGCAGCAGGTCGAACTCCCAAACATGCCCAATCAGTGGCCGCTGATTGGGAATCGCATACGTCACCGCCCCGATCACGATGCCGAAAATGTTGATGCGCAGCGTGGCGCCTTCACTGGTCGCCGCTTGCCGCGGCGTCTGTTGCAGCGCCCCACCCGCCGGCTCCGACCACGCATAGCCGGCGTCGTAGAACGGCGCCAGTTCCACCGGCAGCGGAATCTTCCGCACCAGGCCCAGTGGGCCAAACAGCTCTAGCCGCGCCTCCCCGCTGGCAGCCGCGATCTTGCTCCCCAGCAGCCGGTCGAACACCGGACATTCGCCCGTGATGTTGTACCTCGGTCCGCATTCCTCCAGCCGGAATGAGTTCAGGTCATACCCCCGCACCAGCATGGGATCGCCCAGAAAATAGTCCTGGAGCCGCGGATCGTTCGCTCCGGATCCGTAGCGCCCAAAGTGCATGATCCGGAACGCCAGGCTGAACGACCGGCTGAGCGGTTCATACCGGCGGTAATCCGCCAGCAGTGTGCCAAAGAACAAGCTGCCATCCGAAGCACCCACTTGCAACCGGTAGCGCTGTCCCCGTACCGGGCTGGTGCCTCCAAAGATCGCCGTGTCGTACACCAGCGCCGCCATGCCCGTCGCGAAGTTCAGCGACGGCGGCGCCGGCAGGTCCTGGACGATCTGCGCCAGCGGGACCCCCGTGACGGCGGAATAAATCTGGGTATCCGACTCCAGGGCAAACCCAATGTTCTGGTAACCGGCGGCGAACTCCACCCGCTGCGACCGGTTGATCGGATACGCCAGGGTTCCCAACGCCTCCCGGTCCAGCTGCCAGTAGCGAACAAATTGGTTCGCGACCACCGGTTGGCCGGAAATGGTCCCGGCGCTGGCGATGCCGTACGTTCCCGTCAGCATCGGAATCTGTCCGCCCAGCATGCCCCACTGCCAGCGGTGGCTTAGGTCCTGGTAACTGACCACCCCAGTCAAGCCGCGCAGGAAGTTGCGCGTGCCGTTTGAGGTAATCGCCGCCACCTGCACGTCCAGCGCGCGCGTGTCCAGCGGATCGCGGAATTGAAGCGCCGTTCCCCCGCCAAATGCCGGGCCGAAAGTGCTCACTCCGAACCCGATCGCCACCGGCGCCACGCCCGTCAGTCGCAGGCCCGGACGATACGGCGTGCTGGCGTACTGCGCGCCCTCCGGCGGCAGCCCAGTGCTGGCATCCGCCAGGTACGCCGCCACCGGCCCGCTGTCCGTCATCCGCGGCGGCAGCAGCGCCGCGTGCAGCCCTGCCAGCTTCGCCTCCGTTTCGGTGTTCGCCTCCGCCGCCGGCGCTTCCATCCGCCACAACTCATAGCCGCCATCGGCGTACATGCTGTAGACGATCGCGCCCGACCGCGCCGCCACCGAAAAGGCCGGGCTCAGCGGCGTCACTCCTGCAATCCCCGTTTGCACATTGCTCAGCGCCTGAATGCTTCCCTCCCCCACCCGCAGCCGGTACAGGTTCGGAATCCCTCCCGCGTCGGCGATGAAGTACAGCGACCGTCCGTCCGGAGACCACTGCGGGTTGATCTGGTTCGCCCCGCTCAGCCCCGGCAGCTCCCGAATTTCGCCGTTCGCCGGGTTGATCACCGCCAACCGGTAATGCCCATATGCCAGCGTCGCCAGTTGCGTGGTGTACCGGTCGGTCACGAAAGCAATCTCCTTGCCGTCGGGCGACCATGCCGGCTCCAGCTCCGCGTAGGCATCGTTGGTCAATCGCCGCGCCTTCCCGCTGGCCACGTCCAACAAGTACAGGTCGCTCCGCCCGCCTGCCAAGCCGGCGAACGCGATCTGCCGCCCATCCGGCGACCAACTCGGGTTCAGCACCTCCCCCACTCCCGGGATTGCCATCACCCGCTCCGTCGCCTCCTGCTTCACGCTATAGATCACCAGCTCCGCCCGTCCCTCCCGCGTGCGCGCGTAGACAAACCGGTCGCCGGCCGGGCCCCATGCGCCCGCCGAGTTGATGAACTCCGTGTTGATGAAGTTCGGATTCGTCGCCGTTTCCGTGATGCGCCGCACCACCTTGCCGGTTTCCGCGTTGGCCAAATACAGATCCACGGCGAACAGGTCACGGGACGAAAAGAAGATCATCCAGCGGCCATCCGGGCTCAGCGCCGGGCTGATCTGCAGCAGCCGGTCCGGCGCGGCCAGCAGCCGCCGCGCGCCGGGCGGCGCGGCCTGCGTCGCCGCCAGCACCCGCCCCTCGTCCTGGTTCGTCGCTTCCGTCCAGCTAGCGGAGATTTCCTTCGCTTTCAGGTTGAACACCGTCTCCAACGCCTTGTCTCCCGATCCGGTCCGCGCCCCCGCCCGCAGCAGCGGCCCGATCTTGTCGTCTCCGAACTGTCCCGTGATATAGGCCCAAAACGCCTGCCCAAACCGGTAGGGCGAGTACCGCGCCGACCCCAGTTTCGCCACCGTCGGCAGCTTTTTGTGCAGCACCGCGTCCCGCACCCACATCGCCGTTTGCGGATCGTTCGCTCCGCGTGAAACGTACTCCGACAGCCCTTCCAAAAACCACAGCGGCAGCCGCGTTGCCCCCGGGAGGCCGCGCGCCGCGGGCCGCGTCAAATCAAACTCCATGGCATGCGCCAGTTCGTGCCCCAGCACGTGGTCGGTCTCCGCCAGGGTCCCCGCCAGCGGCATCACCACCCGCTGCTCCATCGCCATCGTCACCCCGCCTACTCCCACCGGCAGCAGCCCGGGCACCGCCGTGGCCTCGAAAAAATCCGCCGAGTCCGCGTACAAGATCAGCACTTGCCCAGTCCACCGCGGGTCGCCGAGGATGCCCGCCAGCCGCGCGTACCAACGTTCCGCCATGCGCGCCACCGTCGGCACGCTTTGTGCTTCGGCCGGATAGTAATAGATCTGAAAATGCGGCGCCTTCATCACCTGCCACCGCAAGGTCCTGCGCTGCACCTTGTTGCGCCCGAAATAGCCCCCCTGCGCCGCCGCCGGCCTCGCCCCCATCGCTATTCCCAATAGGGCTCCCAACAGCGCCGCCGCCGTCCGCCTAGTCCAGCGCCCGCGCGGGACATGCGCCGGTCTGTCGCCGACTTCATCCGCTCGCCTTGCCTGAACGCTTGGCCCCAACCCGTGCCCGCCTGCTCCGCTCATCGCCTTGCCCTCCCAGCCCTCGTCCCGTTTGCGCTTCCTGCCGGCGCCGGCTCGCTCCGCGGCGGCGGCGCCAGCCGCCCATCGCCCAGCGCCGCCAGCAGCACCAGGATCACCAGCACCCAGCGCAGCGGCGCATTCATGGGCCGGACCGCGCCGGTTACCCTTCCGTCCCGCGGCCCTCGCCACGCTCTGCGCTCCCGGCGTTCCATCCAAATCTCATCGCCTTCCTGCACCCGGCGCCCGCCTTCCAGGCTGCTCTTCCCGCCGCAAGCGGGGCGCCCGGTCACCTCGCTCTCGGCTTTCGCTCGCGGCAACCTGGGAAGGCCCCGCGCGCCAGCAGGCCCCAGCAAATCTGATGGTTGCCGGCCGCCGAACCGCGGGGTCCTCGGCAGGCGGCAGCGCGCGCCGAGGCGCCGAGCCCATCGCCCGCCAGGCGTGCCCCGCCGCGCGGGCGTCCTGAACAGTGGCGGCTGAGCCGCTATTTGCTACCCTCCGCCCGGTCCAGCGCGTCGTACTTGCCCTTGGCTTGGCCATAGCTGACCGCGTCGCTGATCAGCGTGTGCAGCTTCGCCGCCAGATCGGCATTGGCCTTCAGATAGTCGGCGTACTTCCCAATGGGGTGGATCAGCCCGTTTTGGTTGTAATGCGCGATCGCGTTCTCCATGTTGTCGGCCAGTTCTTGCAGCAGCGGCCCAATTTGGTCCACCGCATTTTGCTGCCACGGCGAGCCCGAATCCCGGGCCTCGCGCATCCGCGCTTCCAATTTGCCGATCTCGTTGATGTGCTGCCGAATGATGTTCAGTTCCACCCCGTGCGACTCCCGGAACTCCTCGGAGCGCTGCACGAACAGCAGCGAGTCCGCATCCACGTCCAGTTGCGCCGACTCAAACCGCGCCTGGTGCAGCAAATCATTGAGTACCGGCGAATCACCGGCCAGCGCAACGTCCGAAGCCGGCAGGGGGCGGCTTTTGGGTTCCACCGTATGGCTCTGGCTCTGCGTCGCTCCGTTTTGCTCCTGCGCCACGGCGCGGCGCGCGCTGAAGGCCAGTACGAAGACCACGGCGGCCAGCGCGGCAAGCGAAGACAATGCCTTCCGCTTCATAAATAGGCACCTCCATGCCTGCCCTGTCCATTGCACGGTACGGCCCAAATTAGAAGCTCCCCCCATTGGGGTGGCCAAACCCCGCCTTCGGCCCAGCCAGCGCGCCGAGGGCGGCTGCCGCAACTGCCCCACGAGCGGAAGGGCAACAAGCCCACCCGCAGCGAGTGCCACCCGAACCCGAGCCCCAGCATCTCCATCGCTTTGCCCGCGCCCCCGGACGCCGCCGCCTACCGGTCGCCGCGGAAATTCGGCGCGGTCCGCCTACGGCCTCCCGGCCCGGCCTAACCTCCCACCAACGTGCCCAGCCCCTGCCAACCCCGCGAGTCAGCCCTGCGTGGCTACGCCCAAAAATGCGTCGCTATCCCCATCCGCCCGGATCTAGGTGGAATCGCCGCGCCGGCAGCGATACCCCTCTACTCCGCCCTCACAGGCGCGGCGCCAACGGCCCCCGGCCATGCCGACATGGGCGCGCCACGGGCCTGGACCCACCCAACGGAACCCAAACGGCCAGATGGAATCCCCGGCTCCAACCCGGCCGCAGCCGCGCGCTCCCAAGGACGATTTAGCCGCCTCCCCCGCCCAGCGCCGCCTGAACGCGAAGGTGCCGCCAT
The DNA here is from genome assembly GCA_027314025.1 of Acidobacteriota bacterium. Classification (GTDB taxonomy): domain Bacteria; phylum Acidobacteriota; class Terriglobia; order Terriglobales; family SCQP01; genus JAKAUF01. The sequence continues at coordinate 68,793 of DAHVCP010000023.1, forward strand.
GGCGCGGTCGGCTGTCCTAGGATTCTGCGGTCCGCGCCCATTGGCCGGCCTCCATGGACCGGTGGCCCAATCGCCTCCCGCCGTGCCTCGCTCATTCCCGGACCGCCGCAGTCTCACTTTTTTGCCATCAAAATCGAACTCCCTTACTGAAAGCAAACCACTTAGCAAATCCGCATTCGGCGAAAATGAGACTCTTGCGCGACAGCGTTTTGGCCCGCACCGCGTCGCCTTCCCCTTTCGCTCTTCACCCCCAAGTTTCCGCCAACCCCGCCCGCCGATCCGGCATCTTAGGTTTCGTGAGGGGAAGGCGGGCCACAGGGCCCCCTCGGGTGGGGGCGAGGCGGCTGGCCCGAGCGGATGACGAGCAGTGGCGGCGGAATCGGGGTGACCCCAGCCGCCCGCGCCGCTCGGACAGGATCCACAGGGAAAACCGCACGGGAAATTCGTAGCCTCGCGCCAAAGGAAAGCAGCAACGTGGTCCGACAGCCAGCGCCCGCGCCAGGTGCTAAAATAAGAAAAGCTTCTATCGAGCTTGGGGGCGTCCCGGCTTCGACGGGAGTGGATGAGATGGAGAGGCGTGCCGGGTCCCACATACCCGTAATTGTGTGGAACCGTTCAATTGCCAATCAAAACCTGGCATACGCTGCCTAATTTTTAGGCGACGCGCTCACTTCGGTTCGTCCGTAGGCCGATACTGAGCGTCATTCTTGCGGACTGGCTTGTCGTGCGGGTCTGGGCGCGGCGGGCGAGACCTTACAGGCTAGCCGGCGGCGGCTCTTGTTCGTTCTGACCGTCGCGGGCGAATCACGCCGGAACGAACTACGCTCGTAGGCTCTCTATCGGCAGCACTTTCGGACGTGGGTTCAACTCCCACCGCCTCCACCAATTTTGGAAAAAATCGTGCAATGAACGTACAGCGGATTCGGCAACGGGCCGAATCCGTGTTCTCCATCTGCGCCCGCCGCTACCCGGCCTGCACGGCTGACGACATCAATTAGAAGCGCTCCCGCTACCCAAAATTGGGTCAATGGGTTTGGGAATCGAAGGGTCTGTTCATTCGCCGAGGCGGAGAGACGAGAAGCCGGGAAACGGCAGAAGGGTTCAAGCGAGCGTTGGGAGCGGCGTACGGGTCCAAGCGTAGCGGCGATCGCGGACCGGTTGCTGTTGCGTCCGACAGGGTCAGCATGAAGGATGCGGTGATGCGCCTTCTCTGAAAGGCAAGCAGAACGAGAAGTTTGCAGGTTCCACCAGCGACAAATTGAAGACGATTCTCGCGAGGCACTGCCTATCATGACGCTCGCGCCGCCCAACAGCGCTTAGGGGCAAGGGTGGCAGAGCCGGTGGAGCTTGTGCTCGGCCGGGCCTTGCATTCCGCCTTGCAGTCGCTATATACTGAACCGCATGGTTCAGTATCAACCAACCCAACTCGATGTCTCCTTCGCGGCGCTTTCGGACGCCACGCGACGCGGCATTCTGGAGCAGCTTGAGCGTGCCGACGCATCGATCACGGACCTTGCCGAAAAGTTCGACATGACGCTGACGGGCATGAAGAAGCATGTCGGCGTTTTGGAGCAAGCGGGGCTGGTGACCACGGAAAAGATCGGGCGTGTGCGAAGGTGCAGGCTCGGCATGCACCGGCTAGTGGAAGAGGCCGCATGGATCGAGAACTACCGCCGGCACTGGGACGCGTGCTTTGACGAGTTGGACAAGATCGTTGAGGAATTGAAACTGGAGCACAACGCTGATAGACGAAAAAAGAGAAAGTGAGCCGAACGCCATGAAAAACCCCACAACGGTAGAACGCAAGTCAGAGCGTGAGATGGTGGTCACGCGAACCTTCAACGGCCCCGCGCGCGCCGTGTTCGAGGCCTGGACCAAGCCCGAGCTGATCCAGCGGTGGTGGACGCCGAAGTCGTTTGGAATATCTTTCGTTTCCTGCGAGGCCGACGTGCGCACCGGGGGCACGTATCGCTTCGTATTCAGCCACCCCGATTTTGAGCAGCCCATGGCCTTCCACGGGCGGTATCTCGAAGTTACGCCAAACTCGCGCATCGTCTGGACGAACGAAGAAAGCGCCGATGGGAACGTTACCACGGTGACGTTCGAGAAAAAGGGCGGCAAGACGCTGCTGACGCTGCTCGAACTCTATCCCTCGAAGAGAGCCCTCGATGACGCAATCAAATCGGGAAGCACGGGCACGAGCGGAGCCAGCGAGCAATTCGAGCTGTTGGATGAACTGCTGGTCACCTTGGTGGAGCGATGAAAAGGCGCATCCCGAAGACAGAAGGCAAGGGCAAAAACACTACGAAGCTGCTGGTCGCCATGACCGGCAAAGCGAGCGCGGCGAAAGCCGCGGAAGGCGACAAGCCCGTGTTCGATTACATCGCGACCTTGCCGCAGCCGCAACGCGGGATCGCGGAGCGAATTGATGGTCTGGCCGCCAAGACTTTGCCGAACCTGCAACGCGCGGTGAAATGGGGGATGGCGTACTACGGAGTGGGCGGAGGCTGGTGCTTTTCGTCCGGCGCTTTCGTCGGGCACGTGAAGCTGATGTTCATACGTGGCACGGAGATCGAGCCTGAACCGCCCGTGACGCCGATCGGGATGGGCAAGTCCACGCGAGGCGTCGAATTGAAATCCGTGAGCGAGCTCGACGAACAGCAAGTAGCCTCGTGGATGAAGCAATCGGCCGCGAACCCCTTTTTCGGGGGAAAGAAACGGAAACGATGACGACGATCCGACCAGCGTATGGAATGAACCCGCACCAATAACTGTAGGTGCGTCAACACGCTGAATAGTTCGACACCCGCCGCCAACACGATTTTTCGCGCTGACCTCCGCCGCCGGCAGTCCCCGGAAAACCCGCGCCGCGTCCTGCATGGCAGCGGCGCCCCCCGATTGGGGGGGCGGCGCGCGCATCTGCTCGTTCGAACCCGACGGCATTGGCTATGATGGGTCAACTTCCCGCCGTGCTGAGGAGGGCGCAATGTACAACTCGAGCCATTTGGGAAAAATCAAAACGCTGGAAGCCAACGCTCCGGCGGCAATCAAGGCGTTCCGGGATTTCGACAAGGCCGCGATGGCCGACGGCGCGATTCCCGTCAAGTACAAGGAACTGATGGCCCTGGCCGTGGCCTTCACCACGCAGTGCCCCTATTGCATCGAGATCCATGCCGGCCAAGCGCGCCGCGCCGGCGCCAGCGACCCGGAGCTGGCCGAAACCGTGGCCGTCGCCGCCGCCCTGCGCGCCGGCGCCGCCGTAACCCACGGCACCCACGCCTTCCAGGGAACCTAACTGATCCGGCATCGCCCGCGCGGCCACGCTCGCCACCAACGCCCGGCCCGGGCCCGCCCACGGCGCCCCGGCGGACGCACGTTCCGCGAAACCGCCTTTTGCGTGTCCCCTGCCGCGGCCGCGCGGTATGCCGATGGCGCCGCCTTGGTCAGCTCCCCTACGCGCTTTCGGCGTGGGCGCCGCCTTGTTCGGCGCGGGCCTTGGCGATCACCTTCTCCGCCTGCTGCTGCGGCACCAGATCGTAGTGCGAAAACTCCATATGGAACTGCCCGCGGCCCTGGGTCTTGGCGGTCAGGTCGGATTGGTAGTTCAGCATCTCCGCCAGCGGCACCTGCGCGCGCACGATCTGGTTGCCGTCGCGCGTGTCCATGCCCTCGATCCGCCCCCTGCGCCCGTTGAGATCGCCAATTAAATCGCCGGCGAAATCCTGCGGCGCCTGCACCTCAACTTCCATCACCGGCTCCAGCAGAACGGGATGCGCCTGCTCCATGGCGTGCTTGAAAGCCAGCGAACCAGCGATCTTGAAGGCCATTTCGCTGGAGTCCACTTCATGGTAGGAGCCGTCGTAGAGCGTCACGCGAAAGTCCACCACCGGGAAGCCCGCCAAATAGCCGCGCTGCGCGCTTTCCACGATCCCCTTTTCCACGGCGGGAATGTAGTTCTTGGGAATCGCCCCGCCGAAGATCTCGTTGGCGAACTCGAAGCCCGCGCCCCGCGGCAGCGGCTCCAAGCGAATGCGGCAGTCGCCGAACTGCCCATGCCCGCCGGTTTGCTTCTTGTGCCGGCCTTGCACGTCCGCCTTGCCGCGCACGGTCTCGCGATAGGGGACCTTGGGGGCTTTCAGCGCGACTTCCACGTGATACCGCCGGCGTAGCCGCGCCACGGCGATCTCCACATGCTGCTGTCCCGCGCCGCCGAGCAAAAACTCCTTGGTCTGCTCGTCGCGGGAAAAATCCAGCGCGATGTCTTCCTCCAGCATCTTGTGCAGCGCCGCGCCGATCTTGTCCTCGTCGCCGCGGCTTTTGGGCTCGATGGCGAAATGGATCGCCGCCTCCGGCGCCTTCACCGCCGGATAGAAAATCGGCGCCGATTTGTCGCCCAGCGTGTCGCCGGTCAGCGTGTCCTTCAGCTTGGCCACGGCGCCGATGTCGCCGGCATGCAGATCGGTCACCGCCAACTGCTGTTTGCCCATCATCACGCCCAGGTGCGACAGCTTTTCCAGCCCGCCGCGGGTGAAGTTGGCCACCGCGGCGTCGTTCGCCAGCTTGCCCGACTTCACCTTCAAATAGCTGACGCGCCCGGCGAAGGGATCGGCCATGGTCTTGAAAACATAAATGGACAGCGGCGCATCGTCGGCGACCGGGCGTTCGGCGTCCAGTTCGCCGCCGGCGCGGCGCGCCCCCTTCGCCGGACCCAGCGCCGCGGGATCGGGAGCGAACTGCGCCAGGAACTCCAGGCAGCGGTCCACGCCCACGTTGGCTCCGGGCGCCGCGCAAAGCACCGGAAACAGCCGCCGCGCGGCGATCGCCTGCCGCAGCCCGGGATGGAGATGCTCGTTCGGAATCGTTCCTTCGGCGAAAAACTCCTCCATCAAGGCGTCGTCGCCTTCCGCCACCAACTCCACGATCGCCTCATGTCCCGCGTCCAGCGCCGCCGCCATCGCCTCCGCCGCCGCTTCCTTCGCCGCGCCGCCGCCCGCCGGGCTCTGCCAAACCTTGCGGTCCACCAAATCCGCTGTGCCCGCGAAGTCCTTGCCTTCGCCCACCGGCAGCATCACCGGCGTCACGCCCCGCCCGAAGCGGCTCTTGAGCGCCGCCACCGTCCGCTCCATGCTGGCGCGGTCGCGGTCCATGCGATTGACCAAAAACGCCACCGGCAGCCCGCGCCGCTCCGCCACGCGCCAAATCTTTTCCGTCTGCACCTCGACGCCGGCCACCGCGTCCACCACCAGCAGCACGCACTCCGCCGCGCTCAGCGCCAGTTCCGCCTCCGGCAAAAAGATGCCGTATCCCGGCGCGTCCAACAGGTTCAGCTTGCGCTGCTTCCATTCCACCGGCGCCACGGAGGTGAAGATGCTGATGCCGCGGGCGGCTTCTTCCTCATCGAAGTCGGTCGGCGCGGCGCCTTCCTCCACCCGGCCCAAACTACCGGTCGCCCCGGCCTGGTACAAAGCGGCGGAAACAAAGGTGGTTTTGCCGCAGCCGGCGTGACCGGCGACGGCGAGGTTGCGGATATCGGCGGTGTCGTAAACCCTCAAGGCGGGCCTCCCTTCTGCCGCCGCGGGGTTGGCCGCGGCGGGCCCGGCCGCGGGCGGTACCGGCGCCGGGCACGCGCCCAGTGTATACCTCGCGTCGGGGAACGCAACCGCCGCTACCTGCCGGGCCCAAAGGGGAGCGGCCCCCAAAAGGGACGCGTAAGCGGGATGCCCAACGGCGCCAGGCTCGGGCCCGCGCCCGTCAGTGGTAACGGCGTTGCACGCGCGCGGCGATGGCGCAGGTCACCTCATAGGCGATGGTGCCCGCCCAGCCGGCAACGTCGCTGGCGGTGATGCGCGCCGGGCCTTGCGCGCCAATCAGCACCACTTCGTCGCCCACGCGCGCCGCGGGAACGGCGCTGACATCCACGCCCATCAAATCCATGCTCACCCGTCCCGCCAGCGGCGCCCGCCGTCCCCGCACCAGCACATGCGCGCCCCGTGCAAAGCCCGTCGCCCGCAGATAGCCGTCGGCGTAGCCGCAGGCCAGCGTGGCGATGCGGGCGCGGCGCCGCGCCTTCCAGCCGCCCGGCCGGTCGCCGCCGTAACCCACCGGCGTGCCCGCGGGCACATCGCGCAGCGCAACGATCCGCGTCTTCCATGCCAGCACGGGCCGCAGCTCCGCATCCGCCCCGGGCGCCAAGCAGATGCCATACAAACCCAGCCCGACGCGTATCATCCCCGCGCCTTGCGGCGCCATTCCCGCGCCCAGCGGCGCGAGGCCCGCGTTTTTCGGGGCGAATGCCGCGCCCTCCAGTTTGGCTCCCGCGCTTTTCGGCTTGAGGCCCGCGCCTTCCGTCGCGGCGCCGCGGCCCAGCGCTGCAGGCGGCGTCGCGCTTCCCGCTCCCGCCGCGCCCGGCAGCTCCCGCCGGCCGCCCGGCCAGCGCCACGCCCCGGCGCTGTTGGCGGCATGCCAATAAAATCCCGGCGCGGCCACGCCCGGCTCCAGCATGGACAAGGCGGCAAAGAACCGCCGCATCTGCGCCGCCACGCCCGCCGCCGGGCCTTCGGAAGAAGCCAAATGGGTATACGCCGCCTCGACCGCCAATCCCCGCCGCGCGGCGTACCGCGCCACCGCCGCGAACTCCGCCGCCGGCGCGCCCAGCCGCGACATGCCCGTGTCCACGTTCAGGTGAATGGGCAGCGCCGCCGCCCGCCCCGCGCCGCGCCACTTGGCGGCCCGCGCCAGCCGCTCCACCTGCGCCCGCGTCCACACCGTCGGCGTCAAGCCGTGGCGCACCATCTCGGCGGCCTCATCGCCGTCGAAATCCCCCAGCACCAGAATCCGGCCGCCGATGCCCGCCCGCCGCAGCGCCACCGCCTCGGCGGTGTCCGTCACGGCCAGCCATGCCGCGCCCGCGGCGCGGCAAACCTGGGCGCACGCGATCAGCCCATGGCCATAGGCGTTGGCTTTGACCACCGCGCAGAGCATCGGCGCCGGGCCTTCCGCCGCCGCCAGCAAGCGGCGGCGAAACGCCCGCACATTGCCGCGCAGCGCCGCGCGTGAAATCTCCGCCCAGTTCGGCCGCATTCTTGGTGGTCAATCTCCTCGCCGCCGGGCGCCGCCGCCCCGGCTCGCCTAGCCCTCGTCCTCGCCCGTCTCCCCTTCGGCCAGATTCTCGAATCGCGTGAAGTCCCGCAGGAAGGCCAAATGCACCGTCGCCAGCGGGCCGTTGCGCTGCTTGCCGATGATGATCTCCGCCTTGCCCTGCAATTCCGGATTGCCCGGATCGTACATTTCGTCGCGGTGCACGAAGGCCACCAAATCCGCATCCTGCTCGATCGCGCCGGACTCGCGCAGATCGGAAAGGATCGGCCGCCGGTCGCCCTTGCGCTGTTCCGGCGCGCGGCTCAGCTGCGACAGGGCCACCACCGGCGCGTGCAATTCCTTCGCCAGGCCCTTCAGCGCCCGCGACATCGCCCCGATCTCCAGGTTGCGGTTCTCGACCCGTCCCACCGAACTCATCAATTGCAGGTAATCCACGATCACCAAATCCAGGCCGTGCTCCTTTTTCAGCCGGCGGCATTTCGCCCGAATCTGGCCGACGTCAATGCCGGAGGTTTCGTCAATGAAGATCGGCGCCTGCGCCAGCTTGGCCGCCGCCAGCGTCAGCTTTTGGATCTCCGCCCGGCCGAGAAAGCCCATGCGCAGGTAGTGGTTGTTGACCCGCGCCACCGAGCACAGCATGCGCAGCACCAGCTGCACCTTGCTCATCTCCAGGCTGAAGACGGCCACCGTCTTCTTGGCGCCCAGCGCCACGTTCTCGGCGATGTTCATGGCGAAGGCGGTCTTGCCCATGGAGGGCCGCGCGGCGATGACGATCAGCTCGCCCGGCTGGAGCCCGGCGGTGTTCTTGTCGAACTTTTCGTAGCCGGTTTGCAGGCCGGTCACTTCCTGGCCGTGCATGGCGTCCAGCCGCGCCAGCAGCGGCCCGGTGATCTCGCCCACCCCGGTCAGGCCCTCGCGCGCGCGGTCCTCGGCGATCTCGAAGATCATCTGCTCGGCGGCGTCCAGAATCTCCGCGCTCTCGCCGCTGCCGGTCAAGCAGCTCTCTGTGATGGTTTGCGCCGCCCCCAGCAGCCGGCGGCGGATGGCCCGGTCCTTGACGATGTTGGCGTAGTGCTCGATGTTTACGCTGCGCGGCAGGCCCTCGGTCAGCGTCACCAAGTAGGCGTGCCCGCCGATCGCCTCCAGCTTGCCCTGCCGCTCCAGCACCTCGCCCAGGGTGATGAAGTCAATCGGCCGGTTCGCCGCGCTCAGCTCACCCATCGCGCGGAAGATAACGCGATGGCTCTCGGCGTGGAAGTCCTCGGTTTGCAGAATCTCCGCGGCGTAGTTGAACGCCATCCCGTCCAGCAGCACCGCCCCCAGCACCGAGCGCTCGGCCAGCAGGTGCGCGGGCAGGCCTTTTTCCGTAAGCAGATCGGCGGCGGACATCGCGGCTATTCACGATAGCAGAAGCCGCGCCGCCGAGCGCCGGCTCAATCCGATTCACTCCAATTCACAGCCGCCGCCCCGTCCCGCACAGGACTTGCACAGCCGCTCCACAGCTTTTCCGCCGTTATTTCCACCCCCCAGCCGGCGGAAACCGCGACTACCGGCTACAATGGGGATTACGGCCAGATGATCCCCGTCCTGACCTACACCTGGCACTTCGTCGGCGTCCTGTTCGCCGCGGCGTGTTTCGCCGGATTTTTCGGCGCCCTGCTGGGCGTCGGTGGCGGCATCATCATCGTGCCGGCGATGGTGCTCATTTCCCACCTGCCGATCAAAATCGCCGTCGCCGCCAGCCTGGTTTCGGTCATCGCCACCTCCAACGCCGGCGGCTCGGCCTATGTCGAGCAGCACATCACCAATCTCCGGCTGGGGATGTTTCTGGAGATCGCCACCACCTTGGGCGCGCTCAGCGGCAGCATCCTCGCCTTGTTCCTCCAGGACTGGCTGATGCTGTTCATCTTCGCGGCCTTGCTGGCCTATATGGGATACACCAGCTTTGTTACCCGCCGCACCGATACCGAGCGCATCACCACGGATAGTTTCCGCCTGGCCAAACCCGACCGCTTGGCGCGCTATCTCAGCCTGCGCGGTGTTTATCATGACGAACACGAAAACAAGAACGTCGAGTATGTCGTCACCGGTACGCCTACTGGGTTGGGCGTTTCCTATCTCGCCGGCGTCACCTCCGGCTTGTTGGGCGTCGGCGGCGGAGTGCTGAAGGTCAGCGCCATGAACCAGTCCATGAACGTGCCCATGAAGGTCGCGGTGGGCACCAGCAAGATGATGATCGGCGTCACCGCCGCGGTGGGCGCCATCCTCTTTTTCCTCGCCGGCCTGGTGCATTTTCCCATCGTCGCGCCGGTGGCCATCGGCACCACGCTGGGCGCCACCGTCGGCACCATGGTCATGAACAAACTGCCCAGCACGCTGCTGAAATGGATCTTTGCGGCGCTGATGGCCTACCTGGCATACAGCATGGTCGCCAAGGGCCTGGCGCTGCACTTCGGCGTGCACTGGCCGCAGCTGGGCTAACTCATACCGGACCTCCCATGCTGCCGCGGACCACCGATTCCCATTCCCACGGCAAGCACGTGCTTCCGCCGGCGCAAGCGGGCGAAGCCGCGGCTAATGTCTACGCCGTGGTCTATCAGGCGCTGCTGGGCGGAATGTACGTCAGCACCGCCCTCTACACCATCGGCATGCTGCTGGCGTTGTTCCAGCATGTGCGCGTGCCGCTGACCGTCGCTTGGGTCAAGCACCAGATGGAGTGGCACGTCTTCTGGCATGGCTTGACGCATTTCCATGCCGACGCGATTTTGCTGCTGGCCACGGTGGTGCTGATCCTGACGCCGGTTTCGCGCGTCGTCCTTTCCATCTATGCGTTTTGGGTGGATCACGACCGGCGCTATGTCGGCGTCACGTCCATCGTCTTCGGCATCATCGTGCTGACCGTCATCTTGTCCCGCTTCGCCCACCTGCATTAGGCGGCGGAAACGCCCCGCACGGGTTGGCGGCGCCGGCTAGGCGGGCGTGGCGGCGGCGGGAGCCGGGGCGCCGATCTGGTCGAGGGCGTGCTCGAAATCGGCAAGCAGGTCGGCGGCATCCTCGATGCCGATGGACAGCCGTACCAAACCATCGGTGACGCCGGCTTGCGCGAAGGCCTCCGGGGTGAAGCCGGAGTGGGTGGTGGTCATGGGATGGCAGGCCAGCGTTTCCACCCCGCCCAGCGACACCGCGTCGCGCGCGATGCGCACCGAGCGGAGGAAGTCGAAGGCGGCCGCCTTCCCGCCCCGCGCCTCGAAGCTGATCATCGCGCCTGGCGCGTCGCATTGCCCGCGATAAATCTTGACCTGCTCCGGGGAACGAAACAGCGTCGGATAGTACACATGGGCCACCGCCGGATGGCGCGCCAGCGCCTGCGCGATGATCTGGGCATTCTCGCAGGCGCGGGTCATGCGCAGATGCACGGTGGGCAGATGGCCGTCGAGCATCCAGCATTCGTCGGGTTGCAGGATATTGCCCAACAGGCTGCGCAGCGCCTTGATGCGCGTGATCAGCTCCGGGTCAGCGGCGATGGCCATGCCCCCGATCAGGTCGCTGAATCCGGACAAATACTTGGTGGCGGAGTACAGGCTTAGGTCCGCTCCGCAGGGCAAGGGATGCTGAAAGGTCGGCCCCAGCAGCGTGTTGTCCACCATCAGCACCGGCTTCGGCGCGCGCTGTCCCGCCGCCGCGGCGGCGGCATGAATGTCGGTCATCACCAAGGTGGGATTGGCCGGCGTCTCCAGCAGGATCACCGCCAAATCCGGGGTGTCGGCGATGGCCTGGGTCAAGGCGGCGGTGTCGCCGGCGGCGACGGCCCGGCCGCGCACGCCGAGCGGCGCCAGGACATCCTCGATGAAGTGCTGCGTGCCACCGTAGATCGGCACGGTGTAGATGACGGATTGGCCCGGCTTGGCGAAAGTCAGCAGCGAGGTGGTGATCGCCGCCATGCCGGAGTTGAATACCAGCGCCCGCGAGGCGCCCGCCTCCAGCGGCACCACCTGGTCCTCCAAAATCTCGGCGTTGGGATGATTGAGGCGGGAATAGATCAGCTCGGGCTGTTCGCCGGGCAGGGGCTGGGCGCGGCCCGAGGCCAAGGCGAAGGCCCGCTCGGCCGCCTCCGGGCTGGAGAACACGTAGGTCGAGCTGCGAAACACCGCGGGGCGGGCGGAGCCGACCGAGAGCCGGGGATCGAAGCCCCGGGTCAGCACCTGCGTCGGCGGGCGCAACTGGTCACGGTGGCCGGCGCCGCGCGGCGCGGAGGAATTCCCGCTGTTTTTACTCATGCTCGGAGTTTACCGCCGTTCAGAATTGCGCCGCTGTCCGAACGGTCAGCCCCGCCGCCGCGAATACGGGAGCGCCGTCCCGGAGTTCGAGCGCGGCGAGGCGCGCTTACTTGGGCGCCATTGGTGCGCGGCCAACTGCACCCGCCGTCCCCGGATGCGCACGCCCTCTCGCTGCAAGCGCAGGCGCTGCTCCCAGCCAGCCTCGCCCGGCAGGGCGATGCGCCCGCCGGCGGCAACCACGCGATGCCAGGGCAGGTCGTGGCCCGCGCGCAGCGCCCGCGCCACCTGCCGCGCCGCGCCGGGGTAGCCGGCCCAGGCGGCGATTTGCCCATAGGCGGCGACGCGGCCGGGCGGAATGCGCCGGATGATTGCTCGAATGCGGGCGTCGCGCTCGCCTGCGGGGATCCGTGCATGCGGCCCCCCGGCGGTGGCGGTGGAACGAGGACCGCTGTTGCCGCCGCGGCCCCGCGCCTCGCGCGCCGGCGCTGGGTTGCCGCGTGTAGATCGCCTCTGCCTGCGGCCTCCAGCCATAATGGAATTATGCCCAAGCCAGCCAGTCCTACCGCCGATCCCCCCAACCCCGCCATGCGCCGCGAGCGGGACAGCATGGGCGAGATCGAAGTGCCGGCCGATCGCATGTGGGGCGCGCAGACGCAGCGCTCGCTGCACCATTTCTCCATCGGCGGCGACCGCATGCCGCGGGAGATCTACCATGCCTACGGCATCATCAAGCAAGCCGCGGCGCGGGTGAACCAGCGCGCCGGGCGGCTGGATGCGGCGCGCGCGGAGGCCGTCGCGCGGGCGGCGGCGGAGGCGGTGGACGGCCAACTGGACGGCGAGTTTCCCTTGTTCGTTTGGCAGACCGGCTCCGGCACCCAGACCAACATGAACGTCAATGAGGTGCTGGCCCACCGCGCGGCGCAGCTCGCGCCGGGGGCGGGAACCATCCATCCCAACGATCACGTCAACCTGGCGCAGAGTTCCAACGACACCTTCCCCACCGCCACGCACATCGCCGCGGTCTTGCAGTTGCAGCGCCGCCTGCTGCCCGCGCTGGAAGCCCTGGCGGCGGCCATCGAGGCGAAATCCGCCGCCTGGATGGACGTGGTCAAGATCGGCCGCACCCATCTGCAAGACGCGGTGCCGCTGACCGTCGGCCAGGAGTGGTCGGGCTACGCGGCGCAGCTCCGCGCCAACATCGGCCACATCCGCGCCGCGCTGCCGGCGCTGCGGGAACTGGCGGCGGGCGGCACGGCGGTAGGCACGGGGCTGAACTCACCGCCGGAATTCGCCGCGCAGATCGCCGCCGAAATCGCGGCGCTGACCGGCGAGGCGTTCGTCACCGCGCCCAACAAGTTCGCCGCGCTGGCCGGCGCCGACGCCACGGTCGCGGCCAGCGGCGCGGTGCGCGGCGCCGCCGCCGCGCTGGCCAAAATCGCCAACGACATCCGCTTCCTCGGTTCCGGGCCGCGCTGCGGCCTGGGCGAGCTGCTGCTGCCCGCCAATGAGCCCGGCTCGTCCATCATGCCCGGCAAGGTGAACCCCACGCAGTGCGAAGCCATGCTGATGGTCTGCGCGCAGGTGATCGGCGAGGACGCCATCATCGCCGGCGCCGCGGCCCAGGGCAACTTCGAGCTGAACACCATGCGGCCGCTAATTGCCTTCAATTTCCTGCATGCCACCGGCATTCTGGCCGACGCCGCCCGCAACTTCCGCGTCTTCTGCATCGAAGGCATCGAGCTCAACCGCGAACGCATCGGCGAATTGGTGCAGCGTTCGCTGATGCTGGTGACCGCGCTGACGCCGGCCATCGGCTATGACAAGGCCGCCACAATCGCCCATGACGCCCTGGAGCGTAACCAAACGCTGCGCGAAGCGGCCATCGCCAGCGGCTGGATCAGCGGCGAGGACTTTGACCGGATTGTCGTGCCCAAGGACCTGACGCATCCGCGCTAATTGCCCGCGGGCAGGGCACCGCGGCGCCGTTGCGGCGCCGGGGGCGCGCGTCAGCCTTCGGGAGCGGCGGCAACACCGAATTCCAATTCCCGCCAGACGGGCCGCCCATCCACCAGCAGCAGCGGAAAATACAGCGCTAGGCGAATCCGCCGCGTTTCCTCCGCCCGCAGCAAAGCGGCGTAGGTTTCCAATTGCGGGCGGTAACGGCGTTCTTCTTCTTGCAGGAAGCGTTCCACCCCGCCGCCTTCATGCGTGCCGGTTTTATAGTCCACGATCCAGCGCGCGCCGTCGGCGGCGAAGCTGCGGTCCAGGCGGATATGGCGCGGCGGCGCGCCCGCCGTAACGCCGGCCAAGGCCCACTCCCGGCGGTCATCCTCATGCCGCGCCAACAGCCATTGGCCGCGGGGATCGGCAAGGACCTGCATCATCGCCTGCTGCACGCGGGCGGTGGCGGCGGGCAGATCGGCATCCGCCACCCCTTCCTGCGCCAGGCGGGCGCGAACGCCGGCGGCGGTCCAGGGCGCGGGCGAGGGTGCCGCCTGGCCGGCCGTAGCGCCCAGCCAGGCGTGCACCACCACGCCGATGCGCCGCGCCAAGGGATGCACCCATTGGAAGCTGACCGGCGCCGGGGCGCCGAGCGCCGGCGGGCCCGGCAAAGCGACCGCCGGCGGCGGCGGATCCGGCCGCCACGCGGCGGGCAGCCGGCGCAACATCGCCGGCGGCCCCGCGGGGCTCCCGCTGGCGGCCGCGGCAACCAGTTCGGCCGGCGGCGGCGGTTCACCCTCCGGGCAGAGCAGCCAGGCCATGCTGCGCTTGTCGGGCGCCTTCTCCGCCTGCCAGCCGGCGAACAAATGCAATCGCCGCTTGGCCCGCGTCGCCGCCACATAGGTCAGACGGATCAGCTCCTGCCCGCGCTGCCGTTTGCCCAAATCGCGCAGATATCTGTACGTTGGTTCTTCCCCGCGCGCGGGCTCCAGTGGCGCCAACAACAATTCCTGCGCGCCGCCGTCCCGCGCGGGCAGTTCCCGCCATTCCAGCAAATGCTTGGACTCATTCGCGCCGCAACGATCCAAGCCGGGCAGGATGACCGTATCGAACTCCAGGCCCTTGGCGTCATGAATGGTCATCACCTTGACCGCGGCGGGATCCGCCGCGGGCGCGGCCTTCAGGGCGGCGACGCGCTCGCTCAACGCTTCCAGGTCCACATCGCCCGCCTCTTCCACATCGGCCAGCAACGCGAGAAACGCCCGCGCGTCCTGCCAATCGCCCTGCTCCTGCCCGGCGCGCCGCGCGGCGGGACCGCCCAGCGCGATCCAGGCGCCTTCGACCACGCGGTGCAGCGGCTGGCGGCCGGCGGCGGCCAACGCCTGCGCCAGCACCGGCCGGCAACGGTCGAGACTGACCCGGCCCGCGGGCGAGAGGCGCAGCCAACGGCCGTGGTCCTGGCAGTTGTCCCAAATCGTCTGGCCCGGATCTCCATCGGCGATCGCCAGCAAATCCGCCAGCGGAAGTCCGCACCACGGCGCGCGGAGGATGGCGAGCCAAGCGATGCGGTCCGCGGGGCGCAACAGCGCGCGCGTCAGCGCCAGCAGATCCATCACCGCGGGGCGCTCGCCAAGGGCGTTCAGGCCCACCTGCACCGGCACGCCAGCCGCCGCCAGCGCGGCCACGATGGCGGCGGCGTGGTGCTTGATGCGGACCAAGATGGCGATGTCGGCATTCTTGTTCTCTTCCGCCTGGCGCAGCCCGGTGACCAATTGCACGATGGCGGCGGTTTCGGCGTCCCGGTCCACCTGCCCGCGCTGGGTTTCCGCATCGGGCGGGCAGGGCAGTCGGTGGAAGCAAACCTCGGCGCCGGCGCCGCCGACGTTGGCCGCCTGGCAGGGGGCATAGGGCACCGCGCCGGTGCTCAGGTCGCGCAGCGCCGGGAAGGCGGCGGCTAAAGCCCGGTTGAACCAATCCGTCAGCGCGGACGCGGAACGGAAGTTGGCGCTGAGCTGGAGCGGTGCAATCGGCAGCCCTCCGAACTGCCGCTCGTCCCAAAGCCGCAGGAACAGTCGCACCTCCGCCTGGCGGAAGCCGTAAATGGATTGCATCGGATCGCCGACCAAGAACACCGTGCGGCCGTCGCCGGGCTGCCACTCCCGCGTCAGGCGGCGCAGCAACTCGAACTGCGCCAGTGAAGTGTCCTGAAACTCATCCACCAGCAGATGCTCCAGGCGCGCGTCCCAGGCGAAGGCGACCTCGCCCGGCGCCTCATCGGGCCCCAAGGCGGCCTGCGCCGCCATCTGCACGGCGATGAAATCCGCCGCGCCCGCTTGCTGTAACCGCCAGTCGAGGATCGCCGCCGCCCGGGCCAGCAGGCGCAGCAGCGCCGCCAGCAGTTCCCACTGCGCATCACTGTAGACGGGAGCTGGCAGATGGCGCAGCGCCGCCAGCGCGGCGATGGCCTGGGGCGAGAGGGCGTCCCTCAGCTCCGCCCAGCGCGCCTTCATTTCCTTGGCCGCGGCGCCGCCGGATGCCGCCGGGAATCCCTGGCGCGCGGTGACGCTCTTGAGGGACTCGTCTTTCGCGGTCAGGAACATGACGGCCAGGCAAAGCCAAATCGGCAGGCTGGCGAGTTCCGCGCCAGGCAGCGTGGCCAGGTCCTGGCCGGCGGCGAGATGGGGATGGGATTTCTCGCCGCGGTTCGCCGCCGCGTAGCGCGCCAGGTCCGCGAGCGGCACGTCGAGTTCCGCCGGAATCGCGGCCCGCACGGCGCGCAATGCGGCGGCGATCACGGATTGCAGCGCGGCCTCCAGCGCGGCACGCGCATCCGCATCGGTTTCCCCGCCGCCGAAATGCCGCAGCCATTGGTCGCGGCGGGAGAGCATTGCGGTCAGCAGCCGTTCCAGGCGCGGCCAGTCATTGTCCACGTGCAACAGCCAACGGCGCAGCGCCGCCCGCACCGGCGCCGTTGGTTGCGATTCCGGGCCCGCCAGCTCGGAGAGCAATTCCCTTGCCGCCTGGCGATAAATTGGCTCGGCGTCGGTTTCCGTATTCCGGCCGGCCAAACGGCTGGCCAGCGGCGCCTGCGTGGTCACGCTCGCGGCGAAGGAATCGAACGTTTGCAGCCGCAGGCGCGCGGGATTCTCCAGCAGCCGCCATTTTTTCTGCTGGTCACGCTGCCGCGCCGCCGCGGCCAGTTCCGCCAGCTCCGCGGAGAGCGCCTTGCCCTCCGGCGCTTCTCCGCGCAGCGCCTGCAGCACGCGCTCGCGCATCTCGGCGGCGGCCTTTTTGGTGAAGGTCAGGCCCAGAATCGCCTCTGGCCGCTCCACCCGCGCCAGCAGCGCCAGGAAGCGGCGGGTGAGCAGTTCGGTCTTCCCCGCCCCGGCGGGCGCCTGCACCAGAAACGAGCGCTTCACATCCAGCGCCTGCTCCCGCGCCGCTTGGTCCGGCAGCGGCGCCGTTTTATTGGCCATCGCCGCCCGCCTCGCTTTCCTCGCCGCCCTCATCCACCTCCGGCGCGCCGCCCAGTTCGCCGATGCGGCACAGCGGCTGCAGGTCGCAAAGATCGCAGGCGCCGGGCTGCGGGGCGATAGCGGCATGGCCGGCAAGGAACTCCGCCGCCAAGCCTTCCAGCACCTGCCGCCAGGCGGCCAACTGCTCCGCCCAAAGCCTGTCGTACGGTTTGCAGCCGGGCAGCAGCCCATCGGCGGCGGCGGCGCCGGCGAATCCCATCTTTCCCGGCTGCACCACGGCGAAAGCTAGGGCGGCTGGCGGCGGCGCGACGAACTGCGCGTAGAGCGGGAGTTGCAGATTCCTCGGCCGCTCCCCCGCCCAATCGCCGCGGCCATGTTGGCGGGAGGATTTGAAGTCGAGGATCGCGATGGTTTCCTCGCCCCCCTCATCCAGCAAGCGGTCCACGCGGTCGGCGCGCCAGCGAATCGCCAGGCCCCCGATCTCGCCGACTTTCTGTTGTTCCGCCAGCCTCACGGCGAACCGGCCCCGCGCCGCCTCGACCTCGACCAGCCACTCCGCGACGGTCGCCGCCAGGCGCTCCGTCTCCAGCGCGGCGAAGGCGGGCGAGCGCAGCGCCGCCATGGCCGGATCTTTCGCCATATCTTGCGCCACGTCCTGCACCGCCTGCTGGGCCGCCGCGGCGGCCAGCTGGCGGCATTTCGCTGCTTCCGGCACCGTCACCCATCCGTCGGCGTTCGCCAACGCGGGAAAGATCCGATAGAGCGCCTGGTGCAACAACTTGCCGCGGGCGGCGGCGTCCAGACCGGGAGCCGGAGAATCCAGGCCCGAAGCATGGAGACGGTGGTGCGCGAAGGCGCGGAACGGGCACAGGCTTTGGTCGGTGAAAACGGCGGCGCCGCCGGCGATGGCGGCAGGCTCGCCGTTCTCGGGGGTCGCCACCGGCGCGGGCTCGTCCGGAATCGGCTCCTGCGCCGCGGCAGGCACGCCGGCCGGCCACGCCGGCGCGGCGGCTTCGCCCAACGCGGGCAGATCGCGGACCAAGGAGCTGGGCAAAACGGCGGCGGCGCCATCGGGCGGCGCAAAGCTGAAGACCGCTTCTTGCACGCCGGCGCAAAGCCGCTCCGTAACCGCCTCCGCCCATTCCCTGGCGGCATCGGGAGAAATGCGCGGCAGGCCGGCGGCGCGCTGCGCCGCCGCGGGCAACCATGGATTCAGGCTGGCTGGGGGCGGCCACGCCGCGGCGTGAGCGCCCAGCATCCAGACTCCGTCGAAGTTCAATCCCGGCGTGGCTTCGGGACTGTGGATCTCAACCGGGGCAGCGGGCGCCTGCGGCTGGAACGCCTGCGCCGCCGCCAGCGCCGCCAACTGCTCCGCCGCTTGGTGCGCGGTGAGCGGCGGAACGACGGCGGCCACACCGCTGAATTCGTCCAGCAGATCGTTCCACCGCCCCACCGCCTGATGCTCCGCGCTGCCCAACTCCTCGCCCGGCCAGCCGCCAGCCGCCAAAACGGCGGAGAACGATTCGGCCCAGGCGGCGGCGCTTTGCCGGGCCGGCCAAGATGCCGCGGCGGCGCGCATCTGGCGCAGGCGCTGCGCCAGTGCATCGGCGTTGGCGGCGCTGGCGGCGCGCAGCATGCCGCCCAGGGTCACTTCAATTTGCCGCGCGGCCGCGAGCGCGGCGACGGCGCGGCCCCGGGCGGAGCGCGCTGATTCTCCCGCGGCCGCGGCGCCTCCGGCCAGGTACGGCGAGCGCAGCACCGCCTCGGCCTCGGCCACGGGCAGCATCGCGCCGGGAGATAGCAAACGCAGCACGCGAAGCCCCGCGGCGATGGCCGGCTGCTCCGCCAGCGGCGGGCCCAGAGTGATGTGAAACGTCGCCGGGGCGCCGCCGCCCGGCAACCAAGCGGCAGGCTCCAAGGCCAGGGTAAAGGCCCGCTCCAATGCCTGGCGCCGCCGCGCCAAGTCCAAAACGATGATGCCGATGCGGCGTCGGCCGGCTTCCAATTGCCGCCGCGCCCAAGCCGCCGCCGCCTCACTCTCGGCCGTTTCGCCGCCAAACGCCGCTTGCCGGGCCGCGCCCCGCGGCGCCGGCTTGGCAGACCCCGGCAGCCCGCGCACCTGCCCGCCGGCCGCCTGCCAAGCGGCAAAAAACTCCGCCTGCTGCGGCGTGAGCGGAGCGAAGCCCACGGGAATGACCGCGCCTGGCTCCCATGGAGCGATCGCCCCCGCCGCCAGCAAATCCCGCAATCGGTCGGGGAGTTGCGCCGCGGTGATCCAATTGCGCCGGCGCAGTTCTTGTTCCATGCCCGCCGCCCAATGCGCGAACGCGTCGCACTCCGCGGTGCCGCCGCCCGGCGCGACGCGCCATGCCCGGCTCAGGTCCCATGCCCCCGAGGCTTGCCGCGCCAGCGCGGCGGCGTCCCAGCCGGCATCGTCGCCGATCTGCCGCCGCCACAAGGCTAGGAGTTGGGCTTCGGTGGCGAGATAGGCGAGGTTCTCCAGCCCGGGCAGCAGGGTCATCCACTGCTCCGCCAGCCACTCCTCCCATGGCGCGATGTGCGGCTCCGGCCACAGTTGCCGGCCTAACTCCTGCTGGCGGGCATCGTAGGCTTGGCGCAGGGAGCGGGCCAAATGCGCCCCGGCGGTGACGACCGCGGCGCCGTCCGCCAAGGCTGCCAGCAACTCCCGATCCATCCGTTCACCATAACAGGTTGGGTTCCGGAGTTCGGCGCTGAGCTCCCATTGATAGGCGCGGGCCCCAGCCCCGCCGCTGGCGGGGCGTCCCGCTTTGGTTGGCGCGGCGCGGACCGCCGCTTACGCGACCGGCTCGGTCGCACGGCTGCGCCGGCGGATGCGGCGGCCGCCGTTCGTGTGCCTAGCGCCGCGGCAAGCGGCTGGTGGCCAAGAAAAGCTGGAAGTACGACCGGCGCTGCATGATGTGGTCGTGTGGCAGGTGGGGCGTGTAGAGAAACACGCCACGGCGGCGCGCCAATGCCCGGCGCGTCAGGCTAGCCTTGGTCATCAGCGTAATGGGCTTGCCCGCCGCCTGGAGCCCAGCCATCAGGTCCAGATTGCCGCCGCTGGTGTCGTCGGTAAACACGCTCACCAAACGGCGCTGGTGGCCCGCTTCCAGCCAATGCAAAAAGCCGGGCAGATCGCCGTAGGCGGAGTCGAAGAGGAAAACGTCGGTGATGTGGCGGGTCAGCCCGCCGAATTGCAGCACGTCGCTGGCGGCGCGGTTGCCTCCGCTGTGGCTGCTGATGACGATGGCGCCAATGCGGGTGGTGCGGACGCGGCCCTGGGCATGCAGGAAGTGCGCCACCTCCCGCATCAAGCCGGCGAAATCGCCGGGTTGGCTGGTGAGCTTGCCGTCGTCGGAGTCCGGTGCGTCGTACGGCCCTTGCGGCAGCACCAGAATTGCGTTCACGCCGCTGGCTTCGACCTGTTGCGGCAGCCGGTAGTAGGGCAGCGCGCGGCTGACGTGATTATTCCAGCCGTGGAAGTGGACGATGAAGTTGATGCGGCTTCCGGGGCGATAGCCAGCGGGAACAAAGATGGCCACGCGGCTGTCGTCATAGTGCCCGGCAAAGCTGTAGAACTTGCCCTGATAGGTATACCCGTGGGCGCGGCTGGCGGCGGGATACGGAGCATCGGGAAAAGGGCGAATGATGGTCCAGCCAAAACGGCCGTGACGCCAACCCGCCGCCGTTTGGCCCAGCTCCGTTTGGCCCAGTGCCATGGCGCCGCTGAGCAAAAGCAGCAATCCTAGTCCGAGCAGCTTGCGCACTTGCACTCTCGCCTCCTTGCAACCGAACTCCCGAATGTACCACCCGCCGGCGGCGCAGCGTCGGCAAGCCGCTTGCACCCGAGCCCGAGCACCGCAAGGCCCGCCGCTGATCTGACCCGTCGCCGCGCCGCGCGGGGCGCGCCGGATTCGCCGTCATGCGGAGCCCTCCGGTTTCAGTTTTTGCGCGTTTTCTTGGCGGGTACTCCGCTAATCGGAATCCGGCAACACCGTCCGCCGTGATCACCACTCGCGACTGCGAGAGAAAAAGGCGGCGGAGTGGATGGCGGCGCACTGGTCCGCCAATTGCCTCCTAGCCGGGCGATGGGCAACCGCCCCGAGGTGCATGTCGTGCGCGCAAAGCTGATTCCCGCTCTGGCTGCGATGTTGGGCCTATTTCTCCTATTGGCGCCACTCGGCGCACAGACCACGGTGTCCGGCGCCGTTACCGGCCAACTCACCGATCCCTCCGGGGCGGTGCTGCCCGGAGCCACGGTCACGTTGCGCAATCTGGCTACCGGGCAGCGGCAAACCGGCCTCACCAACAGCACCGGTTTCTACCACTTTGGCTACCTGGCGCCGGACAACTACCAGGTGTCGGCGACGGCCAAGGGCTTCCAAAGCCAAAACCGCACCGTCGAGGTGGCCGTGGGGCAAACCACCATGGCCGATTTCCGCCTGCAAGTCGGCGCGGCGACGACCACGGTCACGGTCAGCTCCGAGGCGCCGCTGGTGCAAACCAGCAACGGCAATATCACGACGACGTTCAGCTCCCAGCAAATCGCCCTGGTGCCCAATCCCGGAAACGACCTGACTTCGATTCCGCAGACGGCGCCGGGCACCACCATGAACACGCAATCCGGGTACGGGAACTTCGAAGCCTTCGGCCTGCCCGCCACCTCGAATGTGTTCACCCTGAACGGCGAGGACGACAATGACCCGTTCTTGAACCTAAACAACTCCGGCGCCACCAACTTGATGCTGGGGCTGAATGACGTGAAGCAGACGACCGTGGTGAGCAACGGCTACACCGGCGAATACGGCCGCTTGGCGGGCTCGCAGGTCAACTACGTCAGCAAGTCGGGCAGCAACGAATGGCATGGCAATGCGGACTATTTTTGGAACGGGCGGGTGCTGAACGCCAATAATTACTTCAACAACGCCAGCGGCGCGCCGCGGCCGTTCGACAACGCCAACCAGTGGGCGTGGTCCATCGGCGGTCCGATCATCAAGAACAAGACGTTCTTCTTCGTGGATCAGGAAGGACTGTACGTGCTGATTCCGACGCAGCAGCCGGTGAACATTCCCTCGCCGGCGTTTCAGGCGGCGACGTTGGCCAATGTGCCCGCCTCGGAGGCCCCGTTCTACAAGGGCATGTTCGGCCTGTACAACTCCGCCGCGGGCGCGGCGGGGGCCAAGAACGTTCTGCCTGGCGGCGGCTGCGCCGATTTGGGTTCGGCGTTCTCCTCCAGCGTGCTCGGCGGCGCGCCCTGCGCGCTGCAGTTCCGCTCCTCGGCGGGCAACAAGACCCATGAATGGATCGTGGACGCGCGGGTGGATCAGATCCTGGGTGACAATGACCGGCTGTTCTTCCAGTTCGGTACCGACCATGGCATCCAGGCCACGTACACCGACGCGCTGAACCCCATCTTCAATGCGCAGAGCGACCAGCCGCAGTACACCGGGCAATTGCATTGGACGCACATCTTCGGGCCCAACGCGGTCAACAGCCTGGTTTTGTCCAGCATGTATTACAGCGCCATCTTCCAGCCGGCCAACTTGAGCGCCACGCTGGCGGCGTTTCCGACGACGTTGGATTTCGCCGGTAGCAATCTTTATCCGGTGGGCGGATTGAATTTCCTCTGGCCGCAGGGCCGCACGGTCACGCAATTTCAGGCCGTGGACAACGTGGAGATGACCGAAGGCGATAATAGCGTCAGCTTCGGCGTGGACTGGCGGCGGGACTACAGCAGTAATTTCGACTACGGCATTCTGAGCAGCGGCCTGATCCCGAATGAGTCCATGACCGACTTCTACAATGGCGTGGCGACCGCGTTCACGCAGAACTTCCCGAGTTCGCTGGTGCAGCCGATTGACCTGTACAACCTCGGCCTCTATGCCCAGGACGGGTGGCGTGTTGCGCCGGACCTAAAGTTCACCTTCGCGCTGCGGCTGGACCACAACTCCAACCCGATTTGCCGGCACAACTGTTTTTCGCAGATGGTCCTGCCCTTCACCTACTTGGCGCATAACGTCAACGTACCGTATAACGCGATCATCAAGCCGGGGGCGCATAGCGCCTATCTCGGCTACCAGCAATGGGCCATTCAGCCGCGGATCGGCTTCGCGGCCACGCCGTTCGGACCGGACACCGTCGTCCGCGGCGGCTTCGGGCTGTTCGCCGACGCGTTTCCGGCCACGGTGACCGACAACTTCTCCGAGAACTTCCCACTGGAGAACGGCTTCACCGTCGCCGGACTGCCGATGTCGCCGGCCGCGCCGGGCAACATCTTCGCCACCCAGGCGGCCAACAATGCCGCGCTGCTGGCGGGCTTTTACAGCGGCGGCACCCTGGCCAGCATTACCGCCTCGGATCCGGCGTTCACGCCGCCGAACTTCTTTACCCAGGATGTCAACGTGAACACGCCGATGTACATGGAATGGAACTTCGAGGTGCAGCAGCAATTGGGCCACGCCTCGGCCGTCAGCGTCAACTACGTCGGCAACAGCGGCTGGAACGAG
This sequence comes from Acidobacteriota bacterium, assembly GCA_027314025.1. Taxonomy (GTDB): domain Bacteria; phylum Acidobacteriota; class Terriglobia; order Terriglobales; family SCQP01; genus JAKAUF01. Next base: position 92,112 of record DAHVCP010000023.1, read on the forward strand.
CCGTTGATCAACAACGGCTTCAACGCCTATTGCCCGGCCTCCGCCTGCCCCGGCGGCTTCCCCGGCCTGCCCGCCGCGCCGGCGGACGCCCGCTTCGGGACGGTCAGCCAGTTGGGCGTCGGCTACTCCAACTACAACGGGCTGACCGTCTCGCTGATGCAGCGGTTTTACGAAGGTATCCAGTTCCAGTTCAACTACACCTGGAGCCATGCCCTGGACACGATTTCCAACGGCGGGTTCCTGCCTTACAGCCTTGCCACCAACACCAGCCTTCTGAACCCGCAGGATCCGTTCAACGTCTATGGCTACAACTACGGCAACGCCGCCTATGACGTCCGCCACAACTTCACGATGAGTTATCTGTGGCAGGTGCCGTTCAAAGGCATGCATTTTGGCCCCTCGCAACTGTGGCGCGGCTGGACGGTGGCGGGTACGCTATTCTTCCGCACCGGGCTGCCCTACACCGCCATTGACGGAGCCACCACGGGCACGCTGGCGGGCTTCAATTACGGCGGGACGGTTTTCGCCAATGAACTATCGCAGGCGCAGGCCAGCCCCTGCACCCAAAAAGGAGTCTGCGTTTCGCCGGCGCAGTTTTCACCGGCCGGCACGCTGATGTTCGGCAACCAAATTCGCAACCAATTCCGCGGGCCGTATTTCTTTGACACCGATCTCCGCATCAGCAAAAACACGCAGATTCCGGGCTGGGAATCGGCGCAGTTGGGCGTGGGGGTGCAATTTTTTAACCTCCTGAACCATCCCAACTTCGACCAGCCGGTGGGCGACATTTCCGGCTCGCAGTTTGGCACCGTCATCAACACGGTCAGCGTGCCGACCAGCATTTTGGGATCATTTTTGGGCGGCGATGCTTCCCCGCGCATTATTGAGCTGACCGCCAACCTGACGTTCTAGGCGGCGGCCCGATCCGCCGTTCCTCCCGCCCGGCGCGCTCCCGCGCCGGGCGCTCTATTTTGGCGCCCACACCGCAATGCCGAGCGCGCTCGCGGCCGTGGCTAGGCGAACATCATAAACGACCATGCCCGCCAAGTCCTCGCCGAGCGCCAGGGCGCTGGCCAAATGGATTGCGTCGAGGGAACGCAGCGTTGTTGGTTGCAGTAGGCCCGCGATGCGGCGAATCTCCCCACCCAATTCCAGCCAGGATAGGCCGCGAATGAGGTCCTCCAGCCGCGCCTCCGCCTTAGGCCCGGCCGCTGCCCGCCGCAGCGAACGGCGCGCCTCCACTTGGGTAACGACGCTGGTGGCGCGAGCGGGACGCCGCTCCAGGAACGCCCACAGCGCGGCGCTTTCCGTTTCCGGGACGGCGAGCTTCACCACGGCGGAGGCGTCCAGGTATACCGCGCCGGTCAGAAGCGCTCCTCATCCCGGGCATGGAGCAAAGCGTCGCTGACTTCATGACCGACGCCCGGGCCGGGCGGAGGGCCAATCGCAAGCAGGTCGCCGGTGGCCGGAGTCAGCATGCCTTCCTCCACTAGCCGGTCCCAGGTCGAACTGGTGCGGGGCAAAGGCGTGAGCAGGGCCACGGGATGGCCATGCTCGGTGACTGCAAGCCGCTCTCCGCGCTTCACCCGGCGCAAATAAACGCTGAGGTTCTGGCGCAACTCGCGGACGCCGACGCGCGCGGGGACAGGAACCGGCTTCGCCTTGCCCTTGGCCCTCATGGAGCACATGGTAGCACATTCACCTGGCCACCAGATCTGGCGCCCTCGGACTTGGGGGCGGAGAATCCATCGAGACGCCCGCCGGAATGCTGGATAATGGCTGCCGTGCTCCGCTCCTTGCGCCTGACCGCCCTGATTCTGTTCCTGGCTTCCCTCTCGTTCGCCGCCGCCGCGCCGCGGGCGGCCTGGCCGGCGCCGCGCCGCCTCCGCGGCGGCTGGACGTTCCTGCCCGATGTCCACGAGCAGTTTCGCGCGGCGCGGTTGCCCGCCCAAGGCTGGCGGCCGGTGCAGGTGGGACTGAGCATTCAGGCGCAGTTCGCCGATCTGCGCAACTTCGCCGGCGCCGGCTGGTACCGGCGGCGGCTGCGGCTCGGTCCTTTGCCGGCCGGCGGCCACTGGCTGCTGGCGGTGGGTGCCTGCGATTACCGCTGCGTCGTATATCTCAACGGCCGGCGGGTCGGGGCGCATAGCGGCGGCTATACGCCGTTTGCCGTGGACCTGACGGCGGCGGGGCATCGCGGCGAGAACCGCTTGCTGATCCGCATCGCCGATCCGCCGGGACCGGTGGCGGATTTCCGCGCCAGCTATGCGCAAATTCCCCACGGCAAACAGAACTGGTACGTGCAGACTTCGGGATTATGGCAAGCCGTGCGGCTGGAGGCAAAGCCGGCGTACTACTTGCAATGGGCGCATGTGCTCACGCGCGGACGGCGGGTCTGGGGCATCCGGCTGCGCTTGGCCCATTGGAGCGATATTCCGCCTGGAGCCCGGGCGCGGGTGGAGATTTTCGGGCCGGTTCGCTATGGCCGCGGCGCCCGAGCGCCCGTCGGCGGGCCCAAACTCCGCACGGAGATTTCACTGCCGGCGCGGCAGACCGTCACGCTTCGGCTGGCCATGCGTGGCGCGTGGTGGTCGCCGCGCCATCCCCGCCTCTACCGGTTCGCGGTCGCGCTGCCGGACGGCGACCGGTGGACGGGGCAGTTCGGCTTGCGGACGATCGCCGAGCGCAACGGCCGAATGTATTTGAACCACCGGCTGTTTTATATGCGCGGGGCGCTGGATCAGGCCTTCTATCCGCGCGGCATCTATTCACCGCCCTCGCTGGGCTTTCTGGAACGTGAGATGCGGGAAGCGCGGGCGCTGGGGTTGAACACGCTCCGCCTGCACATTAAGGTTCCCGACCCCAGATATCTGGAAGCGGCGGACCGCACCGGCATGCTGCTGTGGTATGAGATTCCGAACTGGGACCGGCTGACGCCGCTGTCCGAGCGCCGGGCCAAAGCCACGCTGCGGGCGGAGATCGCGCGCGATTGGAATCATCCCAGCCTGATTCTGCAAAGCATCATCAATGAGAGCTGGGGCGCGAACCTCAAAGTGGCGTGGCAGCGAAAGTGGCTGCGCGGCATGTATCTGTGGGCCAAGGCGCATCTGCCCGACCGGCTGGTGGACGACAACACCGCCTGCTGTTCCAACTTTCATATCCAGAGTGACTTGGCCGACTTCCACAACTACAATTCCATTCCCGATCACGCGGCGGCCTGGAACCGCTTTGTGCGCGCCTTCGCCCGGCGGCCGAAATGGCTGTATTCGCCCTACGGCGACGCACATCCGGAGGGACCGGCGGGGCCGTCACCGCTGGTGGTCTCGGAATTCGGCAACTGGGGCTTGCCCTTGCTGCCGGCGAAAATGCCCTGGTGGTTCGCCCGCGGCTTCAACGGCAATCCCATCACGATTCCCGGCGGCGTCAGCCGGCGGCTGCGGCGCTCCGCGCTGGGCGCGCAGTTCCGGGGTTATCCGGCGCTGGCGCGGGCGACGGAACGGCATGAGTGGCAGGCGCTGCGTTATGAGATTGAGAGCCTGCGCCGCCATGCGAGCATTCAAGGCTATGTCATCACCGAGCTGACGGACGTGAACTGGGAATCCAATGGGCTGATGACCATGTGGCGGCGGCCCAAGATCTTCGCCGCGAAGCTGGCGGCGCTGCAACGTCCGGTGATCGTGATGGCGGTGGCGAATAAGCCCGACTATGCCGCCGGAACCACGGCAAAGCTGAAGCTCATCGTGTCCAATGAAACGCCGCGACGGTTCACCGGCGGCGTGGTGGCCCTCGGCGGCCGGCATTGGGCGGTGCCGGCGCTGGCCAGCGGCGCAGTCCAGGCGATTGCCGTGGCGCGGGTGCGGCTGAGCGCGCCGGCGCACGCCGGACACGCGCCCTGGGCGGCGCCACGCATCGTTCACTTCCAGTTGACGCAAGATGGGCGCCCTGTGGACACGCGGTCGCTGCGCTTGGCGGTGATCGCGGGCCTGCGCGGCCGCGGCGCGGTGCGCCTGGCTGCCGCGAAGGGCCCAGGCTGGCGGACTCTGGCGCGGCGGCTGGCGGCGAGTGGCTATCGGGTGCTGCCGGCCGGGGCGCGGGGCGGCATCTTGATCACCCCGAGCTGGCCGCCGCCTGCGGGCGTCACCGCGGGGCGGCGGGTGCTGGTGCTGGCGGACCGGGCCGGCGCGCTGACCGCGGGGCCGGAAAGCGCGGTGGCGCGCTCCGGCAATCTGAGCGGTGACTGGATCTCCAATTTCAATTGGATCAACACGCGGCGCGGGCCGTTCGCCTTCCTGCGGCGATTCGATCCCGTGTTGGGGCGGGAAGCCGGCGCGATCACGCCACGCGTGCTGCTCACGCCGCCGCCGCGGCGCTACCGGAGCGCGGAAAGCGCGGGATTCTTTCTCGGCTGGGTGCACGCGGAACATGCCCTGGCGGTGGCGGCGCGCGCGGGCCAATCCCGGTTATTCGTCACCACGTTTCCGCTCGCGGGCTCCTACGGCCGCGACCCGCTGGCGACGGCCATGCTGAACAGCATCATCCGGCAGATGGAATCCACCCGTTTCCGGCCGGGATGGCGGTGGCCGGCGGCGTAAGCGCGCGGGCCGGCAGGGCCAACGGCTTGCCACCCGCGAATTGGGCTAGACGCGCCGGCGCAGAGCGTGGCGCAGAGCGGCAAGGCCGGCGGCGGGCCCCTGCGCATGGCCGAAGACGGCGCTGCCGGCGACGAAGTTGTTGGCTCCGGATTCCCACGCGGCGCCGATGGTTTCCGCCTCCACGCCGCCGTCAATCTCAATGTCGCATGCGAGCCGGCGGGAGGAAACCATCTGGCGCAGGCGGGCGATTTTGCCGAGCACGGAAGGAATGAAGCGCTGGCCGCCGAAACCCGGATTGACCGTCATCAGCAGCACCATGCCGAGCGCCGGCAGGCATTCCTCCAGGGCCACCAGCGGGGTGTCGGGGTTGAGGGCGACGGCGGGACGGGCGCCGGTTTCCGCAATGCTTTCGATCATGCGGTTTAAATGCGGCGTGGCTTCGGCATGAACGATGATCCAGTTGGCGCCGGCGGCGGCGGCCGGAGCGATCCAATCTTGGGGACGCGCGGTCATCAAATGCGCTTCGATGGGGCGGGCCGTGAGCCGGCGCAGGGCGGCGATAAACATCGGCCCCATGGAAATGTTGGGGACGAAGCATCCGTCCATGATGTCCACCTGAAAGCGATCGGCGCCGCCGGCTTCCGCCGCGGCTACTTGATCGGCGAGATGGCCGAAATCGGCGGCTAGGATGGAGGGGGTCCAAATGAGCGGCCGCGCCGCCGGCTTGGTTGCGGACGGACGGGCCGAGGGGGTGGGTGTCCCGCGGCTCATGCGGCCTTCACACCCAAGCCACCGAGAATCTCGGCAGCCATGGACCAAGCCTGCTGGAATAAGGGATCGGGGGCTGGCATGTCCAACTCCTGAGCCAGGGCGTCCATCGGGGTGGGAGTAGGATAACTGGCGGTGGAGCGGCCCAGGTCGCCGCCGCCGACTTCGACCTGAATCGCCGCGCCATTCCGGCTGACGGAGACGGCGAACCCGCCGGCGAGCAATTGCACGGAGCACAGCAACTGGCCGGGCTCGGCGTCGCCGCCGGCGGCGGCAAATGTCATCACCACGTCGCTGCCGCCGGGCGCCCGCATGACGATTTCGCTTGCGCCCTGGGCCCGCCCCACCTGCCAATCCAGCCGCGAGGCCAGCCAGCCCGCCAGCAATAGGGCGGCGCCGTTCAACGCGGGCTGGTCACCGCAGGCGGTAAAGCGAACGCTTTCCAGTTGCCGCAGGCGCCGCGCGGCTTCCGGGGATTCAAACCCTTGGGCGATCAGCCGCCGCCAGCGCGCCAAACGCTGCCAGGTGAGGTCGCAGACGCCGCCGGCGGGATGCAAGCTGCGTTCGCGGCGGGCCAAGCGCAGAAAGCGGGCGGGTTCAAAGGCCAGGCGCTGCGAGTCAAAGAGCACGCGGTCGGCAATGCGGGAGAGATCGTTGAAGCGCGGATTGTCCACGGGATCTTCCCCGCGCCACCAAAGATATACCGGCGCATGACCAGCCAATAGCGGGGTAACCGCGGTGGAGGTGGACAGCAGCGCGATGCCGGACGCCTGGAGCTCGACCAGCTCGCCGCAGACCGCAGCGGCTTCGCCATCGGCGCCCAGCGGCAAAATGCGGGCCCGCCACTCGCCGCGGGGATGGCCCTCGTCCAAGCTGCCGGGAACAACCAGGAACATGCGGCCGGGGTGGCGGCGGGCGAGCGCGCCGAGCTGGCCGGCGAGGCCATCCGCGTCGGAGCGGTCCTCGACGCAGCAAATCAAATTCATCGTCGTGGCGCGGGTCTGGGTGGGGCGGGCGCGAACCGCCGCCGCCAACCGCCGCTCCACCTCGGAGAGTTCCAGCGCCTCTGTGCTCATGCCATCCACCCTACCGCGGCTAGGGCCGCCGCCACTCGCGGCCGGACTGCTCAATGAATTCATCGGCCGCTTGCGGACCCCAGGTGCCGGCGGGATAGTTGGGAAAATCCGGGACCGGGGTGCTCTCCCAGTATTGCAGCAGTGGCGTGGTGAGGGCCCAAGCGGCTTCCACCATGTCGTAGCGGGAGAACAGCATGCCATCGCCCAGCATGGCGTCCAGCAGCAGCGTCTCATAGGCCTCCGGTTGCGGCTCGCCGAAACTGCTGCCGTAGTTGAAATCCATATTCACCGAGCGCAGCCGCATGTCGGTGCCGGGAATCTTGGCCTCGAAACGCAGGCTGATGCCTTCGTCCGGCTGGATTCGGATGGCCAAAACGTTGGGGTCAATGCCCTCGGCGGCTAAATCCTGGAACATGAGCACCGGCGGACGGCGGAAATGGATGGCGACCTCGCTGACGCGCTTGGGCAGGCGCTTGCCGGAACGGAGATAGAAAGGAACGCCGGCCCAGCGCCAGTTTTCGATCTCCAGCCGCAGGGCGGCGAAGGTCTCCCGCTGCGAGTCGCGGGCCACCCCGCCCTCCTCGCGATAGCCCGGCACGGGCTTGCCATTGATGAAACCCGGGCCGTACTGGCCGCGTACCGCAACCCGCGCCAGCAATCGCGGATCGTCGCCGGGCGCGAGCGGTTTGACGGAACGGATCAGCTTGACCTTTTCATCCCGCACCGGGCCTGCGGCGAAACGCACCGGCGCCTCCATGGTGACCGTGGCCAACACCTGCATCAGGTGGTTTTGGATCATGTCGCGCAGGACGCCGGCCTCTTCGTAATAACGCCCGCGCTGCTCGATGCCGATGCTCTCGGCCACGGTGATCTGCACCTGATCCACGTAGCGGCGGTTCCAGATGGGCTCGAAGATGCCGTTGGCGAAGCGGAAGATCAGGATGTTCCGCACCGTCTCCTTGCCCAGGTAGTGGTCAATGCGGTAGATCTGATCCTCGCGAAACACGCGGTGCAGATCCTGGTTCAGCCGCTGGGCGCTGTCCAAGTCGCGGCCGAACGGCTTCTCAATGATGATGCGCCGCCAGCCCTGGGGCGGCGCCGCCTCGGGCGCGGGACCATCGCTGGCGCCGCCCTCGCCCTCTTGCGGCGTGGCTTCGTCGCCGGCTTGGCTGGCGGTGGGAGGCGGGTTGGCATCGCCCTGGTCCGCCAAACCGGCGCGGCCTAGCTGGCCGACAATGACGGCGAACTGGCTGGGCGGGGTGGCGAGGTAAAACAGGATGTTGCCGCCGACGCCCGGCAAGCCCGCCAGCACCCCCGCCAACTGGCGATAGAGGGCCGGATCCTCGAAATTGCCGTTGAGATAATGCATGCGCCGGGCGAAATCATCCCAGGTGTCCGCGTCCGGAGCGCCGCCGCTGAATTCGGTCACGCCCTGCTGCATCTGCCGCCGGAACTCTTCGTTGTTCCAGGGACTATTGGAAACGCCGACGACGCTGAAACTGGGCGCCAGCTTTTGCCCGCGAGCCAGCGAAAAAATCGCTGGCATCAGCTTGCGGCGGGTGAGATCTCCGGAGGCGCCGAAGATGACCAACACGCAGGGCGGCGCGGAACGCTCGGTGTGCAGGCCCGCGCGCAGCGGATGCTCCGCCTCCAAGGGGCTAAGGGCGGTGGTCATGCGCCGTGCGCCTCCGCCCCGGCCGGAATGCGGGTCAGCAGCGTCCGCAGTTGCTCCAGGCCGGCGGCGGGATCCGCGCCAACGTCCAGGCGCAGGGCGCGGCGGTGATGCGCCGCCAGCGCCTCCAGGTCGCCCGCGGCTTGGGCGGCGAAGAGGGTGCCGAAGGTGAACTGGCGGCCGGGAATGGCGACATCCTGGCTTGCGGGCAGAGTGCGCGTGAGCTGGAGGAAGACGCCGGTGTTGGCGCCGCCCTTGTGCAACTGGCCGGTGGAATGGAGAAAGCGCGGGCCGAAGCCCAGCGTGGTGGCGACGCGCAAACGCGCGCGCAGCGCCTGGCGCAATGCTTCCAGCCCCTGCTCGATCGCCGGCTCCCGCTCCATGTAGGCCATGATGGCGAAATAATCTCCGGGCCGCACCGCCGCCAGCAGCGCCGCTAGCCCCGCTTGCACGCTGGCCAACTTTTCTCCGGGAGCGGCGGGGTAAGCCGCCAGCGCCGCGTCGCGCGCGGCGGGAACCGCGGGGCGGGCGCCGCCATCCGCCCATTGCTGCAATACGCGATTGGTGTTGTCCTTGCTTTCTTGGACGTTGGGTTCGTCGAAGGGATTGATGCCCAGCACCGCGCCAGCCACCGCGGTGGCGAACTCCCAACGGAATAATTCCTGGCCCAGATCGTAGCGATCGGTCAGGTGGAGTGTAACCACCGGTGCGCCGGCGGCAACCTGAGCCCGAGCCCAGGCAGCGTCCAGCCCGGGAGCGGTGGCGGCGCCCGCCAACTCCAGCCGGGCAAAGATCCGGTCCTTGCCGTAGACTTCCGCGCCGGCGGCGGTTTCTCCCGCGACGGGAACAATGCCCTTGCTTTGCTTGCCCGTGCTTTCGGCGATCAACTGCTCCAGCCAAGCGCCGAGCGGCTCCAGTTCCGTTCCCGCCACTAGCGTCAGCTTGTCGCGGCCGCTTTTGGCGCCAGCGCCAATTTCGGCGCCCAGCTGTAGGCCGGGGTTTTGCGCCGTCGGGAATTCTACACGGCAGGCTTGGGCCATGGCCTGGGCGCGCTGCAACAGCCGGGCGACGTCCACCCCCACCAACGCCGCCGGAACCAGGCCGAAATAGGACAGCGCCGAATAGCGCCCGCCGATGTCGCCGGGATTTAGGAATACGGCGCGGAAGGCGTGCTCATGGGCGAGCTTTTCCAGTGCCGTGCCCGGATCGGTGACGGCGAGAAAATGAGCGCCCAGCGCCTTGGCGTCCTGGGTCTTCAGGGCGGCGGCGCAGCGGTCCCAGAAATAGGCGAACAGGCAATTGGGTTCGATGGTGCCGCCGCTCTTGCTGGAGACGATGAACAGCGTCTGCGAAAAATCCAGCTTCGCGGCAAGGCGCCCGATCGCCACCGGATCCGTGGTGTCCAAGACCGCCAATTCCATCGCGCCGGCGGGCGGAGGGCCAAAGACTTTGCTGAACACCTCCGGAGCCAGGCTGCTGCCGCCCATGCCCAACAACACCGCCCGGCGCAGGCCGGCTTTCCGGCAATCCGCGGCCAGGTGCTGAAGCTTGGGCGCCGCCGCGGCCATGGACTCCGGGAGGGCCAGCCAACCGAGGCGGTTTTGGATTTTGGCGGCGACGCCCGGATCGCTAGTCCAGGCGGCGGCGTCCTTGCGCCACAGGGCGGCGGCGACGGAGGCGGGAAGGGCGGGCGCGGCGGCGCCCGCGGGCCGTTCCACACTCATGGCGTCCACGTTCACGTCGCTCATGCGGTGCGGACCTCCAGCTGCGCCAGCTTGGCCTGAATGCCCGCCAGCAGATCGCGATAACTCTTATCGAAGCTGGCGACGCCTTCCTCGCGCAGCTCCAGCAGCGCCGATTGCAGGTCAATGCCCGCGGCGCTCAAACCCTTGAGCACGCGCTGCGCTTCGCTTTCCTTCCCCGTCAGCCGGTCGGCGGGATGGCCGTGGTCGCGGAACGCCGCAATGGTCACATCCGGCATGGTGTCCACCGTGTCCGGGCCGATCAGGGCGTCGGCATAGTAGATGTCCGGATACTTCGGATTCTTGGTGCTGGTGGAAGCCCACAGCAGGCGCTGCGGCCGCGCTCCCTGGGCCGCCAGCTTGCGAAAGCGCTCCGAACGCGCCATTTCCCGGAAAACCGAATACATATGCCGGGCGTTGGCGATGCCGCTCTGGCCCAGCAGGGCCTCGAACTCCTGCTTGCGCTCCGGCGCCGCCGCGGCGCTCGCGGCAAGCAGCGTATCCACCTTGACGTCCACGCGGCTGACGAACAGGCTGGCCACGGAGGCAATGCGGTCCAAGGGCAGGCCCTGCTTGGCGCGATCTTCCAGCGCGCTCAACCAGGCATCCAGCACCTGCTCGTAGCTAGGCAAATCGAAAAGCAGCGTGATGTTTACATTGATGCCATCGGTCAACAGCCGGCGCACCACGGGGAGGCCTTCGGGCGTGGCCGGAACCTTGACCATGACGTTGGGCCGCTGTAGGCGTCCCCACAGCCATTGGGCCTGCTGAATGGAGGCCTGCGCGTCGCGGGCCAGGTCCGGGGTGAGTTCAATGGAGACGAACCCGTCGCGCCCCTCGCTGCCGTCATACACGCCGCGAAGCACGTCGGCGGCCGCGCCGATGTCCTCGAGTTCGATCTCCAGGAACAACTCCTTCGGCGGCAGGTGCGCGTGGCGGCGCAACGATTCGTCGTAATCCGCGCTGCCCGAGATGGCCTTATCGAAGATCGTGGGATTGGAGGTCAGCCCCCGCAGCCCGTCTTCGGCCACCATCCGCTTCAGACCGTCGCCGGTTAGAAGCTCGCGGCGAATGTTGTCATACCAGAAACTCTGGCCGAATCGAATCAATTCCTGCAATGGATTGCCCACGATCGCCTCCCCCTGTCGGGTGAACTGCCGGGCGCCGCATGAATTGCCCTAGCTCTTCCATTGTTTCTCTAGGGCCCGCACCTTGTCCACCCGGCGGCGGTGGCGCTCGGCGCCGCTGAACTTCGCGGCCAGCCAAACGCGGGTAATCTCCACCGCCAAGGACGGCCCGACGACACGTGCGCCCAGGCACAACACGTTGCAATCGTCATCCTCCCGGCCTTGGTGGGCGGAAAACGTGTCATGGCAAAGGCCGGCGCGAATGCCGGGAAGCTTGTTCGCCGCCACCGACGCGCCGACGCCGCTGCCGCAAATCAAGATGCCTTCGCCGGCGCGGCCGGAATGGATCGCTTGGCCCACGGCGATAGCGTAATCGGGAAAATCATCCAGCGGCTCCTCGCGGAAGGCGCCTAGGTCCAGCGGCTCGGCGCCGGAGCGCCGGATCTCTTCGATGAGCAGCGCTTTAAGGGGAAAACCGCCGTGATCGCAGGCAATCGCCACCACCATAATCCCGCCATGATAGCAGGGCAACGGCGTTGGCCATTCGCCGGGAACGAAGGGGCTTAACGCGATCACCCACGGCGCCCAGACCGCCACGAAAAACGTGGCGTGCGTACCGGCCGGCTAGAAGTGCGTGACGTCTTGATTGCTGGGTCGGCGCTTGAGCGTCGGGTGCCCGTTGGGCTGTGGCTTGCCGTTGTTGGGATGGCGCAGGCTGGGATGATACCCGCCATGCAAGGCGTCATCGGACTGATATTCCTTCTCCAGCATGGCCAAGCGCGCCTTGACGTGCTCGAACTCGGAGGTGTCCTCGATGTATTCGGGCCGCGCCGGCAATACCGTGGCGATTTCCTTCTCGGTGGCGCGGATGCGCGCCGGCGTGGGAGGGTGGCTTTCGAAGGCGCGGGCGATCATGCCGGGCTGCTTTTTCTGCAGCGCCGCCAGCTTCTCGAACATGCTGACCATGCCCTGCGGATCGTACCCGGTCTCGTACATATATTCGGTGCCCAAATAGTCGGCTTCCCGTTCGGCGCCGCGGCTGAACTTGAGATAGGTCATCGGCACGGCCAAACCGGCCAAGCTGCGGCCCAGAAAGCCGATCGGTCCGGCGACGAAGATCAGCGGCAGGGTCGCGTAGTTCATGATCTCCGCCTTGGTGGCGTTACGGGTGCCATTGCGAGCGGCGATGTGGGCCAGTTCATGCGAAATGACGCCGGCAAGTTCCGCCTCGTCGTCGGCCGCCAGAACCAAGCCGCTGTTGACGAACAAGAAGCCGCCGGGCAGGGCCATGGCGTTAATCTGCGGGCTATCCACCACCTGCACGGTCACGGGCACATGCACGTCGGAGTTGCGGGCCAGATTTTGGGTAATCCGGTTGATGTATTCATTCACCACCGGATCCTTGATGATTCGTGAAGTCGCATCCACGCGCGAGGCGAGCATTTTGCCCAGGGCGATTTCCTTCTGCATGGAATAGAAATCGAGGCCCTTGCCGATGCCGCGGTGGCCGATGTCCTTCAGGTCCTTCCACTTCTTGGATTGCGCCCAGGCGGGGGCAGCCGCAACCGCCAACGCCAGGCCCAGAACCATGGCTGGAACGCCCCATTTGCTCCGCCGTAACCGCCGCATTGCCGCCTCCAGACTGCCCTGATTATAGTCCTTTCCCTCGTCCCCTCGGTATGATGGACTCCTACGCCGGGCCGAGGGTTTCTTTTTCCCGGCCGCGGCCCTCGCCGTCATGACCGCTTCTTCCACTTCCGCTTCCGGCAGCACGGAACATTCCGGCGCGACCGCCAATCCGGCGTGGCGCGCCGAGTTCCCGGTAACGCAGAACGTAACGTATCTAAACCACGCCGCGGTCGCGCCCTTGTCGCGCCGGGCCCGCCAGGCCATGGAGGCCTTTCTCGCCGAGGCCACGGAATATGGCGCCTGGAGCGGCGAAACGTGGATGGCGGGCTATCAAGCCTGCCGGCAATCTCTCGCCCGCTTGCTGACCGCCCGCGCCGAGGATATTGCGCTGCTAAAGAACACGACCGAGGGCATGGCCACCGTGGCGTTGGGACTGGATTGGCGCCCGGGAGACCGGATTGTGACCACCGCATGTGAGTTTCCCGCCAACATCTATCCTTGGCTGGCGCTGCGGGAACGTGGGGTGCAGGTGGAATTCGTCCCCCACGGTCCGTTGGGGGTGGATCTGGAGGCGCTGCGGCGGCAGGCGCGGGGCGCCAAGTTGGTGGCCTTGAGCTTTGTGCAATATCTGACCGGTGCGCGGCTGGATGTGGCGGCGGTGGGGCAGATTTGCCGCGAAACCGGGGCGCTGTTCTTCTTGGACGCGATTCAGGGACTGGGAGCGTTTCCCGTCCGCGCGGCGGACAGCGGGGTGCATTTTCTCGCCGCCGATGGCCATAAGTGGCTGGCCGGCCCCGAAGGAGCCGCCGTGTTCTATGTTCATCCCGAGGCGCTACCGCTGCTGACGCCGCGCGTGGTGGGCTGGATGTCGGTGGCGCCGTGGGCGGATTTTTCCGCCGCGGCGCGGCTGGCCAACGCCGGCGCCGGCCGGCCCGGCGCTCCGCTGCCTTGGCAAACGGACGCCAGCCGCTTTGAATGCGGCACACTGAATACGCTCGGCCTGCGCGGATTGTCGGCCGCGGTGGATCTGCTGCTGGAAGTGGGCGGAGCGGCGATTGAGCGGCAGATTTTGGCGCTGACGCGGCAGCTCGCCGCCGGACTGCGCGAACGCGGCGCGGAAATCCACGGCCCGCGGGGCGAACCCGGCGCGCCGGAGGCGGCATGCAGTGGCATCGTCAGCTTTCGCCTGCCTGGGCAGGACAGCCCCGCGCTGCTGGCGCGGCTGCGCCGGGCCAGCATCTGCTGCGCCGAACGGCAAGGCTATATTCGCTGCGCGCCGCATTTTTATAATTCCCCGGAGGAAATTGGACGTTTGTTGGCCGCGCTCGGCTGACCCCGGGCCCGGCGCCCAGCATTCGTAACCTGGCGCCACGGCTCGCATCGCATGAAGGAGAATCCAATGTCGCCACGCTCTCGCCTCACTCCCCAGCGGTTAGGTTGGCTGGCCGCTATTGCCGTGCTCGCGGTGCTAGGGGGCGCGCTCGCCTGGGCTGGCGTCGCCGCTCCCGCCGTCTCCCCGCGGCCGGCCCCCGCGGCCGGCGTCTCCGCGCCGATGGCGCCGCCGTTTCCGCCGCCCGGCGCCAACGTCTCCGGCACCACCTGGATCAATTCGCATCCGCTGAGCATGCGGAAGCTGCGCGGCAAGGTGGTGATGATTGATTTTTGGGAATACACCTGCATCAACTGCATTCGCACCTTCCCGGAGAACAAAACCTGGTGGCGGCGATACCGGAAATACGGCTTCGTCATCGTCGGCGTCCACGACCCCGAGTTCAAATACGCCCACGATGTCGCCAATGTGCGCGCGGCGGTGCAGCGCTTCGGGCTGCCCTATCCCATCGTCGTGGACGACTGGTACCGCATCTGGAACGCCTACCACAGCGACGTTTGGCCCAACCGCTTTCTGATTGACGCCCAGGGCCGCATTCGTTTTCATCTCGAGGGCGAGGGCCACAATCGGGAGTTTGAACAGGCCATCCAATTCCTGCTGCAGGAGGCGCATCCCGGGCTGAAATTCCCCGCCAGCTACGCCTTGCCGCCGGCAAGGAATGCCTGGGGGCCCGGCTGCGGCCAGACCACGCCGGAAATGTACGTGGGCAACTGGTTCGGCCGCGGCGTGCTGGCCAATCCGTTTGGGTACCACGACGGGAAAACTCACCTCTACCGCCTTCCGCGGGATGTCGCCGACGGCAGCGCGGTGTTGGCGGGCAAATGGCGCGGCAATCGCAACGGAATGATGTATGCGGGCAAGCGGGGCGCGCCCTCGGCTGCCGGCCAGTTGGAAATGCGCTACCACGCGCGGCAGATGTACGCCGTCTTAAATGTGGTCCATGGGCATCCGGAGCGGCTGTATATCCTCCAGGACGGAAAGCCGCTAACGGCGCAGAACAAGGGCGTGGACGTGCGTTTCGACCGCCAAGGCCGTTCCTACATCGAGGTTGCCGCAACGCGCATGTATTACCTGGTGCAAAACCCGGCGCTCGGCGCTCATCGCGTGCAGTTGCAGCCCACCGCGCCCGGGGTCATGGTGGACTCCTTCACGTTCGGCAACAACTGCCAGACGGACTTTCCGCACGACTAGGCGGGCACGACTTGCTGGGCGCGACTCGCAGGGAAGCTCCGCCCCCAACCCCCGGCTGCGCGCCAAGCCGCGGAGCCGTGCCGCGGCCGCTAGCGCCGCAACTGGAAGACCGCGGATTCACTGCCCCCGACCTGATTAAGGTTCATGTCAACGCGGCCCGGCCAATGCTGGTCATGCGCCAATCGCTGGAGCCGCCGCTGCACCTGCTGCGCTAGACCGAGGCGGAGCACCGGCAAGCGCCCTGTGAATAACGGCACGGTCGCGCGCAGCTCCGCGCGCAGCCGCGCCGCGCTCCAGCCAAAACCGACGAATTGCACGGGATAGAAATGGGGATTGTCGGTGAGTTCAAAATCCACGATCCGGCCGTTGTCGCTGGGGATCAGCAGCGAATTCACTTCGGTGAAGGCGCCGGTGGCCGCGAATCTTTCCTCGGCGGCATGGACGGCGGCAGCCGAAAATCGCTGGCCAGGATGCAGGCCGCTGGCGCGGGCAATGTCGGCGCTGGAATACCGTCGCGTGCCCAGCGCATGGATAGCGGTGATGGTGGGGTAGGAGGGCGTGGCGGCTGGGGCGGCAGCCGGACTGGAGGCGGCGGTATGCGTTCCCCGCGGCGAATTCGCCGGGTGGGATCCCGGGGAACAGGCGATCAGCGACGCGGCCAGCAACGTGGCGAAAGCAGCGGAAAATACCGGCAACCGGTGTCTCATTCTAGAAAATCCTGACGCGCTATGCTCTTTTGTTTTCTTTCTAGCCGAACCGAATTCTGGTCACGGAAAACGCGCCCATGGCCGGCTAGCCTGCGGCCGCCCGGGAGCGCTGGTTGAAGCTGCCGGCCAAGCGCGGCGGACGGGGATGGCGGATGCGAAACTCGCGCCGCAGCAGCGGCCAAATGGCGGGGTCCTCACCGCCTAGCCGCCATGCGGAGACGCTGCTGACGCCATAACGGCGCATCAGGCGCAATTCCTGGCGCAGGCTGGCGGCGTCCGCGTACCAGACTTGACCCGCGCCGTCCGCGGTGGGAACCAACAGATAATGGCTGCGGCTGGCGGGATCCCAGTGCCGCGTGACCGCCTCACCGCCGGGATCGGGTCCAGCCAGCAAGGCCGCTACGTCGGAAAAGGAAACGCCGTGCACCACCCACCCCGCCGGAGCCGGACCCGGCGGCTCGTGACCTTCGCCGGCCGCCGGCTGCAATTGCGCGCGCGGCGTCCACTCCTCGCCGTAGGTGGGCACGCCCAGGGAAAGCTTGCGCGCCGGTATCCGGGCGCGGGCATAGGCCAACATGCGATGGACCCATTCATATCCCGCCACCGCGCCCGGGCCGGAAAAACCGCCGTGCTGGGGATACGCCATCAGCGTCAGGAAATCAGCCCAGCGGGCGATGCTGCGGTAGTTGTACACGCCGCCCCAGTTGGCAAAGCCGCCGCTGGGACCGGAGCGAACGCTTTCGCCCGGCAGGCGGCCCACGACCGCCGCCGAAAGAATCAAATGATGGCGATGAAAAGCGATCGCGGCTTCACGAAAAAACTCCGTGTACTGGCGGCGGTAGGTGTAATAGATGTGCTCCAGGTCGAACTGGAAACCGATGTCGCCGTCACGGCGGGCCAAATAGATCAGATAGCGGATGGCGCGGGCCCGGGAAGCGCGGCTGTCCAAAAGCGTGCGCATTAAAGGCTGGCTGAAGCCGCGATTCGTGACCAGCGGCATCAGCGCGACATGCCGGGCGCGGGCGACGGCCAGCACTTCATCGGGAATGTTGCCGCCCACGAATCCCGCCGCGTCGAGCACGAAACTTTGCGGCGCGGCGATGGAGACTTCACCGGCATGGGCCACGAAGCTGGCGATCGAGTCCGGCTGATTGACGATGTACATGATCGTCGTCAACGGCGGTTTCCAGCGGCGGCGGTGGGGGCGCGGCGCGGCGCAAAGAGCCGTCGAGAGGATGGCAAGCGCCAACGCCAGGCGCGCGGCGCGATGACGGACCAACATGGAAACAGTGTAGGGCAGGGCACCGGATTCCGATGCCCAGAACGGCGGGCGGGAGCGCCAACAATTACCTTAGGCCGGGCCGATCGCGTCCGCCGAGGTCCAGCCGCCCAGGCGGCGGCGTTGGCGCCGCCACCGTCCGTGCCAGGACGAATGCTTGCGGCGCTTCTACTCTCGCCGCAAGGCTTCGAGCGGATCCAGGCGCATGGCCTGGCGCGCGGGACGGTAGGCCGCTACGGCCGAGGCGGCCATCAACACGGCGGCGGCGGCGGCCACCAGCCACCCGTTGAGGGCGCCGACGCCGGGAATCTGGTGCCGCAGCCATCCCGACGCCATCACCGCTCCCGCCGCGCCAAGGCCGGCCCCGACCGCCGCCACGGCCAGCGCTTGCCCCAAAATCATGTGCTGGATCCGCCGTCGGCTGGCGCCCAACGCCATGCGAATGCCGATCTCCCTCCGGCGCTGGCCCACGGCATGGGACATGACGCCGTAAATACCCACCGCCCCGAGCACGAGCGCCAAAATGGCGAAGGCGGCGATCAGCCCGGTGATGAGCTGGAAATCGGCCAGCGTGAGGCCCTGCACTTGCTCCAAGGTGCGGAGAGCGAATAGCGGCTGGCTAGGATCGGCGCCTTGGATCGCGCGGCGGACGCTTGGGCCGGCGAGGGCCGGGTTGCCCCTGCTGCGGACCAGAAACACCAGCGGGAACCAGCCGTTGGCCAAGGCGAACACCTTGGGCGACGCCTGCGCCAACGGAATGTAGACGTTGTACATTTGCCCGCCTTGTCCAAAGCCCATCATGCGCGCCGCGGCGGCGACGCCGATGACGCGGCGCGGCGTCCCAAAAACAATCTGTCGGCCGATCGGGTTTCGGTGCGGCCAATAATGCCGCGCCAGATCGGCGCTGATGATGCAAACCGGTGCGCCGCCTGCGTTGTCGGTGGACGTAAAAGCGCGGCCCGCCACGATGGGCAGCCGTAATGCGCGGAAGAACTGGGGCGTCACGGGCAGCCATTGCGCGACGGGATAACCGGAGGCATACGTGCCGGGAGCCGTGAAGCCCATGTTCATGCCGCGGACCAAGGGCATGCCGGTGCTGGCGGCCGCGGCGCTCACGCCGGGCAAACGGCGCACCCGGCGCAAGGCGCCGGTGAGGTAGTTGGCGGCCAAGGACGGCTGCCGGCGCCGCGGCCCGGTGAGCGCGGTCTGTAGCGTCAGCACATGACCGGGAGAAAATCCCACCGGACGCTTCGCCAGGCGGAGAAAGCTGGCCAGCACCAACGCCGCGCCGGTGAGCAGGCTACAGGCCACCGCCATCTCCACAGCCACCAAAATTTGGCTGGCGCGGCGGCGGCCGCGGCCGCCGCCCGAGGCCGCGGCCTCCTGCTTGATGGCGGCATGCAGATCGCCGCTCAGCGCATAACTAGCCGGAGCCAAGCCGAACACAATGCCGGTCGCCACCGCTAACCCGAAGGCGAACAGCAGCACCGTGGAGTTGAGGTGAATGGCGACGGGCAGCGCCGTAGGGCCGAGGGACAAGGCGTCCACGCCGCTCAACAACTGGCGCAACAGCGGCAGCGCCGCCGCGGCCAGCAACAGACCCACGCCCGCTCCGGCCAGCGCCAACAGAACGCTTTCGGTCAGCAGTTGCCGCAACAAGCGTCCGCGGCCGGCGCCCAGCGCGGCGCGCAAGGCCATTTCCTGGCGGCGGGCGTTGGCGCGGGCGAGCAACAGATTGCCCACATTGACGCAGGCGACCAGCAGGACCAACGCGACGGCATACAGCAGCAGAAGCACTTCGCCGGCCATGGGCCCGACCAACTCCTGGTGGTAGCTGGTAGCCCAAAACGTCGCGGTATGGCCATAGCGCTCCCCGGCGACATGATGATATGCGGCGCTGAGAAGGTCCAATTCCGCCTGGGCCTGGTGCAGCGTAATGCCCGGATGCAGGCGCACCAGCGTGGCGATGTTGGGGCCTTGCCGGGCGACCGCCGGACTCCGGGGGTCGAGCGGCGCCCAGAGGTCAATCCCCGGCCCATCGGAGTTGGGCGCGACGCCGATAATGGTCGCCAGCCGGCCGTTGACCTGCACGCTTTGGCCCAATACGCGGCGGCTGCCGTTAAAGCGCTGGAGCCAGAGCTTCCGGCTCAAAATGACCACGCCTGGCGCGCCCGCCGCCTGCTGGCGCGCCGTGAAGTCGCGGCCGAGAACCAGCGGCAAACCGAGCAGCGGGAAAAACTGATGCGTAACCGCGGCGCTGCTTACACGGACCGGCCGCCCACCGCCGGTCAAATTGCTGCCGGAGCCCGCATCAAGAGCGGCGATATGCTCACAGACCTGGCAATGGGCACGCAAAAAGCGGTATTGACCGATCGTGATGTTTTGGTTTTCTCCCCCACCGTGCGGGAAGCGCAGGCCCACGGCCACCAGTTGGTGCGAATGGGGATATGGCAGCGGCCGGAGAATGAGGGCGTCGGCGGCGCTGAAGATGGCGGTATTGGCGCCAATGCCCAGAGCCAGGGTAAGGACCACCAGGAGCGTGAAAGCCGGCGTCTTCGCCAGCATCCGCACCGCGAACCGCAGATCCTGTCCTAATTGCGCCATTGTCTTCACTCCCGACAACTTGGACGGGCGCCGTGCCTAGAGGTCATCACCCGCGGGGAGGTCGTCCCCCGCGGGCAACGGTACGCCCCCAGCGATGGCGGCGAGAGCGAGATCGCACCTTCCCAGCTTGCCCAGCTTGGGTTGCGCACAGGCTTCCACCCGGCCGTGGCTTTTGCTCGCCCTACCGCGCAGCACGCTCCAGCCGCGAGGAACGCAGCGCACGCCCGATAGAATCATTACGTCTTTCGGGGCGGAGAATTCCACCGCGGCGAGAAAAATGGGGCCGAGAGGAACCTCGGCCGCCCCGGGCGGTGGCCGCCTAAACCAGCGCTTCGGGAGCCGAAAACAAGCCCGGCCCACTGGCCGCGAGCGCGCCGGCGATCAGCGACGCGGCGCGTTCCAACAGCGCCTGGTCGTGCTCATTGAAGGCGTCCGGCAGGTCGCTATCAATGTCAATTTCGCCCAGCACCGCGCCGTCATCCAGGATGGGAATGACGATCTCCGAGCGCGTTTCCACGCTGCATGCCAAATACCGCTCGTCGGCGGATACGTCCGGAACGATCACCGCTTGGCCGGAGCGGGCGGCGGCGCCGCAGATGCCCTGCCCGAGGGGGATGCGGGTATGTTCGGTGGGTTTGCCCGCGTAGGGGCCGAGGTGCAACTCGCCGTCCCGCAGCAAATAGATGCCGACCCAATGGTAATGCGGCACGCGCGCCTTGAACAGGCCGACCAGATGGCGCATCAGGCTGGCGGCATCGCGGCCCTCGGCGATGCGCTCCAAATCGGCGGACAGCGCCTCGACGCGGTCCAAATCCATGGCCAAGGCTAGGCGCGAAGTACTCGGTGTAGACATACGGCGAACTCGCTCGTCTTTCATGCTAGCACCCGCGTATTGCGCCCGGGGCGCCAGGGTGAGCGGGCCGGCGCCGGCCGCGGCGCGGCGGCGTCGTGCGCGCGGAGTTCCTGCTACAGTCGGAGGGGAATGCGCAGCGCAGCGAAGGACGATTCTCCGGCCGCGTGGGACGGCGCCGCTTACGACGACGTGGCGGAGGTCCAGGAACGCTGGGGGCGCGCGGTCATTGGCCGCAACGCCTGGCGCGGCGATGAGGTCGTGCTGGACGCCGGCTGCGGCAGCGGCCGGCTGATTGCCGCGCTGCTGGAACGCATTCCCCATGGCCGGCTGGTCTGCCTGGACCGCGATGGCAGCATGTTGGAAGCGGCGCGGCGCCGGGTGCAGGCCTTGGCGCCGCAAATCTCTGTCGCGGTGACGGGCGGCGACCTTAAGGCGTTGGAGCAAACGGCGCTGGCGCCAGAGAGTTTCGACGTGGTCTTCTCCAACGCCGCCCTGCACTGGATCCGCAACAAGCAGCTCGCCTTTGCCGGCATGATCCGGCTGATGAAGCCCGGCGCCCGGCTGACCGCGCAGTTCGGCGGCCAAGGCAATATCCAGCGCATCCGCGCGGCCATTTACCGCGCCCTGCGGCGGCTCGGTCTGCCCACCACCTACGATGAAGAGTTCGAGTTCGCCGCTCCCGAACACACCTCCGAACAGCTCAAGATCTGCGGCTTTCGCAACGTCCGAGTGTGGCAAGAAGAAGCAACCACGGAGTTCCCCGACCGGGCCGCCTTTCTGCGCTTTGCCGAAGCCGTGATCTTGCGGCCGCTGCGGACGGCGCTTCCGGCCGAGCGGTGGCCGGCGTTTCGGGAGGAGTTCGCCCGGCAAGCGCAGGCATTGTTGGGCGGCTGGCGGGTGGATTACGTTCGCCAAAACGTGGAGGCGAACCGATGACGGCGCGGCGGCGCGGCGCCGCGGTCACCTATGCCCAAGCCGGCGTGGACATCGCCGCCGCCGAAAGGGCCAAGGCGGGCATCCGGCGGCTGGCCGCGGGCAGCCGCACCGCGGGAATGCTGGCGGGCATCGGCGGCTTCGGCGGATTGTTCGCCGCGCCGCGCGGACGCCGGCCGGTGTTGGTCGCCAGTGCCGACGGGGTGGGCACCAAATTGAAGGTCGCCTTCGCCGCCGGCCGCCATGACACCGTTGGCCGTGACCTGGTCAACCACTGCGTCAACGACATTCTGGCGCAGGGCGCGCGGCCGCTTTTTTTCTTGGATTATCTGGCGCTGGGGCGGATGTCGCCGCCGACCGTCACCGCCGTCGTGGCGGGGGTGGCGCGCGGCTGCCGGGAGAATGGCTGCGCCCTGCTGGGCGGCGAAACGGCGGAGATGCCCGGCTTTTATCCGCCCGGCGAATACGACCTGGCAGGCTTCATCGTGGGCGCGGTGGAACGAGACCGCCTCATCACCGGCGCCCGCATCCGCCCCGGCGACCGGCTGATCGGCCTGCGCTCCGCCGGCCTGCACACCAATGGCTATTCCCTGGCGCGGCGGGTGTTGCTGCCGCGCTTCCGCCTGCGGCAGCGCGTGGCCGAACTGGGCGCCACCGTCGCCGACGCCCTGCTGGCCGAGCACCGCTCCTATTGGCCGCTGCTGGCCCCTCTGCTGCCGCAAAACGGCCGGCGCCGTTCGCCGCTGCGCGGCATCGCGCACATCACCGGCGGCGGCATCACCGACAATCTGCCCCGCATCCTGCCCCCAGGCTGCGCGGCGGAAATAGACGCCGCCGCTTGGGAATGGCCGCCCATCTTCCGTCTGCTGGCGCGGCTCAGCGGCGCTCCGCTGGCCGATCTGCGCCGCACGCTCAACTTGGGCATCGGCATGATTCTGGTGGTGGCCCCCGCCGATTGGGCGCGGGTGACCGGCCATCTGCGCCGGCGGAACGAAGACTTCGTGGCCCTGGGACGCATCGTCCCCGGCCCCCGGCGCGTGTATTATCGCGAACCGCGCGCCGGCAAACCATGACTGGCGGAGAACACCCAGCCCGCGGCGGAGATCCGCCCCAACCGGCCGCGCCCGCTGCCGGCCTGCGCAAGGCGCGGGTGGCGGTGCTGTTGTCGGGCCGGGGATCCAACTTCGCCGCCCTGGCCCGCGCCATGGCGGCCGGCGAGGTGCCCGGCGAGCTCGTCCTGGTCTTCTCCAACCGCCCCGATGTCCCGGGTTTGGCGCTGGCCCGAGATTTGGGCTTGCCCACCGCCGCGATTCCCGGCGCCGGCCGCGAGCGGGCGGATTACGACCGCCTGGTGGTGGCGGAACTGCGGCGCGCCGGCGCCGAGTGGGTCTGCCTCGCCGGGTATATGCGCCTGTTGAGCGGCGTCTTCCTCGCCGCCTTTCCCGGCCGCGTCCTCAACATCCATCCCTCGCTGCTGCCCGCCTTTCCTGGGTTGGAAGCGCAGCGGCAGGCGCTGGAGTACGGCGTCAAATTCTCCGGCTGCACCGTGCATTGGGTGGATGAAACCGTGGACGGCGGCCCCATCCTGGCGCAGGCGGTGGTCCCCGTTTTGGACGACGATGATGAAGCGCGGCTGGCGGAGCGGATTCTTGAACAGGAGCACCAGCTCTACCCGCGGGCGCTGCGGCTGGCGCTGAGCGGCGAATTCCGTCTCGAAGGCCGCCGCGTCGTGCGCCGGCGCCTCTAACCGCCCGCCGCCGCTGCCCCGCTGCCCCTCGCCCCGCCGTGGACGGCGACACCGCCGGCGATTGGCCGGCCCGCCGCACTTACCGCACGTGCGCGGCGATCTCGGAAGCCAGGCCGCCGCCCTCGGCGCCGGCCGGCTCATGTACCTGGTCCCGCCACGCGGGCACATCCAGGCTGTAGCGGTGCTCATGGATGGTTAGGCGGTTGCGCACCGACCAGTCATGTTGGTCAATTTGCAGCAACACCGACGCCATCGGAATCCTGCCGGACCAGATATGCGGCTTCAGGCCCTCCATGAAGCGCTGGCCTTCGGTGTCGCCGCGCTTGCCCAGCGTCCAATGCACCTTGTGGTACAGCACCTTTTCCATCATCGGATGCAGCGCCAGCTTGGCCGAGCGCTGCGGCGCGTCCACATAGACGCCGCGCATGCGCTTGGCGATGTTGCCGTAGTCGAAGGTGCGGCTCACCAGGTTCATGAACCCTTCCTGCAACTGGCGCGGCGTCATCTTCATCGGCACGAACACCGTGTGGTGGGCGTCGTAGAGCTTGGCCTTGACCGTCAGGATGCGGCCCTCGGCCAGAAACCGCCGCCACTGCCCAGCGGTGGGGGTCAGGATATTGAAGTATGGATACAGGACGTTATTGCGGTCGAAGAAGTCGTAGGCCGCCTCGAAGCACGCCTCGGTGTCGTTGTCGGTGCCGAAGATGAAGCTGGTGATCACCTCCATGCCGTGCTGGCGCATGGTTTGGATGGCGTCGTCGTACTTGAAGGCGATGTTGTGCAGCTTGTTGAAGGCGCGCAGCGTGTCCGGGTCTTGGCTCTCCAAGCCCATGAAGATGTTGTAAAAGCCCGCTTCCTCCAGCAGTTGCAGCGCTTCCTTGTCCTTGTACACGTTGATCGTCATCTGCGAGCCGAACACCGCCCGGAAGCCGGGATAGCGCTGGTTCAGCTTGATGATGGCGCGCAGCAGCGTCTTGAAGGTCTTGGGATGGCCGAAGATGTTGTCGTCCACGAAGAACAGCGGGCGATAGTAGATGCGCCCCAGCAGGTCGTTCTTGTAGATCACCTCCAGCTCGGCGGTCAGGTTCTCTGGCGATTTGTACCGCATGTCGTGGCCCAGCATCTGCACGATGGAGCAAAACTCGCAGTCGAACGGGCAGCCGCGGCTGGCCTGGAGCGTCAAGCTGACGTGATGCAGCCAGTCCCAGCGCCGCACCCGCGGCAGGTGCCGCATCCGCGACATCTCCGTCTTGCTGCTTTGCTCGTAGATCGGCTGCAGCTTGCCATCCCGGGCGTCGGTGAGGATCTGTTCCCACAAATAATCGGCTTCGCTCACGCAGATGGCGTCGGCGTGTTGCAGCGAGTTCTGGGGAATCATGAAGGGGTGGTAGCCGCCCAGCACCACCTTGACCCCGCGCTTGCGGAACTTGTCGGCGATTTGATAGGCCCGGGTGGCGTTGGTGACCATCACGGTGATCGCCACCAAATCCACATCCGCGTTGAAATCAATGTCCGTCAGATTCTCGTTGACAATCTTCAGGTCCACCCAGTCCGGGGTTAGCGACGCCAGGGTCTCGATGCCGTTGAATTGCAGTCCGTAGCTGCGCCCCCGCAGGGGCCAAAATACCAGCTCGTGCACGCGCTCCTGGCTGAACTGGGTGCGCACCGCTGACTGCGGGTCGCGCTTGGGGTAGACGAGTAAAACGCGCATGGGGATCTCCGGCCGGCTCAACGGCGGCGCGGCTTCCGCCGCACCCGGCCACATTGCCACTGTAGCCGCTCAGCGGCGAAAGCCAAAGGAAATCTTTTCAGTGGTTGCATTTAGCCGTTCAGCGGTCGCCAGCTCACGGCCAGCGGGCGGCGTGCCGCGCCACGGCGGTGAAGCGCTTGGTTCCGCGTCCCATTCCACCCCGTCTGGCCCCGCCGGATGCCCCCGCCGGCCGTCGCGCGTTGCCGGGTCGGGGGTTTCGTGGGACCATAAAAGGTCCGCCACGACGCCGCTCGGTGCGCCAGCGGCGAGCACGGAATCGTCGAGGATCGAACTATGCCCGTAGACGTCATCATGCCCCAGATGGGGGAATCCATTTTTGAAGGCACCGTCACCAAGTGGCTGAAAAAGCCGGGAGACAAGGTCCAACGCGACGAGCCCCTATTTGAGATATCCACGGACAAGGTGGATGCCGAGATCCCCGCGCCGGCGGCGGGCGTGTTAAAGGAAATTAGGATCAGCGAAGGAAAAACGGTGCAGGTGAACACCGTGGTCGCCGTCATTGACGATGCCGGCGCCGGGGCCGCGGCGCCTTCACCCGCCGCCCCCCAGCCCGCTGCCGCGCCGCCGCCG
>DAHVCP010000029.1:0-7500 GCA_027314025.1 Acidobacteriota bacterium
TACCTCCGAGAGGTGGCGCGGGGCATAAGGCTCCGGCGTCCAAAGGGTGGAACTAAGGGAAAGGAGACTCGACCGATGTTCCCAATGAAGAAGCCGATTCGCCTGCTCGGAATGGTGTTTCAAGTGGACCATTCACACCCGTCTCAACGGGTTTACAGGGCGACAGCGCTAACCGCCTAGAACGACGCGTGGCCTCCTATTAGGGAACTGCTCCACGCTACGATGACCTCCATTGTTACGCTAGCCGGTTTGGAAACGCGATCGCCTGACCCAGTCCGGTGCGTCGGTCAGTTGGCTCCATCGAACACCCCGAAGGGTTAGTAGAGAAAGTACAACATTACGCAAGCTGGGTTTACTTCTGTTACAGAAGAATACGTTGGGGGCCACCTTATGGGTGGCCCTTTACGATGCCTGCCGCTAGTGACTGATATGCTGGCGATGCGCCAGTTGATGCGCGAGATATACGGCGCCAGCAGGCTACTCCTCCAGGCTGAGCACCGCCATAAATGCCTCCTGCGGAATCTCGACACTACCCACACGCTTCATGCGCTTCTTGCCAGCCTTCTGCTTCTCCAGTAGCTTGCGCTTGCGCGTGATGTCGCCGCCGTAGCATTTCGCCAGCACGTTCTTGCGCATCGCTTTCACCGTTTCCCGCGCGATCACCTTGCCGCCGATGCTGGCCTGGATCGGCACCTCGAACATCTGCCGCGGGATCAGTTCCTTCATTTTGGCGGCCAAGGCGCGGCCGCGCTCATAGGCGAAGTCGGCATGGACGATCAGGGACAGAGCATCCACCGGTTCGCCCGCGACCAGAATGTCGAGCTTCACCAGATTGGAATCGCGGTAGCCGCTCAGGTGGTAGTCCAGCGAAGCGTAGCCGCGGGAGGCGGTCTTGAGGCGATCGTAAAAGTCCAGCACCACTTCGTTCAGCGGCAACTCATAGGTCAACATCACCCGTCCCGGGCCGAGGTATTCAAAGCCCTTCTGGGTGCCGCGCTTTTGTTCACAGAGGGCGAGAATGGCGCCCAGCGATTCCTCTTGCGTGATGATGGTGGCGGTGATGATGGGTTCGGCGACGGTGGCGACCTCGCTGGCGGCGGGCAGCTTGGCGGGGTTGTCCACTTCCAAGGTCTCGCCGCCGCGGGTGGTGACGCGGTAGCGGACGCTAGGGGCGGTGATCAACAGATCGAGGCTGAATTCCCGCTCCAGGCGCTCCTGCACGATTTCCATGTGCAAGAGGCCGAGGAAGCCGCAGCGAAACCCGAACCCCAAGGCGGCGGAGCTCTCCGGCTCAAAAAAGAAGGAGGAATCGTTGAGGCGCAGCTTTTCTAGCGCGTCGCGGAGGTCGGCATGTTGGTCGCTTTCCACCGGATAGAGACCGGCGAATACCATCGGCTTAATCTCTTGGAATCCGGGCAAGGCCGTGTTCGCCGGATGCTGCTCGTCGGTGACGGTATCGCCAATTCGGGCGTCCGCGACGCGCTTAATGTTGGCAATGACCAGACCCACTTCGCCCGCTTCGAGGGCTTCTGTTTCCACCACTTTGGGCGTGCGGACGGCTAGCGCCTCCACCTGAAACGATTGCCCGGTGGCCATCAGTCGGATTTTTTGCCCGCGCGCGAGGCGGCCATCCATGACGCGGACCAACAGCACTACGCCGCGATAGGGGTCAAACCAGGAATCGAACAGCAGGGCACGCAGGGGCGCATCGGCATTTCCGGGCGGCGGAGGAATGCGGTGCACGACAGCTTCCAGCACCTCTTCCGTGCCCAGCCCGGTCTTGGCGCTGGCGAGAATGGCATTGGAGGCGTCGAGTCCGATGACCGATTCGATTTGCTCGCGCACGCGCTCGGGATCGGCGCTGGGGAGGTCTACCTTGTTGATGACCGGTACGATTTCCAAGCCTTGGTTGACCGCCAGATAGGAATTCGCGACGGTTTGGGCCTCGACGCCTTGGGCGGCGTCCACCACCAGCAGGGCGCCTTCGCAAGCCGCCAGGCTGCGGGAAACCTCATAGGAGAAGTCCACATGGCCGGGGGTGTCAATCAGGTTGAGCTGGTAGGTTTGGCCATCGCGGGCGGGGTAGGTTAGGCGCACGGCGTGGGCTTTGATGGTAATGCCACGCTCCCGCTCCAGGTCCATGGCGTCGAGCACCTGTTCCTGCATTTCGCGCGCGGTGAGGGCGCCGGTTTGCTCCAGCAGCCGGTCGGCGAGGGTGCTCTTGCCGTGGTCTATGTGGGCCACGATGGAGAAGTTGCGAATAAGGCGCTGGTCCACGGTATCTTTTCACTCTACCCGATGGACCTTGGCAGCTGGCGCGAGAAGCGGAAGCCCAGCCGGGAGGGCGCCGGCCCGAAGCCTGTGGCCGGGAAGCGCGCTCCCCCTGACAGACCGGCCAGGACCGCCGATGGACCGCCGATGGGCCGCCGGGCGTGGGGTCGGACGGGCCAGGGAAATTAGGTCCTGGGCCGTGGAAACCGCCAGCCGCGAGGCGGGAGCGTGGGATAATTCCTGCGGCGGGAGCGGATGGCGGCGGATATCTCCAAACGCCTGGAACGGGCGGAAAAGTGGCTGAACAAGGGCCGGGCAGCCGATGCCGTTGCCGACCTCGAGGCCTTGCTGCGCGAGAACCCCGAGGAAGAACCCTTGGTCGAAGCCGTGGTGGAGATGCTGCTGGCGCACGATGAGCGCGCGCGGGCGGCGGAGATCCTGGGGCGACGCTTTGACCGCTTGGTCCGGCTGCGGCGGCTGAGCCAGGTGCAGACGACATTCGAGCGCCTGCAAAAGGTCCAGCGCCAGCCCGGAAGCCGGTACATGGCCCTGGCGGGACTGCTGGAGAACGCGCGGCAGCCGCGTCCCGCGGAGTCGGCGTACCGGCAGGCGGCGGCGCTGTTTCGCGGGTCGGGACAAGCGGCCCAGGAATTGCTGGCTTGGCGCAACATTCTCCGCCTGAATCCCAAGGACTACTCCACCTGCTTGGAGGTAGGATCGCGGGCCGAGGCGGCGGGAGAAACGGAATTTGCCGGTCAGGTATACGCCACGGCGGCGGAACTCTCCCATGGCGACCCGCGCCTGCTGGAGAAAGCCTCACGGCTGTTACCGGACCGCGCGGATCTGCGCCTGGCCTATGCGCGAGCATTGCTGGCGCAAGGCAGCGCGCAAGCGGGGCGCGCCCTGGAGGTGCTGGCGCCGTTGCGCCCGCAAGTCGCCAACGACGAGGCGGTGGCGGCGGCGTTTGCCGATGCCTGGCTGGCGACGGCCAGCAACGAGGAGACCATTGCCGCGGCGCAAGAGGCGATCACCGCACGGCTGGGCGACGCAGCCGACACGGCCTGGCTGGAGCGGGGGTGGCGCTGTCTGCGCCTACTGGCCCGGATGGGAACGCCAGGCGCGGCGCTGTTTGCCGCCACGCTCGAGCAACATGCGGACGTGGCGGATCCCGCCTGGCGCATCGCCTTGGATGGAGCGCTGGCCGATGGCCATGAGCATGGACTGATGCTGTATTTGGCGGCGGCGTTCGAGCGCTTGGGACAGCCGGCCAAGGTGGTCAGCGCGCTGTACCAGTCGTTTGATTTGGCGCTGGCGGAGCGCCACTACGACATGGCGGCCGACCGGCTGGAGAAGATATTGCAGGTGGATGCGCACGAAACGACCGCCAGCGAAAAACTGGACCTGCTGCACGGCCATATACCCGAGCCGCGGTGGGCGGAACTGCACGCGCGGCTGCCCGCGGCGGACACCGACAGCGAAGCCGGCGAGGAACTCCTGGAAACGGGTGGCGGGGAGGCCTCCGGAGCGTCACTCGAAGACCTGCTGCTGCAAGCCGAGATATTTCTGCAATATCAATTGGGGTCACAGGCGCGGGAACGCGCGCGCATCATCGCCCGCCTCTATCCCGGGGAAGAGGCGTACAACGAGCGGCTGGGCAAACTCTACGAAGCCGCCGGTCTGCCGCGGGGTCAGGCGCCGCGCGGTGAAACGGCGCCCGCCGAAACACCGGCGCCGGCCGGAAGCCCGGGCGCCGCTAGCGCGACCAAACCCGCCGCGCCTCTAGCCGCGACGGCGACCGGATTCGCGCCGGCGATTGACGCCGCCGGAATTGTCCGCGCCTTGCACCGGGAGGCGACGCCGCGGCGGGTTTTTTTGGCGGCGGTCAATCAACTGGGCCGTGCCTGGAAAGCCGGCCGCTGCCTGGCGGCGCAGTTCCATCCCGGCCAACCGCCGTCCAACGTAGTGGAATATTGCGCGCCCGGCGCCGCGGCGTCGGATCCGGCGTTTATCGCCCGGCTGCTGACGCTGGTCGAGGCGCAGCTCGCCGCCGGAGCGGGCTCGCTGCGACTGCCGCGGGCCAATGAGACCGCTCAGATCGCTCAGACGCTGCAAAAAATGGGCATCGAAACGCTGGTGGCGCATCCCCTGGAAGAGGGCGGCCAGGTTACCGGCGTGGTGCTGTTGGAATTTTGCCATGGGGAGCGGGAATGGGGCGGGCACGACGCGCAGACATTGGGGGGACTGGCGGAGCAGATCGTCATGGCGCTCGCCAACGTTCGGCTGCGCGGCTTGCTGCGGCAAATGACGGAGCTGGATGAGCGGACGGGATTGTTGCGCATTTCATCCTTGTTGGAAGTGCTGGTCGCCGAGTGCGTCCGCGGCCGGGAGCAAAAATCGCCGGTGGCGGTGATGTGCGTGGAGTTGCTGCGGCCATCCGGCGAGCCGGCGCCGGACTGGTCCTCGCCCGAGTTGCGCAGTTGGCAGGAGCGCGTCGCGCAGCGGATTACCGCCTATCTGCGGCCGAACGACGCCGGCGCCAGCCTGCCGGCCCGGGATGCGCTCCGCTACGTTTTCGTCCTGCCCGAGACCGTGGCGGTGAACTGCTCCGCGGTGTTCCACAAATTACGCGGCGTGGTCGGGGACTTCACCTGGCCGGGTGGGGGTCCGGTGACCTTAGCGGGAGGCGCCGCCGAAGCCGTCGCCGAACCGGGATTAGCCGCCGAGGATTCGGCCACTGATCTTTTGGACCGTGCATTGCGCGCCCTGGAGTTGCACCTGAAAGCGCCGGACAAACCGATCCGCGTGGTGCCACCCACCCCAGTGCGGCACGGCGGCTAAGGATTACGGCGCGGCGGCGAGCTCGGTAGGGCTCTCGGTGGGGCTCCCTGTAGGGCTATCGACAGGCGCGGGCCCCAGCCCCGCCGGCGGCGGGGCGTCCCGCTTGGATTGGCGCGGCTTGAGCGCCGCTTACGCGCGCGGTTGGGCCGAGATCCCATTCGCCCCGGCCGGCTGTCGCTAGGCCCGGGGCGTTGCCCCGCTTACGCCCGGCGCGGGGCGGAGCGCCGCTTCCTTAGCCGGGGCGGGCCGCCGCGCTCCTCTGCGCGCCGCGGGGCCGGGGATTTTCGCGCCCCTCCCGCGCCCGCTTGGCCCCGCGGGCACAAGGCCCGGCCCCCGCGCGTAGCGACGGCGAATTCTGGACGTGATCGCGGTCAGGTCGCACGCCACCCGGGCACTGTGGGCAGGGGAGCCAACGGGTCGGCTACCAGCGGGCGTCTAAGTCCGCGGCGAACTTGCGTCCGAGAAGCCCGGAAATGGGTCGGCGGTCGCGGGGGTGGAGCGCGAACGGTCGTGGGGGATTCAGCTCAAGGTGGATTGGGTTCGGTCGCGGTGCGCAGGGAGGAGCCGTCCCGGGGGCGAGCCGAGCGGCCCCTCCTGCACGCGGTCGCGTTGCTGCAATGGGTGCTGCTGGCCGCATTGCTGGCTTGCGCCGCTACCAACGTGGTGCGAGCCATCCGGGCGATCCCGTCCGCAAGCGACACGACCTACCCCGAGAGCGCCGTCATTCAGACCGCCCACTGGGCATCGCGGTCCCACCGCATCTATCCGTCGCTGGTCCGTCCGCCGTATACGCCGGCGCCCTATGGCCCACTGTTTTACTTAGGCCTCGCTGGGGTCGGCAATGCGCTGCATGGCGACAACCATGCGATTCGCATTGCGCTGCGGAGCCTGGTGTTTGCGAGCTACTTGCTGGCGGGGCTGGCGGTCTTCGCCTTGGCGCGCGATGCGGGAGCGGCGGCATGGGCGGCGTTGGCGGGCGGCGTGATCGCATTGGCGGCGCCGTTCGTGCTCTTCTGGAATGCCAGCGCTCGGCCGGATTTTCCGGCGCTGTTGCTTGCGCTGCTGGGCATTCGGACGATAGCCCATTCCAGGCGGCCGGGGTGGCGGACCGGGGTTGCGGCCGGAATCTTGTGCGCCATGGGCTTTTTGATCAAGCAGTCCATGGTGGCCGCGCCGCTGGCGATCGCGGGCTTTTTGGCGCTGCGGCGCTGGTATCGGCCGTTGGGCGGGTTCGTTCTGGCGGCAGGAGCGACCGCCGGCATGGCGGTTGCCTATCTGCTCCTGCGCGGCGAGCCGGTGCTACGAGACATGCTGCTGATGCGCCACGCACCAGCCGCCGCGCGGCCCGCGGTTGCCGTTGTCTCCAACGCTCTGGCTGGAGGGCTGGGGCTGCTGGTGGTCGCGGGAGGCACGGCGGGCGCGGCCATGGCGCTGAGGGGGAAAAACTCCCGGCTGCTCTTGGTGGGAATGTATGCGGCGCTGGCGGCGCTGGTGGCGATGCTGACGCTGCCGCAGGTGGGCAGCAATGTCAATTATTTGCTGGAACCGTGGATGGGAGCCTCGGTGCTGATGGCTTGCGCCCTTGGGCCGGCAGCGGCCAGCTGGCGGAGCACCGGCCAACCGCTTCAGCTCGGCATGCTGGTGGTCTTGATCGTGCTCGTCGGGCATGGCTGGGAAGCAATTCGCAGGGTGCCCGGCCCTCCCGCCTATCGCTACCAGCGGCTGGCCGGGCTGCGGATTTTATCCACGGACCCGACGTTCACCGTGCGTGGCAGGGACCCAGAGCTGTTGGACCCGTATCTGGCGGACCTATTGGAAAACCGCGCCGGATGGTCTGCCGCGGGCGTCGCCGCGGAAATCAAGGAGCAGCGCTTCGACGTCATTTTTCTGACCGAAAATGGCGGCCGTATTTCCACCTGGCATGGTGCGCCGCGGCTGAGTCCAGAGTTGGCAAAGCAGGTGCGGCGCTTCTATCGGCCGTTGTGCCGGACGGCGCGGGTGCTGGTGATGACACCGAAACGGCGCCCGGACGGCTTTTCGGCGGCGGATGCATCCTATACGCTGGGGACACGGTGTCGGGCGCAAGAGATTGGCGCCGCAGGGCAATGAATCCCGGCTGCGGCCCCGGCCCCGCCTGCGGCGGTGCGTCCGGACGCCCGGCGCGGCGCGGCCCCGCTTACGAAGCGGATTGGCCGAAGGCGGAAGCGAACAGGGCCAACCAACCGAGAATAAACAGCGTGCCACCGACCGGAACCAGCGGCAGAAGGGCATTGCCGCCGGCGGCAGCCACGTAGAGACCGCCACAGAAGAAAATCTCGGCGGCCACAAAACACCACCCGGTGATGCGTACGGCGGTGCGAGGCCAGCGCGGAGGGACGCTGGCCAACAGCA
>DAHVCP010000039.1 GCA_027314025.1 Acidobacteriota bacterium
GCGGGGCTGGGCGGGCCGGCCGGCCGCCGCCGGTGCGGGCGCCACGCCCATCTCCGGCGCCGCCAGCCAGGTCACCGTGAACTCCGCCGTCCGCACCGCCGATTGCGCCTGCCGCGCCCCGCTGAAGCACCAGGCCAGCGCCAACCATAGCCCCACCTGCGCCGCCACGCTCACCGCGAAGCTGCTGCGCCGCCGCCGCCGTTGCGCGGCGGTTACGGTCAGCACGCCGAAGCGCGGCGCCGCCGCGCGCCCCTCCGCGGCGCGTGCGCCGCTCAAGGCGCCGCCGTGCGGGGCGCGGTGTTGGGCCGCCGGTATCACCTGTCCCCAAACGGATGCGGCTGCTCTGGTGGAGGTTGACCCTTGATCCCCGAACCAACAGCCCCCCGAACCATTAGCCCCCGCCGTTGGTCCTCCGCCTTCAGCCCCCGGCCAGCCTCCCGCAAGCGGCGCCGGCCGTGGCCGATCTCCAATGGCCCTCCGGGCATCCAGCCCCCGGCCAGCCTCCCGCGATCGCTCGGCGCATGACGGGGGAAACCGCGTCCCGATCCAGCCGGCGCGTCAGCGGGAAACCCGGCGCGCGGCAGGGTGAGGCCCGAGGGCGCCTATCACGCTCTGGTCTTCCGCCGCGCGAGGCCATCGGCGCCCCTGCGCGGCCCCGCGGGCGCCGACGCCCCGCTCTCCCGAGGCGCCTGCCCCCAACGGCCCGCTACCAACGGTCGCATGGAGCAGCGCGTGCATCCAGCTCGGGCGCAAGCTGCGTCCAAACCGCCATGGCATTCCGTTCGCTCGCGGCGCCCGGGCCGACTACCGATGGGCGCGGGCCCCAGCGCGGCTACGCCGCGCGTCCCGCTTACGCGCCCGGCTGGGCCGGGGGCCCGGTTCGCCACAACCCACCCGGCGCCTCGCGGGGGCCGCGCCTCCGCGCCTGCCGCCGCGGCCGGCTCATGCGCACCGTGCTGGTCGCGCTCGCCGGCTGGCTGCTGGTTTCCACCGCTCAAGCGCAAGCCGGCTACCGGCCCTGCCTGGGTTGCGCCGAGCACGAAGAAATTCGCCACAACTGGCATCGTCCCTTCCTGGTGGAACTGGCCACGGAAAGCGTTCTGATCGCCAGCCATTTCGCCGTCGAGGCCGATGCCCGCGGCCAGGGTCTCTGCGAGTCCAACATCCTGCTCCGCGGCCCGGCCTTGCCCGACGGCTGCCATCCCTTCTCGCTGACGCGCGCCCTGCTGATCGCCACGCCGCTGGAGATCTTGGTCTTCACCAGCCCCGCCTGGGCGCTGGCCCGCGCCGGGCATCCGCATTTGGGCCTGATGCTGGAGGCCGTGCCCATGACCCTTCATGCCTTGGCCATCGGCGACACCCTCGCCGCCATCCATAGCCACCAACGTGAGCAGGCGCTGTATCACTGACCGCGCGTTGAATTCCCGGCTCCGCGCTGCTCCGTCCCGGCTGCGCCCTGCGCCGCCCCGGCTGCGTGCTGCGCCGCCCCGGCCGCGCCCCGTCCCCATCGCTTGCGCGGCTCTCGCCGCCGTCGTCGCCTTGTGCCTGCTGCTGGCCGCCTGCGGCTCCGACCCGCCGGCGGACCCGGTCATTACCATCGCCCCGGCCGCGGCCAGCGTGCAGGCGGATATCGGCCGGCAAGCGTTCGTGGCTACGGTGCAAAACGCCTCCAACCCCGGCGTCGTCTGGCGCGTCAACGGCGTGGTTGGCGGCTCCGCCGCCGCCGGCTTCATCTCGCCCAAAGGCGTCTATTCCGCTCCCGCCGCGGTCCCGGCCAAAAATCCCGTCACCGTCGCCGCCGTCAGCATGGACAATCCCACGGTCACGGCCAACGCCGCGGTCACCGTCACGCCGCCGGTCGGCGTGGCCGTCACGCCCGCGACCGTAACCGTGGCGCTGAAGAATGAGGCGCAATTCACCGCCGTGGTCAGCAACGCGGTCAACACCGGCGTCACCTGGGCGGTCAACGGCGTCACCGGCGGCGCCGCCGCCACCGGAACCATCTCCGCCGCCGGCCTCTATACCGCCCCGGCGGTGTTTCCCGGCCTGGCGCAGATCACCATCACCGCCACCAGCCTGGCCGATCCGCAACAATCCGCCGGCGCCACCGTCAACCTAGCCAACACCGTCGCCGTTTCCGTCTCGCCCGCGCAGGTCAATCTCCAGCTTGGCGCCAGCCAAACCTTCACCGCCACCGTCACCGGAACCACCAACACCGCCGTCGTCTGGAGCGTGGACGGCCTGCAAGGCGGCGACGGCGCGGTCGGCGTCATCAGCGCGCAGGGCGTCTATACCGCTCCCAACGCCATGCCCGCCTCGGCGACGGTCACCATCACCGCCGGCAGCGTCGCCGATCCCGCCGTCACCGGCGCCGCCGCGGTCACGCTCTCGGTCGCCCCCAACACCTTCAGCCTGTCTCCCGCCACCGCCACGCTCACCCTCGGCAAGGCCCAATCCGCCGCGCTCGCCTACCAAATCACCACCGGCGCTGGCTTCAACGGCACGGTGCAGCTCACCGCCCTCGGCCTGCCGCCCAACGTCACCGCCCGCTTCGCCCCGCCCAACGTAACCGGCGCCGGCGCCGTGCAGCTCACCTTGGCCACCGCCAGCATCAGCCTCGCCGCCTCCGACGTCCCCATCACCATCCAAGCCACCAGCGCCACCGCCGCCGGCGGCGCCATCACGCAAACCGCCACCGTCTTGCTGACCATCACCGGCTGGTCCGGCCAGGTCAGCACCGTGGCCGGCGGGCCGGGCGGCATCGGCTTCCAGGATGGCGGCGGCACGGATGACGAGCTGACCCCCTACGCCATCACCAGCGACGGCGGCGACAATCTCTATTTCACCGACGGCGAAGGCTACGCCATCCGGGACTTCAACCTCCCCGCCGCCGCCATCACCACCCTCGCAGGCAATCCCTACTTCGTCGCCTTCCCCGACGGCGAAGGCCTGGCCGTGGACACGCGCACGCAAACCTTCTACGTCGCCGACGCCCGGCTCAGCCAAATCCTGGCCTACACCAGCGGCGCCGCCGGCCCCCGCGTTTTGGCCGGCAGCGGCGTCACCGGCTGGGCCGACGGCGCCGGCGCCGCCGCGCAGTTCGCCCAGCCGCACGGGCTGGCCCTCTCGCCCGACCGCGCCACGCTCTACATCGCCGACACCAATAACGACGTCATCCGCGCCTTGGACATCGCCACCGGCCAGGTCACCACGCTGGCCGGCCAGCCCGGCGTGGCCAAGCGCGCCGACGGCGTGGGCGCAGCCGCGGCCTTTTGCCGTCCCGTGGGCGTGGCCGTGGATCCGGCCGGCGCCAATCTCTACATCACCGATTCCTGTTCCTACACCATCCGCCGCCTCGACTTGGCCACCGCCGCCGTCACCACCGTCGCCGGCAGCGGCGTCGCCGGCGACGCCGACGGTCCCGCCCTCGCGGCCCAGGTCCGCGCCCTGGCCGGCATCGCCGTGGATCCGCACTCCGGCCCGCCGCTGCTGTATGTCTGCGACAACAACCGCATCCGCGCCGTCTCCCTCGGCAGTCCCGCCATCGTCTATACCCTGGCCGGCCAAATCGCCGCGGGTGAACACAATGGCAATGGCGCACAGGCCTCGTTCTACGCGCCCCGCTCGCTGACCGTCATTCCCGACCTGGTGGGCAACAACACCAGTTCCCTGTTCATCGCCGACAGCGGCAACGGCCTGCTCCGCCGCCTGGATTTCGCCAACCCCCTCACCGCCAACTCCCCCACCAGCGCCAATACCCTCGTCACCACCCTCGCCGGCCAGCCCTCCCATCGCGGCTACGTCAACGGCGGTCCCGTGGGCGGCGCGCCTCCCATCGCCGAATTCGACGGCCCCACCGGCGTGGTCACCGACGGCTCGACCGCCTATCTTGCCGATACCAACAACAACGCCATCCGCGCCGTCAATCTTGCCAGCGGCGACGTCACCACCGTCGCCGGTCCCGGCCATGGCGACGCCGACGGTCCCGCCGCGCTGGCCCGCTTCAACGGCCCCACCGGCCTGGCCCTTGCGCCCAACGGCATCCTCT
This sequence comes from Acidobacteriota bacterium, assembly GCA_027314025.1. Classification (GTDB taxonomy): domain Bacteria; phylum Acidobacteriota; class Terriglobia; order Terriglobales; family SCQP01; genus JAKAUF01. Next base: position 4,049 of record DAHVCP010000039.1, read on the forward strand.
ATATCGCCGACACCGGCAACAGTGAAATTCGCCAGCTCGACCTGGTCACCCAAACCGTCACCACCGTCGCCGGCGCGCCGCAATCCGGCTTCAATGACGGCAGCCTCGCCGCCGCCCGCTTCGACGATCCCATGGGCCTGGCGCTCAGTCCCGACGGCAACACGCTTTACGTTGCCGACGCCGGCAATGACGCCATCCGCGCCATCAATTTTCCCGCTGGCACCGTCACCACCCTCGCCGGCGGCGCGGTCGGCTCCGCGGACGGCGTCGGCGCCGCCGCCCAATTCGACCTGCCCACCGGCCTGGCGCTCTCCGCCGACGGCAAGACCCTGTACATCTCCGACTACGCCAACCACACCATCCGCCAGCTTCTCATCGCCACCGGCACCGTCACCACCATCGCCGGAATGCCCGGCGCCTGCGGCCACGCGGATGGTTTCGGCACTGCCGCGCAGCTCTGCAATCCCGCCTTGCTGGCCAGCGACGGCCGCACGTTGTTTTGGGGAGATTCCACCGCCGGCCTGGTCCGCGCCATGGACCTCGCCACCGGCCAGGTCTACACCCTCGCCGGCGCTCCCGGCGTTCTCCACATGGCCGATGGCCAATACACCGCAGTCCCCGGCGCCCTCACCGGCCCCGTCCGCTATAACGTCACCTTCGGCGTCGCCGTCGCCCCCGACGACAGCTTCCTCCTCTTCGCCGACTCCACCGCCAACGTCCTCCGCATGGTCCAATAACCCCTGCCCCCGCACCAGCCCGGCCGGGCCCGGGGTATAATTTTGCCGCAGTCCCGCAGCCCCGCGGCCGCCCGCCTAATGTCAATCCAAAACGACGCCGATCTGGAAGGGATGAAGGCCGTCGGCCGCATCGTTCGCTTGGCCCTCGCCGAGATGGCGTTCCACCTGAGACGCCACATCGCCGGCGGGATCACCACTGCGGCGCTGGCGGCCGTCGGCGGCAACATCATGCGGCGGCACGGGGCCCGCTCCGCTCCGGCGCTGGTCTATGGATTTCCCGGTGACGTGCTGATCAGCCTAAACGACGAAGCCGTTCACGGCGTTCCCTCCGCGAGGGTAATCGCCCCGGGGGATCTGGTGAAGTTGGACGTGACCTTCGAAAAGGACGGTTACATGGCCGACGCCGCCGTCACGATTCCGCTTGAACCCGCGGGCACCACCGCCCTCGCGCTGTCCGCTTGCGCCCGCCGGGCATTCCATGCGGCGCGACGCCTCGCCCGGCCCGGCATGCCGGTTCGTGAGCTCGGTCGAGCAATCGAAATAGAAACCCGCCGCGCCGGGTTCCGGGTCATCCGCGACCTCGCGGGGCACGGGATCGGCCGCACGATTCACGAGCCGCCACGCGTCCCTAATTTTGCTGACCCCAGCGCAACGGAGCGCTTGGCCGAAGGCATGGTGCTGACGATCGAGCCGATCATTGCCGCGGGGTCCGCGATTCCCCTCGAGGGGGCGGACGGGTGGACCGTCAGGACCGCCGACGGTGGGCTAGCGGCCCATTTCGAACACACTCTCCTCATCACCGCCGGGCTCCCGCGCCTCCTCACAGCCTAAGGCGCGGCCGACGTTATTTTGGGCGAAACCGCGCATAGCTCCTTTGCCGGATTCCGTTCCGTCGGCTGCGGCTTGGGGCAAAGGTTCAAGCCCGCAGGTTGCAACCTTGCCCGCAGGCGTCGGACGAAAGCGGTCCCTGGTGGCGCGGGCCGCTGGCCCGCCCCCGGCCCGCGCTCGCATCCAACCCGGCCCTCACCTTGTGCCAACAATTTAGTAACTACTCTGGTTCACTCGCGCTCATTCTAAACGGCTTGCGCACTCAGCAGCCGCGACAAATGGCACACGCCTCAGCAGCAACTTGGAGACGCCCCGACGCCGGCCATCGAACCCAGGCCCCTCGGTACGCAGCGGCGCCTGCCCGGGCGGGAAGCCCAGCCGCAGCCCCGCAAAAGCGGGGCGTCCAGAGTCGGGCGGCTGAGCCGCTCTACGCCTGGCTTCGCACTCGGGCTAGGCGCCGGCCGGCCTCGTCCAGCGTGGGGTCTTGCTTGGAGAAGCAGAAGCGCACCTGATCCGAGCCATCGCCGGCGCGGTGATAAAAGCTCGATCCCGGCACGCAGGCCACGCCGATCTCCGCGGTCAGCCAGCGGGAGAACGCCACGTCATCCGGCCCGTGCGCCGCCAGGAACGGCGCGCAATCGGCCAGCACGTAATACGCCCCTTCCGGCCAAGCGCATTGGAAGCCCGCCGCCTGCAACTGCGGCAAAATCCGCTTGCGCCGCGCCGTATATTCCGCCGCCAGCCCGCGGCAATACTCATCCCCGCCGGCGATCGCCCGCGCCGCGGCGATTTGCAGCGGCGCCGGCGCCCCCACCGTCAAGAAGTCGTGCACCTTGCGGATGCCGCCCGCCAGCCGCGCCGGCGCGATGGCCCATCCCACCCGCCATCCGGTCACGCTGAACGTTTTGGAAATGCCGCTGATGGTCACCGTCCGCTCCGCCATTCCCTCCAGCCCGGCCAGCAGCACGTGCGGCCGGCCGTCGTAGACGATGTGCTCATAGATCTCGTCGGTGATGGCGATGCAGTCCCACTCCACGCAGAGGTCGCGAATGAACTCCAGCTCCGCCCGCGTGAAGACCTTCCCGGTCGGATTGTTCGGCGAGTTCAGGATGATCGCCCGCGTGCGCTCATTGAATGCCGCCCGCAGCTCCGCCCGGTCGAAGTTCCAGCCGTCCTGGCTGGGCCGCAGCGGGACGAAGCGCGGCGCCGCGCCGCTCAAAATCGAATCCGGCCCGTAGTTTTCATAGAACGGCTCGAAGACCACCGTCTCGTCGCCGGGGTTCAGCACCGCGATCAGCGTCGCGATCATGGCCTCGGTCGAGCCGCAGCACACCGTCACGTGCGCGTCCGCGTCCACCGGCAGCTGGTACCACCGCTGGTATTTGCCGGCGATCGCCTGCCGCAGCTCCGGGTCGCCCCAGGTCACCGAATACTGGTTGATGTCCGCCGCGATCGCCGCCGCCGCTGCTTCCTTGATGAAGTCGGGCGCGGCGAAATCCGGAAAGCCCTGCGCCAAATTGATCGCGTTGTGTTCCATCGCCAGCCGGGTCATCTCCCGGATGACGCTTTCGGTGAATCCCTGCACCCGTTGTGAGATGCCCCGCGCGGAGGCGGTTGTCGGCGTCGCTGAACTCAATGGCTGTCTCCTTCGTGCTGCCGCGCCGCTTCCGCCGCCGGCGCCTCCGCCCCGTCGTGCCGGAACGGCTCGTCGTGACCCGGGATAATGATCCCCCGAAAGGCGTCCACGCGCCGCCGGGATTCTTGGTACTGCGCGAGATTGTGCGGCGGCATGTCCAATCCCACCGTCGCCTCGTCCTGAAACGCCCGCGCGTCGCCGGCCACCAAATACGCTCCGTCCTCGCCGTCCACTTCCAGCGCCACGTGTCCCGGCGTGTGTCCCGGCGTGGGGATCAGCCGCAATCCCTCGAACGGCCACGCCGTCTCCTCGATCCATTGATACCGTCCCATCTCCCCCAGCATCGCCGGATCCCACAGCCAGCGGATCAGTTGCAGCACCCGCGCCTGGTCCATGCGCTCGAACTCGTCGTCCGTCACTTCCGGATAGAACGTCCGGAACACCTCCCGCCGCGTTTCGCCGCCGCAGACGGATTCGTAGATCGGCACCGCCCATTCGTAATCCCGCCGGCTGGCGTAGACCTTCGCCGCCGGGAACATCACGTTGCAGCCGATATGGTCCAAATGGAAATGCGTGTTCACCACGGCGGTGATCTGTTCCGGCGTCACCCCCGCCCGTTCCAGACCGTCCCGCAGCACCGAATCGTGCGAGGAAAACCCCGTATCCACCAGCACCCGCTCGCTGCCCCGCGTCAGCAGCGCCGAGCAGGATTGCAGCGGCAGCCCCGCCATCACGATTTCCACTTTCCAGCCGCCGGTTCGCCGCGGCCCGCTGAGATAATGCCAGCCATTGCGCTCCTGCCACGCGCCGCCGCCCATTATGCGGCCTCCATCGGCAGGCTCACCGTAAAGCTGCTGCCCGCGCCTAGGGTGCTGGTCACTTCCACCTGTCCATGGTGCAACTCCGCTACCCATTTGACCATCGGCAGCCCCAGCCCGCAGCCGTCGGCCAAACCGCGCGCCCGCGATTTGTCCGCCCGGTAGAAGCGCTCGAAGATCCGCGGCAGGTCTTCTTCCGCAATCCCAATTCCGCTGTCCCGCACTTGCACCCGGGCCTGTCCCCCGTGCCTTTCTACCCGCACCTCGATGCGTCCGCCGCTCGGCGTGTACTTTAGGGCATTATCCATCAGGTTCAGCACCATCTGCCGCAGCCGCAGGCTGTCCGCCTTCAGCGGCACCGGCGCCGACGTCACCGCCCGCAGCTCCACGCCCCGGGCCTGCGCCACCACCTGCATTTGTTCGGTCAAATCCCGCACCAGCTCATTCAAATCCATCGCTTCCAGCCGCGGCTGCACCTCGCCGGCGTCCGCCTGCGCCAGCACCAGCAGATTGCGGATCATCCGGTTCAGCCGGTCAATTTCCTCCAGGTTGCTTTCCAGCACCCGCCGGCACTCCGCCAGCGGCACGCGCGACATCAGCGCCAGCTCCGTCTCTCCCTGGATGGCTTGCAGCGGCGTCCGCAGCTCATGGCTGACGTTGGCCGCGAAATCGTTCATCTGCTGGAACGAGGCCTGCAGCCGCGCGATCATGGCGTTGAAGGTCTCCGCCAGTTCCTCCAGTTCGTCGCCGCGCCCGCTGGCCGGGATTCGCCGGCTCAAGTTGGAGGCGGTGATCAGTTGCGCCGCGTGCGTCACCTCCGCAACCGGCCGCAGCGTCCGCTGCGCCATCACCGATCCCGCCACCCCGCTGACCGCCACCGTCACCGGCAGTAGCATCAGCATCACCCAGAGGAACGTCTCCAGCGCGTCGTTGATCGGCTTCAGCCGCGTGCCAATTTGCAGCAGATAGGGCTGGTTGTTCGGCCCACGCAGAATGGCGTTGGCGAAACGGATCTCTTCTTCCCGCGGCCAGCCGTGCGTGGTGAAGGTCGCCCGCTTGGCCAAAATCCGTTGCAGCTCGCTCGGCTGGAGGGAAAAGCCCAGCCCCTTCAGCTCCGGCGACTGCTTCACCAGCCGTCCCCGCGCATCGGAGATCTGCGCGATGCGGAACAGCGCGTTCAGGTTGGCGCTGCCGTCCGGGCCCGCGTTCCGCGCCGCCAGCTCCGGCTGGCCCTGGGGCGTGAACTGGATGTACTGCTTGACGTACTCCGCCTCGTTTTGCAGTTCGTTGTCTATGTTCCAGTAGATGATCCAGGTCAGCAGCCCATACAGCGCCGCCGCCGCCAGCACCAGCGTCACGCTGAAGATGGCGGTGTATTGCAGCGTCAGCTGGCCGCGCACGCTGGTGGGGCGCAAAAAGCCGATGCGGATCTGGGGCGCGCGCAGTTTCATGACGCTTCCGGCGCTTTCTCCGGCGCCTCGTCGCGCAGCATGTAGCCCACGCCCCGGACGCTTTGGATCAGCTTCGGTTCCCGGTCCTTGTCAATCTTATTGCGCAGAAAGCTGATGTAGACGTCAATTACATTGGTGAAGCTGTCGAAGCTGGCGTCCCAGACGTGCTCGGCGATCATGGTGCGCGTCACCACCTGGTTGGCGTTCCGCATCAGGTACTCCAAAAGCATGAATTCCTTGTTCGACAGCTCCAGGTCCTTCTCCCCCCGCCAGGCCTTCCGTTTCACCGGATCCAGCACCAAATCCCCCACCCGCAGTTGCAGCTTCAGCTCCCGCCACTCCCGCCGCAGCAGCGCCCGCACCCGCGCCCGCAGCTCGGCGTAGGCGAAGGGCTTGATCAGGTAATCGTCGCTGCCGATTTCCAGCCCCCGCACCCGGTCCTCCACCGCCGTTTTCGCCGTCAGTATCAAGATCGGCACGTTGGGGTTCTTTTTCCGGACCGTGGACAGCACCGAGAACCCGCTCACCTTCGGTAGCATGAGGTCCAGGATGATCAAATCGTATTCGCCGGAATCGGCCAGATACAGCGCTTCTTCGCCGTCCGCCGCCAAGTCCACGGCAAAGTGGTCTTGCTGCAATCCCTTGCGTAGGAACTGCGCCACCTTGTGCTCGTCTTCCACCAGCAAAATGCGCATGTCGGGCGAATACTAAATCGCAGGGCCCGCCGGGTCGGCTCTGGGGCGCGCCTTAGTTCGCCGTTCCCTGGGCGGTCCCGCATGGCCTCGCCCCTTCGCCCCAGCGCTACCGCGAAGTCTCTCATTATAATGGTGAGAATCGCTGTTCGCACCTTTCGTCAGGAGCCTCACTCGCCGGTGTCCGTCCGTTTTACCCCTTCTGGCCGCGCGCTAGCGCTGGCCCTCACTACGCTGTTCGCCTTAGCCCTGCCGCTTGCCGCCCGCCAACCCGGCGCGGCCGCCGCCCCGGCGCCGCCGGGCACCGCCACTACCCTGAAGCGCGCCGGGCAGCTCATCGAATGGGGACGTTGGAAGGAAGCCCGCACCCTGGTCGAAACCCAGTTGGCGAAAAGCCCCAACAACGCGCTGCTGCTGGCCTACGACGCCCACATCCAAATCGCCTTCGGCAATGTGCATCTCGCCCTGCGCGAGGCCCATCGGGCCGTAAAACTCGATTCGACCTGCGCCCGCTGCCATCTCTATCTGAGTGAAGCCATGGGGCAAAAGGCCAAGCACGAGAGCAAGTTCTTTGCCTTGATCGAGGTACACGAAATTAAAAAGCAGCTCGATCTTGCCAGCCGCTACGGTCCCGATATCGGCGACGTCCATTGGGGCTGGATCAACTTCTACCTCGATGTTCCCCCGGTGGCAGGCGGAAACATCAAAGACGCCTACGCCCAGGCCAGCGACCTCGGGCGCATTGACCCGGTGGACGGGCTCATCGCTCAGGCCACAATTGATTTGGCCGTCGGCCGCCCCTCCGCCGCCTTGGCCGCCTATCGCCAAGCCGCCACCCGCTACCCCGACGATCCCCGCGGGATCTTCGACCTTGGGGTTACGCTGTTTCACCAGGGCCATTACGTCCGCGCCGCCCGCTACCTGCGCCGCGCCCGCGACCTCCAGCCGCAAAGCACCCTCTATGCCGGCTATTATGCCGCCACGCTGATCCATCTGCGCCACCATCGCAAGGCGCGCCGCGTTCTCGCCGCTACTCAGCCCCTTCATCCCGACAGCCGCCTGGCGGACTACCTCACCGCCAAAGCGCTCCAGAGCATCGGCCAGGATTTCTCCTGGGCCCGCCGCCTGGTGGCCGCCTACCTCGCCGCTCCGCCCGAGCCCAACCAGCCCACCCATCATCAGGCGCGCGCCCTCCTGGCCAGCCTGGGCTAGCGCCGAACGCCGCGCCGCGGCGGCCGGACGGGTCGCCGCCCCGCGGCAAGTAACCGCTCGGCCGGGGTGAGCAGGGCCTCCGGCCCCGCCGGGTGCGCAAGCGGGGTCTGCGCCGCGCCAAACAAAACGGGAGGCCCCGCCGCAGGCGGGGCCGGGGCGAGACGCCCCGCCGCAGTCGGGGCTGCGGCCCGCGCCCGTCAACCCAGGGCAAACGGCAGGCCGGCCGAGAAGCACCAACGCCGCCGCGTATCGCACCGCCCGCGCGTGAGCTCCCGCATGTGAGCTCCCGGATGTGAGTTATTGTTACCTCCATGTCGGCTTCTACCCCGGCCACGCTCGCCCCGCCGCATCGTCTGGACCGCCGCGACTGGCGCCTGATCGTCATCGCCATCCTCATCACCGCCGCCTCCCTGGCCGTCGCCTACCGCTACTTCCACCGCGCCTTTCCCGCCGCGTCCATTGATTTCCGCCTTACCCGGTCCCAAGCCGCCGCCAAGGCCCAGACGTTTCTTGCCGCCCATGGCTGGTCCACCGCCGGCTACATCCACGCCGCCCAGTTCGGCTATGACCCGCTGGCGCAGGTCTTCTTGGAGCGTGAACTTGGTTTGGCCCGCAGCCAGCGCCTCATCCCCAACCGCGTCGCCCTTTGGCGCTGGCAGAACCGCTGGTTCCGGCCCCTGCACCGGCAGGAGTTCGACGTCGCGGTCACGCCCGGGGGCCGGGTCGTCGGCTTCGCCCGCCGCCTCTCGGCGGATGCCCCCGGCGCCAATCTTTCCCCCGCCGCCGCCCAGCGGCTCGCCGAGCAGTTTCTCCGTCAATCCATCCTTCCCGCGCATCATCTCCAACTCAGCGACCTGGCCCTGGTGTCCTCGGTCGTTCGCCACCGCGCTCATCGCACCGATTACGTCTTCACCTGGCGCGACCGTGCTCCCCTGGAAACCGGTCCGCGCGTTCCCGCCTATGTGCGGCAAGCCCAATACCGCCGCCAAGTCACCATCCAGGGCGCGGTGGTGGGCGGCTATCGCGAATATCTCCAGTTGCCCCAAGCCTGGGTACGCTCCTATCGCCGCCTGCGCTCGGAAAACCAAACCGCCAGCGTCATAGACACCGCCGCCATTCTCCTGCTGGGCCTGGCGCTGCTGATCGCCCTGGTGCAGCACGTCCGCCGCGCCGAGGTTCGCTGGCGCGCGCCCATTTGGATCGGCGCCGTCGGCGCGGCGCTGGATTTTCTTTCCTCCCTCAACCAAATCAGCCAAGCCAAATTCGCCTACGACACCACGCAGTCCTACGCCTCCTTTCTGGCCAGCTCTTGGGGTTCCTCGCTGCTGTCCGCTCTCGGCGTCGGGCTGTTTCTCTGCCTGCTCGCCGCCGCCGCCGAACCCATCTACCGCGCCTACTTTCCCCGCCACATCGCCCTGGAGCAATGGATCACTTGGCCCGGCGTCCGCAGCAAGGCCTTCCTGCGCAGCGTGGTTCTGGGCTTGATGCTGGCCTGCTTCTTTTTCGCCTACCAAACCGTCTTCTACCTCATCGCCAATCACTTCGGCGCCTGGGCGCCGGCCGACATTCCCTACGACGCCCTGCTCAGCACCCGCTTCCCCTGGATCTTCGTTCTCCTCATGGGCTATTTCCCCGCCATCTTCGAGGAGTTCATGTTCCGCATGGGCGCCATCCCGCTGTTCGCCGGCTGGTTCTTGGGCTCGTCCGGGAGCAAATCGTCCGGCGTGGGCTCGTCCGGCGGCAAGTCATCAGGCGCCGCGGCATCCGGCGCGGCATCCAGCCGCCGTTACTCCTTCGCCTCCTGGCAAGTTTGGGGCGCCGTCGTTCTCGCCGCCTTCATCTGGGGCTTCGGCCACTCCGCCTACCCCAATGAACCGTTCTTCATCCGCGGCGTCGAGGTCGGCATCGGCGGCATCATCCTGGGCTGGATTCTGATTCGCTTCGGCATCCTCACCACCGTCGTTTGGCATTACACCGTGGACGCCATCTACACCGCCCTGCTGCTGTGGCGTTCCCCCAACTGGTATTTCCGCCTGAGCGGCGGCGTCACCGCCCTCATCGCCGCTCTGCCGCTGCTGCTCGCCGTGTTCTGGTATTGGAGGACCGGCGGCTTCGCTCCGGAATCGGCTCTCACCAACGGGGTGCTGGTCCCGGTTGGCGCGGCGCCGCCGCCGGGCGCATTTGCGTCCACCGCCGCCGCGCCCCCAGCCAGCGGCGCCTCCGCTGCCTCCGGTTCCGCACCGCCCGCGCCGCCGCCAGCCACCGGACCCGGCGCCGGTCCGCATCCCGCGCCCGCAAGCGCCAAAGCGCTGAGCGCCGAGGCGGAACCGTTCACCGGCGCGGCCTATCGCGCCATTCGTCCGGTCGTCTGGTTCGCCGGGGTGCTCGCCGCCGGCGCCCTGCTCGCCGCTTTCTTGCTGCCCTGGAGCAGTTGGAGCCGCGTCACGCCCTTCCGCATGTCCCGTTCCGCCGCCATTTCCGCCGCCCGCGCCTATCTTGCCGCGCAGCATGTTTCCACCGCCGGTGATCGCGCCGTCGCCCTTTTGCAGCCACAGGTGTCGCCGGTGGCCGCGCATCTCATCTTCACCGCCGCCGGCCGCGCCGCCGTCCTCCATGCCTATACCGGCAACACCCCCGCCGTGGCCTGGCGCGTTCGCTTCTTTCGTCCCTTGCACGCCGCGGAGATGTCGGTCTGGGTGTCCCCCGCCGGCGGCATCGTCGCCGTCGATCGCCAGCTCGCCGACACCGCCGCCGGCGCATCGCCTTCGCTCGCCGCGGCGCAAGCGGCGGTCCAATCCGCGCTTGCCCGTTCCGGCGTTTCCACCGCTGGGCTGAAGTTACAATCCGCCTCGCAGCAAACCCGCCCCGCCCGTGTGGATACGCGCGTCGTCTGGCAGGCGCCCGCCGCCGCTCCCGGCGGCGTGCATTATCGCTTGAGCGCCAGCCTTTTGGGCGAGCAATTCGGCGGCTGGCTCGCCACCTGGCACGCCTCCCAAGCCGCCCGCCGCGCCTATGATCAATCCACCCTTCCCGGCGCCATCCTGGCGTTCTTGCGCGTCCTCCTCATCGCCGCCGCTTTCCTCTTGGTCGCCTGGCGCGCCTACCAATTCGCCCGGCGTTCGGGTGCTTCCTGGCGGCCGCTGCTGCTTTGGGGCCTGGCCGCCGGCCTCGCTCTCGCCGCCACCACCTTGGTCGGCCTGCCGCGCCTGGAGATGGCCTATCCCAATACCATCCCCTGGTCCGCTTGGCTGACGCTGCTCGTCGTCGCCGCCCTCACTGCCGGCATCGCCGGGTTTCTCGCCACCGCCGCTCTGTTCGCCGCCGCCCGCCATTCCGCCCCCGCCGCCTGGGCCGGGCTGGGCTCCGCCGCCGCGCGCCGCGCCTGGGCCCGCGACGCGTACGCCGCCGGTCTGATGGCTCTAGCCTGCGTCGCCGGGTGGCAGCGTTGGCTGGGCCAAGCCAATGCCTGGTTCCACCGGTGGGGCGCCCTCGCCCTCCCCGTTCCCGGCGGCGCCAACCCCCTCCTGCCCGGCTTCGCCGCCGCCGTGGGCGCCATCGTGCACAGCCTTTGGATCGCCGCCTTCCTCGCCGTTCTCTTTCCCTTCGCCGTGCGCCTCTGGCGCAGGCGCCAGTGGGCATGGCTCGGCGCCGGCTTCGGCTTGCTTGTGCTCGGCACACTCCCGCCCATCCACAGCGGCCCGGCCTTCCTGCTGCAATTCATTCTGGGAATCCTCGCCTGGGGTCTCGCCATCGCCTTCGCCGTTTTCTTCCTTCGCGCCAATCCCTTGGCGTATCTCTCCGCCGGTTTTCTCACCGCGGCGGTTCCCACCGCTTTGGCGTTCTTGTCCTACGGGCCCAGCGCCTATCATTGGGCCGCCTACACGCTTTTCGTTCTCGCCGCCGTTTGGCTGGTATGGCTGGCGATGCAAGCGCGCACTCCCACCGCCGCCCGCGCCACGCCCGCGTCCTGACGGCGCTCTCCCTGCCGTAAGGTGGCTAATGCCGCCACTACGCCGCGCTAGGCCCGCCGCAGCCGGGCGGTTTGGCCGCGCCAAATGGACTGCCGGCGCATCCCTCCCTCGCGGCTGGCGCCGGGCGCGCCGGTAAGCTGGAGCGGAGCGAGCGGCGGCCGGGCGGCGGAGGGATGCCCCGCGCGGCGGATCCCGAACTCGGGAGTCCTGGGGTCCAGCGGCCTAGCCGGCCGCCGCGATCACCAGCCCCTTCAGCGGATCCAGCACGATCAGCCGCACGTCCGCCTGCACCGGCGCCATCGTGGTCAGTTTCGCCAGCGTCTGCGTTTTCCATTGCGCCGGCGCCCGCTGTCCCACCGCCAGGTAGTCCAAGCACTGCGCCCCGATCCGCCCGCACTCCGCCAAATCCGCCGCCAGCGGCGCCATTTCCTGGAGCATCGGCTGCTGCGCCGCCAGCGCCTCGACCCCCGGCAATGCCTCCTGCCAGCTGGCGAACAGATCCTCCAGGTCGTCCCGCCGCGCGGCGAACCGCGGCGAATCCGCCAAATATTGCTCCACCATCGCCGGCAGCTCCCGCCGCAGCGGGCTTTCCGGCGGCAGGGCGTAGGTGACATACACCAGCGGCGAAAAGACGGTCTTGGAATGCGACCAGCCGTAACCCTGGCGCGGCTCCAGCGCGGCCATCAGCACCGCCAGCGGTTGGGTGTCCGCGCCGTTGCTCAGCCAGCTCATCAGCCGCTGCGGGTTGCTGCGATGATGCAGCCCCGCGTCCTCCAGCTCCACGCTGATCCGCCCCATGCGCCGGTACATGTCGTTGATGTCGCGCACATCGCGCGGCGACCAGAACCGCTCCGCGATCGGCGCCAGCCGCGGCCAAATCCGGCTGTCCACCTCTTCTGGGTTCACCCGTTCGCCCCACATCGCCGCCTCGCCGCCCAGCACCCGCTGTTGCTGCTCCGGGGTCAGCGGCGTGTCGGCGGGAATCGGGTCCACCAGATAATGCCGCTCCGCCGACCACATCAGGTCCAGGTAATACCCCGCCGACAGCAGCGCCTTGTGCCCTTGGCGCGCGATCTCATTCACCGCCGGAATGCCCAGCCACGCTTCCACGGCCACATCGTCCGGCAATTCCGGATTCAGGATCTCCTCCCAGCCCACCATGTGCTTGCCGTGCTTGGCCACCAGCGGCGCGATCCGCCGGTTGAAATAGGTTTGCAGCGCGGCGTTGTTGGCCAAGTGGTGCTCGCGCATGAAGCGCTGGATTTCCGGATTCACGTTCCATTGCGGTCCGCGGTTTTCATCGCCGCCGATATGGAAGTATTTGTCCGGGAACAGCGCCGTCATCTCGGCGAAGAACTTGTCCAGCCAGGGATACAACTCTTGATTGGCCGGATTGAACGCGTTGGGCAAAATACCGAAGACGCGGGCGATATGGAACGGCCCCGGCGCGCTACCCAGCTCCGGATAGCCCACCAGCCAGCTGGTGCAATGCCCCGGCATGTCGAACTCCGGCAGCACCCGGATGCCGCGGTCGGCGGCGTAGGCGATCACGTCCCGGACCTGTTCGTGCGTGTAGAAGTTCCCGTCCGATCCCATCCCCGCCAGCTTGGGATAGGTCTTGCACTCGACCCGGAATCCCTGATCGTCGCTGAGGTGCCAGTGCAGCACGTTCAGCTTGACCATGGCCATGCCGTCCAGCGTCCGCTTGACCACGTCCACCGGCTCCCAATGCCGGCTGACGTCCAGCAGCAGGCCGCGCCAGCGGAACCGCGGCTGGTCTTGAATGGAGCACCAGGGAAGGTACGGCCCTTCGCTGTCCGCCTCGATCAGTTGGCTCAGCGTTTCCAGCCCGCGAATCACGCCCACCACCTGGTTCGCCGTCAACTGCACGCCGGTTTTGATGACCTCCAGCGTGTAGGACTCATCGTCGTCCATCGCCGGAATTTCATTGCCCTTGCCGCCGCACTTCACCACCAGCGTGGCTTCGTTCGATTGCGTGCGGCCGTAGATGTCCCAGCCAAAGCCGGTGCGGTCGTTCATCTGCGCCAGCACGCGGGAAATCGCCCGCTCCAGCCGACCGTCGCTGTAGCCCGTGACCGCCACCGTGAACTGCTCGGTCAAGGGAAAGCGCCGGTCCTGGAAGCTGCGCCGCGCCGGCACGGGCATCAGCCAGCGGGTGTCCGGCAGCGCGCCCGCGGGCGGAATGTTGCCGCCGCCGCCCGCCGCCCAGGTCCAGTCTTGATTGCCGCCGCTTTGCTTCAGCGCGGCGGCGGGCAATGGGGTCAAAGCCGTCGCCGAGGCGGCGGCTAGAAAGGCGCGGCGGTTCAGGGCCATAAACGACTCAGAGTACCCCCCTTTCGCCGCCCACCGCAATTGGCAACAGCTAGCTGCATAATCGGACTAGCCGGCGGATGCCCCGGCAGGTGTTATGGATAACGGCAACAAAGCTTCGCCCGAAGCCAAGCCGAGGCTTGCTAGCCTTAGCCTCCACGGCTTCAAAAGCGTTCGGGCCCTGGAGAGTCTCGCGCTGGGGCCGCTGAACGTCTTGATCGGCCCGAACGGTGCCGGTAAGTCCAACCTCATCTCGTTTTTCAGGTTCCTGAGCTACTGCATGAATCAGGAGTGCCAACTGTTCATCCAGGAGCTCGGGGGTGGGGGCAGCGCGCTGCTGTTCGACGGGCCCCGGAGCACCAGCGCGATGACGGCGGAGCTGTCGTTCGCGACCCAATCCGGGTTGAACGACTACCAGATTGCGCTCGCCTATGCTGAGCCCGATACGCTGGTCTTCACGAGCGAGGCCTATCGCTACTCCTACCACGGTTCCGTGGCGCCAGCCCCGTGGCGGTATTTCCCGCCAGGATCCCGCGAGGCCCAGATCGCCGGGACCAAGATTGCCGGACTGCCGGAGAAGTCGCGGAAGACCGCCGGCGTCATCCGACGCTGCCTGCGATCCTGCAAGGTATATCAATTTCATGACACCTCGCGAACCTCTCGCATCCGCCAGCGCTGGAGCGCTGACGACAGCCTTTGGCTCAAGGAGGACGCCGCGAACATCGCCCCATTCTTGCTCCGCCTGCGCGAAGAAGATCCGCCCCGGTACAGCCGGATCCTCGAGAGTTTTCGGCTCCTGGCGCCTTTCGTCGCCGACTTCGTCCTCGAGGAGCGGGGCGGCGCGGTGATGCTCCAGTGGCGGGAAAAAGGCAGCGACCTGATCTTTAGCGCCAGCCAGGCCTCCGACGGTACGCTCCGTGCGCTGGCCCTGATCGCGCTGCTATCGCAGGCGCCGGAGCGGCTGCCAGACGTCGCGGTCTTGGACGAGCCCGAGCTGGGCCTTCACCCCTACGCCATCGAGCTGGTCGCGGGGCTGGTCCGTGCGGCGGCCGACCACTGCCAGGTGATTCTGGCCACACAGTCCGCCAGTCTGGTGGACCAGTTCGAGCCGGAGGAAATCGTTGTGGCGGAGCGACGGGGGCGAGAGTCGGCCTTCTCGCGCCTTAATCCCGATGCCCTTCGCGAGTGGCTGGGCGAATACTCCCTTTCCGAGCTTTGGGAAAAGAACGTCGTGGGAGGGCGCCCGGGTTGAGAAGGCTGCACCTTTTGGTGGAAGGCGCCACCGAGGAGGGCTTCGTCAACTTGGTCCTGCGCCCGCATCTCGCACACCACAGCGTCATCGTAGACGCACGGAGGCTCCAGACTTCCAGGAGGCGGGGCCGCGCATACAAGGGCGGCGGCGTCTCAACCGAGCGGTTTTGCAGGGAGGTGGAGCGCTGGATGAAAGAGGACAGCACGGCGCACTTCAGCGCCATGCTCGACTGGCACCGCCTGCCAGCGGATTTCCCTGGGCGAGCAGCGGCCGCCGCGAACCCAGACCGGCCGCGATCGGTCGCACGGGCGATGGAGCAGCGTTTCGGGACGCGCTTCATTGGCTTCATCCAGATGCACGAGTTCGAGGCCCTGCTGCTGACCGACGTGCTCGCCGGTATTGGCGCGGCGCTCCCGGGCTACGATGCCCAGCTCAACGCGCTGAACGAGGAGTTGGAGAAATTGAAGGGGGGCGGCATCGGCCCGGAGCAGGTGAACGATGGCAACGAAACGAAGCCCTCCGCACGTATCGCAGCCCACCTTCCCGAATACGCGGCCGCCAAGGCTTCTGCCGGGCCCATCGCCGCGCGTGCCATCGGCCTTGAACGGATTCGGGCCAGTTGCCCAAATTTCGGCACCTGGCTAGCTCGCCTGGAGAAGCTCGACTCAGCCTAGCGCGTCCGACGCCAGCGCCGCCGCGATCTGTTCCCGCACCCGCGTTTGCAGCGCCTCCAGATCCGTCTTGCCCAATCCCTCAGTCTCGACGGCCGGCAGAATCGTCAGCCGCACCCGCCCTGGACGCAGGTGCAGCGAATGCGGCGGCAGCACCGCCCGCGTGCCGCTCAGCGCCACGGGCACGACCGGCGCCTGCGCCCGAATCGCCAAAAAGAACGCGCCCGGCAAAAACGGCTGCAGCGGCCCGGCCATGCTCCTTCCGCCCTCCGGAAAAATAAAGACCGATTGGCCGCGGCGCACCACATCCGCCGCGCGCAGCAGGCTCTTCATCGCCCCGGCGGCCGCGCCCCGCGCCACCGGCAGATGCCCGCTGCGCCGCAGGTGCCAGCCCAAAAACGGGAACTTGAACAAGCCTTCTTTCGCCAGAATCCGGAACTGCAGCGGCAGACGGGAAAAGATCACCGGGATGTCCATGTAGCTGGAGTGGTTGCACACCAGCACGCAAGGCCGGTCGAAAATCAAGTTCTCCGCGCCCCGCACCTCCACGCGGACCGCTCCCATGCGCAGCAGCCATCGCGCCCACGCCTGCGCCGTGCCATGCTGCCGCCGCCCGCTGCGGTCGAACAAGGAAAAGCCCAGCGACGCCATGCCAAACCCCGCCGTCGCCAGCGCATACAACGGCAAAAAAACCAGCAGCGAACGCCCATGCGACAGCTGCTCCCGCCAGCGTGGCGATGATGCTTCCGGCGGCGTCGCGGCGGGCGCCGATGGCGCGGCCGGCCGCGCGGTTGCGGCGCGGTTCGATGCGGAGTTGGTTCCCGCAGCCTTCATCTTTCCCATTCTCCCCCGGCGCTCGGCGCGATTTCGCCCGCACCGGCGGAATCGCCCGCCAACAGCTCGCGCGCTTCGCCCACCAAATAGAGCGAGCCGGTCACCAGCACCGGCGCCCCGTCCGTCGCCAGCGCCCGCGCCCGCGCCAGCGCGCGGGGCAGATCCGCCGCCGTCTCGACCTGCTCGGCCGCGCCGAACTGCGCCGCCAGCGCTGATGGCGACAAGGCGCGGGGATGGCCCGGCGCGGTCAGCACCACGGCCCGCGCGCGCGGCAGCAAAATCTCCGCGATCTCGCCGCTCGCCTTATCCCGCATCGCGCCGAACACCAGCACCGGCCGCCAGCCAATTTCCTCCAGGAACGCCGCCAGCGCCCGCGCCGCCGCCGGGTTATGGGCGCCATCCACGTACACCTCCGGGTGCGCCGCCAGCTTTTCCAGCCGCCCTGGCCAGGCGACATGGGCGAAGCCCGCCGCTGCCGCATCCGCCGCCACCGGCCAGCCGCCTGCGCTCAAGACTTCCAGCACCCGCAGCGCGGTCAAGGCATTTTCCACTTGATGCCGCCCGCGCAGCCCCGGCCGCAGCCGGACCGCCTCACCGCGATAGCGCGCGCGGAAGCTGAACCGGCCCTCCGCGTCCATCACCGGATCGCCCAGCATCTCCGCCGGCGGCAGCAACCGCGCCCTCGCCGCCTGCGCCCGGGCCGCCAGCACCGCCGCCACCTCCGGCGCTTGCGGCGAGCTGACCGCCGCCAAGCCGGGCTTCAAAATGCCCGCCTTCTCGCTGGCGATGGCCGCCAGCGTCGCGCCCAAATATTTTTCATGGTCCAAGCCGACCGGGGTGATCGCCGCCGCCACCGGCTGGAGCACGTTGGTGGCGTCCAGCCGGCCGCCCATGCCTACCTCCACCAACGCCAGCTGGACCGCCGCCGCGCGCAACGCCCAAAATCCCGCCGCCGTCAGCGTTTCGAAAAACGACGGCGGATGCGGCAGCGTTCCCCGCGCCAGCAACCGCTCCGTGGCCGCCGCCGCCGCAGTCATCGCCGCCGCGAACTCCGCCGGCGCGATCTCCTTCCCGGCGATCCGGATGCGCTCCGTCGGCCGCTGGAGGTGCGGCGAGGTATACAGGCCGGTGCGATATCCGGCTGCTTGCAGCGCCGCCGCCAGCAGCGCCGCCACGCTGCCCTTGCCGTTGGTTCCGGCGACGTGCACCGCGGCGAACGCCTGCTGCGGATCGCCCAGCTCCGCCAGCAGCGCCGCGACTTGGCGCAGCTCGAATTTGGCCCCGGCGCGCAGCTCCCAGCCGAGCGCATGCAAATATTCGAGGCTGGCGGCGTAGTCCACCGGTTCGGAGGGATGGCCGCGCGGCGCGGATTAGGCGGATTGCGTCGCGGCCCGCGGCGGCGCCGCCGGCTGCGCCCGCAGAAACGCCAGCGCGCGGATCAGGTACTCGCGCATCTCCTGCCGCGGCACCACCGCGTCCAGCATGCCGTGCTCCAGCAGGAACTCGCTGCGCTGGAAGCCCTCGGGCAGCTTCTGGCGGATGGTCTGCTCGATCACCCGCGGCCCGGCAAAGCCGATCAGCGCGCCGGGCTCGGCGATATTCAGGTCGCCCAGCATGGCGTAACTGGCCGTGACTCCGCCGGTGGTCGGATCGGTGAGCACGGAGATGAACGGCACGCCGGCCTGGTCCAGCAGCATCAGCTGCGCGGCGATCTTGCCCATCTGCATCAGGCTGACCGCCCCTTCCATCATGCGCGCCCCGCCGGAAGCGGAAATGATGATCAGGGGGCAGCGCGCCGTCTCCGCCCGCTCGATCGCCCGCGTGATCTTTTCCCCCACCACCGCGCCCAGGCTGCCGCCGATAAAGCCGTATTCCATCACGCAAAGGATCACCGGCTGGCCGCCCAGCTTGCCTTCCCCGGTGATGATGGCGTCGCGGCCGCCGGTCGCTTCCCGCGCCTTGCGCAGCCGGTCGCGATAGGGCTTGACGTCGGTGAACTCCAGCGGATCGGTGGATTCCAGGCTGGCGTCGCGTTCGGTGAACCGGCCGTCATCCAGCAAAAGCTCCAGCCGCCGCCGCGCGCTGATGCGGAAATGGAAGCCGCAGTGGGTGCACAGCTCCTGGTTTTCCGCCAGGTCTTTTTTCCACAGAATCCGCCGGCAGCCGTCGCATTTGACCCACAGGCCTTCGGTGCGCACGCGCTTCTCCGGCACGCTCGGCAAGGGTTTGTTTTCACGCCGGAACCAAGTCATGGGCTTTGCCGTGTCTAGGTCTTTGCCGGGCCTAGGGCCTTGCCGGGCGCCGCGGGCCCGCCGCGCGGGGTGCACCCCGCCGCAATCCTAATATTCTATGCCACGCTGCGCCAGGATGCCCTTCTGATAGGCATGCTTCACTTCCCGGAACTCGGTCACCGTGTCCGCCAGCTCCACCAGGCTGGGGTGCGCATTCCGCCCGGTCAGAATCACATGCAGATCTTCCGGCTTGGCCTTCAGTGCCGCCGCCACCGGCTCCGGCGACAGCATCTTATAGCTGATGGCGTAGTTGATCTCATCCAGGATCAGCAGATCCCATTCCCGGCTCGCCATGGCCCGCTCTGCTTCTTGCCAAGCCTCCTCGACCATCCGGACGTCCTCGGGATCGGGCTTTTCCGCCCCCACCTTCACGAAGCCCCGCCCCATCTGCCGGATCACGAAGCGGTCGCCGAAGGCTTGGACCGCGTCCAGCTCCCCGTAATGCCAGGAGCCTTTGATGAATTGCAGCATCAGCACCCGCAGCCCCTGGCCTACGGCGCGCAGGCCGGTGCCCATCGCCGCCGTCGTTTTGCCTTTTCCCGGCCCGGTATGAATGATGATCAGTCCCCGCCGCGCATCGCCCATGCCTCAGCGTACCAGCACCCGCCGCCCCGGGGCGCAGGGAATGGCTGTCGCCGCAGGCCCGCCGGGCGTAGCGCCTGCCCAGCCTGCCGGCCGTGGGGCCGGGCGCGCGGGCTGGCTCACCGCCCGCGCCGGGCTCCTGCGCTTCAGTTACGCGCCGGCGCGTGGGGAAAGGGCAAGGGCGTGGGCACGGTGCCGCGAGGTGGATGCGAGCCCGGCGGCAGGAAGAAGTCCCACTTGCTCATCTTCAGCGGCACGGCGACGAAGAAGAACCCGACCATCATCTCGCTCGTGGCTTGGTCGCCCCAGCGGACGGTGATGTTGGGGTTGGGGTTCAAGGGATTGCCGGCCGAATTGTTGTACCAGCCCACGGCTTGCAGTTCCGCCCCCCGCGGCATCCAAAATGGCCGCCGCAGGAAATAGTTCATCTCGTGGTAAAAGCGCCAACGGATATCCAGCAGCCGCCGCACCTTCCCGTCGCGGTGCACCCAGTTGTACTCGAACCGCCGCCCGCGCAGGTGCATATGCGGATAGAAGCCCAGCACCGTCGCGCCATGCGGCATGAAGCCATGCACCTCGACGCGGTAATCGGCGGCATGGGGCGGAATCGCGAAGGTGTCGTTGGTCAGTTGCAGCGTCAGCACCCGGCGCCGCGGCCGGCCGCGGGTAAAGACCAACTGCACGCCGCCAAGCTCGCTGGCGGTGTGCCCGCCGAGCATGAAGTGAAACTGGAACACCAGATCGGCCCCGGCGGGCAGGTAAATGCCCATGCCATGCGGAAAACGCAGCGGCTGTGTTCCCGGACCCGCCACCAATAGCAGCGGATTGTCGGTCCACTCCGCGTCGCGCCGGTCCCGCTCCCGCTTCAGGCTCTTGGCGGTGAACGGGCGGCCGATCGGCGCATCCTTCAGCCAAGGCGATCCCGGGCGGCGGATATAGACCACCGCGTGATGAATGGCCCCCGGCGCCGAAGCCAGCAGCCGCACCATCCGGACCCAATGGTCATGGCGCAGATGCGTGGGCACGATCTCATAGGTGTAGGGCATGAAATGATGCGCCCGCACCGCGATCGGCGCGGTCATCTGGAACGTGGCATCGGGATGGGGAAAGTTCCAGTCCGTCGCCCGCATGCCCGGCGGCGTGGGGCCCGGCACGGCGGGCTGGGTGGCCGCCGGAGGAATCGCCGGCACGGGGCCGGGAGCGGCGGCCGGGGCAATGGCAGGCGGGATGGCCGGGGGAATGGCCGGCGGGATGGCGATGGCCACGCTGACCAGCGCGCAGCCGGCGAGCAGCGCCAGCCGCAACGCGCCGCGCACCGCCCGGCCGAATCGGAGGAAACCCCTCGCGGGGCCAGCGCCCATCATTTAGGCTCCCTCGTGTTGCTTCTCGTAGGCGCTGATGTCGGCTGCCTGCCGCAGCGTGAGCGCAATATCATCCAAGCCCTCGATCAGCCGTTGCTGCCGGTAAGGATCCATGGCGAACTCCGCCGACCATCCGGCGTCGTCGCTGACCCGCCGCGCCGGCAGATCAATCAGCAGCTCCATGCCCGGCCGCGCGGCCACGTTCTGGAACAGTTGCTCGACCTGCGCGGCGGGCAGCGGCAGCGAGAGCATCCCGTTTTGCCCGCAGTTGTTGGCGAAGATGTCGGCGAAGCTGGGGGCGATGATCGCCCGGATGCCGAAATCCAGCAGCGCCCAGGGCGCGTGCTCGCGGGAACTGCCGCAGCCGAAATTCTCCCGCGCCAGCAAGATTTTGGCGTGGGCGTAGGCGGGCTGGTTGAGCGGAAACGCCGGGTCCGGCCGGCCATCCGCCAGCCGCCGCCAATCATAGAACAAGCCTTCGCCCAGTCCCGTCCGCCGCACCACCTTGAGGAACTGCTTGGGAATGATCTGATCGGTGTCCACGTTGGCGCGATCCAGCGGCGCCACCACGCCGCGCAGTTGGGTGAAGGGTTCCATTAGCGCTTCTCCTGGGCGGGCCGCGCCGCCTCCGGCCATTCCCGGATGTCCACGAAATGCCCGGCGATCGCCGCCGCCGCCGCCATCTCCGGGCTGACCAGATGGGTGCGGCCGCCGGCGCCTTGCCGGCCCTCGAAGTTGCGATTGCTGGTCGAGGCGCAGCGCTCGCCCGGCCGCAGGGTGTCCGGGTTCATGCCCAGGCACATGCTGCATCCCGGCTCGCGCCATTCGAAGCCGGCATCGCGGAAGATGCGGTCCAGGCCGAGATGTTCCGCGGCGGCCTTTACCTGCTTGGAGCCCGGCACCACCATGGCCCGCACCCGCGGCGAGGCGCGGCGGCCGCGGACGATGCGCGCCGCGGCTTGCAGATCCTCCAGCCGGGCGTTGGTGCAGGAACCGATAAAGACCCGGTCCAGGGCGATGGATTCGATCCGCGTTCCCGGCTCCAGGCCCATGTAGGTCAGCGCCAGCTCCGCCGCTTTCCGCGCCGCGGCGTCGGGCAGCGCCGCCGGGTCGGGCACGCGCCCGGTGACCGGCGCCACCATTCCCGGATTCGTTCCCCAAGTGACCTGCGGCTGAATTTCCGCGGCGTCGAAGACGCGGCTGGCGTCATGCGCCGCGCCCGGCTCGCTGGCCAGCGCCAGCCAATCCGCCGCCGCGCGGTCGAACGCCGTCCCCGCGGGCGCGTAGCGCCGGCCGCGCAGGTATTCCACCGTGCGCGCATTGGGAGAGATCATCCCCGCCCGGGCGCCAGCCTCGATGGACATGTTGCAGACCGTCATCCGCTGTTCCATGCTCAGCGCGCGGACGGCTTCGCCGGTGTACTCGATGACGTGCCCGGTGGCGCCGCCGGTGCCGATGCGGCCGATGATGTGCAGGATGATGTCCTTGGCGCTGACGCCGGCGGGCAGCCGCCCCTCGACCCGCAGCTCCAGCGACTTCGGCCGCGCTTGCCAGAGGCACTGGGTCGCCAGCACATGCTCCACCTCGCTGGTGCCGATGCCGAACGCCAACGCGCCCAGCGCGCCGTGCGTGGAAGTGTGGCTGTCGCCGCAGACGATGGTGCGTCCCGGCTGGGTCAGGCCCAGTTCCGGCCCGATGACGTGGACAATGCCTTGTTCCGGCCGTTCGACGTCGAACAGCTCAATGCCAAATTCCCGGCAGTTGGCCGCCAGCGCCTCCAACTGCTGCCGCGCTAGGGTGTCCAGCACGCGCAGCGGCCCGTTGCCGCGAGGATCGGTGGGCACGTCGTGATCCATGGTGGCGAAGGTGCGATCCGGCCGCCGCACCCGCCGCCCGTTGGCGCGCAGTCCCTCGAACGCTTGCGGCGAGGTGACTTCATGGATCAGGTGCAGGTCTATGTAGAGCAACGCGGGGCGTCCGGCGGCTTGCGCCACCACATGCCGTTCCCAAATTTTGTCGAAGAGCGTGCGCGCCATGCTGATTCCATTTTAGCCGCCCGCGCCGCGCCGGCTCGCGGGCCGCAACCGGCGCGGCGGCGCGCAAAAAATCCCGTGAGGCGGGAAATTCTTCCCGCGTTCGCCCACCGCGAAACCGAAAGGCCTGCAAATTCATCTATTTACAATGGCTGGTCAATTGCAGTCAAAAGCTCTTATGGGAGGACACAGCTTGATTCGCAAATCGCTCTTGGCATGTCTGTTGTTGCTCGTGGGATTGGCGTTCACCCGACCCGCCGTGGCTCAGAATGTGCATTCCGCCACTTTTTTCGGCGGCGCTTTGCTCGGCTCGCCCAACGGCTTCGGCGCCGGCGCCGGCTTGGGCATCAGCCTGACCCGCAACGTCAGCTTTGAGCCGACATTTCTGTTCGGCCGCCAGGGCGGCGACGGCGTCTTCACCTTGGACGGCAGCTTCCTGTACCACTTCCATATTTCCGATTCCCGCCTGGTGCCCTACATTCTCGGCGGCGTCGGACTCGCCGAATATGACGGGCACACGCACGGTTCGCCGATCATCGGCGGCGGCATCGCATTTCCCGTGGACGATGGCTGGCAGATCCGGCCCGAGGTGCGCATCGGCACGCATGGCCTATCGCGCTTCACCATCGGCCTGACGAAGACCTTCTAGTCCGCGGCTTCATCCTCAATTCATCATTCATTCCGGGCGAAATGCCCATTCCGCGCGCCTGGCGGCGGTTTGCCGCCGGGCGCGTGCTACTCTGGCCGCGAATAGGGGCAGGGTAGGGGCGAAGTTGTTGCGGCGGGCGGGCAGAATCGGGTTCTTCGTTGCGCTGCTATGGCTCGCCGCCGGCGCGCAAACTCCCTGGCGTGCCCCTGATCCTTGGCGGCTGACCGTCTTCGGCGGCTGGCCGTATCAGCCGCAGATTGCCGGCGGCCGCGGCGAACTCGGCGCCGCGCTGGGCCGCGACCTGAATCGCTGGCTCACCTTTTCCCCGCGCGTCACCTGGTACCGGCTGGGCGAACCCGGGGGCTTCACCGCCGCCTGCATCGCCTCGCCCAGCCTGCCCTGCGCCAATTACGGCGCCGACGCCTGGACCTTTGAAGGCGATCTGTTGGTGAACCTGCGTTTCGGCCAGCGCTGGGTGGTGCCGTACATCGGCGGCGGCTTTGGCTTGGCGGTGTTTACCGGGGCATCCTCGGTGCGCCGCTATCAGGGCATGGGCGATTTCCTCGCCGGCGCGCGGTTCCGCTTGGCCCGGCGCTGGGCGTTGCGGCCGGAGCTGCGCCTCGGCAACCACCAGCTCAGCTCCCTGGCGCTGGGATTGAGCTATTCGTTCTAGCCGGCTGCGGCCGGACCGCGCCGCGGCTCATCGGAATCCGGCATCCACAACGACGCCAACGGCAGTTCCCAGCCGGGAAAGACCGGAGTGGTAAAAATCTCGTCCCCGCCCAGGTTCGCCACTTGCCGGTATTTGCCCGCGCGCAGGCGATAGGCCTCCCAGCGGCGGCGTTCGGGGTCAGCCAGCCAATAATCCGCCACGCCACGGGTTTCATACAGCTGGAACTTGGCTTTGCGATCCAGCCCCATCTCGGTTGCGGGCGAGAGGACCTCGACCAGCAGATCGGGGACGCCGTAGATCCAATCCTTCACCAGTGCCTTCACCCGCTCCTGGCGGATAAAGATCAAATCCGGCTGGACGATGTCTTCCCCGCCGAAATGCACGTCGAAGGGCGCGACATACACCGTGCCTAGCGGATGCGCGGCCAGGTACGCCCGCAGCCGGTAATACAGCTCACCGAGCAAATATTGGTGCCGGGCTTTTGGGCTGGGGCTCATGTACAGCTCCCCGGCAATGATTTCGTAGCGGAACCGGTCGTTCGGCAGCCGGGCGAAATCTTCGGCGTTGAGCCGCGCGCTGGAGGTCTTGGCCATGGCCTACCCCAGCCCAATTGTAGCGGCTATTTCCAGACGCGGATCATGACCACGCCATGCGACGGCACCACGGCGCTGTACTGGTGCTGGTGCAGGCCGCGGTCGGCATGGGCCCACAGATCGCGGACGTGCAGCGGGCCTTGCTGCCCGATCTCGCCCCAGGTCGCCGTCACCCGCGTGGGCTTGCCGCCGCGGTTGAACAGCGCCATCGCCCACTGCCGGTGGCTCAGCGGCTTGGCCCACACCTCGGTGTGCCCATAGCGGGCGACGCGATAGCCCTGGTGGCCCGCCGGATCCTGGTCCACCGCGATCACCTCGCGGTTGGTCAAGATTTCCCGCGTCGCCGCCGACATGTGGCGCAGGTCATTGCCCGCGATCAGCGGCGCCGCCAGCATCGCCCATAGGCTGAAGTGGGTGCGGTACTCGGTGTTGGTCATGCCCCCGTTGCCCACTTCCAGCATGTCCGGATCGTTCCAATGGCCGGGGCCGGCGTAGCGCGCCAGATGGCTTTGGTGGAAGCCGATGGCCGACATGCGCGCCCAGCTGTCGTTGATGTCGCCGGTGGTGCGCCACAGGTTGCCGCCGATCGCCGGCGCCCATTTCCACGGGTCCTGCCAGCCGTACTCGCACAGGCTGAAGACGATGGGCCGCCCGGTGGCGCGCAGCGCCTTCGCCATCTGCGTGTAGACCCATTGCAGTTGCTGCGGCTTGTACTTCTCCCCGGCGCTGCACCAGTCGTACTTCAGATAATCAATGCCCCACTTGGCGTAGGTCTCGGCGTCTTGGCGCACATGCCCATAGCTGCCGGTATAGCCGGCGCAGGTCTTTGGTCCGGGCGAGGAATAGATGCCCAGCTTGAGGCCCTCGGAATGGACGTAATCGGCCAAGGCTTTCATGTTGGGGAATTTCGCGTTGGAGGTGATTTCGCCGTCCGGCTTGCGCGGGCCTTCCCAGGTGTCGTCAATGTTGATGTACTCATAGCCGGCCGCCTTCATTCCGCTTGCCACCATGGCGTCGGCTTCCTCGCGCACGATGCGGGCATTGATGCGGTGGGCGAAGTGATTCCAGCTGTTCCAACCCATCGGCGGCGTCGGCGCCAGCTTGCGGGCATATGCCTCGGGGCTGAGGTGCTTGGGGCCGGAATGCGCCCAAGCGGGCAGCGCGACGGCAATCAGGCCCAATAGGCCAAAGGCGGACAAAACACGGCGCAGCGGACCGGTCATCAACAGCCTCCAAGGGGCGGACGGGAATGTAGGCAAACGGGCCGATTGTACACCCGCGGCCGGGCGCACCGGAAACGGACGGTCCCGCGCAAGCGGGACGCGCGGCGGACCCGGGGCCCCAACGCGCAGCGGCGCGCGTTGGGGTGGGCAGCCGCGCTGGGGCCCGCGCCAAGCAATTTTGCCGGGCTATCATAAAAGGTTGTGAAGGCGCCGTTACTGCTTTTGGCCGCCGCCGTGGCTTTAGCCTTGGTGGTGTTCTTTTCCGATCCCGGCCGCGCGAATATCGCCCCGCCCGCCGCCAGCGCCAGCGCGCCGGCGCCGGCCAGCCCGCAGCAGGCCGCCGCCGGCCAGTTGGTGCTGGAGCGCTGCGGCACCTGCCATTCCCTCGACCGCCTGGCCGAGCACCGCCAGGGCCGCGCCGGCTGGGAAAACACCATGCGGACCATGGCCCAGCTTGGCGCCAGTTGGGCGCCCAATGAACAGCCGGTCATCTTGAATTATCTGGTCCAGCACTTCGGCCCGCGCTAATCACCGGCGCGCTGGGCGCCGCTCGGAATGCCGTCATGAACCCACCGGCCGCCGTGAACCCACCAGGCGAAGCCCAGCGGCAAAAAGCCGCGCGCTTTCGCGCCCTGCACCACCAGAAGGAAGCCTTCATTCTGCCCAATCCCTGGGACGCGGGCTCGGCGCGCCTGCTGGCCCATGCCGGCTTCGCCGCCCTGGCCACCACCAGCATGGGCCGCGCCTTCTCGCAGGGCGTGGTGGATTATGCCCTGGGCCGGGAGCGCACGCTGGCCTATGCCGCCGCCATCGCCGCCGCCACCGAACTGCCGGTCAGCGCCGATCTGGAAAACGGCTTTGGCGACGCGCCCGAAGCCGCCGCGGAGACCATCCGGCTGGCTGCCGCCGCCGGCGTGGCGGGCGGCTCGATTGAAGATTCGACCGGCGATTGGGGACAACCCATCTATCCCTTGGAGCTGGCCGCGGAACGCGTCCGCGCCGCGGCGGAAGCGGCCCGCGCCGTCCCGTCCGGTTTCACGCTGACGGCGCGGGCGGAAAATTACCTGCACGGCCGCCCCGACCTGGCCGACACCATCCGCCGCCTTCAGGCCTATCAAGAAGCCGGTGCCGACGTGCTCTACGCCCCGGGCCTGAAAACCCGCGACGAGATCGCCGCCGTGGTCCGTTCCCTGGACCGCCCGGTCAACGTCCTCGCTGGGCTGACTGGGCCCGCGCTCAGCCGCGCCGAGCTTTCCGCTCTTGGCGTCAAGCGCATCAGCCTGGGCAGCACGCTGTACCGCACCGCGATGGGCGCCTTCCTGCGCGCGATCCGCGAAATGGCCGAGTCGGGCACCTTCACCTTCGCCGCCGACGCGGCCAGCTCCCGCGACATCGCCGCCATGCTCGCGCCGCCCGCCGGCGGCTAATGCGGACCTCGCGCGGCCGGCAGGCGCGGCGCTCCCATCCCTTCCGTCCGGCGGGCCCTGGCGGCAACCCCGGGCAGCGGGAGCGCCCCAGCCGGTCAAACCGGCGACGGCATTCGCGGCGGCCGTAATAAATCCGGCGGTTGATCCGCTCCAATCAAGCGCTGCCCGCCTTCCGGTGCGGCTGGAGGTTGTTCCCTGACCGGTTTGTTGATGGCGCGGCGCAGCAGGTGGGGTTTTTCCAG
>DAHVCP010000051.1 GCA_027314025.1 Acidobacteriota bacterium
CGCCGGCGGCCGCGGGCGGCGCGACCGGAGCCGGTGCAAACAAATTGCGCAGTTCTCCGCGGTAGCGCACGGACCGCACCTCCTGCAAATAGCCCCAATGCAGCGTTGGATTCGGCTGGCGCAGCAGGCGCTGGACCGCCGCGTCGCCGTTGCCGCCCCCGATCAAGTGGCCCAAGCGGTTGGAAATGCCCTCCGCCCGCCATAGCAGCACGGCCGCCACCGCAACCAGAGCGGCCAGCGCGATCAATTGTCCCCGTGGGGTTGGCTTGGCGGCAGCGCGGCTCATTCCGCACTCCCCTTCGGCGCGGCTGGCGTCGCGGTTGCCGTCCGGACGTAGCTTTCCAATTGGATCGCCAGCGCCAAGCCGTTGCCCTGCGGACCATGATTCCGGGTGGAGAGCGCTACTTGGCGGACGATGAAAAACATCGGCGCGCGTTCCACGTGGTTGATGAAGCGCACCAGCGCGGCGTACTGTCCGGTGACGCGCATGGTGATGCTCAGCCGCCGCAAGCCCAAATGGGCGTTGCGTGCGGGATAGAAGTGAAACGAGGCGGCATCCACGCCGGTGGTCTGCGCCATGGATTGCAGCGCTCCCAGCAGGCGGAAATCGGCGGTGCGCTCACCCGGCATGCCGGCCGTCAGCAGGCGCCGGGCCTGGCGCTGGCTGGTGCGGATTTCCCCTTGCAGCTTGCGCAGTCCGGCGACCTGGGCGCGCAGGACGACATAACGCGATTGGGCCCGCGCCAGCGCCGTCCCCGCCTGCTCCCGGGACGGCCCGAATGGCGACAGCAGGAACGCCAGCAACATGGCATCCACCACTAGCAAGCCGGCGAACGCGATGCGCAGGCGGCGGCGCAGCTGGCCGGGCTGGTTCATGGCCGCCTCCCGGGCCGCGGATTAAGCGCCTGCTGGCGCCGATCCGCGCTGGGGTGCAGGTCCGCCGGCCCTAGTTTGGGGCGATAAAAGGCGACGATCTCCAGCCGTACCGGCCGCCGGGCGGTTAGGCCCGTGGCGTCGTTGCTGGCGCCTGCTGTATGGCTGCTGACCTCGGAGAGTTGCGGCGCGGCGAAATCCGGAGCCTCCTCCATTTCATGTAGAAAGGGCAGGGCGGCGGTGACGCTGGGAGCGGACACGAGGATCACCAATGCGGTTTTTCCGTGGCGCTGCGCCGGGCGCAGGGATAGCAATTGCACCTGGGACGGCAGCAACGCTTCCAG
Organism: Acidobacteriota bacterium; assembly: GCA_027314025.1. Taxonomy (GTDB): domain Bacteria; phylum Acidobacteriota; class Terriglobia; order Terriglobales; family SCQP01; genus JAKAUF01. The sequence continues at coordinate 1,218 of DAHVCP010000051.1, forward strand.
GCGCTCAAACAGCCGCGTCCAGCTCACGGCTTTCTGATCAATCAATTGATTGAGATAAGCCGCGCGATGCATGGCCGCCTGCGCGGCGGGTTGCCGCAACGCCGCCACCAGTTGCCCCCGCTGCCGCCGCAGCGGCGCCAAGCGAGCTTGCACCGCCGCGGTGCGCGCTCGCACGGTTGCCGCGGAACGCCAATTGGTAAAGGTGATCGCCGCCAGCACCACCAGCGCCACCGCCGCCAGGGCGCAGGAACCGCCCCAAATGATCCACGCCCGCCGCCGGTTCTCGCTTGGTTCACGGGCCAAGTTGAGGGCGAACCTCATGCCGACGCTCCCGTGCCCGCCGCGCCTTCCACCTGGCCGGCCGATGCGGGCTGGGCGCCCATGGCGCCCTCGGTGGTGTCCGGCTGCAATGCTCCGGCCACGGCGAGGTGCGACTCCGCGCCACCCCAAGCCGATGCGCCGGTGCTGACACGCGCCCAATCGCATTCCCTTTGCAGTTCCGCCACCACCGGTTCCGGAATGCCAAAGGTCAGGATGCGCGGCGCCACGATCCGTTCTTGCGGCGGAAGGTTGTCCAGAAAATCGCGGAAAAAGGCCGCCGAGGCATGGAGATCGTCGTAGACCAGCCCGTCGGCGGTGGGGATGACGCGAAACAGCCGCGGCAACTGCTCCCACCCAAACCCGCTGGTTAAGGCGCCGGACCGCCAGCGCAGCAGCAGCGTGCCATGTCCCAGCTCCGCTCGGGCCATCAGCGCCGCCAGCCCCGCGGGCAGGACTTGCGCCGCCCGTCCCCCGGCCGCGGCGAAGGCATCTTCATATTCATTCAGGCGCTCCCGGCTGGAGGTCACCGCCACGACGCGTCGCCGCAGTCCGGAGCGCATGACCTGTACCGCCAGCGCGGCCTGCTCGGCATCGAAGGGCAGCGTTTTGCGCAGGCGGAAGCGGACCAGCGCGTCCAGTTCCTCGGCGTGATGGGGCAGCTCCTCGAACTCCAGCAGGGCGACGCGCACGGCCAGATCCGGCAGCAGCAGCGCCGCCTCGCGGCCCGCGCCGCCGACGGCCTCCAAGCTCTGCCGCAGCGCCGCCACCAAACTGCCGGCGTCGGCGACATTGGTTTCGGTCAGTCCCGGCAGCACCGCTCCCGGCGGCAGCGGCCTTGCAGCCACCGTCTCCGGGCTGCTTCCCTGGCCGGGCCGCAGACGGGCCGCGACGATGCCGTCGGTGGCGATTTCCACTGCCACCTGCGGCGGCGGAGAATCCAGCCAGCTGGCGCCACCGGAATTCCGCGGCGACGGCGCCGCGCCGGCGGCATGGTGCAGGCCCCATTTCATCGCGTCAGCTCGATGAACGTGACCTTGTTGATCTCGCGCAGCGTGGTCACGCCGTCGCGCACCTTGTCCAGCGCCGATTGCCGCAAAAACGTCATTCCTTCCTGCCGCGCGGTGCGCCGGATTTCGGAACTCGGCCGCCGCGCCAGAATCATCTCCCGCACCGTGTCGGTCATCTCCAACAGTTCGTGAATCGCCGTCCGGCCGCGAAAGCCGGTGCCGGCGCAGTCCAAACACCCCGCGCCTTCGTAGAAATCCCGCTCCAGCCACTCCCCGTTCAGGCCGGAGGCCTCCAATTCGGCCCGGGAATAGCGCCGCGCCACCTTGCAGTTGGGGCAGATCATGCGCACCAGGCGCTGGGCCAGAATGCAGTTCAGCGAGCTGACGAAATTGTACGGTTCCACGCCCATGTTGAGGAAGCGCCCGATCACGTCCACCACGTTGTTGGCGTGCACGGTGGTGAAGACCAGATGTCCGGTCAGGGCGGAGTTGATGGCGATCTGCGCCGTGTCGGTGTCGCGGATCTCGCCCACCATGATCTTGTCCGGGTCATGCCGCAAAATCGAGCGCAGCCCGCGGGCGAAGCTCAGCCCCTTTTTCTCGTTGACCGGAATCTGCGTGACGCCCTTGAGCTGGTACTCCACCGGGTCCTCGATGGTGATGATCTTGTCTTCGTCGCTGCGGATCTCGTTCAGCGCGGCGTAGAGCGTGGTGGTTTTGCCGCTGCCGGTGGGCCCGGTGACCAGCACCATGCCGTAGGGTTCGCGGATGTAACGCCGGAATTTGCTCAGCCCGGCGGCGTCGAAGCCCACCACGTCCAAGTTGAGGTGCTGGAACTTCTCGCTCATCGCCTCCTTGTCCAGCACGCGCAGCACCGCGTCCTCGCCGTGGATGCTGGGCATGATGGAGACGCGGAAATCAATCGAGCGGCCCTTGTAGCGCACGCGGAAACGCCCATCCTGCGGCACCCGGCGCTCGGCGATATCCAGTTCGCTCATCACCTTGATGCGGGAGATGATCGGCGAATGGAACTCCCGGGCGATCGGCGCCATGGCGGGATGCAGCACGCCGTCAATGCGGTATTTGACGATCACCTCGGCATCTCCGGTTTCAATGTGGATGTCGCTGGCGCGCCGCTCCAGCGCGGTGAAGATGGTGGTGTCCACCAGCTTGATGATGGGGCTGATGTCGCCGCCCGCGGTGAGCTTCTCGATGGAGATGGTCTCGTCCGGGTTGTCCTCCTCCCGGATGACGTCCAGGGTGAAGCCTTCGGTCGCCTCTTCCAGCACGCGCTGGGATTGCTCGGTCTTTTTGAGGATCTCCGCGACCTGCGCCAGCGTCGCCACGCGCATCAGCACGCGGCGGCCGAGCAGCAGCCCCACCTCGTCAATCATCATCAATTGGCTGGGGTCGGCGATGGCCACGGTGATGCTCCGCTCGTCGCCGGCCAGGGGCACGAAATTGTAGCGGAACATCAAGTCCACCGGCACGGTGCGGAACAGCGCCGGGTCAATGCGATAGTCCTTGAGGTCCACGAACTCGCAGCGGTACCGGCGCGCGAGCTCGCGCGCCCGCGCCGTTCCGTCGGCGGTGGCGCCGGCGGCCGACGGTGGCGCGGCGGCGAGGGTGGCGGGCAGCGAGGGGGTGGGGTTCAATGGATCTGCGCTCCCAAGGAAAAAATCGGCAGGTACAGCGAGATCAGCACCACGGCGACGATGCTGCCCACCAAGATCAGAATCGCCGGCTCCAGCAGCGAGAGCAGCGTGGTGAGCGCCGTGCTGAGGTCTTCATCGTAGAAATCGGCCACACTGACCAGCATCTGCGGCAGCGCGCCCGTTCCTTCCCCGACCTCGACCATCTCCACCGCCAGCGTGGGCAGCACTTTGTGCTCGCTCAGCGCCTGGGAGAGCTGCTGGCCCTCCCGAACCCGCTGCGTGCCGGCCCGCAGGCCTTGGCGCAGATGGCGGCTGCGCAGCGCGGATCCCGCGGTTTCCAGCGCCGCAGGCAGCGGAATCCCGCCTTGCAGCAGGGTCCCCAGCGTTCGCGACAACATGGCCGCTTGGTATTTCCACCACATTTCGCCGACCACGGGCAGGTGCAGGAACGCGGTGTCAATGCGCGCGCCCAGCGGGGTTTTCTGCATGATGAGCAGGAAGCCCGCCACGATGCCGACCAGCGCCAGCGGCGCCGCCCAAAAGTAATGCTTGGCCGCTTCGCCAAACGCCAGCATGTACACGGTGATGGTCGGCAGCTTCGCCCCCAGCGAGCTATACAGCTTGCCGAAGCGCGGCACCACGAACGTGACCAGGAAGATCAGCACCACGAATACCATCACCAGCAGGAAGGCGGGATACACCAGGGAACTGACCAGCTTGCGCCGGATCGAGGCCGCGAGCCGCTGGTATTGGTGGTAGCGGCGCAATACCTCTTCTAAATTGCCGCTGCGCTCCCCGGCCATCAGGGTAGTGGTATAGATTTCCGGGACGCCGGGCTGGCGGCGAAAGGCTTCGGACAACAAATCGCCGCCCCGGATGCGCTCCAGCACCGCCGCCAATAGCGCTTGCAACTTCGGATCCCGCGCCCGTTTGGCTAACAGCTCCACGGCGCGCAGGATCGGCAGGCCGGCGTGAATTAAGGTGATGAATTGCTGGTTGAAGGTCAGAAATGTATCTTGCCGCACCCGCGCTTGGCGCTGCCGCCAACCGGCCAAGGCCCCGCGCCGCGGTTGGATGGAATAGACTAGGTACCCTTGTTGCAGGAGCCGCTCGCGCAACTCCTTCTCGGTGGCCGCGTCCTCTGGTTGATGCAACCAATGGCCGCGTTCGTTCAACGCTCTGACCATGAATTGGGGCATGAAACAATTGGCTGCGGCGCCCGGCTCGGCCCGCAAGCGGTGCTACGGAAGAGGGTAGCTCGATTTTAGCATTAGCCCCAGAACGGGAGCGATACTGCCCAGATTCCGGCCCGAAGGCTAGTGCGGGGACGGCAGCGTATGGCACATTTGGTGCCAATTCGTGGGCACGATTTGATGTGGATTTGACGTTCTCGGGATGCAGCCTTGATTTTGGTTCGGTACGCTGAATCCAATCCTCAAGTAGTTCCTTCACTCACACCCAAAGCGGGAAGGGGTAATTCCCGCACGCAGCGGCCCTGCGGGTTCCCGACCCGCAGGGCTTTTTTTTTGCCCCGGGCCCGAAAGTGCTTCCAAAGCTGACGCGGGTCGTCCCTGCTCCCTACCGTTGGCGACTCTGGCGCCGGCTTTCGTTTTCCTGGTGGATGGGAGATGCTGAGTCCATGCGTAAACCGTTCGCGGTAGTGGCCGGCATTTTCGCCGGTGTCATGGCGGCCCTGTGGGCGCCGGGCGCGGCTCTGGCCGCGGCGCCGCCACAAGTGCTGATGTATGCCGTCAATAGTCCCGGATCGCTGGCCGATTTTGCGGCGCGCGCCCGGCAAATTGACATCATCGCGCCCCAGGTTTTCGTGATGAACGCCAAGGGACAGGTGACCGGCCGGGTGCCCGCCATCATCGTTCGCCTCGCCGCGCGGGATCACATCAAGCTCATGCCCCTGGTGACCAATGCCGGGTTCAGCCTGGCGGTTATGGACGCGGTCCTGCATTCGCCGGCGGCCGAGCGCCGCATGATCGCGGATCTGGCTCGCGACGGCCGCGTGGGCCATTGGTGGGGCGTGCAATTCGATTTCGAGCACATACCCTCGCGGGACCGCGCCCGATACAGCCGCCTGGCGGCCGCAGCGGAGCGCGCATTCCACCGCGAAGGACTGAAGTTCAGCGTCACCATCGTGCCGCGTATTTCCAGCAATCCGCGGGCGTTTTCCGCCGGCGGCTGGAAAACATGGTCCGGCGTTTACGACTATCGTGCACTCGGCCGGCACACCGATTTCGTGACGGTGATGACGTATTCGGAGCACAGTGGCCTGACCGCGCCGGGGCCGGTCAGCGGCATGCCCTGGATCCGCGCCTGTGTACGCTACGCCCTGCGCTTCATGCCGGCGTCGAAAGTGTCCATCGGAGCGGCGTTTTACTCGACCGAATGGAGGGGGCGGCCGGGCACGCCCGTTCCGCATGTGGCGGCGATCCCGGCCCAATACCAGCCCTTGCATCCCAGCCCATGGAAAGCGCGGGGCGGCGGCAGCGCTTGGCTGGAGGCGCTATGGCGGCATTATCCCGGACGTTGGGATCCGGCGCAGCAAGTCTACGTAACGATCCATCGCGGGCCCCAGGCGACACGCGTGATCTGGTGGAGCCGCGCCCGTAGCCTCCAGGCGCTCTGGCGGCTCACCCAACGGGAGCACTTGGCCGGCATTTCCGCCTGGAGGCTGGGGCAGGAGGATCCCAACGCTTGGCGCGTGCTGCCCGGCGCTGGAGGCGCCGGGCGAACGGCTTCCTCGGCTACCGGCCGCTAACTCGGCTCCCGGGCAAACCGAGCGCGACGACCGCGGCCACGGGACATCGTCCCACGCGGCGGCGCTAGTTTCAGCATTCGCTTCCGCTTCGGGGCCCGGAGCAGCGCCGCGGCAGCGCCCAACATACCGGTCTCGGGGCCAGTGGCAGGCAGGGATACTGGCCGAAAACTGTCCTTCGCCAACCGACGCAAAACGTCCGCGCGGCCATAATCTGGCAGCTCCCGCCTAGTTTTGGCCATCGGGCGGGCACGCGGACGGGAATGTTTCAGGAAATCGAAGAGCACAGCACGCCGGTGACGGGCGCGGGCAGCGCCGCGCCCGTGGCGGCCATCCGGGCCGAGTGGCTGGCATGGCTTTGCCGCGCGCGCTTCTGGGGCATCACGCTGGTGCTGGCGGTGGAGCTGCTGGTCGCGTTCCGCGATCACGCGGAATGGTCCTCCCTGGCGCCGTTTTTGTATCTCATTGCCGCTTGGTACGGTATTGCCCTGATTGATCGCGCCTGGCTGCGTTCTGGCGCCCGCGTGGCCCCGCAAGTGTACGCGCAATTGGGGCTGGACATCCTGCTGGTCACCGCGGTGATCGCGGTGACCGGCGGCTACTCCAGCCTGCTGACGGAAATCTACGCCTTGCTGGTGGTCGCCTCCGCCACGCTGCTGCCCCGCCGGGTGATCTACGCCATGGCCGGCGTCTGCGCGCTGGCCTATTGGGCGGCGGCGGAGGCGGCGCTGGCGATGGGCAGCACGGGCGCCGGCGCCAACGACCGCGCCATGGCGCTGTCGGTCTTGCTCAACGGCTTGGCGTTTGTCGCGGCGGCTTATTTGGCGGAGTTGCTGGCGGGCAAGCTGATGGCCGCGGGCCGGGAATTGCGCGAGCACCAGCATGTGCTGGCCAGCCTGCGGGCGCTGAACGACAACATCATCCGCTCCATGGGCGGGGGGCTGCTGACCACGGATCTGAGCGGTTGCGTCCATCTGGTGAACCCGGCGGCGGAGCGCATTCTGGAACAATCCGCCGAAGCCGTGCTGGGCCAGCCGGTGGAACGCGTGCTGGGCGCGGTTCCGGAGACCATGCTGGGGCGGCGCGGGGAGATCCGCATCAATCGCCACGGCCGCGAGAAGATCATCGGCTTGACCGTGGTGCCGCTGAAGGTCAACGGCGCGACGGACGCCGGCCGCGTGATCCATTTCCAAGACTTGACCGAATTGCGGCGGCTGGAGCGGGAACTGCGCCGCCACGATCGCATGGCCGCCGTGGGCCGCATGGCGGCCGGCATCGCGCATGAGATTCGGAATCCGCTGGCTTCCATGGCCGGCTCGGTGCGCTTGCTGGCGCGCAGCGCCGCCCAGGATCCCGATCAGCAGCGGCTGGCGGCGGTGGTGGAGCGGGAATCGGAGCGGCTCAACCGCATCGTCGGCGAATTCTTAGGGTACTCGCGCGATTACCAGTACCACATGGCCGAGGTGGATCTGCGGGCGTTGCTGGAGGAGGTGCTGACCTTGGCGCAGCAAAGCCCCCGCCGCGAGGCAGGCATCCGCATCACCGCATCCCTGGGGACCGAGCCCGTCATTGTTTGGGGCGACGGCGACCGGCTGAAGCAGGTGGTCTGGAACCTCTGCGATAACGCCTTCAAGGCCATGCCCGAGGGCGGCACGCTGCGCATCACCGTGTCGCCGTCGTCCATGGGCGTGCGGCTGGAATTTCAGGATACCGGCCGGGGATTGAGGCCGGGTTCCGAGGAAGAAGTCTTCGAGCCCTTCCGCAGCGGTTTTAGCGAGGGCACGGGTCTGGGCCTCGCCCTGGTGTACGCCATCGTCGAGGCTCATCAGGGAAAAATTTGGGCCGAGCCGCCCGCGGGGGGCGGCGCACGGTTCGTGGTGCAGTTGCCGCTGGAGCGCAGCGCGCGGAGCGATTCCGCGGCGGGGCGCACCGTCGCGGCGGAGGCCGCGGTCGGCCAGTTCATTCCATCCAGTTATTGACACAAATCGCCATGGCTCACTTGCTAATCATTGACGACGAACAATCCATCCGCGAGATGCTGGACATCGCCCTGCGCAAAGAGGGCCACCAGGTCGAAACCGTGGCCACCGCCGCGGACGGGCGGCGCAAGCTGGAATCCGCCATTTTCGACCTGGCCATCTGCGACCTGCGCCTCAGCCCGCAGGACAACGGCCTCGACCTGCTCCGCTTCTCGCGGCAGCATGATTCGGAGACGGCGTTCGTCTTCATCACCGGCCACGGCAGCATGGAAACCGCGATTGAAGCCATCAAGATCGGCGGCGTGGTGGATTACATCATCAAATCGCCGGATCTGGTGGACCGGGTGCTCTATACCGTGGCGCGGGCGCTGCAATATCAGGAACTGAAGCGCGAGAACACCAGCCTGAAGCGGGAGCTCAAGAGCCGCAACGAACTGGGCCATTTGATCGGCAACAGCCCCGCCATTAGCCAGCTCAAGGAAATGGTGCGCACGGTCGCCGCCACCGCCAGCACCGTACTCATTCGCGGCGAGAGCGGCACCGGTAAGGAGCTGGTCGCCCGCGGCATCCACGGCTGCTCCCCGCGCGCCGATCAGGCCTTCATTACCGTCAATTGCGGCGCCTTTCCGGAAACCCTGCTGGAAAGCGAACTCTTCGGTTACGTCAAGGGCGCCTTCACCGGCGCCAACAGCAACCGCCGCGGCCTTTTTGAGGCGGCCGATAAGGGCACGTTGTTTTTGGATGAAATCGGCGAAATGACCTTGCCGATGCAAGTTTCGCTGCTCCGCGTGTTGCAGGAGCGCCAGGTGCGGCCGTTGGGCTCCTCCAACAACATTCCAGTTGACGTCCGCCTCCTGGCCGCGACCAACGCCGATTTGGAGACCGCGGTGCGGGAAGGAAGGTTCCGCGAGGATTTGTACTATCGAATCAGCGTCATCCCCGTGGAGTTGCCCGCGTTGCGGGACCGGCGGGAAGACATTCCGCTGCTGGCCATGCATTTCCTCCGGCGTTTCGCCGCCGAGATGGCCAAGCCCGTCAGCAAACTCGATCCGGCGGGCATGGCCCGCCTGGAAGCCTACGACTGGCCCGGCAACGTGCGGCAACTGGAGAACGTCGTGGAACGTGCCGTGGCGCTGGCGCAGGGCGAGACGGTCACGGTCGGGCCGCTACAGGCACGGCTCAATGGCAATGGCGCTACCGCCAACGGCGCCACCAGCGGACTGCCCCCGCTTCCGCCCGATGGGTTGGAGCGCTTTATCGAGGATGTGGAGAAGCATTACCTCTCGGCGGCCCTGGGCCAGTCGGGCGGCGTTCGCACCCGCGCCGCCGACATGCTCCGAATGTCCTACCGTTCCTTCCGGCACTACGCGAAAAAATACAGCATCTAATCGGCACGGCGGGACGGCTGCAACCATGAGCGGTCCCGGGCCCGATTGGCGGGCCCGATTGATTGGATGCCGGGCCGGGCTGGCGCGGGATTTGCCGCCGGCTCTGGGTTCCCCGGGGCGTGCCACGTGCGCGCCGTAACCGCCCGCCGTTAATTCTCCAAGTTCAGTTCGCGCCGCAGGATTTGCGGGTCAAACGGGCTGCACGCAAAGTACCGCCCCTCGACCTCGAACGTCGGCACCTTGCGCTTGCCGCCGTTATTGGCGACGACGCGCTCGGCGGCGCCATCGCTCTCCTCGATATTGATTTCCTCGAAGCCGATGCCGCGCTCCTTGAGGAAGGCTTTGGCGCGGCGGCAATCCGGGCACCAACTGGTGGTGTACATACGAATAGCCATAATCGAGGGTAGCATTGCATTCCATCGGATCGAGGACGCGTCCCGCTGGTGCCGCCAGCCCGCGGTGGGGCTGGCCGGTTGCTCCGGGCCTAGCCGCGAACCCGCGCCATCGCCACCCTAAAATGGAGCCATGGGGGCCGGAACCTTCCGCATCCATAACTTCGGCTGCCGCGCCAATCAGGCCGACGGGTCCGCGATCGCCCGCGACTTAGCGGCGGCTGGCTGGCGGCCGGCCGAGCAGGCGGAACTGGTCATTCTCAATACCTGCACCGTGACCTCCGCGGCGGACGCCGAGGCCCGATACGCCATTCGCCGCATCCGGCGAGAGCAGCCGCAGGCGCGCATTTGGGTCACCGGCTGCTACGCGCAGCGCGCGCCGGAGGAGGTCCGCGCCCTCGGCGGCGTCGAGCGGGTGGTCGGCCATGCGGAGAAGCTGGGGATCGCTGCACTAGCGGGCGCGGTGGCGCCCTCGGTGGACCCGGCGGCGCTGCTTTCCGGCCGCACCCGGCCGCATGTCAAGGTGCAGGACGGCTGTGGAAACGCCTGTTCGTTCTGCGTCATTCCCAGCGTCCGCGGCGGGCTGCAATCGCGGCCGGCGCTAGAGATCGCGGCGGAGGTGGCCCGCTGGGCGGCGAACGGCGCGCAGGAGGTCGTCCTGACCGGCATTCACCTGGGCCAATGGGGCCGCGATCTGCCCGGACGGCCGGCGCTGGCCGATCTGTTGCGGGCGATGGTGGCGGCCAGCGGCATTCCCCGTCTCCGCCTCAGTTCCATCGAACCGATGAATTGGACCGGGGAGCTGATCTCCCTGCTCGCTTCCGAGCCCCGCTTGGCGCCCCACGCCCACGTCCCGCTGCAAAGCGGGTCGGATACGGTGCTGCGGCGCATGCGCCGCCGCTATCGGCCAAGCCACTATGCCCAGCGCGTCACGGAGATTCGCCGGCGCCTGCCCGCCGCGGCGATCGGTGCGGATGTGATGGCGGGATTTCCCGGGGAGACGGAAGCGGAGTTCGAAGCATCGCTCGCGTTCATCGCCGCGCTGCCCCTGACCTACCTCCACGTTTTTACCTATTCGTTCCGGCCGGGCACCGAAGCCGCCCGGCGCACCGGCGAACCGGGCTGGGAGGCGGTTCCGGCGGTTGTGGCCGCCCGCCGGGCCGAGCGGCTGCGGGCGCTTGCGGAAACGCTGCGCGCGCGCTTTGCCCGCGGGTTCTGGGGCCGGGAGCTCGACCTGCTGACGCTGGGGGAAACCCGCGGCGGCTTCACCCGCGCCCTGAGCGCCAACTTCTTGGACGTGTGGCTGGAGGGAATGTGGCCGCCAAACCGGCGGCTAAGCGCCCGGGTACGGCCCGGCGCCGGGTTGCGCCTGGAGGCAAGTCCGGACGCCATGACGCATTCAGTCAAATTAATGACCGGACAGTCATAAATGTGATAGCATGGTCTCGCATATGCCGGTCGAGGGCAAAACCCGCCGCGAAGTGCTGACCGAGTTTCGCCGCGCCGAAATCCTGGCCGCCGCGCGCAAGGTCTTCGCCGCGCGCGGATTTCGCGCCGCCACCTTGGAGGAGGTCGCGGTGGAAGCGGGGCTGGCCAAGGGCACGCTGTATCTGTATTTCGACAGCAAGGAAGAGATGTTTTGGGCCATCTTCCGCGGCCGCGTCGCCGAGATGCACCGCCGGCTCCAGGCGGTCCTGAGCGAGCCGGGCGGCACTGCGGACAAGATCCGCGCCGGCCTGCGCGTGCGCTTCGAGCTGTTGCGCGAGGACCAGGACTTCATGCGCATCTACCTCACCGAGTTTGGCCAATGCATCTACGGCGGCCCTTGGGCCAAGGAGTTCCGCAAGCTGCACCTGGCCGGGGCGCGGTTGCTGGCGCCCGTGCTGGAAGAAGGAATTCGCCGCGGCGAGCTGCGCCCGGTGCCGCCGTTGGAAACCGCGCTGGCGCTGATGGATCTGGTCAAGAGCACGGTCTCCATGCAGCTGCTGGGCATGCACGAGAACCGCTTCGATGTGGAGCAGTTCATCTTCGATCTGTTTTGGCGCGGAGTAGGGGCGGAAGGCGCCGCCGCCGGAGGAGGGCAATGAAAGGCGCCGCTGCGGTGCAGTTGAGGTTCCTGCCGGTTCGTTCGCGGTCCGGGATGCGCCCTGGCGCTGTGCGCAATGCCGCACGGCGGCTGCCGCTGGGCGTGGCGGTCCTGGCTGCCGCTGGGTTGGCCGCCGCGCCGGTATTTGCCCAAGGCCCGCCTTCGCCGGCCCAGCCCGCCTATGCTCCGGCGCCCGCCGCCAGCGTCTATCAGCCGCCCACTTCCTCCGCCCAGCTCAGCGGCGGTGTCGCCCGGGGCCGGGTTCATCCCGGAGTGATGGCGCTCAGCTTGAACGCCGCGATCCGCATGGGCCTGCGTAACAACCTGGCCGTGCTGCTGTCCTCCACGGCCTCGGAGCAAGCCCGCGCGGAGCGCTGGCGCTCCTTATCCGGCTTGCTGCCCAAAGTACAGGCCAGCGTCGGCGATGAGGAGACGAAGGAAAACCTGGCGGCGTTCGGATTCAGCTTTCCCGGCTTTCCCCAGATCGTCGGTCCCTTTCGCGTCTTTGACGCGCGGGGCTATCTCGACGTCCCGGTCTTGAACATCAGCGGCATCCAGAACCTGCGTTCCTCCAACGCCAGCCAGGCTGCCGCCGCGCATACCTATCAGCAAATGCGCAATCTGGTGGTGATGGCGGTCGCGGACCAATATCTGCTGGCCTCGGCCGACGGCAGCCGTGTCACCGCCGCGCAGGCGCAACTGCGCACCGCGGAGCAGTCCCTCGCCCAAGCCGAGGATATGTATCACGCCGGCACTGTCTCCGCCCTTGACGTCGTGCGGGCCAAAGTTCAGCGGGATCGCGAACGGCAGAATCTGATCGTGCGGCGCGATGACTTGGCTAAGCAAAAGCTGGCGCTGGCCCGGGCGATCGGCCTGCCCTCAGGCCAGGCCTACCGCTTGGCGCAGCCGATGCCCTACACGCCGGCGCCCAGCCTGTCCGTGGACCGCGCTCTGGCGGAGGCGTTGCGGACAAGGCCGGATTACATGGCTGCTCGCGAGTCGGTGCGCGCCGCGCAGTTGGCGCTGGCCGCCGCGCGGGACCAGCGCTTGCCGACCGCGGATTTCAGCGGCAACTGGGGAACCATCGGCAACCGGATCAACAGCAACCATCCCACCTTCACGCTGGCGGGCCAGATCAATCTGCCGATCTTCGACGGAGGCGCGATTCATGCCGCGGAGATCGCCGCCCACGCGCGGTTGCGGCAGGCCCAGGACCAGGAATCCGATCTTCGCGCCGCCATCGGCCAGCAGGTTCGCTCCGCGCTGCTCGACGTGCATGCCGCCCGGCAGCAAGTCGGCGTCGCCACCCAGGCGCGCCAACTGGCGCGGCAAGAGCTGACCTTGGCCCGCGACCGCTTCCGCGCCGGCGTTGGCGACAACTTGGAAGAGGTGGAAGCCGAGCAGGAAGTCGCAGTGGCCGAGGAAAACTACATTGGCAGCCTGTATAGCTTCAACGCCGCCAAAATCGAGTTGGCGCAGGCGCTGGGCGTGGCGCAAGCCTCGTACCGCAGCTTTTTGGAAGGAGCCAAGTAATGCCCACCCGCGTCGAACCCTCGCAGAATCCCCCCGCCGCTCCCTCCAACCCTCCGGGCGCAGGCGACGGCCCGGCCCCGGCGGCGCAGGCCAAGCGCGGCGTCAGCCCCAAGACCAAACGATTGGTGTTGATCGCCGCCGCGGTCTTCGTCGTCGCCGCGGTGGCGGGCTGGTATTTCTTTCTGCGGGGACGCGCCAGCACCGACGATGCGCAGATCGAGGCGCATATTGATCCCATCTCCCCGCGCGTAGAGGGAATGGTGACCCACGTTTACGTGCAGGATAATCAGTTCGTTCGCGCCGGCCAGGTATTGTTTACCCTGGACCCCCGCAATTACCGCCTTGCTTTGCAGCACGCCAAGGCGAATCTGGCGTCGGCCCAGGCGGCGGCGGCCGGCGCCAGCACGGGCATTCCCATCCAGCGGACCTCCAGCTACAGCAGCATCAGTTCCGCGCAGGCGGGCCTGATCACTGCCCGCGCCGAGCAGAGCCAGGCGGAGCAGAATCTAGCCTTGGCGGGGAGCCAGGAGCAGGCGGCGCGGGCCGCGGTCGCGGAGGCACAAGCCAACGCCCGGCGTGCGGTGAGCGATGCCCGTCGCTACCGCCAACTGGTGGCCAAGAACGAGGTCAGCCGGCAGGCCTACACGCACATGGAAACCACCGCCGCCGCCGCCCGGGCCGCCGTGCGCGCCGCCCAGGCCAACGAGGCCGCCGCCCGCAATGCCGTCGCCGCGGCCAGCGCCGGTGTTTCCGTGGCGCGGGGCCGGGTGGAGCAGGCGCTGGCCGCGGTGCGGCGTGCCGCCGTCGGCCCGCAGGAAGTGCGGGTCAGCCGTTCTCGCGCTGGCGAAGCCCAGGCGCAGGTCGCGTTGCGGCAGGCCGCGGTCGCGCAGGCCGAGCTCAATCTCGGCTGGACCACCGTCCGCGCGCCCGTCTCCGGTTTGGTGGGAGACCGCCATGTCGAGGTCGGCCAAGCCATCGCCCCGGGCCAGCCCGGACTGGACATCGTCGAAAGCGGCCATCCGCTGGTGGACCGCTGGGTCGTCGCCAATTACAAGGAGACCGATCTGCAAGGCATGGCGCCCGGGCAGCGCGCTACCGTGCATGTGGACGCCTACAACGAAGATCTCAAGGCGAAGCTAAACTCCATCGGTTCGGCCACCGGCAGCCGCTTCAGCTTGCTGCCTCCGGAAAACGCCACCGGCAACTACGTCAAAGTCGTGCAGCGCATTCCGGTGAAGCTGTTTTTCGATGCCGGGCAGAACGCAAAGCTGCAGCGCTTGCGCCCCGGCATGTCGGTTGAGGTGACTGTCTATACCCGCTGACCAGCCGCGGTGCCGCCCGGCGGCGCCGCAGAGCCGGTGTGGGCCCGGACTGAGGAGATTTGATGGCGCAGAACGCGGCGGACCATCCGCTCATCAATCCATGGATCATCGCCATTACGGTCATGCTCAGCACCTTCTTGGAGGTGCTCGACACTTCGATCGTCAATGTCAGCTTGCCGCATATCGCCGGCAGCCTTTCGGCGACCGTCAGCGAAGCCACCTGGGTCCTGACCTCCTACCTGGTGGCCAACGCGATTGTCCTGCCGATTACCGGCTGGCTGGCGAACCATTTCGGCCGCAAGCGCTTGCTGATCACCGCGGTCACCGGCTTCACCCTCGCCAGTGCGCTCTGCGGATTGGCCCCCACGCTGCCAGCGCTGGTATTGTTCCGCGTCCTGCAAGGTGCTTTCGGCGGCTCGCTTCAACCCATCTCCCAGGCCGTGCTGCTGGAGACGTTTCCACCCGAACAACGCGGCAAGGCGATGGGTTTTTGGGGTGTGGGCATCGTCGTCGCCCCGATCTTGGGTCCCACCCTCGGCGGTTACCTGACCGACAGCTTGAGCTGGCGCTGGGTGTTCTACATCAATCTCCCCGTCGGCATCGTGGCGGTCATCATGACCTATCTTTTCCTGTTCGACCCGCCATATATCAAGCGCTCCGCCGACAAGGTGGATTATTGGGGTCTGGGCATGCTGGCGGTGGGCATTGCCGCACTCCAGATCATGCTGGACAAGGGGCAGGAGCTGGATTGGTTCGGCTCGCATTTCATCGTCGCCCTGGCCGTGATCGCGGTCATCGGGCTGGTTGCATTCGTCATATGGGAGCTGGTCATCGAGCATCCCATCGTCAACCTGCGCGTCTTCAAGAACCGCACCTATGCCACCGGCGTGTTGCTGATGACCGTGCTCGGATTCGTGCTCTACGGCAGCCTGGTGTTGCTGCCCATCTTCCTGCAAACACTTTTGGGCTACACCGCCCTGGCGGCGGGGATTTGGACCAGTCCGCGCGGTATTGGCTCCCTAATCTTCATGCCGATCTGCGGCATTCTTCTCGGCCGGCGCTGGGATGCTCGCGGCCTGCTGACCTTCGGGGTCGTCACCGGAAGCCTCGCGCTCTACGCCTTCGCGCGTTTCGATTTGACGGTGTCGCCCTGGAACATCTTCTGGCCGCAGTTCATTCAAGGCATGGGCATGGCGTTCGTGTTCGTGCCGCTGACGACCGTTACCATGGACCCGATCCCCAATGCGGAAATGGGCAACGCCACCAGCCTGTTCAACCTGATGCGCAACATCGGCGGCAGCATCGGCATCGCCTTCACCAGCGCCCAACTGGCGCAACGCGAGCAATTCCATCAGGAGCGCTTGGCTTCGAACCTCACGCCCACTCGTCCCGCCGTGCGGCAGATGCTGGCCGCCGCGCGGGCGCACTTTATGAACCATGGCGCCAGTTGGTATACCGCCGGGCAGCAGGCCTTGGCTTCCTTGTATGGGACGCTGAGGCAACAGGCGGCGCTGCTCAGCTTCGTGGACGAGTTCTGGCTGCTGGCCACGGTATTCATGATCCTGACGCCCTTGATTTGGATCATGCGCAGGCCGCGCTCCAGCGGCGGTCCCGTCGGCATGCATTAGCCGCGGATCCCGCGGCACGTCGCACCTGTCGGCGAGGGAACGCATGGCATGGCAGCGCGCGGGTGGTGCGAACGCCGCGGCGCGGCGCCGCACCGATGCTCGGCGCTCATTGCCGCGGTACGAACAGCGGCGGAATGTGCGCGGCCTTCATCTGCTGGTTCATTGCGGCCAGGTCCCGTTTGCGCAGTGCTTCCCAGCGGGCCAGCGCGTGTTGCAGCTTGCCCAGCAGCACCTTGGCATAGGCCTGCTGCTGCGCCGTCGGCGCGTCTTCGCCGCTGTCCACGGCGTTTTCCAAATAGCCCAACTGGCTGTTCAACTCGATGGGATAGTTGAGCATCTCTTCGCTGGCGCTGGCTTTGTATTGATAGAAACGGTTTTCCAGGGCCAGCACCTTGGCGTCAAGGCGTGCCGCCGCGGTTTTGACCGGCGCGGCATTAGGGTCATTCGCCAGATGCGCGATCAGGGCGGTTAGCTCCTGATGCAGCGCCTGGAGGCCGAACACCGCGTCGTGATCGGCTTTCACCCCGGCGCGCAGTTGTTCCATCAAGCGATGCTGCGCCGCCAGCGCCGCGGCGGAGGCGGGATGGCGCGGATCGGGACGGACAATCAGCGGCTGGCGATAGGTCTGGCCGCCCGCCGTCAGCGCGACGGTATAACGCCCGGGAACGACGGAGACGCCGATGGAATTGCCTTCGTCGTAGATGGCGTTGAGGATCTCCTTCGGCCGCGGGCCGCGCAGATTCCAGACGAAGCGGTTCATTCCCGCCTTCGCCGGCAGAGCGGGCGGCGGGCCGGCGCGATGCGCGTAGTAATCCTTCGGAGGCGGGGGCAGCTTGTGCTTGACGCTGGTGAACTGGCGAACCAGCCGTCCCTGCGCGTTGTAGATGTCCAGGGAAATCGGCGTCTTGGGCGCCGTCTTCAGGTAATAGTCGAGCACCGCTCCCGAAGGCGGATTTTGCCCCGCCGCCATGCCCGGACGGACATGGAAGCTGGGCAGGTGCATCAGATACGCGGTTTCCGGGCGATAGAGAATCGCCGCCTGCGCCGCCATGCCCGCACGGATTTGCCGCAGCGGACTCAAGTCATCCAGAATCCAGAACGACCGGCCATGGGTCGCCGCCACCAACTCCCCATCCTTGATCGCCAAATCCCGCACCGGGACTTGCGGCAGGTTGAGCTGTAGCGGCTGCCAATGCCCGCCATCGTTGAACGAGACATAAACGCCCCGCTCCGTGCCGCAGTACAGCAAGCCGCGGCGCACCGGATCCTCGCGCACCACGCGCACCGGCCCCACTTTGGGCAGACCTTCCACATTTTCGGTCCAGGTCCGGCCGTAGTCGTGGGTAATGAAGATCAGCGGTTCCTTGTCGCCGTTTTTATACCGGTTCACCGCCACGTAGGCGCTGGCCGGATCGAACGGCGAGGCGTCAATCAGGCTGATATTGCTCCATGCCGGAAGCGTCGGCGGCGTCACATTTCGCCAGCTCTTGCCGCCGTTGCGCGTGAGCTGCACCAGGCCGTCGTCGGTGCCCACCCAGATCTCGCCCGCCTGCTTGGGCGACGGCGCGATGGTGAAGATCAGGTCGTAATATTCGGCGCTGGCTTGGTCCTTGGTGATCGGACCGCCCGACGGACCTTGCTTGCTCTTGTCATTGCGCGTCAGATCGGGGCTGATGCGCCGCCAGCTCATGCCGCCGTTGCTGCTGGCGAAAAGATATTGCGCCGCGGTGTACAACAGATGCGGGTTCTCGGGAGAGAAGATCAGGGGCGCGGTCCAGGTGAAGCGCAGCTTGCGGCCCGCCGCCGGCATTCCATCGGGATCTTCGGGCCAGACGGAAACGTCCTGGGCGATGCCAGTGTGCAAATTGAAGCGGGTCAGAATGCCGAAATAGGCGCCCGCGTAGACGATGTGATAGTTGAGCGGATCGGGGGCGATATAGCCGCTCTCTCCGCCGCCGACCGGATACCAATCCCGCTGGGTGATCGCACCCCATTTGCTGGCGCTGGCGATGGCGACCGACGAGTTGTCCTGCTGCGCGCCGTAGGCGTAGAAGGGATCCCGGTTGTCCAAGGCGACGTGATAGAACTGCGCGGTGGGCTGGTTGTCCAGCGTGCTCCAGCTATGCCCGTTGTTGAGCGAGATGGTCGCGCCGCCGTCGTTGCCCACGATCATCCGTTTGGAGTGCCGCGGCGCGATCCACATGGCGTGGTTATCGCCATGCGGCACGTGCATGCGATGAAAAATTTCTCCGCCGTCGGTGGAGCGGTAAAAGTTGACGTTCATCTCATAGACGGTGTTGGTTTTGACCGGGTCGGCCAGGATGGTGGTGAAGTACCACGCCCGCTGCCGGAAGCTCTGCGAGGAATTCACCCGCTTCCAATGGCCGCCCAGATCGTTGGAAACGTACAGCCCGCCCTTCTTGGCTTCCACCTGCGCGTAGACCCGTTGGCCGTTGGCGGCGACCGAGACGCTGATTTTCCCCAGCACGCCCGCGGCGAAGCCGTGGCCATCCATCCGCTTCCAGGTCGCGCCGCCGTCGAGCGAACGGTACAGCCCGCTGCCCGGCCCTCCGCTCACCAGCTTCCACGGCCAGCGCCGCACCTGCCACAATGCGGCGAACAAGATATGCGGATTGCGCGGATCCATGGCGATGCTGGTGGCGCCCGACTGATCGTTGCTATAGAGCACTCGCTGCCAAGTTTTGCCCCCGTCCTCGGAGCGATACACGCCGCGTTCAGTGCTGGGGGCATAGACCCTCCCCAGCGCCGCCACCCACAACCGGTTGGGATCGTGCGGGTCCACCACGATGCCCGCGATGTGCCGCGTCTTGCGCAGCCCAATGCGCGTCCAGGTCCGCCCGCCGTCCACCGATTTGTACATGCCATCGCCGTAGGTGGTGTCGGTGCGCGGGTCCGATTCGCCGGTGCCGACATAGATGACGTTGGGGTCCGACGGCGCCACGGCGATGGCGCCGATCGCCTGCGTCGGTTCTTTATCAAAGATGGGCCGCCAGGTATTGCCGGCATCGGTGGTTTTCCACACCCCGCCCGCTACCGCGCCCAAGTAAAAGGTGTCATGCTGTCCCGGCACGCCCGTGACCGCCTCGGTTCGGCCGCCGCGGAAGGGACCGATCAGCCGCCATTTCATGCCGTTGAACAGACTGGGACTGACGCCGCCGCCGGGCGCCGCCGCCCATAGTCCCGCCGCCAACGCCAGGGCCACCGTTGCCAGCAGCCCGTACCGCCGCCAAACCTGGATCATTTACTTTCTCCCGATGCCGTCCCAAGATGGAACCCCAAAGCATACCCCACCGCCCCCGGCGGCGGCTAATTGGTTTTGGGGGGCTGGCGGTAGCCGCTTCACAGCATTGCCTTCGTCCCGCCGCCGCGGGCATTCTGACACCGGCAACCCGGTCGCGGCGGCAATGCAGCCAACAGGACGCCCCGCCGTAGGCGGGGCTGGGCGCCGTGCAGGGATTGGAGGCGATTGATGAATGCGATGCATCTCCCCGAAGTCGAAGCCGGGCCCGGCGGCGGACCGTACGGCGCCCTGGTCGCCGCCGCCCGCTCCCAGGGCGCGCAGCCGCCGCAGATTTTTCACCTGTTCGCCTACCGCCCGGAGGCCACGCAGCACCTCGCCGCCTTCACCCAAGCCGTGCTGCGCGGCCCCTCCGACCTGTCCCCAGGGTTGCGCGAACTGATCGCCGCGTTTACCTCCCGCGGCAACGACTGCGAATTTTGAACCGGCAGCCACGCCGCGGTCGCGGCGGAACTGCTGGGCGATGCGGCGCGGGTACAGGCGGTGCTGGCGGATTTTCAGCAGGCGCCGATCCCCGACGCTGAACGCGCGCTCTTCGCCTTCGTCGCGCGCCTCAACCGCGCGCCGGCCACAGTGACCGCCGCCGACGTCGCTGCCGTGCTCGCCGCCGGCTGGAGCCAATCGGCGGTGTACGACGCAATCACCGTCTGCGCCCTGTTCAACTTCTACAACCGTTGGATTGACGGCTCCGGCGTGCATGGCCTGACGCCGGAGGGCTACGCGCGATCCGCCCAGCGCTTGGTGCGCTTCGGCTATGGATCCGGACCTTCCGGCCAGCCATGATATGATCGTTCCCATGGTCGCCCGGCGGATGTGTTGTTGTTGTGTTCCATCCCGCTCCCGGTGCGCCTGACCCCGTTTTTCGCACCTTCCGCCTTGGCGGAAGCCGATTTCCAACAGGCCCACCCCACGGTGGGCTTTTTCATTTCTTGAAGGAGATATGGTTCATGAGCATTGAAAATGGCGCCGCTCCCAGGAGCCTGCCCCGCATCAACGATCCCGCTCCGGACTTCGAGGCGAAGTCCACGCAAGGGGTCATCCACCTCGGCGATTACAAGGGCAAATGGGTGATGCTGTTCTCCCATCCCGCCGACTTCACGCCGGTCTGCAGCACGGAGTTCATCCAATTCGCCCGCCGCTACGCGGATTTTCAGGCCCTGGGCGTGCAGCCCATAGGCGTCAGCGTGGACAGCATCTTTTCCCACATCGCCTGGATGCGCAATTTGGAGCAAAACGCCAAGGTCAAGGTGCAGTTCCCGGTGGTCGCGGATCTCGACACCCGCGTGTCGCAGGCCTACGGCATGATCCATCCCGGCGCCAGCGACACCGCGCCGGTGCGGGCGGTCTTCTTCATTGACCCCAAGCAGGTCATCCGCGCCATTCTGTATTACCCGCAATCCACCGGCCGCAGCGTGGATGAAATTCTGCGCGTCTTCGAGGCGCTGCAAACCACCGACGCGTACGGCGTTTCCACGCCCGCGGACTGGAAGCACGGCCAGAACGTCGTGCTGCCCCCGCCGCAAACCCAGGCCGATGCGGAAAAGCGCGTCGCCGACAGCAGCCTGAAGCAGCACGACTGGTTCCTCGCGGAAAAGGAGCTGGCCAAGAAGTAGCCCTCCTGACTCGCGGCAACGTGCAGGTGCTTGCGCGCCGGCGGACGTTCGTCGCCGCCCGTCGCGGTCCAGCCGTGGCTCCACAACGCGGGGCGCCCAGAACGGGGCGGCTTAGCCGGATGTCCCCGTTCGCCGGGGTTCGCGCCGTTTGCACTTCAGGCAAAATCGGCGCGAACTGGCCGCGACATGCGGCAGGGCGGCCCGCCCCAGGCCAGCGCAGCGGCTCGGCGCCTGCTGGCCGCTAACCCGCGGGCGGGGCCTGCGGCCAACGACGCCGGCAGGGCCCCGCGCCGGGGCGCGCCGCCATCTGCGGTTGGCCGCGACCCAGCGCGCGGCGGTCTATCGCGCGGGCCGTTCATTGACCTCCGCCCAGGGGCTCGCCGTTCTGGCGCAGCTGCCCGGGACGGCACGTTCAATTCGCTGGTTTTCGCGCCGTGTGCAGCGTGGCAATGCCGGCGCTCAGCCGCCGGAATTTCACTTCCTCAAAACCCGCCGCGGCCATCCATGCCGCCAGCTCGCGCGGCGCAGGGAAGCGGTCCACCGAACTAGGAAGATAGCGGTACGGTTCGCTGCTGCCGGAGAGCCAGCCGCCGATGCGCGGCAGCAGGCGATGGAAATACCAGCCGTAGGCCGCGCGCAATCCGGGGATTGCCGGCTGGGAGAACTCCAGGATCGCGAGCACGCCGCCGGGCCGCAAGACCCGCGCGAATTCCGCCAGCGCGCCGCGGTAATCCGCCAAGTTGCGGAAGCCGAATCCGGTGGTCACCGCCGCTACGGATGCGTCCGCCGCCGGCAGCCGCAGGCTGTCCGCCTCCACCCATCCCGCAACGCCGCCAGGGGCCCGCGCGGCGCGGCTCTTTTCATTCGCCAGCACCAGCATGCGGTGGGTGAAGTCGCCGCCATAGACGCGCCAGTCCCGCCGCCGCCGGGACGATCGGCGCGCCAGCGCCAGCGCCAAGTCGCCGGTGCCGCAGCAAACGTCCCATAGAGCCGGGGCGTCCTGGGCGGCTCCGGCCGCCGCCAGCATTTGGTCCACCGCCGCCGCCGTGCGCCAGCGCCAATACACGTCCACGCCTAGCGACAGGAAATGATTGGCCCGGTCATAGCGGGGAGCGATGCGGTCGAACAATTGCCGCACGTAGCGGGGCGCGTCTTCCGGCGCAACGCCGCTGGGCCGCGTGCCCGGCGCCGGGGATGCCGGCTGCCGAGCGCCAGAAGATGGTTTGGCGGCGCTCATCGTTGGGCCGGCGCGGCGAAATACGCGCCGTTCAACCGCGCCCGGAACGCCCGCCGCAGCGCTGCCATCGCCGCGCGGTAGCGGCGATGAAAGAGCATGCCGCGGATGCGCGAGCGCGCCTCCTGCGGCGCCAGGCGCGCGTATTGCGAGCGATGGCGCCGGTAATAGGCCGTCACCATGGCCGGCGGAATATCCGCCGCCCGCGCCTGCAGCCGCGCCAAAAAGGTCTGCACCAATAGCTTTTCTCCCAGGGCGCGCCACCGCTGCTGAAAAGCCGCATTGTGTTGCAGGCCCGCCCGCCGCGCCGCCGCCAGCAGCATGGCAAAACGCAGAAAGCTCCGCGCCTCCTGCCGCCGCAGCGCCGGCGGCAGCGACTCCGGCAGGGGCGCGTCCAGCGCCGCCAGCTTGCGGCGATACTCGGATGCGCTGAGAGCGCGCCCGGCAATGATCATCGCCACCTGGCCGCCGCTGCGCGCGGCGGCGGCTCCCGCCTGGTTGGCGGACGCTACGCCTCTGGCACGCGACGCGCGGGAACCCGCGGCCCCCGCTGCGGCGCCCGCCCGCGGAGGCATCAACGCGCGCGCTTGCCCGGCCGCTGCCGCCGCCAGCAGCAGCGCCGCCGCCGCCGCCGCGGCGGCCGGCCCAAGCCTGCCCCATATCGTTCCGCAGCTAGCCATCAGCTTTATAGTATGCAGGGGGTAACAGCCGCATGATTCCGGCGCTAGGCCAAAACATCTTCTACGCCTTTCGCCGACTGCGCCGAGCGCCGGTCTTCACCGTTAGCATCGTCCTGACGCTGGCCCTTGGCATCGGCGCGACCACGGCAATGTTTTCCTTGGCGGAAGCCGCTTGGCTCCGACCCTTGCCCTATCCGCACGCCCGCCGCTTGGTCAACATTTGGCTGCACAATCCGCGCTACGCGCGCCTCGACGTCGGTTTCAGTCGTGCGGGTGCGGCTTTGGTTCGGCGGGCGCCGGCTCTGGGCCCCTCCGCGGAATAGGTTGGCCTGCTCGCCGCCTGGTTCGCCGCCCGCGCCATGGCGCACTGGCTTTACGCCATCTCGCCCGCCGATCCCGTGCCATTCCTCGCCGCCGCGATTCTGTTAGCCGCCGCCGGCATCGCCGCGGTCTATCTCCCCCTGCGCCGCGCCCTCCGCCTCGACCCCGCCCGCACGCTGCGCGAGCCCTAAGCCGGCGCGTCCTTGCCGTCGGGCAGCCGCTCGGCTACTATGAGCCGACCCCCGTAAAGGGGGGCGCGGGAGCAGGGAATGGTGACCGACCTGGCATGGTTCTGGCTGACGTTGGCGGTGGTCGCGCTCATGGTCGAACTGCTGCACCACACCTACTATCTGCTGGCGGTTGCAGCGGCGCTGTTCTGCGGCGCGGCCGTCGCCCTGTGGCCGCAATCCGGGCTGGCCGCGCAGTTGTGGGTGATCGCCGGGACCGGCCTGGTAGGTTTGGACCTGGCCCGGATCGCGCGGCGGCGCTGGCTGCGCGCGGCGCCCAATTACGCCGCCGCCCAACCCGGCGCGGAGGTCCGCGTGCTGCGCGCCGAGGCCGGCCGCCTGCGCGTGGCCTACCGCGGCAGCGAATGGGACGCCGTATATGACGGCCCGCCGCCGGCGCCCGGCGACCGCCTCAAGATCGCCGCCATGGAAGGCAGCCTGCTGAAACTGGTTCACTAGGGAGCGCACGCAGCCATGTTCCTCATCGCCGCCATTGTCATCCTGCTCATCGTCGTCTTGATCTTGGGCCAGGCGATTCGCATTGTCCCGCAGCAAAGCGCCTGGGTGGTGGAACGCCTTGGCCGTTACCATGAGACGCTGACCGCCGGCCTCAATTTCTTGGTGCCCTTCGTGGATCGGCTGGCTTACCGCCATAACCTGCGCGAGGTGCCGATGGACGTGGCGCCGCAAGTGTGCATCACCAAGGACAATACCCAAGTGACCGTCGACGCCGTGCTCTATTACCAGATCACGGACCCCAAGCTGGCGTCCTACGGTTCCAGCGATTATCGCCTCGCCATCACCCAGTTAGCGCAGACCACGCTGCGCTCCGCGGTCGGCACGATGGACCTGGATGTCGTCCTCAGCTCCCGGGCCACCATCAACGCGGAGATCGTCCAGGCGCTGGATGAGGCGGGCGTGGGCTGGGGCGTCAAGGTCCTGCGGTATGAGATCCGCGATATCACGCCGCCGGCGGCGATCGTCAAGGCGATGGAGCTGCAAATCACCGCCGAGCGGGAGCGGCGCGCGGTGGTGGCAAAATCCGAAGGCGACCGGGCGCAGCAGATCAACCTGGCCGAGGGCCAGCGGCAGGCGGAGATCAACCGCAGCGAGGGCGAGCAGCAGGCGGCGGTTAATCGCGCCACGGGTCAGGCCCAGGCCATCGAACTGGTGGCCAAGGCGACCAGTAACGCCATCGCCACCATCGCCTCGGCCGTCTCCAACCCCGGCGGGCTGGAGGCCCTGCAACTGCAAGTGGCGCGAGATTATGTAGCCCAGTTCGGCAACATCGCCAAGGCCGGCACCACGGTGCTGCTGCCCGCGAACCTTGCCGACCTCGGCGGCCTGGTGGCGGGAGCACTGGAAATTATTCGCGCCACCGACCCGAAGACATCGTCCGAGCCCAGGGCCAGCGCTGTATCCGCCGGGGGCTGACCACGCCGCCGGCGCTAGGGGCGCCGGTCCCAACTTCATCTCAAATTCTATGCGCTTCGAAACTTTTCCTGGCCTTTCACTGGCTGCCCCGGTCGCCATCGCTTGGGCCGCGTGGATCGCTTGCGGCGTTTATTTTCTCGCGACCGCGTTATTCACCAACCGCATTCGCGTTCGCGAGAAGGCGCCGCACCGCCTGCTCGACGCGCTGCTGTTGTGGTCCGGCTACGCCTTTCTGTTCATCGGCGTTTCCCGCGCCGGCGCGCTTCAGGCCACGCTGGCCCACCATCCCTGGTGGCAATATGCCGGCGCCGCGGCCGCGGCCGCCGGGCTCGCGTTCACCGTCTGGTCCCGCTTCGTCCTGGGCCGGTATTGGAGCGGGGTCGTGGCGCTGAAGCAAGACCACCGCCTGGTGCAAAACGGACCCTATCGCCGCATCCGCCATCCGCTCTATACCGGCCTGATCCTAGCTGCAACCGGCACCGCCGTCGCCGCGGCCCAGCCATGGACGCTGCCCGGCGTTGTCCTGTTAACGCTGTGCTTTCTCCGCCGCGCTCGCCGGGAAGACGCACTGCTCAGCCAGCACTTTGGGGCGGAGTTTGACGCCTACCGCCGGCAGACCGGCCAGTTGCTTCCGCGTCTCGGCTAGCGGCTGCCATCCGCCGCTGCGCTTGGCCCGCCGGGCTCGTAATAGCGGCCGAATGCAACCGGGCATGTTGCATCGCAGATCTTGTGTTTGCAATCGCTTGCGGGCTTAAATGCAACGTTTTTGATGCTTACCGCCCCGCGGGCAGTGTCGTGTCCCATTGCTAGGCGCGGGCCCCGCGAAGGGCGCCGCCCGAGCCGGCGAAGCCAGGCATGGCGCGGCGCTAAACGAAGCCAGGCACGGCGTGGCAGCGATTGACGCCAGGCGCCGGGGAAGGCTCCGCCTGCTGCTATATGCCGGCGGCGGCCTTGCCGGCGTAGTACCGTTGCGTACGCGGCAGCTGCGCCAGCGCGCCCAAGGCGAAAAAGAGCGCGGTCGTGAATACGAACACCGCCAGCCGCGTGGCGTTCAGCTCACCTGTCGGCAACGCCAGCCAGCGTCCCAGCCGCCACATCGCCCAGCCCGCCACCTGCGCCGGCACCACGGTCCAAATCGCCACATAGAACCATGCCCGTTCCGCGCCCTCGCCCCGCGTGGAGCGCCGTGCCCGCGGCGTCCAATTCAGCCAGGTCGCCGCCACCACAGCCGCCGCCAGCAGCCAATACCAGCGGTCGTAGAGCACGCGCATCCGCCAAGGCCCGCCTCCCGCGGCGATGAGCAGGGCGATCAGGTTGAGTGCATACGGCACTAGCAAATCTATCCAGGCGGCGGTGTAGCAGACCACGCGATAGGACAGATTGGCTTGATCCACGCCGTAATAGGTGACATAAGGCCGATGCTCCGTGCCCGGCAGCCGCCCGGCGGCGCCGCGCCAGGCGCAGGCCGCCGCCACGGCCGCCAGCCATATCCAATGCCACCGGTTCGGCCCGTGCAGATAGAGCCGATAGGTCAGGGGACCCGGCAGGACGAAGAACACCCACACCCAAATGGGGATGTGCAATACGCGGTAATAGCCTTTGTTCCGTTCCCGTTCGACCGCTTTTTTCATGGCGCGCTATCGTCCCCGCTCGGGTATAGTTCTGCCCAGTATATTTTGTGGCTGCGGTCGCTGTGATGGATGTTCCCGCCGATGCCGCCCCATATCTGCCCGGCGCCACACGCGCCGGCGCCGGCCTGGCTCTTTCCGGCGGCGGGTTCCGCGCGACGTTATTTCACCTGGGCGCACTGCGCCGCCTGAATGAATACGGCCTGCTGGCCGGTCTCGACACCATCGTCGGCGTCTCGGGCGGTTCGATCGCCCTAGCCGCGCTGGCTGCGGGCTGGCCTTCGCCGCCCGCGGCTAGCGCTGGAACCGCGGCAGGGACCAGCGCTGGGCGGGGTGGGGCGGCCGTCGCGGCGCCGGTCCCGATCGCCGATTTCGATCGCCGCATCGCCCGACCGCTGCGCGACTTTACCGCCCGCAACATCCGCACCGGCCCGCTATTTGGCGCCTTTCTGCCCTGGAATCTGCTGCGCTCGCGCTCGAATACGGATTTGCTGGCCGCTAAGTACCGGCGCCTGACCTTGGGCCGCCAACTGCCCAGCCTGCCGGTCCGCCCGCGATTTTGTTTTGCCGCCACCGATCTCGCCTTCGGCGTGGACTGGCGTTTCGAACGCGACCGCATCGGCGACTATGCCGCGGGCCATGCCGCGCCGTACGGCGCCAATGCCGCTCTCAGCCGCGCCGTCGCCGCGTCCTCGGCATTCCCGCCGTACTTCAGCCCGTTGCGCGCCCGCGTGTCCTCGCGGGAACTCCATGGCGGCGCCGTTCACCCCGGCCCCGCGCGCGATCGTGACATCCGCGGGCTGCGCCTGGCCGACGGCGGCGTCTACGACAATCTTGGCCTGGAGCCGATCTGGCGCGACCATGCCTTGCTCCTCGTCAGCGACGGCGGCGCGCCGTTCGCCTTTGGCCCCGACGGCGGCAGTTGGCTGAGCCGAATACGCCGCGACGTTGCGGTCATGGCCGACCAAACCACCGCCGTGCGCAAGCGTTGGCTGATCGCCAGTTTTCTCGCCGGACAAATGCACGGCGCCTATTGGGGCATCGCCAGCGCCGCCGCCCATTATCAGCCGGGCGCCCCCGGCTATTCCGCCGATCTGGCGGCGAAGGTGATTGCCGCCATCCGCACCGACCTTGACGCCTTCAGTCCCGCCGAGGCCGCCGTGCTGCAAAATCACGGCTATTCCTTGGCCGACGCCGCTCTGCGCAGCCATCTCTCCAATCTGCTTCCCGCCCCGCTTCCTCCATTCGCGTGGCCGTATCCCGAATGGCGAGACGAAGCCAAGGTGCGAGCCGCCCTGGCGAAAAGCTGGCAGCAGACTGTTTTCGGCCGGCCCACCTATACTCCCGGCCCCCCGCCTGCCCGTGCCGCGTCCACGCAGGCGTAGGCAGTCGCCCGCCAGGGGCCACGCCGATTCGCGCATTGCGAGCGGCCGGCGCGCATGGGCGATAAGCACAGGGCTGCTTTGCCGGCGGGCCCGCGCTCGGACTAATCCAAAAACCTTCGCGCCCGGTCCAGCCACTTCTCCCAGGGTTTGCGGGGCGGAGGCCGATGATATCGCACCCGGTGCCCATAACAGCACGCCCCATCCAGAAAGCTGTATTCCGGGGCGGCCAGGCTTTGCGGCATGCCATTCACCAGTTCCGGCGCCACCATCCGCACCGGCATCTCCAGCCCTTCTTCCAGCAATTCCGCGAACCCCGCCAGCTTGCCGCCGCCGCCGGTCAAATAAATCCCCGCGCCCAGGCCGCGCAGCAAGCCC
This sequence comes from Acidobacteriota bacterium, assembly GCA_027314025.1. GTDB lineage: Bacteria > Acidobacteriota > Terriglobia > Terriglobales > SCQP01 > JAKAUF01. The sequence continues at coordinate 29,512 of DAHVCP010000051.1, forward strand.
GCGCGGGTCAAATCGTCGCGCAGCAGTTGCGTCAGTTCCCGCGCCCGGCTCTCGAGGCATTCGCAGATCCGCCGCTGCGGCAGCTCGCGCGCCGGCCGCCCCGCCAGGCTGGGCGTTTCCACCAGTGTGGCGTCATTGATGTCCGCGGCGGTGGCATAGCCGAACGCCAGTTTGATCCGCTCCGCCTCTTCGCGGGGGATGTTGAACGCGATCGCCAAGTCGTTGGTGAAGTGCTCGCCGCCGACCGGAATGGCGGTGGCGTGGAACGGCGCGCCGTGCAGGTAGGCCATCAGGCTGGTCGAGCCCGCCCCGATGTCCACCACCGCGACGCCCATTTCCCGGTCTTCGGCCTTCAGCAAAATCTCCGCCGAAGCCAACGGCGCGAAGATGATCTCTTCCACCTCCAGGCCGGCGCGGTTGGCCACCAGCACGGCATTGTGCTGCGCCACCGCCGCTACGGTTAGGATGAAGACGCGCGCCTCCAGGCGGCTGGCCAGCATGCCCACCGGGTCGCGCACTCCGCCCTGGCCATCGAGCACGAATTCCTGCGGCAGCACGTGCAGCATTTCCCGGTCGCTGGGCAGGTCCAGGTTCCGCGCCAGCTCCAGCGCCCGCCGCGCGTCGTCCCGCGTCACCTCCCGGCTGCGCGACGCCAGCGCCACCCCGGCTTGGCTGGCCAGCGCCATGGGCTGGGCGCCGGTCAGGCTAAGAAACACGCGTTCCAGCGGGAAGCCCGTCCGCGCCTCGACCACCGCCGCCGCTTCCTTCACCGCCTCGGTGGCGAAGTCCAACTGAACCACTTGGCCCTTGCGCAACCCGCGCGATTCGACCTCGCCATGCGCCAGGTAGTGCAGCGCGCCATCGCGCTCCTCGCAGACCGCCAGCACGGTCTTGGCGGTGCCGAGGTCGAGTACGGCCAACGGTGCGGCGGGCGGCATGGGCGTGGAAGCAGGGATAACCTTCAACTTACCATGCGTTTCCCCCGGTTCCACGCCGCCGCCCGCGGCGGCGGCCATTGGTTCCGCGCCGGCGGCGGCCGCGGCCATGCGAACTGTGCGCCTTATCGCGTTCGCTGGCGCGCCGTGCCGTTCTGCCTGGAATCCAAGATCGCCTGCCCGGGATAGCGCAGGTTCACCGAGCGCAGATTCGGATACTCCGACCGCCAGGTGGCGATGTGCGCGGCATAGAGGCGGTACCGCGCCAAATAATCCTGATTGCCCAATTCCAGGCGGATCGTCTCCCCATCCCGCTGCGGCAACGAAAGTACGGTGTCGGCCGGGTCGGCCACGTTCACCTCGGAGATCCTGGCGTCCACCCCAGCGGGCGCCAAGGCGCTTTCCACCGCCAAGAACTGCGCCACCTGCGCCTGGCGGACCTCCCGCGCGCCGGGGCCGGATTTCAGGCCGGTCAGCACCGGAAACTGATATTGCGCCCGCGGCGGCAGGGGCAGCAGCACGCCCCGCGCATCAATCAGCATCAGATGCGTGCCCCGGCGCGCAAACGCCACCGGCTTGCGCTGCCGCAACTGCACGCGCAGATGATCCGGCCAGATCCGCAGCACCGCCGCGCGCCGCACCCAAGGGAGCTTTTCCAGCGCCTGCTCGCGCGCCGCCAGCGGAATGAAATAAATATTGCGCCCGACATCCGCCGCGAAGATCGAGCGCACCGCGGACCGGCGCACCATCGGGGCTCCGGAGACCGCAATATCGCGCGAACCGTTCAGCACGAAGGCGGGGCTGGTCGTCGCCACACGGTAGATGACCCACGCCGCCACCAAGACCGCCCACAGCGGCCACAGAATCCGCAGCCCGCGGACCACGCGGGCGGCGATTGCCGCTTCCCGCCGCTGCCGCACCCGCACCGGGCGCGTGCGCCGCCGATAGCCGCCGCCCGCGCCTTCGCCTCCGGTGTCGCTGGAGGCGTCCAACTCCTCGGGCGCCGCCGCCCGCGACGGACTTGCGTCCTCGCGCGTCGGGGCATCGGATGCTGGCCGCTTCGGCATATGTGCAATTGTTCCGCGGGCGGCGGCGGAAATCGCTTTCCCGCCTCGGGCGCCCGCATCACCCTATCCGCGCCGCGCCGCCGCCTGCGCCACCGCCGTGGGCGGCAGTTTCAGTCCCGCCAGCAGCTTCTCCGCCAGGGCCGAAACGTTGCCCGCTCCCTGCGTCAGGATCACGTCCCCGGGGGCCGCCAGCTCGATCGCCCGCGCCACCGCCGCCGCGGCGTTGGGGGCATATTCCGCCGCCACGCCCGCCGCCTGCAAATCCGCGGCCAGTCCCGCCGAGGTGACGCCGGGGATCGCCGCTTCGCTGGCGGGATAAATGTCCAACAGGATCACCTGATCGGCCGCCGCCAGCGCCCGCACGAACTCCTGGTGCAGCTTCTGCGTGCGCGTGTACCGGTGCGGCTGGAAGATCATCACGATGCGGCCAAATCCGCAGCTTCGCGCCGCCGCCAGCGTCGCCGCAATCTCCGTGGGATGATGGCCGTAGTCGTCCACCACGGTCACGCCGCCGACCACGCCCTTGCGCTGGAAGCGCCGGTCCACGCCGCCGAACTCGGCGATCGCCGCGCGGATCGTCTCCAGCTCGCAGCCCAGCAGCAGCCCCGCCGCCACCGCCGCGGTCGCGTTCAGAGCGTTGTGGCGCCCCGGCGTCTTCAGGCGGAAGCGGCCCAGCTCCTGCGGGCAGGGCTGCTGCGCCGCCGCCTGGAAGAACTCCGCCGCCGCCGGCGTTGCGCTCAGGCTGAACTCGACCGACCATGGCTCCAGGCGCAGATCGCTGACCCGCAGTTCGTTGCCCGCCTCGGAGCCGTAGGTCAGCACCCGCCGCTGGATGCGCGGCAGGATTTCCCGCGCCGCCGCTTCATCCCCGCCGATCAGCACGGCGCCATAGAACGGCACGCGCTGCGCGAAGGCGACGAAAGCCGACTGAATGTCCTCCAGGTCGCGGTAGCAGTCCAAATGCTCCCGGTCCAGATTGGTGATCACGCTCAGAATGGGCGACAGCGACAAAAACGACCGGTCGCTTTCATCCGCTTCCGCCACCAAATATTCCGATTTGCCCAGCCGCGCATTCGACCCCAGCGCGTCCACGCGCCCGCCGACGACCACCGTCGGGTCCAGGCCGCCCGCCGCCAGCAGGTGCGCGATCATCGAGGTCGTGGTCGTTTTTCCGTGCATGCCGGCGACCGCGATGCCGAATTTCAGCCGCATCAGCTCCGCCAGCATCTCCGCCCGCGGAATCACCGGCGCCTTGTGCGAGCGCGCCGCCAGCACCTCGGGATTGTCCGCCGCCACGGCGCTGGAGACGACGACGACCTCGGCGCCGTCGGCGTTCACGGCGGCGTGGCCGAAGTAAATGCGCGCTCCCAGCCGCGCCAGCCGGTCGGTGACCGGCGACGGTTTCAGATCGCTGCCGCTGACCGGCCAACCCAGCGTCAGCAGCACCTCGGCGATGCCGCTCATGCCGATGCCGCCGATGCCGACAAAGTGAACCCGCCGCGCTTGGGAAAAGTGCATCATTGTTGCGTTTCCGCCTGTCGTTCCATGCCGCGCGCGGCGGCCTGCGCCCCGCCCGCCGCTTCCTCCAGCACCAAATTCGCGATCGCCGCCGCGGCGCCGGGCCGGGCCCATTGCCGCACCGCCGCGGCCATCGCCGCGCGCCGCTCCGGCGCCGCCAGCAGGCCTTCGATCTCCGCCGCCAGCCGCGCGCCGCTCAAATCTTTTTGCTCCAAGACCGCCGCCGCGCCGGCCGCCTCATAGGTGCGGGCGTTGCGCAGTTGGTGGTCGTCGGCCGCGCCGGGGAAGGGAATCAGCACCGCCGCCCGTCCCGCCGCCGCCAGCTCGCCCAGCGTGCTCGCCCCGCTGCGGCAGACCACCAGCGCCGCCGCCGCCATGGCTCCGGCCATGTCGTCAATAAACGGCCGCACCGTGATTTCCGTCGTCGTCACCGTTGGGTCGCCCTTTCCGCGCGCCGCTTCGCCGGCGCCGCCAGCCGCCGCAACTTCCACTCCTGCTTGCCGATACAACCCCAGCACTCGATTATATTCACCCCCTCCGGTCTGATGAATCGCCCGGATTCCCAATCCCTTGGCATTCCAGATGCGCGCCGCCTCCACCATGGCCTGGTTGATGGCCCGGGCTCCTTGGCTGCCACCGAAGACCAACACCAACGGCGGGGTTTCCGGCGCCTGTTCCGCCGCGGCGAAAAATGCCTCCCGCACCGGGACTCCGGTGACCACGCCGCGCCGGAACTGCCGCGCCGTCTCCGGAAAGGCCACCGCCGCCGCATCCGCCCAGCGCGCCGCCAGCCGGTTGGCCAGCCCCGCCCGGGCATTGATTTCCAGCAGCACCACCCGCCGCTTTGCCCGGGCCGCCGCCAGCAGCATCGGCCCGCTAGCGTAGCCGCCGATGCCCAGCACCACCGGCGCCGCCGTTGCGCGCAGAATCCGCCGGCACTGGCTCACCGCTTTGGGCAGGGCGCGCAGCGTGCGCCAGGTCTTGCGCCAGCCCACCTGCTTCAGACCGCCGACCTCGATCAGCTCCAAATCGAAGCCCGCCGCCGGCACCAGCGTCCGCTCCACGCCCCGCGCCGTGCCCACGAAGATGATGCGCGGCACCCCGCGCGCCACCAATTCGCGCGCCACCGCCAGCCCGGGAATCAAATGTCCCCCAGTGCCGCCGCCGGCGATGATTACGGTGTCGACGCCCGTTTGCCCCACGCCGCAGTGTAGCCCAGGGCGGTGCAGCCGCTCAGGTCCTCGCGGGCGCCGCGCCGTTTGCCTCGGGAGGCAGCCTCGGTGCAGCAGGGACGGCGCGGCCGGGGGGGCGGTCCGTGCCTTAGGTCAAGCCGCGGCCCGCGCCGGAGAATGGATGCTCTTTGGGGGGCGCGGGCGGCCTGGCTGAACCCCGGCGGCGGCGGGCCAGCGGCCCGCGCCGCCAGGGGCAGCCGAGCCGGCGGGTCCGCGAGGCGCGACGGCGGCAGGGCCGTGCGGCAGCTCCAATGTCGCCGCCGGTATCGCGGCTGCCGCTCTCTGCAGGCGCCGGGCTCGACGGAATGCCGAGGCCCGCCGTTACGCCTTAACCACGACCTCCGCGCCGCGCTCCGCCCCGGCTGATCTCGCCGCCGAGGCCTTGTGCGCGGAAACCTCCAAATATCCCGCCGAGCCCCACAGCGCGAACAGCCGCCCCGCCGCGGGCTCCTCGTAGTCCGACCGCAGCGCGGTCACGGTGGCGTTCCCCACCGTCAACTGCAACTCCGCCGGCGCCTTCAGCTCCGGCAGATCCTCACGCCGCAGGTTCGTGATCAGATTGCCGAACCGGTCGGTCTTCAGCACGATGCCGTGCACCCCGTCCGCATCCTTGCGCGGCTTGGGCAGCGTGAAGCGGATGAAATCCGCGATCGGCTCGCCAAAATTGTCCGCCTCCACGCCCTTGGCCAGCCACGCCGCCGCCGGCGCAAAGATGTCCCGGCCATGGAACGTCTCCGCCACCTGCGGCAAAAAATAATGCGTCGCCGTCATGTGCCGCACCGTGACCGATTCCTCGCGGTCGTAGACCAGCGACAGCACGCCGTTGTCCGGAGCGATGAAATAATGATTGCCCGCCCGCGCCAGAATGGGCCGCCGCGGCGTTCCTACCCCGGGATCCACCACCACCACGTGGATCGTATCCGCCGGGAAATAGCTGTACGCCTGCGCCAGCGTATACGCTCCGTCCAGCAAGTCGAAAGGCGCGACGCCATGGCACAGGTCGAGGATGCGCGCCTCGGGAGTGATGCTGGCGATCACGCCTTTCATCGCCCCAACGTAAGGATCGGAAAAGCCGAAGTCAGTGGTCAGCGTAATCAGGCTCACTCCGGCATCCTAAACCGGAAAGGCCCCTCCCGGCCACCGTACGCAGGGCGCCCTGCGCCCATCGCAGTCGGGCGCGGGTAAATCGCGGAGCCATGCGGCGGCGCGCGGCCAGCGGCGCGGGCCGTGCCGTGGTGCGCCTGTTATCATCGAAAATTCCCCATGATTCCCCGCTATACCCGACCCGAGATGGGCCGCATTTGGTCCGAGCAATTTCGCTTCGAGCAATGGCTCGAAGTCGAAGCCACCACGGCGGAAGTGGAAGCCGAACTGGGCATGATTCCCGCTGAAGCCGCCCGCGCCATCCGCCAGCGCGGCGGCTTCGACCTCCAGCGCATCCACGCCATTGAAGCCGAAGTCCGCCATGACGTCATCGCTTTCACCACCGCGGTGGCGGAAAAAGTCGGGCCCGAAGCGCGCTTCCTGCATTACGGCCTGACCTCCAACGACGTCGTGGACACGGCCCAGGCACTGCAAATCCGCGCCGCCGCCGCGCTGCTGCGCCAGGGCTTGGAAAAGCTGGGCGTGGTCCTCGCGCGCCGCGCGCAGGAGTTCCGCGCCACGGTCATGGTCGGGCGTACGCATGGCATCCACGCCGAGCCCATCACCTTCGGCCTGAAGTTCGCCATTTGGCATCAGGAAAACCGCCGCAACCTCCAGCGCCTGGCTGCCGCCGCCGAGGATCTGCGCGTGGGCAAAATCAGCGGCGCGGTCGGCACGTACGCCCATCTCGGCCCCGACGTGGAAGCCAAAATCTGCCGGCGGCTGGGCTTGGAGCCCGCGCCGGTCAGCAACCAGGTGATCCAGCGCGACCGCCACGCCGCCTTTCTCTGCGCCCTGGCCATCGCCGCCTCGACGCTGGACAAAATCGCCGTCGAGATCCGCCATCTCCAGCGCACCGAGGTGCGCGAGGCGGAAGAATATTTCGCCGCCGGGCAAAAAGGCTCCTCGGCGATGCCGCACAAGCGCAATCCGGTCACCTGCGAGCAGATCTCCGGCCTGGCCCGCGTGGTCCGCGCCAACGCTCAGGCGGCGCTGGAAAATATCGCCCTGTGGCATGAGCGCGACATCAGCCACAGCTCGGTCGAGCGCGTCATCCTGCCGGATTCCTGCATTCTGCTGGATTACATGACCGCCAAGATGGCCAACATCGTGGAGAAGCTGGTCGCCTATCCGGAGCGCATGCGCGCCAATCTGGAATCCACGCATGGCCTGGTCTTTTCCGGCCAGCTGCTGCTGGATCTGGCCGAATCCGGCATGTCCCGCGAGGACGCCTATCGTCTGGTGCAAAAGCACGCCATGGAAAGCTGGCGAACCGGCGCCGATTTCCGCGGCCTGATCGAAGCCGATCCGGAAATTTCCGGCCGCGTGCCCAAGGAAACCATCGCCGCCGCCTTCGACCTCAATCGCCATCTGCGCCACGTGGACGCGCTGATCACCCGCGCCTTGGCGTAGCCCGCGCCAGTGCGGCGATCAACCGGGAGCGGGCGCGCCGCAGCCGGGTTGGTCGCCCGGCCCGCCAAATTCAAGCTCCCGTTTCCGTCTCCCATGCCCGCCGCATCCAAATCCGCCGTCACGCTCATCACCGATGGGGCCTGTCTGGGCAATCCCGGCCCCGGTGGCTGGGCGTATATTCTCCGCTGCGGCGATCAGTTCAAGGAAGCTTCCGGCGGCGATCCCGCCACCACCAACAACCGCATGGAGCTGACCGCCGTCATCTCTGGTCTGGAAGCCCTCAAGCGCCCCTGCGCGGTTGCCGTCGTAACCGATTCCCAGTACGTCCGCCAGGGCATCACGCAATGGATGCGGCAATGGAAGCGGAACGGCTGGCGTACCGCGGCCAAGGAGCCGGTCAAAAACCAAGACTTGTGGCAGGCGCTGGATTTAGCTCTTCAGCCGCACCAGGTCGAATGGCATTGGGTGAAGGGCCACGCCGGCCACGCCGACAACAACCGCGCCGACGAGCTGGCCACCGCCGCCGCCCGCGCCGCCGGGCGGCGCTAGCGCGGGCGCGACTCACCGGGCTGGGGCCGCGGCCGCCGCGGGGTGATGCGCCGCCGAATTGCGCTGCCCCAACCGTTGCTATTCTGTCCCCCTATGATTACCTACCGTTCCGGCCAGCCGCCCGCCCTGGATGCCGTCATCGCTCTGTATCAAGCCGCGCCGCTGCGCCGTCCGATGGATAATCCGCCGCGCATTCGCCAAATGTTCGAACGCGCCAACCTGATCTGGACCGCTTGGGATGGCGACCGCCTGGTGGGCCTGCTGCGGGGATGGACCGACGGCGCCTATCACGGTTACATCTGCGATTTGGCGGTGGACCCGAACTATCAAAAGACCGGCATTGGCAGGGAATTGCTGCGCCGCGCGACGGAAGGCAATCCCCAGGTGGAGTTCATCCTGCGCGCCGCCGTCACGGCGACGGACTACTACGCTCACGTCGGCTGGCAAAAAGTCGAAAACGGCTGGTTCCAGCCCCGCACCGCGTGAACATTTGCCGCGGCGGCCCGGAGGCAGCGCGGGATTGGCGGCCGCGGACGGCAGCTTCGCTGGGCAGCCGAGGACGGCTACCCTACTGGTGCGCTCGCAACGAAGAACGTGGGATGGGCGTCCTCGCCTGTCTGCCTTTCGGGCGTGCGGGATTGGCAGCCGAGGACGGCTTGGGCAGCCGAGGACGGCAGCTTCGCTGGGCAGCCGAGGACGGCTACCCTACTGCCGTTGCAGCGGAGATGGTGGGATGGGCGGCGCAACGGCGGCTAGGTGGAAGCCCTTAATCGCCCCTACGCTGGGCCCAGCCGCCAACGCGACCCCGTTTCCATGCTTCAATAGGCAGATGTGCATCCGCTCCTTTGCCCGCCGTCTGGCCGTGCCGGCCGCAGCGGCCTTTGCGGTTTTCGTCCTTGCCCTTGGCGCCCAGACCACGCCTTCGGCAACTCCGGCCGCCCCTGCCACCACGCCCAGCACCGTCGTCATGACGGTCGGGTCCACCCACGTCACCGCGGGCGAGTTTGACGCTCTGATCGCCGGGCTGCCGGACCAGGTGCGGGAGCAGGCCGAGTCCAACAAGCGCGCCGTCGCCGAACAATACGCTCACATCCTCGCGCTGGATGCAGCCGCCCGCGCCCAGCGCCTGGACCAGGATCCGAGCTTTCAGGCGCATCTGCGGCTGATGCAGGAGAACGCGCTGGCCCAGGCCCTCATCGCCCATCTGGTTTCCCAGGCGCATCCCAGCGCGGCGGCGGTTGCGGCGTTTTACCAGGCGCATCATCAGGATTTCGAGCAGATCAAAGTCCGCCACATCCTCATCACCGACACCGCGACCCCGAACGCCCACAGCAAGCGCACGCCCGCCGAAGCTAAGGCGCTGATTGACCGCGTCGCCGCCAAGCTGAAAGCTGGCCAGCATTTTTCCGTCCTGGCGAAACGCTACTCCGACGATCCCGGCTCCAAAAACAAGGGCGGGGAACTGGGCTATATCAACCACGGCCAAACCGTTCCATCCTTCGACAAGGTCGTCTGGTCGCTCCAGCCCGGCCAGGTCAGCGCGCCGTTCAAATCCCGCTTCGGCTACCACATCGTGCAGGTGCAGGCGCGCAAGACCCAGCCGCTAGCGTCGGTGCAGTCGAAAATTGAAAAAGCGCTGGTCAACCAAAAGGTGCGCCAGGAAATTCAAGCCATCTCCGCCGCCCATCCGGCGCATCTGAACTCCGCCTACTTTGGCGGGGCTCCGGCCGCGCCGAAGCTCTAAGCGCCGTTTCGCGGAATACGGGGCCGCAGCGCTTATGGCGCGGCGGCCCCGAGTTCATTTAGGGATTGCGAGAGGTTTCATTCCGGGGTTTCGATCGGCAGCTGATCAGGGCTTCTTTGCCTCTTTGCGTGGCGCCAAGATCGCCTGGGCTTCGCGCCGCGCCGCGCGGCGCTGCGCCGCGCTCAGCCGCCGTCCCAATTCTCGCGCGCGCGCCGCCGCGGTTTTGCTCTGCCGTCCCGCCAGCCAGTACCAAAGGTAGGCGCGCCGCGGATTTCGCGGCACGCCATGTCCCGCGGCATACAAATCCCCCAGCCAGCGCTGCGCCAGGGCATTGCCGCCGCGCGCGAGCAGCCGCAGCCAATGCGCCGCGCCGGGGTAATCCCGGCCTGGCGGCGGGCCGATTTCCAATTCCGCTAGATTGAGCTGGGCGTCGGCGGACCCTTGCCGCGCCGCCTGCCGGTACCAGCGTTTGGCGGCGGGGATGTTTTTCGCCACACCCTCGCCGGAGGCGTAGAGCGCGGCCAAGCTGGCCTGCGCATCCGCCAGCCCCTGCTTGGCCGCGCGCCGGTACCACTTCACCGCATGGGCGTTGCTGCGCGCTACGCCCTGGCCCAATTGGTACATCACCGCCAGGCTCAGCTGCGCCTTGGCCCAGCCGCGCTGCGCCGCGATGCGATACCAATGCGCCGCCCGCGCATAGCTCTGCCGGACCCCGCGCCCCTGGTCATAGGCCACTCCCAGCCCATAAGCGCCCTGCGCGCTGCCATGGTCCGCCAGCCAGCGCAGCAGCCGCAGGTTGTTCTGCGTGCGGCTTTGCCGCCGCGCGGGCGGCGGCGCGGTCAAATGTTGCGGCCCGGCCGCGCGCGTAAACGGGGCCCAGCCCCGCCGGTTGGCAACGCCGGACGCCCCGCCCAAGGCGGGACTGGGGCCCGCGCCCGTCAGTGAGGAAAGCGTGAGCAGCGCGGCGGCGAGAAAAGCCAGCACGCAGGTATCATAACAACCAGAGGCGGGCCGGCCGCCCAGCTGGGGGCAGCGCGGATTGCGCGCCTGCCGCCGGGTGGCAACGGCGGGCAAGCAGCGGCCGCCGGCCGGCGCGAACGCCATCGGACGGCCGGAAGCATCGCCGCCGTGAAGATCGTGGGAATCGCAGGGACGCGCGTGGGGCAGGAAACCATCCTGATTGTGGACGACGAACAGGGCATTCGCGAATCCCTGTCCGGGGTCCTGCGCGATGAAGGCTTCGCCACCCTCACCGCCGCCGACGCCGCCGCCTGCCGACAAATCCTCGCCGAGCGCCGCTGCGATTTGGTCCTGCTGGATATTTGGCTGCCCGACATGGACGGACTGGAACTGCTCAGCCAGTTGCGCGCCGCCAACGGCGGCCCGGCCCCCGCCGTCATCGTCATCAGCGGCCACGGCACCATCGAAGCCGCCGTCCGCGCCACCAAGCTCGGCGCCTTCGACTTTTTGGAAAAGCCGCTCAGCGTCGAGCGCACCCTGCTGGCCATCCGCCACGCGCTGGACCAGCGCCGGCTACAGCATGAAAACCTGGAACTGCGCCGCCAGTTCGCCGCCAGCGCCGAACTGGTCGGCAACAGCGTTCCGGTCCGCGCCCTGCGCCAGCAGATCGGCGTGATGGCCGGCACCAACGGCCGGGTCTTGATTTATGGCGAAAGCGGCGCCGGCAAGGAGTTGGTCGCCCGCGCCCTCCATGCCCGCGGCGAACGCGCCGAGCGGGCCTTCGTCGAGGTCAACTGCGCCGCCATTCCCGAAGAACTGATCGAGAGTGAACTCTTCGGCCATCTGCGCGGCGCGTTTCCGAGCGCCGCCGAAGCGAAGTTGGGCAAGTTCAGCCGCGCCGACGGCGGCACGTTGTTTCTGGACGAAGTCGGCGATATGAGCCTGAAGACCCAGTCCAAGGTTCTGCGCGCCTTGGACGAGGGGCGTTTCCATCCCCTCGGCTCGCATGACGCCGTCGCCGTGGATGCCCGCGTCATCGCCGCCACCAATAAAAACCTGGAAGAAGAGATCGCGCGCGGCAACTTCCGCGAGGATCTGTTCTACCGCCTCAACGTCATCCCGTTTTACGTGCCGCCTCTGCGCGAGCGCCGCGAGGACATCCCGCTGCTGGCCGGCCATTTTCTGCAGGAGTTCGCGGCCGCCTACGGGCGGAAATGCCGGGAGATCGCCGCCGACGCCCTCACCGCCCTGGCCGCCTACAACTGGCCGGGCAACGTGCGCGAGCTGCGCAACGTCGTCGAGCGGGTCGTCATCCTCAACCCCGCGGCCCGCATCATCGAGCGCCGCCATCTGCCGCCGTTATTGTTCCGCGGCTCCCGCCCCCGCGCCCGCGCCGAGTTCGCCACTCTGCACGAAGCCCGGGTTCATTACGAGCGTGAATTCATTCTCCGCAAGCTGGAGGAAAACGGCGGCAACATGACCCGCGCCGCCGAGGTCCTCGGCTTGGAGCGCAGCCATCTCTATCGCAAAATGAAAAGCCTGGGCCTGCACGCCCCGGAATCGCCGCCCGAATGACCGGGGCGGGCGCGGCCGCCGGGCCGCGCCATGAAACGTAGCTTGAAGTTTGCAGCCCTAACTCCATGCGCGACAGCCACCAGCGCGAAATTCACGACCTGCGCCTTTCCGTCACCGCGCGCTGCAACTACCGCTGCGTCTACTGCCGCGCCGGCGAGGAAACCGCCCAGCCGCCGGGCGAGCTGTCCTGGGAGGACCTGGAGGCCATCGCCCGCGCCTTCGCGGCGCTCGGCATCCGCAAAATTCGCCTGACCGGCGGCGAACCCCTGCTGCGCCCCGGCTTGGCCGCCTTCGCCACCCGCCTCCAGGATCTGCAATTGGAGGATATTGCCCTCACCACCAACGGGCACCTATTGGCGGAGCAAGCCGAAAGCCTCCGCGCCGCCGGCATTCGCCGCGTGACCATCAGCCTGGACAGCGTGCAGCCGGAAAAATTCGCCCGCATCACCCGCGTCAAGAACGGATTCGCGCGGGTCATGGCCGGCATTGACGCCGCCTGCGCCGCCGGCATGGGCCCGGTCAAAATCAACGCCGTCCTCCTGCGTGGTTGCAACGACGACGAAATCGAGGCCTTCGCCGCCCTGGCCCGCCGCGGCCAAGTGGTGGTCCGCTTCATCGAGTTCATGCCGCTGGAGGAGGGCCGCGTCTGGTCGCCGGAGCTGGTCGTACCGATGGCGGAGATCTTGCAGCGCCTCGCCGCCAGCTACCCGGTGGTGGAAGTTCCCGGCGCCGCCAGCGAAACCGCCCGCCGCTTCCGCTTCGCCGACGGCGCACCCGGCGAGATCGGCATCATCGCCCCCGTCACCTCGCCTTTCTGCGGCCAGTGCAGCCGCATCCGGGTCACCGCCGACGGCAAAATCCGCACCTGCCTGTTTTCCCTGCGCGAGTGCGACCTGACCGCCGCCCTTCGCGCCGACAGCGGCGAGGAACGCGATGCCGCCCTGCGCCGCCGCATCCTGGAGGCGGTCGAACGCAAGGAAGCCCGCCATCATATCGGCGAGCCCGGTTTCGTCCGCCCGGGCCGCGCCATGGTGCAAATCGGCGGCTAGCGCGGCGGGCCGGCCAAATGGCTGGCGTGGCGGGCCCGGCGGCCATCGCGGCTGGTCTCCGGCCCGCGCCGCCGCTCGCCGGCTCCCCGCCGGCTGTTGGCAACGTGCGGCGCCGCGCCGCCCGCGCCGGGAGCCGCATGCCGCCCCGTCTCCCCTCGTCGTACCCCACGCCGCACCCCGGGACGCACCGCGACGCCCAGCGGGCCGCGCAGCGCCCGGCGAGGGACAGCCTCTGCGGGCTTCGCCCTCGGCGCGGCCTTTCCAGGATGGTCTAATGGATGTCTATGGCTTCGGAAGCCGTTCCGCCCTTCATCGAGATTCGCCACGCCGGCGAGCACGCCGGCCAGGAAGTCCGCGTGCGCGGCTGGCTGTATAACCTGCGCGAAAGCGGCAAGCTGCTATTTCCCATCCTGCGCGACGGCACGGGCCTGATGCAGGCCGTGCTGTTCAAAAAGACCGTCCCGGAAGCCGTCTTCGAACAGGCCAGACACCTGACCCAGGAAAGCTCCCTGGAGATTCGCGGCGTGGTCCGCGCCGAGCCCCGCGCGCCGGGCGGCTTTGAACTCGACGCCCGCGACTTGACGGTCTACGACGCCGTTCCCGCCGAACATCCCTATCCCATTACCCCCAAGGAACACGGCATCGAGTTCCTGATGGAGCACCGCCATCTTTGGCTGCGCAGCCAGCGCCAGGTGGCCATCCTGCGCATTCGCCATCAGGTCATCCGCGCGGTGCGGGAATTTTTCGACAACGACGGCTTCATCCTCGCCGACGCGCCCATCTTGACTCCCGCCGCCTGCGAGGGCACCTCGACGCTGTTCGAGGTGGAATATTTCGGCGAAAAGGCCTATCTGACGCAGTCCGGCCAGCTGTACGCCGAAGCCACCGCCATGGCCCTGGGCAAGACCTATTGTTTCGGTCCGACCTTCCGGGCGGAAAAAAGCAAGACGCGCCGCCATCTGACCGAGTTCTGGATGGTCGAGCCGGAGGTGGCCTTCGCCCAGCTGGACGACGTGATGCACCTGGCCGAGCGCCTGGTCGCCCACGTGGTCGCCAGCGTCCTGGAGCATTGCCGCGCCGACCTTGCCGCGCTGGAGCGCAACACGGCGCCACTCGAAAACGTCGCCCTTCCTTTTCCCCGCATCACCTACGACGAAGCCGTCGAACGGATCCGCGCCGCCGGCGGCACGATGGAATACGGCACCGACCTGGGCGGCGGCGATGAGACCATCCTCGCCCAGCAGTTCGACCGCCCGGTGATGGTGCACCGCTATCCCGCCAAGGTGAAGGCGTTTTACATGCAGCCCGACGCCGAGCGCCCCGACCTGGCGCTCTGCGTGGACATGCTGGCGCCGGAAGGCTACGGGGAAATCATCGGCGGTAGCCAGCGCATTCACGATCTGGAGTTGCTCCGCGCCCGCATCCGCGAGCAAAATCTTCCCGAGGAAGCCTTCGGCTGGTATCTCGACCTGCGCCGCTTCGGAACCGTGCCGCACGGCGGTTTTGGCATGGGCATTGAGCGCGTCGTCGCCTGGCTCTGCGGCATCGAGCACGTGCGCGAAACCATCCCCTTTCCCCGCACCATCTACCGGCTGTTTCCCTAGGGACGGGGGACGCGGGACGAGGGACGGGCAAAGAGGGAAGCGGGACGAGGGAAGCGGGAACAGGGGCGAGGGAACGGGCCGAAAGTGCGGGCGCTGCGCTGAGGCTAGTCTGGAACGCTGGGCGCGTCGCGGCCAGCAGGGGCCGCGAGCGCCAAGCGCAGCCTTCGCAACTGCCTTCCCAGCATTTCGGCGTGAGCCTCCAGCAGGGCAGCGGCCTCGCCAGCGGAGCAATACCCAAGCCGGGCGGCCAGCCGCACCTGCGTCTCGAGTTCCGCAAGCGAACCCTGCGCAAGGGCGAGAAAGTGGAGGTATTCCCGGCGGGACGTTCTCTCGTAGCCCTCGGCGATGTTGCACGGCACCGAAACCGCCGCCCGGCGCATCTGCCGCGCCAGGCCGAACCGCTCCTCGCTGGGCAGGCGATGGGAGAACTGGTAGACCGCGCATGCCAGATCCATAGCGCCACTCCAAACGCGGAGATCCTGGAAGCCCTTTGGCATGCGAAGCACCCAGCTTGCCGCTGGCTGTTCTAAATCAAAAGACCCCATTCGGGTGGCCGCCGTCCCTCCCCATCCGGGTGCCCGTTCCTGCTGCCCGTTCCTCGTCCCCCGTCCCTCGCCCCTTGTGTACACTCGTTGCATGGCTGCCCGCCGCATCCGAGTTATCGGCGTCCCGCTGGATTTAGGCCAGGACCGCCGCGGCGTGGACATGGGCCCGTCCGCGGTCCGCGTCGCCGGGCTGGCCGCCCGCCTGGAGGGTTTGGGCTTCTCCGTCGAGGACGCCGGCAACGTCATCGTGCCGATGCCGGAGCAAAAAGCGCCGGGCAATCCCAAGGCCAAATACCTGAAGGAAATCGCCGCGACCTGCAAAAAGCAGGCGGAGTGGGTGCTGAAGACGCTGGAGGACGGCGCCCTGCCCTTGGTGCTGGGCGGCGACCATTCCATCGCCGTCGGCACGGTCAGCGGCGTCAGCGAGTTCTATCGCCGCCGCCAGCAGCGCGCGGGGCTGCTGTGGCTGGATGCCCACGGCGACTTCAACACCCCGGAAACCACCCCCAGCGGCAACATCCACGGCATGCCGCTAGCTTGCCTGCTGGGCATCGGCCCCAAGGAGTTGAGCGGCCTATTCGGCTTTGCTCCCAAGGTCGCCGCCGAAAATACCGTACTGGTCGGCGTGCACGACCTGGACGCTGAGGAAAAGCGGCTGCTGCGGCAAACCGGCGTCAAGGTCGCCACCATGCGCGACTTGGACGAGCGCGGCATGCGCGCGGTTTTGGAGGAGGCCATCGCCGTCGCCACCAACGGCGCCGAGGGCTTCCATTGCTCCTTGGACATGGACTTCATTGACGCCGCCTTCGCGCCCGGGGTGGGCACGCCGGTGCGCGGCGGCGTCACCTACCGCGAAGCCCATCTGGCGATGGAGATCATCGCCGACAGCCATAACCTGCTTTCGCTGGAGGTGGTCGAAGTCAACCCGGTCTTGGATGAGCGCAACCGCACCGCGGAACTGGCCGTGGAGTTGATCGCCAGCGCGCTAGGCAAGAAAATCTATTGAGCGCCGCCCGCCGCGCGGCCGGCAGCCGCAACACCGCACGCAATTCATCCCGAACCCAACCGACAGACCGAGTACTTACCTGAAACCATGCCTGATTCTCCCGACTTTCCGCCGCGCCATTCCGGTTCCCGGGCGTTCCGCCCGGTGGTCCTCGCCGTGCTGCTGGCCGGCGCCTTCGTTCTCTACACGACCGTCCTGCACCGCCAATCGCGCTTCGGCCCCGCGCGCGTCAAGCTGATCGAAGCCGCGCCGCAAACCCAGTTCCGCCCCACCGAGCTGCGCGACATGCAGATCTACCGTGACGTCCGTCCCGCCGTGGTCAGCATCACCACGCGGCTCGAGCAATGGAGCCTGCTCTTCGGCCCGGTGCCGGAGGAAGGCCAAGGCTCCGGCTTCATCATCAACTCCAACGGCTATATCCTCACCAATTTCCACGTCATCCGCGGCGCCACGCGCTTGCGCGTATCCGTCACCCCCGCCGCCAATCAAACCCGCAACTACACCGCCCGCGTCGTCGGCACCGCGCCGGGGATGGATCTCGCCGTCATTCAAATTCCCGCCCACAATTTGCCCACCGTCACGCTGGGCTCCTCGCAGCATCTGCAAGTCGGACAGGCGGTGCTGTGCATCGGCAATCCCTACGGCCTGCCCGGCACGATGACGCACGGCATCATCAGCTCCCTGCGCACCGTGCGCGACCCGGACGCGGGCATAGACATCGTCAACGCCATCCAAACCGACGCGCCGGTCAACCCCGGTAACTCCGGCGGTCCCATGCTCAACTCCGTGGGCCAAGTCATCGGCATTGACAGCGCCATTTTGTCGCCCACGCACAGCAACATCGGCATCGGCTTCGCCATTCCGATCAACCAAGCCAAGGCCGTTCTCCACGACCTGATCACCTACGGCCATGTCGAGCGCCCCACGCTGGGCATCCAGGACTATCCGGTCACGCCCTACATGGCCCAGCAACTGGGCTTGCCGGTGGACCATGGCGTGCTGGTGCTGAAGGCCGCGCCCAATTCCCCCGCCGCCCGCGCCGGCATCCGCGGCGGAGCGCAGCCCGGCTACATCGGCAACACGCCGGTCAAATTTGGCGGCGACGTCATCGTGGCCATCAACGGCGTCAGCGTGCATGATCCCTCCGATGTCGCCCGCATCCTGATCACCCACCACGCCGGGCAAACCGTTCGCGTCACTCTGTACCGCGGCGACAAAAAGATGACCATCCCCGTCGTTCTCGGCCGCGCCGACGGCGGCGCAGGCTACGTTTAGCTGAGGTCGCGAGGGTGCGCCGGGCCTGGGGGCGCGGGCCGCCGGCCCGCAGCGGCATCCCGGGGAGCGAGCGCGGTGAACGAGCCACCGAGCGAAGCGCGAGTGGGCAGCGCGCCACTCGCGACCGGTCGAAGCGGCGCCGGCGCATGAACACGGGCGCCTCGGCCGCCATCCCGGCTGTCGCTTCCCGCCGCCCGGCGGGCGACGGCCCCGCCGCTGGCGGGACGCTGTCAGAACGCGAGTGCGCACGCGGGGCGGGAGCCCTACCCCACGCGCGGCGACGCGCACCGGGGTATGCCTCCGGCTTGGGTGCGGCCGCGCTCAGCGCGGCCGGCGCGGCGCGTGCGTGATCCTAGGTTTCGTCTTCGGGCGTCTCCGGCGGCCTATCCTCGCCGCCTTCCGCGAACGGCGCGGGCGTCGAGATCACGTACTTGCCGCCAGCCCAGTTCGCCAAGTCTTGTTGCCGGCACCGCGGGCTGCAAAAGGGAAATTCGGGCGTGTGCGGCCCGTGCAGCCGCCCGGCCGGCCGGCGGCAAATCGGGCAGTGCACCATCGGGCCAGTGTCTTCCCCTCCCATATCCCTACTCTAGCTCCGGGCCCGGCGGCCAGGCGCGGCGGGCGGTCCCAGCCCTGGTTCCGGGTGATTCGCGGGCGAAAGCGCTAAATGCGAGGACGACGGCCAGCGCGGCGATGGGCAACAGCAGCGCCTTGGCGCCCCAGGCCGGTTTGCCGGCGGCGCCGGCGATGACGCCCGCGAAGAACGCCGCCCAAATGCCGGCGGCGATGAAGGCGTGGCGCAGCCGGGCGTGTCCGGCGCGGCGGCCGGCGGCGTCGAGGGCACGGAGGGAATACAAATACTGGACCGTCCCTTCGCTGAAGGTGTTCAGCGCGCCGGTGAAATAGGTGGTCGCGATGGGAATGTCGCCGACGCGGGTGACGGCGATGGTTTGCAGGCCCATGGCCAGCGCCGGCAAGGCCACGACGGCCCAGCGCAGGCCGCCGTGGACGTCCAGCACGTGGCCGCGGGTGAGGGTGGCGGCGGCGGCCAGAAAGCCCGCGAGCAGCGCGATCTCCAAAATCAGCAGCAGGCGCGCGCCATGATAGCGGTTGCGGCGGCTATGCTCCATGATGGCGGCGCCGCCCAGCATGCCGGCCACGAACATCGCGATCGGCCAGCCGTACCAGGCGACGTGACGCCACCGGCCGGCGGACAAAAACAGCCCGGAGCGGGCGGTATTGCCGCTTTGGTGCGCGGTGAAGACGCGCGCCAGAAACAAATAACCGAACGCGTCCACGAAGCCCGCCGCCCCGGCCATCAATGCCGCCAACCCGAGCTGGCCGCGCCAGGAGGCGGCGGGCGGCGGAATGGGATGGGCATGCGCCATCGCCGCCTATTGTACTGGGCATTGCTTGGCGCGGGCCTCAGCGCGGCTGCCTACCCCAACGCGCACCGCTGGGCGTTGGGGACCCCGGCTTTGGGGGCCGCGCCGCGTCGCTGCAGGGCGGGCCGCAGCGATTGCCAGCGCGCCTGCGGCGCCGGGGAATCTCGCGGCCTCTCCGCAACCGCTTTGCTCCCCGAGCCAAAGGCGCGGCCCCCGCGGATGGAATCCGCGTCGCGGACCGCCCGGGCGCGTGGCGGACGGGGTGAGCCGGCGCGGCAGGGCGCTGCGGTTGTCGGCGCGCGCCTCCGCGCGCCCGAAGCGCCGTTCGCCCGCCGACAATGCGCTCCAGCGGCCGGGCGGCCGCCCATGCGCCTACTGGCGCGGCGGTTCCCCGGGCTCTTCCCGATACTCTCTGGCGCCGGTGGCGTCATTGACCCACACGCGCATCAGCCGTCCCGTGCCGGGATCGCGAAACACTTCCTGCGTCGGCCGCGCCGCTCCCGCTCCGCCGGGCGCTCCGCCGCCGGTGTACCGCCGGCGGTCCATGGCGGAATACAGCCCCACCACGACCACGATCACGATCACCGCAATCCACATGGCTAGCTCCGTGACATCATCAATTTCCCATCGCACCGCTATCCGCCCCAAGTCCAAGCGCAGCCAGGCGGGGCGCCGCGCCGCGCCGCGCGGCGCGGCTCGTCTCCGAGCAGACAGCAGCGCCGCCGGCCTACGCCGGCGGCGCGGGGTCCAACACCACCGCCGTTCCGTAGGCCACCACCT
>DAHVCP010000058.1 GCA_027314025.1 Acidobacteriota bacterium
AGGTTATTGTTGCTCATGGCCACCAAACAATCATCGGAAGCGGCGCGGCTGCTGGCGCGGCGCTCCGTCAGGGCCAGGCGCGAAGCCTGGGGCGAGGCGGGGTTCGCCCGCAAGATGCGCGAGTGGGGCAAGCTCGGCGGCCGGCCGCGCAAGGATTCGGGAAGGGAGAGGGGCAATGACTGAGCGGCTGAAGGTGATCGAGGCGGGCGGCAAGCCGGCGCGGGACCGGGACGGGATTTTCCGTCATCGCGGCGTATGGCATTTCAAGGCGTGCGTTAACGGGCGCTGGCGCCAGTTCAGCACCGGCACCCGCAACTGGCAGGCGGCGCGCGCCAAGCGTCGGACCATGCTGGCCGATATTGAGGCGGGGAAGCTGCCGGGCGACATGGCCAGATGGCCACTGCCCAAGGCGATTGACGCCTGGCTGGCGGGCCGGGTTCACTGCACCGCGGCCAATACCCAAAGCCTCGAACGCAACGTTTCCAAGGCGCTGGTGCGGGAGTTCCCGGCGCGCACCCTGGCCGATGTCACGCCCGATGGCATCCGCTCCTACCAGGCCGCGCGCACTGGAAAAGTTGCGCCGCGCACGGTCAACGCCGAAACCAAGGTGCTGCGCGGCGTGCTGAAAATGGCGAAGCTATGGGGCCGGATTGCGGACGATTACAAACCGCTGAAAGAACCGCCAACCAACCGGCGGGCGCTCACTCCCCAGGAAGAATCGGCATTGTTCCGCGCCGCCGCCAGCCGCCCGGAATGGCACGTCGCCCACCTTTGCGCCGTGGTGGCGGTAAACACGGCCGCGCGAAAGGGGGAGATTCGCCAACTCCAGCTTGGCGATTTGGATTTACCCCGCGCCATGACGATCCGCCGCAGCATCACCAAAACCGACAGCGGCGCGCGCACCGTCCCCTTGAATCACTCCGCCGCGTGGGCCCTGGCCCGCCTGATCGAACGGGCGCAAGCCCTCGGCGCCAGCCAGCCGGACCATTTCCTTCTGCCTCTGGCGCTCCACCGACTCACTACTGGCGGCCAGCCCTGTGCGGGGACCGGCTATGACCCTGCCCGGCCCATGCGCGGCTGGCGCTCCGCCTGGCGAAAGCTCGTTAAGGCCGCCGGGCTCCCGGCGCTGCCGTTCCACAGCCTGCGCCACCATGCCGTCACCAAGCTAATTGAAGCCGGCGTGCCCGCGGGCGTGGTGGCCACCATCAGCGGCCACAGCAGCCAGGCGATGGTGGCGTATTACACGCACGCGCGGGCCGAATCCCGCATCGCCGCCGTCAACGCCATCAACATCGGGGCGCCGCCCGATGCCGCGCTGGCCGATGCCGCGGCCCAAGGCCCGGTCCAATAGCCAGCCAGGCGTTTCCCGCGCGCCAGCGTCGCCCCGGCGGGTGGCCTGGCGCGTTTGCCTTTCCGGGCGCCCGCCAAGGCAAAACCGGCGGCTACTTGGCCGCCATTGTGGCCGTTTTTGTGGCCCTGGCCGATTTCGGCAATGGGCTACTACTCGCAAGTTGTTGAGAAAATTGGTCGGGACGGCCGGATTTGAACCGGCGACCCCTTGCACCCCAAGCAAGTGCGCTACCAGGCTGCGCCACGTCCCGACGAATTCCAGTCTAGCAAATGCGCCGCGGGCGCGGCGGAGACAGTGGGATGGGCGTCCCCGCCTGTCCTCTCTTTGGCAGCCGAGGACGGCAGCTTCGCTGGGCAGCCGAGGACGGCTACCCTACCTTCGTTGCGCCGGCGGCGGATGACAAGCGGCGCGGCGGTCCGACCTGCACGGCACAAGCGGCAACGCTGGACAGCGGCTTGGCATCGGGCGTAGGTGTGCTGTATGGGTCGCTGTTCGCCTGCGGGCTCTTGTTGAGCATGCACTGCGTGGGCATGTGCGGCGGCTTCGTGGCGCTGCTGTCGGCGCAGACGGCGCCGAATGCCTGCGCGGCGGGAGCGGCGCTGATCCGCGCGGCGGCTAGCGCGTCGGCGCTGGGCGGGGCGGCGGTGATGGCCAGCTTCGGGGCGGGGACAATTCCGGCGCTATTGCTGGTAGCCTACGGGGCGCGCATTTTCACGCTGCGGCTGCGGCAGCGGCTGTTCGCCGTTTCCGGCGTGTTTCTGCTGGCGCTGGGGGCGGCGGCGATGTGGCATGGGCTGCAATGGGCGCATGGCGGCGGAATGATGATGATGGTGCGGGCGGGGCGATAGCCGCACGGCATCATCCTTCCGCGCGACCTCCGCGGATGGTTGAACGGCCCGATCCGGCCTCTCGCGCGCGGCGCCCGCGCCAGGGGCGGCGATGGCTGCTGCGGCGGCTGGCCAAGCTATAATCAACGGGAACGTCGCCTTGGGCGGGCGCAACGCCCGCCGTCACCACTGCCGGGTCGTTCAATGGTAGGACAGCAGACTCTGGATCTGCCTATCGGGGTTCGAGTCCCTGCCCGGCAGCCATCCCGTGCGGCCGTGGGCCCTGCGGAGCGGGCGGCGTGGCCGCCGGTGATGAGGACATGCCCTTCGCGCGGCATGCCTTGGCGATGTCTTGGCAGCGGTTGCGGGACCGGCTGCCGGTTTTCGCCGCGCAGAGGGCGACGCTACGCAGGGCAGGAGCCCTACCCCACAAGGGGCGGCACGGAGGGCGGGCACGCCGGCAGGATGCCGGCGCTCCCGACGAGCAGGCCGGCAGGATGCCTGCGCTCCCAGAAAATAGGAGGCGGAGATGAAAGTGATCGTGATTGGGGCGACGGGAACGATCGGCGCGGCGGTGGTGAAGGCGCTGGCGGCAAGGAAGCATGAGGTAATCGGCGCCAGCCGCCGGGGCGAGTTGCGGGTGGATATTGACGACGCGGCTTCGATCCGGGCGATGTTCGCACGCGCCGGCGAGGCCGATGCGGTGATCTGCTGCGCCGGAAACGCGGTGTTCAAGCCCTTCGCGCAGCTGACCGATGCCGACTATGCGCTGGGGCTGCGGAGCAAGCTGATGGGGCAGGTGGCGGTGGCCCGGATCGCCTCGGAACGGCTGCGGGACGGCGGCGCGATCACATTGACGACGGGCATTCTGGCCCTGCAGCCGGCGCCGGGCAGCGCGGCCATCTCGCTGGTCAATGCCGGACTGGAAGGCTTCGTGCGCGCGGCGGCGCTGGAGATGCCGCGGCGGATTCGCATCAATGCCGTCAGCCCGCCATGGGTAACGGAGACGCTGATCCAGTTCGGCATGGACCCCGGCCCCGGGCAGCCGGCGGCGGAGGTGGCCCGGGCGTATGTGGCCAGCATCGAGGGCGCAGAACAAGGGAAGATTTTCGATTCGCGGCGGAGCTAGTAGCGGGCAAGCGGGGTCGGCGGCGCGCGTCCGAGCATGCCGGGGGAAGGGTCAACCAGAACGGCTGGCTGGGGACCGGGGGGACGTCCCAGGGGCGAGACGGCCGCGGACTAAAGCCCGAGGCACACGGGCTGAAGCCCGCTCCACGCACCGCGGGATGCGGAGGACCGCCAGGGACGGCTGTCCTACGTCCGCTGTGGCGGCGAACACCAGCCGGGGACGGCTACCCTACGGGTGCGCTCGGCGCGGAGATAGTGGGATGGGCGTCCTCGCCTGTCCGCTTTTCGACAGCCGGGGACGGCGGCTTCGCTGGGCAGCCGGGACGGCAGCTTCGCTGGGCAGCCGGGGACGGCTACCCTACTGCCGCTGCCTACCTTCGCCGCGCCGCGCGGGCGGGGCGGCGCTGCACCTAGGGGTGGATCGTACTTACCCCGCGAGATTCGCCTTATAGGGCGCCGGGCGCGGCCGCCCTAAGCTGGCATCACGCTGGCCTTGGCCGGCGGCCGCGCCGTGTTCCACTCTGCCGCATCGAAGCTCATACCGGCGAAACCAATGCCGGGCGCTGGCCCCAGCGCAACCACGCCGCGCATTCCCCGCGGGTTGCGCCCCTCGCGGCTGCGGCTGCTGGGGCGGGTGCTGCGGCCCTACCGGGGATGGATCGCGCTGGCGGCGGCGCTGGGCGTGGCGGGGGCGGCGGCGGGGGCGATCGAGCCGCTGTTTTACCGCTATCTGCTGGACGTGGTGATCCGCGCGACACAACATGCCACGCATCTTGCCGCGCATCATGTCACGCTCGGGGCCACGCACGGGGCCGCGCAGGCGCGGCCGCCGATTGGGCGGGAGCTGGCGCTGGCGGTGGCGGGACTGGCGGCCGTGGGGTTGGGGCAGCAACTGCTGGAGGCGGGAACATCACTGTGCGTGAACAAGGCGCGGTTCGATTCCAGCTTCGCGTTGAGCCGGCGGATGGTGGCGGCGGTGCTGCGGCAGCCGTTGGCGGCGCACTTGGGCGCAGCCGGGGCCAACCCAGAAGAAAGCGGCGCCGGAGCGGTGATGACGCGGATGGACCGCGGCGTAGGGGCGCTGGGGCAACTGATCGGCGACGGCGTGCAGTCGGTCCTGCCGAACCTGGCGAATTTGGCGCTGATCGCCGCGTTGCTGTTCGCGCTATCACCGGCGCTCGGCTGGCTGGCGCTGGCGCCGCTGCCGCCGTTTCTATGGGCGACGCTGCGGGCGACGAAGGCGGGAGTGGCGGCGGAAGAAGACGTGCAGGCGGGCTGGCGGCGGATCTACCGGCGCGTGTACGAGGTGCTGGGCGCGATCAAGACGGTGAAGGCGCTGGGCGGCGAGGATGCCGAGGCGCGGCGGTACCAAAGCGCGGCGGCGGGGTTGTTCGGGCGGCTGTGGCGGCTGGTGTGGGTGGACACCGCCTATGCCGGAATGCGCGGCATGCTGGCCACGGCGGGACGCGCGGCGGTGCTGGTGGCGGGAGCGGTGCCGGTAATGGATCATCGGCTGTCGGCGGGAAGCTGGATCGCGGCGGTGGCCTACGCGGGCATGCTCTATGCGCCGCTGACCGGGCTGACCGGCGTCTACGCCTCACTGAGCAAAAATTGGGTGACCGCCGGCGCGGCGCTGGAATTGCTGGCGGCGACGGACGAAGGTGAAGGCGAAGGCGGGCGCGGCGCGGGCGAGCGTGGCACGGCCGGAGATGGAACGGCCGGAAATGGCGCAGCCGGGCGCGGCGAAGCCGGGCGCGGACCGGCGGTGGCGAGGGCGCCGGAAATGCCCGCGGTAGGGATCGAGTTCGAGCGCGTGTCGTTTGGCTATCAGGCCGCAAGCGGGGTCGCCGCCGGGGCGGAAAATGACAAGGGCCTCGCGCTGCGGAACTTGAGCTTCACGATCGCGCCGGGAGAGATCGTGGCGCTGGTGGGACCGAGCGGCGGGGGCAAGACGACGATCGGCGATTTGCTGCTGGGATTGTACGAGCCAACCAGCGGAGCGATCCGGGCCAATGGGCGGGATCTCCGGGAGATTCGCGGCGACGCCTGGCGGCGGCAGGTCTCGGCGGTGCTGCAAGACCCGGTGTTGTTCGACGGGACGATTGCGGAAAACATCGCCTACGGCGCCGAAAGCATCGCGCTCGGCGGCGACGGGAACATCGCCTGCGGCCACGCGGGCGGCGCTGCCGGGGAAGCCGCGCGGAAGACCGCCCGGGAGTTTTTCGTGGAAGGCGCGGACAAAAAAAAGGCGCTGGCGGGGCAGGACGGCGGGACCGCGGCCGGGGCTGCGGCCATCATGGCGGCCGTGGCGGCGGCGGCGCGGGCGGCGCAGGCCGACGGGTTTATTCGCGAACTGCCGGCGGGATACCAGACGCGCGTGGGGGAACGGGGCGCCTGCCTGTCGGGCGGGCAGAAGCAGCGCATCGCGATCGCCCGCGCCCTGCTGCGGGATACGCCGGTGATGGTGCTGGATGAAGCCAGCGCCAGCTTGGATGGGGAAAGCGAAGCCGGGCTGAATGCGGCGCTGGCGCGGCGGCTGCGCGGGCGGACGGTGCTGCTGATCAGCCACCGGCTGACCAGCCTAAGCCTGGCGGACCGGGTGCTGGTGATCGCCGGCGGCCAGACCGTGGAGCAGGGGCGGCCGGCCGATTTGCTGGCGGCGGACGGGGCGTTCGCGGCACTGTTCGGCGCGGCAGGGCCGCGCCAAGATGGCGGGGAGGCGCCGGCGGATGATGGCGCGGCCGCGGCGGAATTGGCGTCGGCGCGGGGCTAGTTGGCTGGCGACAGCCGAGGACGGCAGCTTCGCTTGGCAGCCGAGGACGGCTACCCTACCGATGCGCCTGGCGCGGAGACAGTGGGATGGGCGTCCTCGCCTGTCCGCTTTTCGACAGCCGGGACGGCAGCCTCGCTTGGCAGCCGAGGACGGCTACCCTACTGGTGCGCCTGGGCGGAGACAGTGGGATGGGCGTCCTCGCCTGTCCGCTTTTCGACCGCCGGGACGGCAGCTCCGCGGGGCAGCCGAGGACGGCTACCCTACTTTCGCTGCGGAGGCATACCCCACGTTGCCGCAGCGGAGGCATCACGCGCGGCGGGGTATCTGCGCCCACGCGGGCCGCGCCGCCAGGGGTTGTGGCGACGCAACGCCGCAGTTGGGCGAGAC
This sequence comes from Acidobacteriota bacterium, assembly GCA_027314025.1. Classification (GTDB taxonomy): domain Bacteria; phylum Acidobacteriota; class Terriglobia; order Terriglobales; family SCQP01; genus JAKAUF01. The sequence goes on from DAHVCP010000058.1 coordinate 6,467, forward strand.
CGCGCCGGCATGCGGCAAAGCACCAGTGAAGCAAATCGCCGCGGGACCGCGCAGCCGTGGTACTTTAGCCGCCATGACCTCAAGTTCCGTTGCCCGCGTTTCCCAACTCCGCGGTACCTTGCAACGCAATTCCCTGCCCCGGCGGCTGCGCCTGCCGCTGGCCCTTTTGTTGTTGTGCGCGCTGGCGCCCGCCGCGCTGGCGCAGAAACTGGCGCCGCGGATTCCGCCGCCGGACGCCCGCTACAAAGCCGACATTTTGGTCATCGTCGCCCATCCGGATGACGAGACGCTGATCACCGGTTATTTGGCGCACGCGATTTATGACGAGCACAAGCGCGTGGCGGTGGCTTTCTGCACGTGGGGAAACTCCGGCGGCAATTTGGTGGGCCAGGAGCAAGGGCTGGCGCTGGCGGCGGTGCGGGAGATCGAAGCCCGGCGCGCGCTGGCGTATTTGGGCATTCACAACGTTTGGTATTTGGGCGGGCGGGACCATCCGGGCAATGACGTGCTGCATTCCCTGGAGCGGTGGGGCGAAGGCGCGGTGCTGGAGCGGGCGGTGCGGATCATCCGCCTGACGCGGCCGGAGGTGGTGATGACCATGGCGCCGGACAACGACTGGGGCGAAAACCATCCCGACCATCACGCCTCCGGCGTCATCGCCACCGAGGCCTTCGACCTGGCCGGCAACCCGACGGCGTTCGCCGAGCAGGTGGCGCCGCCGCGCAACCGGCTGGGCTACGCCAACCTGACCGAGGGGCTGCAACCCTGGCAGGCGGAGAAGCTCTATTATTTTTCCAACGCCAATTCGCACCGTTACATGGACAAATACGGCCCGACCTTCAAGGTGACCGGCATCTGCCGCGCCAAGGGCCTGACCTATGCGCAGATCGCGGCGCACGAAGCGGCGTTTCACGCCACGCAGCAAGGCACCGGCGACATTGCGGCGGATTCGCTGCGCACGGGCAATTACTCCTTCTGGAACGTGCCGGTGCAGTTCGTGCTGGCCAAGACCGTGGTGCCGGTGGCGCCGACGGCGCGGGTCTTCGCCGGGGTGGTTCCCGGGCCGCTGCCGTACAGCCCGCCGCCGGGCTACCGCACCGCGGCGGACCCAACGCTCGACCGCGCGATTCAGCTCGGCAATCCCTGGCGCTTCTACCGGCAGTTCTGGGCGGCGCACGGATTGCCGCAGATGCCGCATCTCTACGAGCCCGAGGAGACGACCGGCGCGGGCGCGATCCTGACCGTGCCGCTGGTGCTGCGCAACGTGTCGGCGCGGGCGGCGCGGATGCGCATCCAGCCGGTGTTGCCGCCGGGCTGGCGCGCGGTGACGGCGCCGGAGTTGTATCCGGTGGCGGCGGGGCAGTTTTATCCGCTGCGGTTCTTGGTCGCGGTGCCCAAGTCGGCGGCCGCGGGCTGGCATCAGCTGCGCTGGCGGGCGGTGGGCGGCGGCGCGGGCGGCGCGAAAGTCCGCACGGCGCGGTTGCACGTCTACGTCAACCGGTAGCCGGCGCGGCGCCGGGCCACCGACACGCATCGCGCGGATTCCTTCTCTCCGCCGGAACAGCGGGCCCGTGGGCAGCTATGCGTTTGCTGGGACTGCCCAACGCGGCGGGCGCCCGGCCCGCGGGCTGGGACACGCCGGGGGTGCGCCTATAATGGCGGCCAGGAGGGCGATTTGCCATGCCCAAGCCAGTCATTGCACGGTGGGACAACGCGCTCGCGTTGCGCATCCCCGATGAGGATGCTTCGCGCAGCGGGCTGAGCGAGGGGGCGGAGGTGACGCTCACCCCGTGGCCCGGGGGCGGCGTGTTGGTCCGTCCCGTTTCCGCCGCCCCGATGCGGTTGGAAGACCTGGTTGCGGCGATCCGCCCAGCGAACCTCCACGGCGAGGCCGATTGGGGTAGCGGAGAGGGCGCGGAGGCCTGGTGAGCACCGATTGGGCGCCGGCTGCTGGCGGCCTGATCTGGCTCAGCCTGAACCCGCAGGCGGGACACGAGCAGGCTGGCCGGCGGCCCGCGCTCGTGCTCTCGCCGGCCAGCTATAATCGCGCCGCCGGTCTGGCGTTGGTTTGCCCCATCACCTCGCGGGTCAAGGGTTACCCTTTCGAGGTCGCTCTGCCGGATGGGCCGGCGTCTCCGGAGTGGTCCTCGCCGACCAGGTAAAGAGCCTGGATTGGCGCGCGCGGCAGGCGGTCGGAGCGGGCAGGGTCCCGGAGCCGGTCCTGCGGTCGGTGCTGGCGCGCCTGGCGCCGCTGATCGCGGGCTAACCGCGGCGGCGGGTGGCGGCGGCGGTGAGCAGGAGCACGCCGGTGGAGGCGACCAGCGGAAGAGCCAACACCCACCGCGGGCCGATGGCGGCGAGGCGGGAGGCGATCCAAGGGCCGGCGGAACCGCCCAGCAAAGAGAGTGTGATGACGGCGCCGAAGGCGGTACCGGTGTCGGCGGGGAACCGGTCGGCGGCCAGCCCGAGGCCGGTGGGATAGATGGCGGCGAAGCCGAAGCCGACGAGAAGAAACGCCGCGACCATCAGGGCGTAGCTGCCGGCGGCGATGGCCAGCAGTGAGCCGGCGATGACCGCCAAGGCGGAAGCCCACAACGTCCAGCGATTGCCCAGCCAGCGCAGCCAGCCGACCGCCAGCAAACGCCCGGCGCCGAGCGCGGCGCTCAGCACGACCAGCACCAAGGCGGCGCGGCGGACGTCCGCGCCGAGAGCGGATTGGGCGATTTTGCCGGCCCAGACGAACATGGCGTTCTCCTGGCCGGATTCAAAGAACAGCAAGGCGCCGAACAGCCAGACGATGGGCTGATTCAGCACGCGCAGCAGATCGCGGGGATGGCTGCCGGGGCGCGAGGCGGCGGGAAACGGCAGCAGGAGGACGGGCAGCAGCACCAGGGCGGTGAGGGCGGCGAGGGCGTGGATGACGGCGCCGGCGGCATGGGGCCCGGCGGCGGCCATCAGCAGCGGCGAGCCGATGGCGCCCAGGCTGAAGAAGAAGCCCAGCAAGTTGAGGGCGCGGCCGCGCGCCGCCGGATCCGCGTCCTGCGGCGTCAGGGCGGCCAGGTCGGCGACCAGCGCGTTGGTCGCGGTGTTGAGCAAGCCGCCGCCGAGGCCGTAGACGAACGCCGCGGCCAGCAGCAGTTCGCTGTCGGCCAGGCCGGGCATGACCGCCAAGGTCGCGGCCACCAGGGCCAAACCGGCGGCGAGCACCGGACGGGCGCCGGCGCGGTCCAGCCAGGGGCCGCACACGACGGTGGCGGCGAGAATGCCGAGCAGCGGCAGCGACCCGAGATAGCCCGCTTGGGCGGTGGTGACGGACAGCGAGGGCAGCCATGCGCCCATCAGCAACAGCACGATGCCGAAAATGAACATGCCGGCGTCGGCGGTGGCGAACAGCGGCCAACGCGGCCCGGAAGGGGCCGTGGTGGAGATGGCGCCGGGAATGGAAGGTCCGGTGGTCACGGTTGCGGCCATCATACGGCAGGCGGCCAAGCGCCGGTGCGCCGGCCGCGCCGTGGGCGAACGGATTCGAGCCGCTTCCTTAGGCCATGCGGCGTCGGCGCCGTCGCGGCGGGGCGTTACGGCTTCTCGCTCCGCTCCGGTTCCGGCCCCGCGCTAGCCGTTTATCCCGCGGGCGCGGGCGGCGTGCTGGGCGCGGCGGCGGCGGTACTCGGCGAAGACCTGCGCGTTGTTTTCCGGGCCGACCGACTTCACGTTGGGCGAGACAAAGGGCTGGGGCGTGACGCCGCGGCGGCGCAACTGGGCGGCGACTTCGCAGACCAGGGCCATGCCGATGGTGATGACGGCGACGGTGGAACCGGCCCCGACCTTGCCGGCCACGCCCTCCACGGGCACCAGCGCGTCCTCGGCGGGCACGCAGTTGTCAATGACCAGATCGCAGGCGTCGGCCAGCTTTTTGCCGGAGCTGTGCGTCGCGGTCTTTTGCCGCGCGTTGTCCAGGGACGTGATTGCGACGGTCTTCAGGCCCCGCGCTTTGGCTTCCAAGGCCACGTCAATGCCGGCGGCGTTGATGCCGCCGTGGGAGAAGACCAGCAGCACGTCGCCGGGAACCAGGTCCTGGGTTTCCAGGAAGATTTTCGCGTAGCCTTCCTTGCGCTCCAGCCACAGCAATTCATGCACGCCGCCGGCGTCGAGAACGCTGAACCACATCAGGCGGGAGTCCATCATCGGATGGAAGCCGGCGTAACTGCCGTAGCGCGGAAAAATGTCCATGACCGGCAGGACGGAGTGCCCGCTGCCGTAAACATGCACCAGGCCGCCGGCGGCGATGGCGTCCGCCATCCACTCGGCCGCCTGGCGGAGGTTGGAGGTTTGCGTTTGCCACAGGCGATTCAAGACGCCGGTGATTTCCCGTTGGTAGGTTTCAATCATGAGTGTCTGCCTAAGAAATGGACCGGTCCCGCGGCGGGCGGGCGCTCAGCTGCGCTAGCCGTGCCGCGCCCAGCAGCGCCGCCTGGGGGCCGAGCGTGGAACGACGAACGCGCACCTGGCGCGCGGCCAGGGGCTGGGCCCAGCGGCGCAGTTCGCGGCGCGCCGGAGCCAGCAGCCAGTCGCCGGCGGCGGCCACGCCGCCGCTGAGGACGATGACCTGGGGATTGAGGATGCTGACCAAATTGGCCATGGCGCGGCCCAGCTCTTCGCCCGCCTGGCGCAGCAAGCGGCGGGCGGCGGCGTCGCCGCGGCGCGCGCGCTGCGCGAGCTCGCTGGCGGTGAGCGGCTGGCCGAATTCGGCCTGCGCGGCGCGGGCCAGGGCGGGACCGGCGGCGTGCGACTCCAAGCCGCCGCAGCGGCGGTAGGCGGGCAGATACTCGGGGCGCAGCGCCATCCAGCCGACGGAGCCGGACAATTCCGCGTGGCCGCGCAGCAGGCGGCCGCCGCTCCAAATGCCGGCGCCGATGCCCGTGCCGACGGCCAGCAGAATGGCGTCGCTGGCGCCGCGGGCGGCGCCGCGCCAAACCTCGCCGGCAATGAAGGCGTTGCGGTCGCTTTCCACCAGCACCGGCAGCCGCAGGCGCTGGCGCAGCAGGCGGCCGAGCGGCATGCGCCGCCAGCCGGGGAGGTTGGGCGCCCAGACGTCGCCGTTGGGATAGGCCAAGCCGGGAATGGAGACGGCGACCCGCGGCGGGGAGAGGGTTACGCCGGGCTTTTCCGCCCCGTGCGGGCCTGCCCCACGCGGGCCTTCCCCGCCTGCGCCCGCGGCGCGATCGCCGCCGGCCGGCGGCAGCAGCGTGGCCAGCATCTCCGCCAGGCGCTCCACTACGGCCCGGCCGCCGGCGGGGGTGGGCGCGGTGGCGTACCCGCTGACGCGTCCGCCGGCGCTGACGCAGGCGACGGCGATCTTGGTGCCGCCCAGATCCGCGGCCAGCGTGGCGCCGGGCGCCAGGCGCGCGCGGCTCACCGCAGTTCCACCGTCAGGCGGCAACGGTCGCCGCGCAGCAAGCCGGAGGAGAACTCGATGACGCGGCCATCGCCGCCCAGCGTCAAACGCTCCAACTTCATGCCCGCGGCCCGGGGCCGCACCCCGAGCAGCTTGGCTTCCTGCTGGTGCAGCAGCACCGGCTCATAGCTCTCGCGGCAACTCACCGGAGGACGCTGATAGTCGGTGGCGAAGATTTCATACAGCGAGCGGCGGGCGTGGTCCTTGTCCATCAGGCCCGGGAACAGCGCCAGCGGAACGTAGGATGTGTGCAGAAAGAAAGGCTCGCCGTTGACCAGCCGCAGGCGCTCGATGGCGACGACCTTTTCCCGCCGCCGTAGGCCCAGCCGCGCGGTCACCTCCGGCGCCGGCGTTTCCAGGGCGATGCGCCGGTTGCGCCAGCTGGGCTCCAGGCCCTGGCTGGCGACATGCGTGGTGAAGCGGTAGAAATGATCCAGTTCCTGGGAGATGCGCGGCTGGGCGATGTGCGTGCCGCGGCCGCGATGGCGGGTCAGCTGGCCGGCGGCCTCCAGCTCATCCAAGGCGCGCTTGGCGGTGATGGCGCTGACGGCGAAGCGCTGGCAAAGGATTTTTTCCGTGGTGAAGAAGTCGCCCGGGCGCAGTCGGCCGGCCTGCAGGCCGGCTTGGATTTCGCCGGCGAGAATGCCCTGGATGCGCGCGTAGAGGGGCGCGCTGGGTTGCTCGCCCGCGCCGCCCGCTTCCGCTTCCACGATGGTTGCCGCCATGCTCCTGCCTGAGAACCGCTCCCGTCATCCTACACCAAGTTTGATATATGAATTGGGGCGAGGGGCGGGTAGGATGGGAGGTTCACCGCAGTCCGGAGGAAAATCGCCATGCATCGTTCTGCTTCGCCGCGGCCGCGAGCGGCCCTGGCCGCCCTGTTGTTCGCCGTATGCGCCGCGGCGCCGCTGGCGGCGCAAACGTGGCAGATCCCCACCAAGCCGCTGCGGGCGCGGCAGACGGCGGCGAACCGCGACTTCTTTCCCATGGCGGTGTGGTACTCCGGCGGCAAATCGCGGGCGCCGATGATCTCCCGCCACCCGCGGCGGGAAAAGCAGGAATGGCTGCGCGACCTGCGGACGATCAAGGCGACGGGCTTCAACACGGTCAAGACCTGGGTGGATTGGTCCACGGCGGAGCCGCGGCCGGGACAGTTCCACTTGGCGGGCCTGCGGCAGATGCTGGCGCTGGCGCACCAAGTGGGGCTACGGGTGATCGTGCAGGTCTACGCCGACTCCGCCCCGTCCTGGGTGGGCGAAGAAAACCCCAAGGCGCGGTTCACCACGGCGACCGGGGTGAAGATCCACTCCCAGGCGGCGCCTGGTTATCCCATGGACGCGCCGGGAGTGCGCAAGGCGGAGCTGGGCTTTTACCAAGCCGTGGCGCGGGTGGCGGCGGCCAGCCCGGCGTTTTACGGCTATGACCTGTGGAGCGAGCCGCACCTGGTCAACTGGGTATGGTTCAACGACCTGCCGCACGCGCAGTTCGGCTACAACCCCTACACGCAGGCGCGGTTCCGGCTGTGGCTGAAGAAAAAATACGGCGGCAGCCTAGCGCGGCTGAACCAGGCCTGGTACCGCACCTACACCGCTTGGAGCCAGGTGCAGGCGCCGCGCTTCGGGACCATCTTGTCGTACACCGATTTTCTCGATTGGCAGGACTTTTTGTCCGACGATTTGGCGCTGCAACTGCGGGCCATGTCGCGGGCGGTGCATCAGGTGGACCCCACGCACCTGACCAGCAGCCACTCCGACATTCCGGGCGTTCTGAACACGCCGCTGAGCGGCTACGTGAACCCGGACGACTGGAAGATGGCGCCGCAGGTGGATTATTACGGCGCCAGCTTTTATCCCAAGCACGCGGATACGGTGTTCGGCGGCTGGAAGCCGGCGTTCCGCGCTTTCGCCTACGACGGCTCCTACGCCGCCAGCGGCGGGCGGGGCTTCTATGTCGGCGAGCTGCAAGCCGGGCAGGGGGCGACGGGCCTGCGGGTGAATGTGCCGGTGACCGCGGCCGACATCCGCGACTGGACCTGGTCGCTGATCGCGCACGGCGCTAAGGCCATCTGCTACTACGCCTGGTATCCGATGAACGCGGGGTACGAATCCGACGGCTACGGCTTCATCCACCTGGACGGCACGCTGACGCCGCGGGCGCGGGAGGGCGGCCGCATCTCCCGCATCGTCACCCGGCATGCGCGGCTGCTGCACCAGGCGCAGCCGGCGCCGGCGCGGATCGCGATTCTTTACAACCCGCTGTCCTACATGAGCGGCGGCGACACCGTCGGGCCGGGGGAGCGGGTGCGCAATTCCATGCTGGGTTTCTACCGGGCGCTGTGGCGGGAAAACATTCCGGTGACCTTTATCCACGCCCATCAAGTGGCCCAGGGCGGCTTGGCGCAATACCGGGCGGTGTATCTGCCCTACGCCATCACGCTCAGCGACGCCGACGCGCGGGCCATCCGGCGCTATGTTCGCGGCGGCGGCATCGCCATCGGCGAGGCGCGGCTGGCGTGGAACAACGGCCGCGGCTTCGCCAATGCGCGCATTCCCGGCGGCGGTCTGGCGCGGGTGTTCGGCGTGAAGGAAAAGACGCTGGTGCCGGGCGCGAAATCGCACTATACGTTTCTTCCCTCCGCGCCGGACGGCCTGGCGGGACTGACGCTGCCGGCGGCGCAGTTCCAGGAGGATTTGCAGGTCACGCGCGGCCAGGTGCTGGCGCGGTTCTCCGACGGCGAACCGGCGGTGGTGGCCTCGCATTACGGCCGCGGCAAGACCATCTTCGTGGGCAGCTTTTTGGGATTGGCGGCCGAGCAGGCCAAGACGCCGGACGCGGATCGGGCCATCCAGGCGATGGCGCGCTGGGCCGGCATCCGCGCGCCTGTCCAAGTAACCGGACCGGACGCGGCGGCGGTAGAGGCGCGCCTGCTGGAACGCGGCGGGACGACGGTGCTGATCGCCGTCAACCGCGGTCCCGCGGGGTCTTTCCAAATTACCATGCGCCGGCCGGCGGCGGCGGCGAGCAATTGGCTGGCTCACGGCGCGGCGGTGCCGCTGCGCACTGTGGCCGGCGGCGCGCGGCTTCACCTGCGCCTGAAGCATGAAGGCGTGGCCGTCATCGAGCTGATGCCGGCGGCGCTAAAATAAAGCCATGAGCATTGGCACCGAGCGCTACCAGAATCTGGACCCGCACGATTACCGGCCGGAAACCCAGGAACTCTATTACGGTAGCCAGCAGCATGAAGGCTTGGTGCTGACCACGCTGGACCAGGCGGTCAATTGGGTCCGGAAGAACTCGATTTGGCCGATGACCTTCGGCCTGGCCTGCTGCGCCATCGAGATGATGAGCATGTCGGCCTCGCGCTTCGACATCGCCCGCTTCGGCGCCGAGGTCTTCCGGCCCTCGCCGCGGCAGTCGGATCTGATGATCATCGCCGGCCGGGTTTCGCAGAAGATGGCGCCGGTGATCCGGCAGCTGTACGAACAGATGCCGGAGCCGAAATACGCCATCAGCATGGGGGCCTGCGCCACCTCGGGCGGGGTGTTCAACAATTACGCGCTGGTGCAGGGTGTCAACCAGGTCATCCCGATTGACGTCTACGTGCCGGGCTGCCCGCCGCGGCCGGAGCAGTTGATCTACGCCATTCTGACGCTGCAAAAAAAGATCGGCGAAGAGCGGGGCAGCTTCAAGCGCGCGCTGAACCTGAGCAGCTAACCGCCATAGACGCGGGGCGATCACACCTCGTATCGCTGCGGGAAGCGTTCGGTCGTTCGCCCGCGATCCTTCCTGCAATCGCTGGCGCCGCGTCGCCCACGAACACTGTCCGCGGCGTTTTCGCCGCGCCGCAGCGCGCCGAGCGCCGTTTACCCCTCACCTCGCCGCCGGCGGGAGCGCCTAGCGGCAGTTGACGGCGCAGGCCCCGACCAAATAGCCCAACATGCCGCCGACCACCAAATCCGAGGAGAAGTGCACCTTGCCGGTGAAGCGCAGAACCGAGATCGTCGTGGCCAGCCCGTAGCCCACCCATGCCACCCATTTATGGTGGGGATAGCGGTGGGCGAGGAACGAGGCGACGGTGAACGAGGCGATAGCGTGGCCGGAGGGAAAGCTGTTGCCGCCTTGGAAAAAGCCGCCGTCGCCGTCCCCAGTCAAAAAAGGCCGCTCCCGGCCGGCGGCGAGCTTGAGCGCCTGCACCACGGCGGTGGTATACCCGATGGCGGCGACGCCGGCGAGCATCGTCTTCCATGGACTGTGATCGCGCCGCAGGAGGAAGCTGTCGGCCACGCCCTCGATGGGCAGGGCGATCAGGAGCAGGTCGTTGGAGACGGTGCGGGAATCGTAGGCACCGTCGTTGGCGGCAACTTGGGCGGAGGCGGGCTGGTCCACGAACGCGATCAGGGCCGCGGTGCCCAACACCGCCGGAACGGTGAACTTCCAGTGGTGCACCGCGGCGGCGGGCAGGTGCAAGGTGCCCCGCCAAAGGCGGCCGAGGGTGGCCCCGGGCGAGGCGTCGAAGCCTCCGGAGTGCGCTTGGATGATGGCGCTCGGACGGAACCATTCATTCGACAATGCGCCCGGCATTTCGCGCGGGGCGCGCGGCGCGCCCGCGCTGGGGCCCGCGCCCATCATCGTTCGCGAAAATGGCGCGCTCGCCAAGGCGCCTGCCGGTGCGCCGATCGCAGGCGTTATCGGGGCGGCGGCCAAAGCGCCGGCCGGCGCGCGGAACGGCGTGAGGATTGCGCCGCTGGGCAAAGCGCTGGCTGCGGCCGCGGTGGCGCTTGGCGCGGCGACCGGAATGGGGGCTGCGGTGCGGACTGGGGCGCCGGCCGGCACCGCGGCCGGCGGCGCGGAGTGGGTGCCCGCCGACGGCGCCTGGGCCCTCAGTTGCGTTTGCGCCGCGACGCAGAACGTCATCAGCAGAACGGCGGCGGCGAGTTGAGCATGGACCGCAGCGGCAACCCGCGCGGAGGCGCGGCGGTTGGCGCGCGGGGCGGAGCGGGACAAGGGGACTTCCGGTGGGTCTTCCGGTGCGCCGCAACCGCCTGGCGCGAAACCTGATGGCTGCATTGCTGTCAGAGTAGCCGAGCCGACCGCCGCCGCGCCATCCAGAAACGCGCACAATGCGCAGGCGATGCGGCCAGCGCACTTTCTCGGACGTGGAACCGTACGCCGCCATCCCCTCCCGCCGCGTCCACGCGTAGCGGCGCTCCGCGGGCAGCCGTCGCGGGGTGGGCGGCGCAGCTCACGGCGCCCGCAACTCGCGGCGCCGTTGGATAGGCCCCAAGCGCAAGCGGGCTCCCGTTGCCGGCCCCGCCATCGGCCGGCCACCCGAATTGGATGGCTGCGCCGCTGCCCTCAGCGGCAAACGATGGCGCAACGGCCGACGATGAATCCCATCACGCCGCCAAAGAAAACATCGGCGGGAAAATGCTCCTTGGCGGTGACGCGAAGGATGGCGACCGCCGTGGCCAATCCGTAGCCGACCCACGCCACCCACTTGTGGCGGGGATAACGATAGGCGAGAAAGGAGGCCACGGTGAACGAGGCCATGGCGTGGCCGGAGGGAAAGCTGTTGCCGCCCGCGAAGAAAGCGCCGTCGCTGTCGCCGGGCAGGTAGGGGCGCTCGCGTCCCGCGGTTAGCTTCATGGCTTCCATCGCGGCGGTGGCGTATCCGATGGTGAAGGCGCCCATCACCAGGGTGTGCCACGCATTGTGTTCGCGCCGCAGCAGCAGGCTGTCGGTGACGGCTTCGGCGGGCTCGGCGATCAGCAGCAGGTCGTTGGAGACGCTCTTCGCGTCATGCTCGGCGTCGTAGTTGGCAATGCGCGACGCAACCGGGCGGTCCACGAAGGCAATCAGGGCGGCGGTGGTCAACACCGCCGCCGCGGTGGGCTTCCAGTGCTTGACGGCGGCGGCGGGCAGGTGGAGCGTGCCGCGCCAAAGGCGGGATAACGTCGAAACCGGGGCGGTGTCGAGCCAAACGGATGGCGGCGGACCGAAGGCCGCGGGCAGCGGCGCCGCGCCTCGCGCGGTTCCCGGCAGAGGAGAGAACTCGCGTGCGGGCTCAAGCCGAACCCGCGGCGCGGGAACGGAGACGGGAACCAAGCGCCAGAGCGAAAGCGGCGCGCCCCGCGGCGCGTGCCAGGCCGGCGCAATGCCGGCGGTCCCGGGCCCAAGGGCGGCGGGCGCCTGCGCCCAGGCGGCGAGCGAGAACCAGACCACCAGCACCGCCGCCGCCGATTTTGCCACGCGCCTTCCAGATGCCCCGCGGCACCGCCGCGTCGCCCCGCGCCCTGCCCGGCCGCGTTAAGCCGCGGGCGCGATGACCACGAACCGGCCTTGCGCCCGGACCAGGACCTCGCCGACAGCGGAACGGATCTCGGCGCGCTGGAAAAGATTGCGGCCCTGGCGCTCCACCGCTTCCGCCTCGACCACGATCTCGGCGTCCACGGGCGTGGGGCGGAGATACTCGATCCGCAGGTCAGCGGTGACGGCGCGCGCCTGTTCGAAGCGCGCCAGCTTGCCCATGGCCTCATCCACCAGCACGGCGATGATGCCGCCGTGGGCCATGCCGCCGCTGCCTTGGTACGCCGGCCCGAGAACGAAGCGGCCGCGAATGCGGCGCTGCGCATGGTCCTGCTGAAAGGTCAATTGCATGCCGCGCGGATTGGCGCCGCCGCAGCCGAAACAGGGATTCTCGGGCCGCGGAGGCAGGGGCTGGAGGTCCGGACCGGCAGGCTGCGCGGCGGGGGAATCGGCCGACGAGGTCATCGCTCCAGCATAGCGGCCCCGGCATAGCGGCCCAACACCGCCGCATGTCCAGCCGCGGCGGCGGCCGCCGGCGGGGGGTTGCGCGCCCCGCCCGGCCGGCGGCCAAGTGGTTGCGCGCCCGGGAACGGCCGCCAAGGCCAAGTTCCGCCGATAGGGCGGATTGAAGTTTTGAATGGCCGGGGGGCTGGAAAGCGGCCGCTGCGAAGCGGAAAATGGGCCTATGAGCGAGGTATACGTTGTGTGCCGACCGGCGCCCGGAACCCAGGCGGAGCTGGAGGTGGCAGCCACGTTTGGCAGCAAGGACCAGGCGGTGCGGGAACTGGATCGCCTGAACTTGATCGCCACCCCGCAAGCGCCCAGTTGGCGGCTGCTGGTCAGGCACAACTAGATTTCCGCCGCGCGCGGTGTTGACCGGCGCCGCGCGTCGCCTTATCGGCCGTCGCGCTGCGCGCGGTCGGGCTCTTCGCGCCATCCGTGTTCGCCGCCGGCTTTTGGCGGCGCTCCCCATCCAAAGGTCGAACGCCCACCAGGCCGAGGGCGCCGTTCCGCTCGCGGGGGCCGCGCCTTTTGCTCGGGGAGCAAAGCAGGCGGGGAAAGGCCGCGAAATTCCCCCGCAGGCGCGCTGGCCATCGCCGCGGCCCGCCCTCCAACGCAGCGGCGGCCCCCAAAGCCGGGGTCCCCAACGCGCAGCGGTGCGCGTTGGGGTGGAGCGACGCGCCGGCTGGGTTGGGGTGGGCCGGGGTCCCCGGCCCAGCCGGCGCGTAAGCGGGACGCCCCGCCGCAGGCGGGGCTGGGGCCCGCGCCAAGCAACGGCGGCGCTTTCTGGGGGCGCAAACGGCCTCCTCCACACCGGACCGCGGGCGGGCGGCCCGCGCCCCCAGGGCCAACGGCGCGGTCCCGCGCTGGGCCCGGCTCAGCCGGTGTTGCGCATGCCGGCGGCGATGCCCTGGAGCGTGAGCAGCAGCGCTTGTTCGCTGCCGGCGTCCCAGGCGCTTGCTTGCCCGCTGGCGCGGCCGCCGCTTCCCGCGCGGTCGTTGCCTGTGCCGCCGCCCGCGGCGGCTTGGCGCTGGCGGGCGAGCAAGCCGACTTGCAGCAGGCTGAGGGGATCCACATAGGGGTTGCGGAGGCGGATGGACCGGGCTAGGACCGGCGAGCGGTCGAGCAAGTCCTTTTCCCCGGTGATGGCCAAGACGCCGCGCACGGCGCGGGCGAATTCCTGCTCCCAATCGGCGGCCATTCGCTCGGCGGCGGCGGGATCCGGGGCCAGGGAGTGGTAGGCGCGGGTGATCGGCAGATCCGTCTTGGCCAGCGCCATCTCCGCGTTGTCCATCAGGTCGCGGAAAAAGCCCCATTGGCGATAGAGGAGCTGCAAGCGGCGGCGGCCGCCGGGACGGGCGAGTTCCGCCGCCAGCGCCGTACCCAAGCCATACCACGCCGGCAGCAGCGCGCGGTTTTGGGTCCAGGCGAAAACCCAGGGAATGGCGCGCAAGTTATGGAAATCGGGCTGGCGGGCGCGAAAGCTGGGGCGGGAGCCGAGATTGAGCTGGCCCAGCTCGGCGACGGGCGTGGCGCGCCAAAAATAGGCCAATAACTCCGGCGTCAGCAACTGACGATAGGCGGCGAGCGAATCCGCCGACAGCCGGGCCAGCACCGCCGGCCCGGTCGTGGACGGGCGCATGGGGCGGAGCGCGCCGGCCGTCGTTTGCGCGGGCTGCAACCCGAGCGTGGCCAACAGCAGCCCGGAAAAGGCCAGTTCGAGATTCCGCCCGGCGATCTCGGGATCGGCGTATTTGGCGGAGATGACCTCGCCCTGCTCGGTCACCCGCACGCGGCCCCGCACCGTGCCGGGGGGCAGGGCCAACAGGGCTTCATAGGCGCGGCCGCCGCCGCGGGCGACGGTGCCGCCGCGGCCGTGGAAGAACTCCAACTCCACGCCGGCGGCCTGGGCGGCGCGGGTCATGCGCTGCTGCGCCTGATACAGCAGCCAATGCGCGGCGACGTAGCCGCCGTCCTTGTTGGAATCCGAATAGCCGATCATCACCAACTGCCGGCCGCCGCGCTGCCGCAGGTAGGCGGCGTAGGCGGGGTCGGCGAACAGGCGGGCCAGCACCTCCGGCGCGCGGTCCAGATCGGCGATGGTCTCAAACAACGGAACCGGATGCAGATCGGCTTCCAATCGCGCGGCGCCGGAGGCGTCGCGGCGCAGCCGGGCCATCCCGGCGGCGGCTTGCAGGGCGAGGGCGGCCCATATGTCGCTGGCCTCGCGGGTCATGCTGATGACGTAATACTGCGCGGCATCCCGCACGTGGCGCCGCCCCGCTGCGGCGGCGGCGAGACGGTCGAGCAGAACGGGACGCCCATTTTCCGCGGCGGGCGGATGGGGATCCTCGAGCAACTGGCGCAGGGCGCGCAAACGGGCGGCGTCATCCCAATCGGCATACGCGGGAAAGGCGAGGGCAGCCAGGGCGGCGTCTTGCGCGGCGGAGTTCTCCCGCAGGTCCAAGGTCGCCAGATGCAGGCCGAAGGTGCGCAGGGCCACCAGCAGGTCCTCGACACGCCGGGCGGCGCGCGGCGCGGGGCGGGCTAGGGCGGCGCGCAGCGCCTGGAGATCGGCGGCGAACTCGTCGGCGCTGGCATAGGCGGGAGCGGCGGCGTGCGGCTCGGCCGCCCAACCGGCGGCGGCGCCAAGCACGGGGGCGCCGGGACGCTGTGGGTTCCCGCCGCCCGTCGGCCCGGTGGAGGCGGTTGCGTTCCCGGCGCCGCCGCCCGCGGAAGTGGGCGCCGGCTCGACCGGCAGGCCGGCAATCAGGCGCAAACGGGCGTAATTCAACAACTCCCGGGCGGGCTCGGCGGCAAAGCGGGGCGGCGGCGGGCCGAACGTTTCCCGATAGGCGTCCAGGCGGGCTTCCAGGGCGGCGAAGCCCGGGCCCGGCAGCGCCCGGCGGGTATGGCCCAACTCGAAGAACAACGCCTCTACCTGGCGGCGGTAGAACTCGGCGGCGACGTGGCGATGCAAGCCCAGCGCGCGCCTCACGACGTCGGGCGTGACGTAGGGGTTCCCGTCCGCATCGCCGCCGATCCAAGATCCGAACCGCACCGGCGCCGATGGGCCATCCAGCGGCCATACCCTTGCGGCCAGCCGGGGATAGTGCGACGCCAAGGCCGCGATCAGGCGGCGGCGAAGCTGGGGAATGGCGGCGAAGAAGACGTCTTCGAAATAAACCAGCGTGCCGCGCGCCTCGTCCAAGACCGAGAGGCGCTCGGAGCGCACTTGATCGGTCAGCCAGAGGGCCTCGATCTGCTCCAGGATTTGTTCTTCCAGGTGGCGCTTTTCCGGCGGCGTTGGCTGGCCGCGCTCCAGGCGCTCCAGGCGCCGGCTGATCTCCTCCAGCCGGTGCAGCACGGTGCGGCGCAGGGCTTGGGTGGGATGCGCGGTCAGAACCAATTCCAGCGATAGGGCGTCCAGCGCGCGGCCCAGACGGGCGGGTGAAACGCCCGCGCGGCGCAGCGCCGCGATCGTCGCCGCCAGGGAGCCGGACTGGGCTTGGCCCCGGGCCTCATGCTCGCGTTTGCGGCGCACGCGGTGGCGCTGCTCGGCCAGGTTGGTGAGGTGGAAATAGAGGGTGAACGCGCGGGCGATCGCGGTGGTTTGGGCGGGAGTGAGGCGGGCCAGGCGCGCCAGCAGCGCGGCCCGGCGGCGTGCCTGCGCCGCCGCCGCGCCGCCGGCCCGCAGTTGCTTGCATTCGCGCCGGATCTGCTCCTCCAGGGCCAAAAACCCCCGGCCCTCGCGCTCGACGATGATCTGGCCCAGCCAGCGGCCCAACTCGTGGACCTCCCGTTGCAGCGGGCGGTCGGCGGCGGAAAACTGTACCTCCCCCATTCAGCTATGGTAGCGGCTCCGGACTGGTCCGCCCGGCAGCCTGCCCCATCGCACCCGAGGAACCGGCGGCGCGGAAGCCTGTGGGCGGGCCCGCGCTCGGAACCCGCGCTCGCAAAAGGCGCGGCCGCCGGCGCGGGTCCCGGCGCCCGCGGCCGAACCGCCATGGGCACAGTGAGTTGGCGGATTAGATGGTTCTAAGGTAAAAACCGGCCTGTTTCTCGGGTCACTGACTCGGCCAAACACGGGTAAAATGGCCAGACCCCCCGATTAGACAACCATGCGACTTCGCGATTGGCCCGTTCTGGCGGCCGCCCTGGCGGCGACGCTTCTTTTGTCGGCGTGTGGCGGCGGGGGCAACTCGACAAACAATCCCCCTCCACCCGCGGTCACCGTAACGGTGAGCCCGGCGACGGCGACCGTGAATGCCGGCCTGGCGGTGCAGTTCACCGCCGCGGTGGCCAACACCAGCAACACCGCCGTGACCTGGACGGTCAGCGGCGGTGGGACGATTTCCACCGGCGGGCTGTATACCGCGCCGGCGACCCCGCCCGCCGGCACGGTCACCGTCACCGCGACCTCGCAGGCGGACACCAGCGCCAGCGGCTCGGCGACGGTGACGGTCAAACCCGCAATCACCGTGACGGTGAGCCCGGCGACGGCGAGCGTGAACGCCGGACTGACCCAGCAATTCACCGCGGCCGTTGCGAACACGACCAATGCCAATGTGACCTGGGCGGTGGTGGGTGGCAGCGCGAACGGGACGATCTCGGCCTCGGGGCTTTACACCGCGCCCGCAACGCCGCCCTCCGGCGCGGTAACCGTGACCGCGACCTCGCAGGCGGACCCCAGCGCCAGCGGTTCGGCGACCGTGACAGTGCAACCGGCGATCACGGTAACGGTCAGTCCGGCGACGGTGGCGGTCAACGCCGGCTTGACGCAGCAGTTCACCGCAGCGGTGGCCGACACCACGAATACCGCCGTGACCTGGACGGTGACCGGCGGCGGAACGATTACCAGCAGCGGTCTGTACACGGCGCCTTCGACCCCGCCCTCCGGCGCGGTCACGGTGACCGCGACCTCGCAGGCGGACACCAGCGTCTCCGGCGCGGCGACAGTGACGGTAAAACCGGCGGTCACGGTGAGCGTGAGCCCGGCGACGGCGAGCGTGAACGCCGGGCTGACGCTGCAATTCACCGCGACCGTCGCGAACACGACCAATGGCAATGTGACCTGGGCGGTGGTGGGCGGCACGGCGAACGGCACCATCTCGGCCTCGGGCCTTTACACGGCGCCCGCAACGCCGCCCTCCGGCGCGGTGACCGTGACGGCGACCTCGCAAGCGGACCCCAGCGCCAGCGGTTCGGCGACGGTGACGGTAAAGCCGGCGGTCACGGTCAGCGTGAGCCCGGCAACGGCGAGCGTGAACGCCGGACTGACCCAGCAATTCACCGCGACCGTCGCGAACACGACCAATGGCAATGTGACCTGGGCGGTGGTGGGCGGAACGGCGAATGGAACCATCTCGGCCTTGGGCCTTTACACGGCGCCCGCCACGCCCCCCTCCGGCGCGGTGACGGTGACCGCGACCTCGCAGCTGGATGCCAGCGCCAGCGGTTCGGCGACGGTGACGGTGGCGCAAGCGATTACGGTGACGGTGACCGCGGCCGCGAGCACGGTGAACGCCGGGCTGACGGATCAGTTCACGGCCACGGTCAACAACAATACCGATCAGAACGTCACCTGGCAGGTGAACGGAACCACCGGCGGCGACAGCACCAACGGAACCATCTCCGCCAGCGGCCTCTATACCGCGCCGGCGACGCCGCCCACGGGTGGCAGCGTGAGCGTTACCGCGACCAGCGCCACGGGCAGCGTGGTTTCCAGCCCCTATTCATTGACGGTGAGCCCGGCGGTGACGGTCAGCGTTTCGCCGACAAGCCCCAGCACCGTGGTGGCGGGGGCCACGCAACAGTTCACGGCGACGGTGAACAACAACACCGACCAGACGGTGACCTGGGAAGTCAACGGCGTCACCGGCGGAAACAGCGCCGACGGGACGATCAGCAGCGCCGGCTTGTACACCGCGCCCAAGCTGCTGCCGCAGGGAGGCGGCGTGACCGTGACCGCGGTGGCGCAAGCCGACAGCAACGCCGTCGCTAACGTCTCCGTAACCGACGGCTGGAGCAAGGCCAGCCTCAACGGAAACTACGTCTTCGTGGTCCAGGGCACGGACGGATCCGGGCAGCAAATCACCGGCATCGGCGTGTTCAGCGCCAATGGCAGCGGCGGTATCAGCGGCGAAGAAGACCTTTGCGGCAGCACTTGCGTTGCGGCAACGTCAGCGTCCGGCGCATTGACGGGTACCTACAGCGTGTTTGCGGACGGGCGGACGGCGGTTCAGTTCACGTCTTCGCCCGAGGGCGGCAGCGCCAGCAACCCGCTCGTCTTCGAGCTGACCCTCGACGCGGGCGGAGGCGGCCGCCTGATCGAAGAGGATTCGAACGCCTCGGTCACCGGCAGCGTGTGGGTGCAGAGCAGCACCGCGGCGCTAAGCGGCAGCTACGTCTTTTCCCTGCCGCACGAAATCGGCTTGCTGAACGCTGCAAGCGGAACATTGACGGGAACGGAAGACGTCAACAACGCGGGTACGTTCAGCCAGGACGCGTCTGTGACGGGAACGCTCGGCACGCCCGACGCCAACGGCCGGGCGGCGATGACGCTGACGCCGAGCGGCGGGTCGGCGGTGACCTATGTCTATTACGTGGTCAGCGCCGGCCAAATCGAGATCATGGAAAATGACGGCACCGCCTTCGCCATCGGCCGGGCGGATGCGCAGACTTCGGGCAGCTATAACGCCGCGGCGTTCACCGGCGGCTACGTGTTCCAGAACGCCGGAACCCAGAGCGCCTCCCTTGGCAGCCACAGCATCAGCGCCAGCGGCCAGATCAGCGCCAATGGCAGCGGCGGCATCACCAGCGGGACGATGGATGAGCGGGTGAACACGACGAACACGCTGGCGCAATCGGTCAGCGGCACTTCGTCCTATACCGCCGGCTCCGGCACGGGCGAATACACGCTGACGGTGAAGACGTCGCTCAGCACGCAGACCTACGCCGCCTGGATGTATTCGGCCACCGGCGGCTATCTGCTGGAGATGGACGCCAACGGCGACGCGCAAGGTACGATCGCGCAGCAGCAGAACGGGCCCTTCGCCACCAACGCGCTGCTGGGCGAGTACACGCTCCAGATCAATGGCCAGGTGAACTCGTCCACCCCCGCGATCGTGCAAGGCGAACTGACCGCGCTGGGCGGCGATTTCGCCGGGCAGGTGGATTCCATGATCAACGGGGCGGTGAACAACAGCCTCTACCTGACGGGCAGCTACACCGTCAGCAGCAGCGGCGAGGCCGTGGGCACCTTATACATGTGCAGCAGCCAGCCGACCAGCCCGACTGGCTGCCCGACGGGCACCCAGGTGCAGTCAACGACCCTCGATTTCTGGATCGCTACGGCGACGAACTCAACCACCGGCACGCAATCGGGCCGGGCGTTGGTCGGTGAGGGCGACACCACCGGGTACTGGCAAGGCACGCTGACACAGCAATATTAAGGGACCATGGGCGGCGCTGCCATTCACGCGCCGCCACCGACCCCGCGCGGGCGGCGTCCCCCTGGCCGCGCGGGTGGCGGCTCGGCCCCACAATTACAGCGCCTTGCGCCATCCTCGTGTCTCTCGCGATTTGCTGTAAGAAATAGTACTTGTAGTACAGAAAACAAACGATTTAGCGACAAGATAGAGATGAAAAGTCTCTAGGAATGAAAGACTCTTTCTCGCGCTGATTTCTCACGCTCGGCGCGGCCAGGTCCACCGGCGAGGGACAGAGTTGAAGGCCCGCCGCCCGGAGGGCGACGCTCCGTAGGGCAGGAGCCCTACCCCACGAGGAACGGCACGCAGCGCAGAAGCCCTACCCCGCGCACGGCCGCACGTGGGGTATGCCTCTGGCTTGCGTGCGGCCGCGCTCGGCGCGGCCGGCGTTGCGCGCGGAACAGGCGCATCAGCCCTCCGCCGGCGCAGCGGCGCAGGCGAGGAGGCGCAGGGTGGCCGCGAGCGCTTCCGCCGAGGCGGTCGGCTCGGCCCAGGCGATAGTCCGTTCGGCGCCGGCAAGCCAAGTGGCGGTGAGCACCGTACCGCTGGGCGGGGCGGTGGCCAAAGCGGCCGCAAGCGCCGCGCCGAGCTGCGGCGCCCAGATCAGCGGCGCGGGGACTTTTTCTCGCACGGCGGCCAAAGCCCGCGGGGCTTGCAGGACGCCGTGTTCGTAGAAGAACGGGCTATAGAGTTCGACGGCCTGCACATCGCCGTGAGCGCGCAGCGTGTCTTCGACGGCGACGGCGCGGGCGTCGGCGGAATGCGAGAAGTGCACCACGACCGGAGTGAGGCGGAGGTCGAGAGCCCGCCCGATGGCCTGCCGCGCGGAGGTCAGGGCGGCCGCGGCGGCGCCGGCCGCCTCCGGGGCGGCAGCCAGGAGGGCAAAGGCGGGAGCACCGTCGGCGGAAAACGCCAGGCGCAGGGGCGCAAGGGAGATGCCCGCGGCGGGCTCCAGCAGGCCGGCAGCCGCCTCGGCGGCGGATTGCGGAGCGATGAGGAGCAGCGCGGCGGGATGACCGGTGGCGGCGCCGGAGACTGGCGCGCGCAGTAGGCGGACGATCGCACGCCAAACCGGATCGGCCGTCCGCAGGCGGATTTCCCCGGCGTCCCAACCCCGAGCCGCACGGCGCTCCCGCAGCACGCGCTCATAATCGGCACGCACCGGGCTGGAGAGCGGCGCATCGGCGGCTGGCGCTAACCGGACATTGAGGCCGGCCGCGGCGGCTTGGCGCAGCGCCTCCGCCAAAGCGGGAGAGGGCGACGGGGCGGCGATCTCGATCAGCGGGGACACCTGGGCAGTGTAGCCGATCGGTCCGGCTTCGAGCCGCCGCCGGCGCAATCAAAGCAGGGCCGCCCCGGCGGCCAGCCGCGCCGGCGCGTAAGCGGGACGCCCCGCCTGTGGCGGGGCTGGGGCCCGCGCCGATCAATAGGTCAGGCCGTGACGCGGATGCAAATGGGAGAATCGGCGGGGGCGGACGCAACCTCGCCGATTTGCGCGGCGGGAAACCCGGCGGAGCGCAGTTGGGCCACCAGGACCGGGCCCTCCGCCGGGGGCAGGGCGGCGAGCAAGCCGCCGGAGGTCTGCGGATCGAACATCAGCGTGCGGCGGGCCTCGGTCACTTCGGCAGCGAACGCCACGGACGGGGCGGCGAAGGCGCGGTTGTCCTGCAAGCCGCGCGGCTGGAAATTGGCGGCGTAGTTTTCCGCGCCGGGCAGCAGCGGCAGCGCCGCGGCGGAAAGATGGAGCTGCAAGGGCTGACCGGCGCATTGGCTGGCGCGGGCCAGTTCCAAGGCGTGGCCGAGCAGGCCGAATCCGGTGACGTCCGTCACCGCGTGGGGATGCAATGAACCGAGGGCCTCGGCGGCGGCGCGGTTCAGCTGGAGCATGGAATCGGCCGCGGCGCGCGCATGCTCCGGCAGGGCCTTTTGCTGCTTCACCGCGGTGCCGATAACCCCGGTGCCCAGGGCTTTGGTCAACACCAGCACGTCGCCGGGAAGCGCGCCGCCGTTGCGCCAGATCCGTTGCGGATGAATCAGCCCGGTGACGGCGAAACCGAACTTCAACTCCTGGTCGCGGACGCTGTGCCCGCCCGCCAAGGCGCAGCCCGCTTCATCCAATTTGTTTTGGCCCCCGGCCAAAATCGCCGCCAGCAGCTCGGGCGGAGCGTCGGCGGGAAAGCCCACCAGGCTGAGGGCGGTGATGGGACGGCCACCCATGGCGTAGATGTCGCTGAGGGCGTTGGCCGCGGCGATCTGTCCGAAGGCAAATGGATCGTCCACGATGGGGGTAAAAAAGTCCGCGGTTTGCACCAGGGCCAATTCCGGCGTCAGTTGATACACCGCCGCGTCGTCGGCGTTTTCAAAGCCGACTAGCAAATTGGGATCCGCCGAACGGACAAGGCCGCGCAGCGCCTGGTCCAACACCGTTGGACTCAGCTTGCTCGCTCAACCGGCCGCTTTGGCCATTTCGGTCAAGCGGCGAACCGGTGCCGAGGGCATCACTGTACCTCCGCACAAATTATAGGCGGCGGAGCGGAGTGGGCGGGGGCCGCCTTCCGGCACTCCATGGCCTTCGCTCCGCCGGCGCTGCGCTCCGGCCTCTTGTACGGGGTTGGCATCACTTCGCTCTCGCGGCGAACTCGCGGCCTGCCGCCGGCGGCCCATGCCCTTGCCGCCAGCTCGGTTTGCTGCTTCCAATCCCAGGGGGAGGCGTGGATGGCCAGCGGCTCGTGCCTGCGCGGTTGTTTGCTCGTAGCGTTGTTGGCGGCGGCGGCGCTGCCCGGCTGGAGCCAGACGTTTCGCCCGCGCTGGACCGGCGAGGCGAGTTTTGGCGTCGCCCCGGTCGTGGGCGGGATGGGCAAACACCTGTCCACGGGCTGGGAACTGACCGGGGCGTTCGGACGCCGGTTGACCCGGAGCTTTACCGTGGAAGGCGAGTTTGCCTTCGACAGCCTGGGCGTGACCGCTGCGGCGCTGCGGCGTTTGCATGTGCCCGCGGGGGCGGCGGACGTGTGGTCGCTCAGCCCGGAGGCGGTATGGAACTTCGCCCATGGGAAGCTGGGCGGCTACCTGCGAGCCGGCGTGGGCTTTTACCGGCGGACGGTGCAGTTTCTGCAACCCACCTTTGCCAGCACCATCATCTTCGATCCTTGGTGGGGATATTTCGGCCCCGCGATCGTCCCGGTGAACGTCGTTTTGGGGTCAGTCTCGGAGAATGCCTTTGGCGCCAACGGCGGGATCGGCATTACGGCGCGTTTGCCGCACGGCCGCGGCGCGCGGGTATTTTTGGAGCTGGATTACCGTTGGGCCAACACCCATCCCACGGCGACGACGCTGCTGCCCGTGACCATCGGTATCCGCTGGTAAGTACGCCGGCTCATTCGCCGCGTCCGGCTGCGTCCCATTGTCCGGGCGCCGCGCCGCCTATTGGGCGCCGCGCTAGGCCCGCGCCGGGCATACCGATAGGCGCGGCCCCAGCCCCACCCGCCGCGGGGCATCCCGCTTTGATCGGCAAGACGGCTCTCGCCGAACACCGCGGCGGACCTGTATCCTCAGGATCATGGGCACGAACTTCCCCGCCATTCGCAAAGCCGTTTTTCCCGCCGCCGGCCTCGGCACGCGGTTTTTACCCGCGACCAAGGCGCAGCCCAAGGAAATGCTGGCGTTGGTGGACAAGCCGATCATTCAGTACGGCGTCGAGGAAGCGCTGGCGTCGGGGATGGACAACATCATCATCGTCACCGGCCGGGGGAAAAATTCGATCGAGGATCATTTCGACGTCAGCTTCGAGCTGGAAACGATTCTGGAGCAAAAAGGCAAAACCGATTTGCTGGCGGTGGTGCGGGAAATCTCCGACATGATCCATGTCTCCTACATTCGGCAAAAGGAGGCGCTGGGCCTGGGTCATGCGGTGCTGATGGCCAAGGATTTGGTCGGCGACGAGCCGTTCGCGGTGCTTTTGGCCGACGACGTGATTGACGCCGAGGAACCGGCGCTGCGCCAGATGCTGGCGATCTATGAGCAAACCGGCGCCTCGGTGATCGCGGTGCAGCAGGTACCGCGGGCGGCGATCTCCAGCTATGGCGCGGTGCAGCCGGTGGGCGAGGTGGACGGCCGCTGGGGCGGGCGCGTCTGCCGGGTAGGGAATTTGGTGGAGAAGCCGCCGGCGGCCGAGGCGCCATCCGATTTGGCGGTGGTGGGGCGGTATTTGTTGACGCCGACGATTTTCCGACTGCTGGAGCAAACGCCGCGCGGCCGGGGCGGGGAGATCCAGCTCACCGATGCGCTGCGGGCGCTGGCGGCGCAGGAGCCCCTCTACGCGCTGCGCTTCCAGGGGCGCCGGCATGATACCGGCGACAAACTCGGCTTCTTGCAGGCCACGGTGGAGCTGGCGCTGAAACGGGAGGATCTGGGCAGCGAGTTCCGCGCCTACCTGCGCGGTTTGGCGTTGTGAGCGCGGCGCGCATCTGCCCGTCCCGCCCCCTCGGCCGGGCATTCTTCCGCCGGGCGCCGGAGCAGGTGGCGCCGGATTTGCTCGGGCAGCTCGTGGTGCGCCAGACCGGCGGCCGGCGGATCGTGGGACGGATCGTCGAGGTTGAGGCCTACCAAGGACAACTCGACCCGGCGGCGCACGCCTTTCGCGGCAAGACGCGGCGCAACGCCACGCTGTTCGGGCCGCCGGGGCATGCCTACGTCTACACCAGCTATGGGCTGCACCAATGCCTTAACGTCAGCACCCAACCCGCGGGGCAAGCGGGATGCGTCCTCATCCGCGGGCTGGAGCCGTGGCCGCCGGCACCGCCGGTGTTGCGCTGGCTGCAAGCGCGGGCGCCGGCCCGCGATCAGCGGCGGCTGCTCTCCGGACCGGGCCGCCTCTGCCGCGCGCTGGCGATTGGGCGGGATTGGGATGGTGCGGACCTAACCACGCCCGGCGGCCTGTGGCTTGCCGCCGGGCCGGCGCCGCGGCGGATCGCCGTGACCCGCCGGATCGGCATCCAGAAGGCGGTCGAGCGGCCGCTGCGGTTTTATGACCTGGAGAGCGCGGCCGTCTCCGGCCGGCGGGGCCCTGTCGTCATGCTGCTGTCGGGCGGGCGCGGGCGTTGGCGCATTGCCGGCGCGGCGGCCCCGCCGCGCCACTCCGCGTTGCCCGGCGCGGTTCGCGGCTCGCACTTGGCGCGCCGGCCCGGTGGCGCGGCGACGTGACCGCTGCGTCGGAACGCCACGTGCCGGACGCCCACGGCGGCGGGCGGGATGCCGTTCTAAGGTAAGTTTTTGCTGGCCACGGGCATCGCGACGGGAGCAAACTAAAAATCGAAATTTGCCGTGCCCGTCAGACGCTATGCCCGCTGAACCGCAATCCACTCCCCAACCCACGCTCGTGGCGGATGGCCTCGCCGACTTTTTCCGCCTCGAGGAA
Source organism: Acidobacteriota bacterium (assembly GCA_027314025.1). Taxonomy (GTDB): domain Bacteria; phylum Acidobacteriota; class Terriglobia; order Terriglobales; family SCQP01; genus JAKAUF01. The sequence goes on from DAHVCP010000058.1 coordinate 31,635, forward strand.
AAAATCCACGGCATTACCGCCGCGCTCCGCCAGGCCCAGTCCGCCCGCCAGGAAGCCGAGGCGAAGGCCGAGCAGGCGCAGGCCAAATACGGCGAACTGAAGCGCGACTATGCCGTGCTGGAGAAAGAATTGGTGGGCTTGCGCAAGGAGCGGGAAGAGGTGCGGCGGCGGGTGGAGAAATTGATTCAGCAGATCGAGGCGCTGCCGGCGGAATAGCTCCGTTACGGCGCCGCGCGCCTGGTCCTGGGGGGCGTGACCAGGATGCCAGGGGAGTGCAGGAAGGAGGTCCGATGACTGTGCAGGTGGAGATTTACGATCAGACCTATCATCTGACCGGCGCCGGCGGCGAAGCGCAAACCCAGCGGCTGGCGGAGCGCGTGGACGCGGTGATGCGGCAAATCGCGCGGCAGACGCGGGTCATTGATTCGCTGCGGGTGGCGGTGCTGGCGGCGGTGAACTTGGCGGATGAAAACGAGGCGCTGCGGGAACGCTGCCGGCGGCTGGAAGCGGCAGTGAGCGAAAAGACCGCGGAATACCACCAAATCCTGGACGGCGCCATGTCCCGCGCCAGCTAGGCTGACTCCTCGCATCCTCGGCCGGTCCCTAGCCCTGGCGCCGCGCACGCGTTGCGCTCCCACCGCCTGGCCCGCAACATCGCGCGAGGGGGAATGCCGCACCCGCCGCGCCCGCCCGCGCATTTGAGCCTCGATCGGCCCACCCAGCGCCCCGCGGGCGGCTGCTTTCGTGCCGGCGATGGTTGCCGCATTTGCCCACAAATAGGGGATAGCGGCGGGAAAACCAGACGGCTACATTCTCCTCAGTGTGCTCACACTGGCGGAGGATTCCATGCGAATGCGATTGGGGTGGGTTCTGGCGGCAACGGTATTGGGAGCAGTGCTCGCGGCGCCACGGGCCGTGGCGGCGAACTTATGCGTCCAGCCCAGCGGCGCCAACGGCTGCTCGGCGACCATACAGGGCGCGGTGGCGCAAGCCAAGGCGGGTGACGTGATTTACGTGGCGCCGGGCGTCTACCGGGAAGCGGTCACCATCGGCGTGCCGGTGGCGCTGATCGGCGCCGGGGCCGATGCGACGACCATTGACGCCACCGGATTGGCGCACGGTGTTTTCGTGGATGGCTACGATCACCCCGGGCTGACGGGGGTGACCGTGCAGGGCTTCACGATCAAAGGCGCTCTCTACGAGGGGGTGCTGGTGGTCAGCGCCGCGGATGTGATCGTCCGCGACAACCACGTGATCCACAACGACACCGTGCCCGGCGCCGTATTCGCCGCCAAAACCTACACCGGCTGCCCCGGCCAGCCGGGCAGCGGCGTATATGAAACGGATGAAACCGGCGACTGTGGCGGCGGGGTGCATCTGGTGGGAGCGGTGGGCGCGATCGTCAGCGGCAACCTCATTACCGGCAATGCGGACGGCATTTTGGTCAGCGACGAAACCGGCGAAAGCCGCGCCAATCTCCTGGCCAACAACGTGGTCATGGACAATCCGCTTGAGTGCGGTATCGTCCTGGCCTCCCATCCGCCCAGCGGCAAAACCGCGCCCCCGTTCGGCCCCCATTTTGGCGTGGACGGCAACACGGTGCTCGGGAACCTTTCGCAAAATAACGGCGTCCAGGTAGGCGGCTCCGGCGTGGGCCTATTTTCCGATGGCGCCGGCCCGGGCAAGGTGAGCGGCAACGTGGTCGTGGACAATCGCTTGATTCACAACGGCCTCGGCGGCGTGGCCCTGCACACGCACGTGGGACCGGCCTTTGGGCTGCCCGCCGATGACATGAATGGCAACCAAATTATCGGCAACTACATCGCCGGCAACCTGGCCGACCAGGCGGACACGGCCACGCCGGGGCCGGTGGGCATCAACATCAACAGCGGCGGAGGCGGATCGCCGGTGATGGGCACCGTGATTGCCCGCAACACCATCCGGGACGAAGCGGTGGACGTGGCGGTGAACACGCCGGCGTTGGTCGGCGTCCACCTGAATAACCTGCTCGGAGGCCAGACCGGGGTGGCCGACGTTTGCGCGCTCGACGGGGCCACGATGTGCGCCGGCGCCATCGCGGCTGCGCAGAATTACTGGGGCTGCCCGGCCGGTCCCGGCGCGCACGGCTGCTCCACCGCGAGCGGCGGCGACATTACCTATGCGCCGTGGCTGCTGCGGCCCGCAACGCCGCCGGGACGGCCGAATCAGGACCAGCACGGGCGGCGCTGAGACGAACGCCGGAAAAAACCGGGGCCAAATTCCGCCGCTCGCCGCCGCTCAATCCCGATTGGGAACGCTGCGCCGCGGAGATGGTGCATGCGCGTGGCCGTGGTGCGTTCGCGGAGCCCGCAAGAGTGCAATTTTGCTGCCGTTGCCGGCCTGGAATGGTAGCTTAGAAGGGCGGCGTTTGGCGCGGCGAACTCATGAAAGTTGCATTCTTGGGAACTGGGATCATGGGTGGTCCCATGGCCAGCAATCTGATCAAGGCCGGCCATGAGGTCACGATTTGGAACCGCAGCGCGGAGAAGGCGCAGCGGATTCAAGACGCGGTTGGCGGACGCGTGGCGGTTTCGCCGGCGGACGCGGCCGCCGACAGCCAGATCGTTTGGATCTGCGTCAGCGACACAGAAGCGGTGGAACGGGTGGTGCTGGCCGAGGATGGCATTTTAGGGGTGGCGCGGCCGGGACTGCTGGTGGCGGATTCGAGCACGATTTCACCCACCGCCAGCCGCGCGCTGGCCAAGCGCATTCGCGAGCGCGGCGGGGAATGGGTGGATTGCCCCGTGACCGGCTCCAAACGGGGGGCGGAAGAAGGCAAGCTGGTGTTCATCGTGGGCGGTGAAGGCGAGGCCGTGGAGAAGCTGGAGCCGCTGTTTCAGGTGATGGGCCAGCGCGTGATCCACGTCGGTGGCATCGGCATGGGGCTGTCCGCCAAGCTGGCGATGAACCTGAACATCGCCTTGATCTTCGAAGGGCTGGCGGAAGGCTTGGTGCTGGCGCAGAAGGCGGGCGTGAGCATGCGGCAAATGCTGGACATTATCGGCGCCACCATGCTGCGCTCCGGCGTGAGCGAGTACAAGGGGCCGTTCTTGGCGCGGCGGGACTTCAGCCCGAACTTTCCCCTGCATCTGATGCTGAAGGACATCCGCCTGATGCTGGAGTATGCGCGGGAGCTGCGGGTGAAGCTGCCGGCGCTGGAAACCGTCGAAGAGGTGTATGCGGTGGCGGCGGACGAGGGCCTGAGCGACGCCGATTATGCGGCGACGCTGACCCTGCTGGAAAAATGGGCCGGTATCAGCGCCCCGGCGGAAAACCCCGCGTAGGGTGCCGGCCTGACCGTAGCGGCGGGGCGTGAACGGTGGAGGGTGAGTCCCGCCCCGTCGCGAGCCGTTGCCCCGGACCGCTGCGCGGCGGCAGCGCCCCGCGCCACGCAATCGTCGCCTGGGCCCGCGGGGTCCCCGGCCCGGCGCGCACGTAAGCGAAAAGCCCCGCCGCGGGCGGCGCTGGGACCCGCGCCCGCGAATGGATCCGCTCGGGCCGGATTTATTCGCTAATCTCCAGCCCGGCGGGGGTGTCGGTCAGGACGGCCAACGCCGTGGGAAATCGCCGGCGGAGGGCGGCGACATCGGCCGGTGCTTCCAGGAACAGGGCGTCGGGAGCAAAATCCGGCTCGGGGGAGCGGAGGCCGAGATGAGCGCCAAGACGCGCCAGCGGCGCCGACGGTGGTTCTCCGCCCATTCCGTCTCCGGGCAGGGCGCGGGCAACCAAACCCCATTCCTCAAACCAGGCGGCGGCGTCGCCCAGACCGGCCGAGAGAACCAAGACGCGGCGGAAGCCGCCCTGATGCAAACACGCCAGGGCATGGTTGAGGTGCACGCCGCGAATGCGGCCCAGCAGGGGAACCGTTTGCAGAAATGCCTGCTCAGCGGGTTCGATGCTGTCCATCTCCGGCATCTCCAACGCGGTGCGCAAATGCTGCTCCGATTGCGCGGGGTCCAGGCCGAAGGCTTGCTGGGCGGCGGCGAGCAGCGGCGCATAACCCAGGCGCAGGGCCAGGGTGGGTTCGCGGACCGGCAGAGCGGCGGCAAGGGCACGCCAAGCGGCGAGCACGGCGGCGGCTTCGGCTTCGCGATGGCGGCAAGCCGCGACGGCATCCCAGGAGGAAGCGAAGGCGGAGTCCAGCGCCTCCGCCAGCGAGAGCGGATCCTCGGGGTCGGCGAGCAGTCCGTTGAGGCCGTGAACCAGCCGCTCCGGCATCGCGCCGATCGCGGTCGCCACGGGGACGGCGCCGGACCATTGCGCGGCGTCGAGCAACGGGCCATAGGCCTCCTGCCAACGCGAGGGCAATACCGCCGCGGCGGCGGCGCGCAGGCGCAGATGAAGGGCATCTCGGTCCAGGGCTCCGGGAAACTCAACTTGGTGCGGCGGGGGGAACGCGGCGCGGAAGCGGTCCTGGGCGGCGGGGTCCAGCGCACCGGTGGCGAGCAGGCGGACCGGGCTGTCGAGCTGGCGCACGGACTCGGCCAAGAGCCCGACGCCATTGGCTTCATCCCAACCGCCGGCATAAAGGATGGAACGCGGCGCCCGCAGCGGCGGATTGGGCGGTGGTGGGGGAAGATAGGTCGAGCCTAGCGGGGGCAGGACGATCAGCCGGTCGGCCGGAGCGCCGTGGTCTAGCCAAGCGTCGCGGAGAAAACGGGTGGGCGCCAGCAGAACCTCGGCGCCGGCCATGGCAGCCTGCCACTGGGCGGGGCGTTGGCGGAATTGGGGCAGCACGAGCGGCCAATCCAGCTTGCCGGGTGCGGCGCAAAGGGCGCACTTCAGTCCATGGCGGCTGGGGCCGGAACAGATTTCGCCGCGGCGGCGCCATAACCGGCGGATGGGACAGATTTGCAGGAAATCGGTGAGGGCGAGGGCGTAGGGAATCTCGCGCTCACGCAACTGCCAAAGGGCATCGGGAGGCAGCGGGCCGGGATCGTGGACGATGACCGCGGCGGGGGCTTGCTGACGCAGGCAGCGGGCCCAGGCTTGCATGGGCGTTTCGCCGGATTGAATGTCGGCGGGGGAGAATGCCGCGCCGCCCAGCAATGCGGCGGCGGCGTGCGCGGCGGCCGCATCGGCGGCGACGTGAAGCGCGGAACCCATCTACCTTTACGGTAACCGCTACGGTAACCGCTCGGGCAGGCGGCCGGCGGCGCCGTGCGCCGGGGCGCCGTCGGAGGCTGCCGCGTACGTTACGGCGGCCCAAACCGGCGCGGCTCCGGCTCATGTTCGTGCTGCATCTGGGCGTCGCTCCGCTGGGCGGCGGAGGCTCAGCTCCCCGGGGCAAAGGTGGCGGCGGACGAAAACCGCCGCGATGGGGCACCAAAGATAGGCGAGGCCCAGTGCCGGAGGCGGGACATCCTGCATTGATTTGCGCGGCGCGAAGGCCCGCTCGTACGCTGGGGATAGGCCGGGGGCCCCGCGCGCCCGGCCCGGCCGTGGCTGGACGCGGGGCGCTGAAGGACTTTCCAGCGTGAGCGAGGCCCGGCGGGCCGCTGCGAGCAGCGGTGGGGAGCCGACAGAGTATCTTTGGTCACGCCAGGGCGGTCGCCGGAACCCTGGCTTGCGCACCCGCTAATCTTCTTCAATTCATTGTTCATTCGTGGCTTAGCGATTCACCTCGGGCATCGCCAAATGGGGCCATGCCAGGAGTTATTGGGGGCATAAAAACTTCCCATTGGCCTTGGCGGCGGGAGGCGGGCGATAGTGAGCGGCATGAGTGTGGATCTGTTGGCCGGGGCCGCGCCGGCGGCGGCGATTTCCGGGGCGGACAATGCGTGGCTGCTGACCTGCACGGCGCTGGTGCTGCTGATGACCGGGCCGGGGCTGGCGCTGTTCTACGGCGGCTTGGTGCGGCGCAAGAACGTGTTGTCCGTGCTAATGCAGAGCTTCAGTCTGATGGCGCTGGTCAGCGTGCTGTGGGCGGTGGTGGGCTACAGCCTGTGCTTCGCGCACGGTGGGTGGTTCTTGGGGGGACTGCGGTTTTTGGGTCTGCACGGAGTCGGCGCGGCGCCGAACCCGGCCTACGCGCCGGCCATCCCGCAGACCACCTACGCGCTGTTCCAGTTGATGTTCGCCATCATCACGCCGGCCCTGATCACCGGCGCCTTCGCCGAACGGATGAAGTTCAGCTCGATGATGGTGTTTTTGGGGGTGTGGTCATTGGCGGTATACGCACCGATGGCGCACATGGTGTGGGGCCAGGGGGGGCTGTTCAACGCCGTATCGGGCCGGATTCCGGTGCTAGATTTTGCCGGCGGGACGGTGGTGCACGTCACCAGCGGCGTTTCCGCGCTGGTGTGCGCGCTGTACTTGGGGCGGCGGCTGGGATATGGCGAGGACAAGATGGCGCCGCACAATTTGGTGCTATCGGTGACCGGAGCCTGCCTGCTGTGGGTGGGATGGTTCGGCTTCAACGCGGGCAGCGCGCTGACCTCGGGCGCGCTGGCTTCAACGGCGTTCCTGAGCACCCAGCTTGGGGCAGCGGCCGGGGTGCTGAGCTGGAGCGCCATTGAATCGGCGCGCACCGGCCGGCCGACGGCGCTGGGAGCAATCAGCGGGGCGGTGGCGGGGCTGGTGGCGATCACGCCAGCCTGCGGCTTCGTGACCCCGATGGCGGCGCTGGTGATTGGCGCGGCAGCGGGGCTGGTCTGCTATTGCATGGTCACCGGGGTGAAGCACTACTTCGGCTATGACGACGCGCTGGACGCTTTTGGCGTGCATGGCGCGGGCGGAACGCTGGGAGCGATCTTGACCGGCGTCTTCGCCACCGCGGCGGTGAACCCGATCTTCGGCGCTGGACACGCGGTCGGAGCCGTGGATGGCCGGTGGACGCAGGTGTGGCATCAACTGGCGGCGGTGGGCGTGGCTTGGGGCTTGTCCGGCGCCGGAACATTCGTGCTGCTGTGGGCGGTGGACCATGTGCTGGGACTGCGCGTCAGCCCCGATCACGAGGCGCAGGGTCTGGATTTGGCTCTGCACGGCGAGCACGGCTATCATCCCGCGGCGGACGACATGGCCGGCGGCTGGGGCGAGCTAGGCGCGGAGGAAGCGGCCAGCTAGCGCCGCGGGCAGCGGTAAGCGACCGCCCCAAGGCCGAACAGAGTGCACGCCAGCCGGTCCGCCGCGGCCGATTTCACCTTAATGGATGGCCGCTAGATGGCGCTGGAAGGCGGCGGCAAGGCCATAGGCGGGGCGGCCGCGGCGGGGCTTCAGCGCCGCCAATTTCAGCAAGTTCATGACATAGCGCTGGGTGTAGGCGTCGGCGGCATGGGCGATGACCGGCACCGAAGACACCGTGACCAGCCCGCGGCCGAAGCGGAAGCGAAACCAGGCATGGCAACCCGCGTATCCGGCGCCGCCCGGAGCGCGGACCAGCAGACTGAGATCCGGCGCCAGCAGGTTGATGTCCCGCTCCTGAGACAAATCGTAGGCAAAGTTGGGGCGGAGCACCTGGGATGCGGCGGGAGGCAGGCCGGCGTGCAGCTCGGGCAGCGCGCCAGGAAAGGCGGCGCCGCAGACCGGCGAATAGTTGACCAGATGGACCCGGAAGGGCCAATAGGGCGCCATGTCCGGAGCCGGGGGGCTAAGCAGCAGGAGATTGGCGCCATGGGCGACGTCGGCCCAAATGCGGCGGTAGCGGGCGGTGATGCGGTCGCCCGGCAATTTCGGCTCGGCGATGGCGATCAGGCGGGGGTGGGCAGGGCCGAGGCCGTTGCGCAGGGCGAAGCCATGCTTGCGGAGAGCCCCGGCCAGGTCGCGCGGGAAGCCATACGCGGCCACGGAAAGGACGCCGCCGTAATAGGGCGGCGGGGGAGCGACGGCGAGAAGATCGAGCGCGGCGGCGCCGGTGTCGGCGCCGGGAATGATTGCGGTGAGGCGATAGGCGCCAGGCTTGGGCAGGAATCCGTCGAGGCGCCAAAACCCGGCATTGGAAACCGGCAGACGCTGGCGCCAGAGGGCCTTGCCGTGGGCCGGGACGAGGCGCACCACGATGCTGTCACTGGCGGGCAGCGGGGCGCTGCTGGTGACTTCGATCAGAAACTGCTGGCCGGCCATGTAATGGCGGGCGCTGGTGCGCACGCGCAGCTGGGGCACCGGGCGGGCGCGCGCGCAGCCGGCGAGCAGGAGGCAAAGGGCCAGCGCGGCGGGAAGGGAGCAACGGCGGAGCATCGAGGGCGAGTATAGCGCGGCAGAGAGGGCGAAGCGGAGGCGTAAGGCGCGGCACGGCGGGGCGGGGGCAAGTGGGCCGGAAGGATGCCGGCGCTCCCAGGTCATTGCTTGGCGCGGGCCCCAGCGCGGCTGCCCACCCCAACGCGCACCGCTGCGCATTGGGGACCACGGCTTTGGGGGCCGCGCCGCTACATTTGCCGGGGGCGGGCCCCAGCGATTGCCAGCGCGCCTGCGGCGCGGGGGAATTTCGCGGCCTTTCCGCGCCTGCTTTGCACCCCGAGCAAAAGGCGCGCCCCCAGCTCTGGCGGCAGGCGCAGGCCCGGCCGGCGGTTTCCGCCGCCGGAGGGCGGCGCGATCGGCCCCCGCGCCGGGCGCACAACCGGCGCACCCGCGAGCCGCGGCCAACAAGTCTGAGGTACAATCGGGGCGCCATGAGGGCCGGGCTTTGCATTTTGGCGCTGGCGTGCCTTCTGCCGTTGCGGCTCTGGGCGCAAGAGGGCTTTTTCCACACGGAAAACCGCGACGGCGTCTGGTGGTTGGTGAACCCCCAGGGCCAGCGCACCTTGTCCATTGGGGTGGATCACATCAGCTACTACGGCGACCGAATGAAGGGCGGCGGGCCGTCGCCCTACCTGGCGGCGGTGAAGCGGGAATACCCCAGCGAAATGGGCTGGGACTTGGGAACGCTGGGCCGGCTGGAACGGTGGGGTTTCAATACGATCGGCGCGTGGTCGGATCCGCGGTTATGGAATTATCACGTGCCGTACGTGATGATCCTGAACATCGCCGCGCGGGCCGGCGCGAATTGGCGGAAGGGCAAGCCGGTGGACGTGTTTTCGCCGGAGTTTCCCAAGGTGGCGCGGGAGGTGGCCGACCAGGCCGGCATTCCGCGCACCGGCGACCACGATTTGATCGGGTATTTCAGCGACAACGAGCTGCGCTGGGGCGCGGATTGGCGCGGCAAGCAAAGCATGCTGATGATGTACCTGGCGATGCCGCTCAGTTCACCGGGGCATCAGCATGCCGCGGAATTTCTGCGCGAGCGCTATCGCGACAACGTCGCAGCACTGGCGCGCGCCTGGGACATCCACAAGCCCAAGGATTTCGACTACATCCGCCAGGCGGGAAAAACGCCGGCCTACCGCCAAGACGCCGCCCGGTTTTTGGCGCGCGTGGCGACGCGGTATTTTCAGGTCTGCGCCAGCGCCATCCACCAGGCCGATCCCAATCATTTGTATTTGGGCGCACGCTTTTCCTTGCCCGTGCCGGACGCCGTGGCGGAGGCGGCGCGGATCGCCGACGTGGTTTCGGTCAACATCTACGCGCGCGATCCGCGGCCCATCGTGCAAAAGCTGTACCGCCTCACGGGCAAACCGATCCTGGTGACCGAATTTGCCTTTCGCGCGCAAGACTCCGGGCTGCCAAACACCCGCGGCGCGGGACCCAAGGTGGCGAATGAAGCAGCGCGCGGGGCGGCCTACCGCACTTTTGTCAGCGATTTGGAGAGCCTGCCGGAAGCGATCGGCTATCACTGGTTCGAATGGGCCGATGAGCCGGCGCAGGGACGGTTCGACGGAGAGAACTCCAATTACGGACTGGTCAACATTCACGATCAGCCGTATGCCCAATTCGTGGCCACCGTGCGGCAAGCCAATGCGGCGGCGGTGACCATTCATGCCCACTCCGCGCCGGGCGGACATGGGCCATAGATTCGCGGAGGCGGCGGCGGCGCGGCCGCCCGCGCAGCGAACCGCCATCCCGGGAAAATCCACGAACGCGTGCGAGGAACGACGATGATGCGCAAACTGGCGAACTGCTCTTCCCTGCTGTTGATGCTAGCGATGATGCTGGCCGTGGCGCCCGCGGCGCGGGCGCAGGATGCGCCGGCCAAGATTCCGGACATCGGCTGGCAGCGCGGCATCGGCGTGCCGCCGGCAGATCCCGGCCACGCCAAGGACCATCCGATGATTGACGACGGCTACTTCAACGGAGCGCCGGTAGGGGGCTTTGGCGCGGGAACGATCGGCCGCAGCTACAGCGGGGATTTCGTGCGTTATCACCTCAAGATCGGGGCGCACAAATACGGCAATATTCCGTCCAATCAATTCGCCATCTTCACCCAGACCGCCGGCGGCAAGCGCTATGCGCAGGCGCTATGGACCGGCCAGCCACAAGTGTTGAAAAGCTGGAATTGGCGCTACCCGGTCGGCGGCGGCGATTACCATGCGCTCTATCCCAAGTCTTGGTTCGTGTACCGCAACGCCCAACTGCCGATCCAGGCGACGGTGGAGCAATTCTCGCCCATCCTGCCCAACAACTACCGGGAGACGAGCTACCCGGTGGCGCTTTACAACTGGACCCTGCACAACCCCACCAGCAAGCCGGTGAAGGTGGGCATCTTGTTTTCTTGGACCAACATGGTCGGCTGGTTCCGCAACTTCTCGCACGACTTGGACCAGAACTCGACCGACGACTATGACACCGTGCGCAGCCAAATGACGCCGGCGGGGCGGATGGTGGGGGTGGTTTTCAACCGGCGGCGCTTCGGACCGGTCACCCAGGATTGGGATGGCGAATACGCCATCGCGTCCTTGGATTTGCCGGGGGTCAAGATCAGCACGCACGCGACGTTTTTGGCGGATGGCAACGGCGGGGTGATTTGGCGGAGCTTTTCCCGCACCGGGGCCCTGGACAATGGCGGGCCGAACTGGACCTCCAGCGGTGAGGCGCTTGCCGGCGCGCTGGCGGCCACGGTGACCCTGGCGCCGGGCCAGACGCGGGTGATCCCGATGGTGCTGGCGTGGGATTTGCCGCGGGCGCAGTTCGGCGACGGCACGCAATGGTTCCGGCGGTACACGGCTTTCTTTGGCGCTAGCGGGCAAAACGCCTGGCGCATCGCGGCCGACGGCCTGCGGCACGACGCGCAATGGAGCGCGGCGATTGACCGCTGGCAGGCGCCGTACATCGCCGATCACTCCACCCCGGCCTGGTACCGCGGCATGTTGTTCAACGAGATGTACGACCTGGCCGACGGCGGCACCCTGTGGACCAACGGCAGCCATCCGGCGCGGCCCGGGGCGGCGCCTCCGCTCCCGAGCGCGGCGCGGGCGCGCAACGTGGGCAAGTTCACCTATATGGAGTGCTTCGACTATCCGTTCTACTCCACGCTGGACGTCAGGTTTTACGGCTCGATGGCGCTGGTGTATTGGTGGCCAAGGCTGGACAAGGCGGTCATGGACACATTCGCCGATAGCGTGAAGCAAAGCTTGACGACGGTGCGGCGGGTGCAATGGTCGCAGAAGCTGGCGCCGCGGAAGCTGCGCGGCGCGGTTCCGCACGACCTGGGCGCGCCGGATGAAGACCCGCTGATCGCCTTCAACAACTACGACTGGCAAAACGTAAACATCTGGAAAGACCTAAACACAAAATATGTGTTGCTGGTCTGGCGGGACTATTATCTGACCGGACAAAAGGACCGGCGGTTCTTGGCCTACAACTGGCCTTCGGTGGTGCTGGCGCTCGATTATCTGCAACGGTTCGACACCCAGCATCTGGATTTGCCCGAGAACAGCGGCGTTCCGGACCAGACCTACGATGTCTGGCCGATGCGCGGCGTCAGCGCCTACTGCGGCGGATTGTGGCTGGCGGCGTTGAAGGCAGCGGTCAAGATGGGCGACGCGCTGGGCCACCCGGCGGCGGCGGCGAAGTTCGAGCGCTGGTTTCGGACCGGGCAGAAGAATTATGAGCGGCTGTTGTGGAATGGGCGGTATTTCAATTTCGATACCGGCAGCCCCTACAAGAACAACGTGATGGCGGACCAATTGTGCGGCCAATGGTATGCCGACATCACCGGCCTGGGCGCGATCGTGCCGCCGGCGGAGGTGAAGAAAGCCCTGCGCACGATCTTCCGGCTGAATGTCATGGATTTCGAGCAGGGCCGGATGGGCGCGGTGAATGGCATCGAACCTGATGGACAGTTGCTGCACAGCAACGAGCAGGTGCAGGAAGTGTGGACGGGCGTCACCTTCGGGCTGGCGTAGTTTTACCTGTCGGAAGGCATGCCGCGCCGGGCGTTCGCCACCGCCAAGGGCATCTACAACGTGGTGTACAGCCGGGGGTATTGGTTCCGGACGCCGGAGGCTTGGAACGACACGGGCAATTTTCGCGCCTCCATGTACATGCGCCCGCTGGCGATCTGGGCCATGCAGATTTCCCTCCAGCAACACCACGAGGAGCGGGCCGGGCGATAAACGTTCCGTTGCCTCTTAGTCCCCAAAGCCCTGGGCGGCGTTGGGGCCCATGCCGGGCCGTTGCGGCAGCGGCGGCTGCCCTCCGGCACGGCTCATTGTCTGCGCGCGCCGGAACCTCACCCGGCGCAATCCAGCGGTGCACGGCGGGATGCGGGGCGCATGGCACAATCAGAACGGAAGGAGACACACAGCTTGGGAAACGTCAATCACGAACAGGCCAACTTGGTTCTGCGTTTGTATGAAGAGCGGCGCGAGGCGCGGCTGCGCGAGGCGCGGGAATGGTTCATCGCCCACTATCACCCGCAAACGCCCGAGGATACGGCGACCCTGGCGCCGCCGGGATCGCGGGAGAACGCCAACGTACGCATGATGACCAGCTATTGGGGCATGGTGGCGGCAATCGTGAACCGGGGACTGATTGACGACGAGTTCTTCTATGAAACCTCCGGCGGTGAACTCTGGATCGTGTGGGAACGGCTGAAAGCGATCGCGCCAGAGATGCGAAAACGGATGAAAAATCCGCATGCATGGGCGGGGATTGAACGGCTAGCCAGGGGCTTCGAGGCCTGGCGGGAGAAGAACGCGCCGGGCTCGAACGATGCCATGCGGCAGATGATGGCCGCCCCCGCGGCGGCACGGAAGAGTTAAGCCCCCCGCGCGGCCGGCGATAGCCAGCCGGTGCCGTCGTGGCGTGCTGGTTTTTGGTCTTTCCGCACACGCGCGGACGGCGGCGGCAACCTACGCGCAAAGCACGGCTAAACCCCGTGGAGCGCGGGATCCCAGATGAATTTGTGAATCTGGAAGCTCAGGCGGACGGGAAGGCCGTCGGCCAGAATCCACTCCGCCAGTTCGCGGGGATCCAGCAGGCATTGGCCAGCCGAACGCTCGCCCTGCGCGGTCGGCCGGAACGCGGGAGAAAAATGCAGGTGGGCGACGCGTTCCGCCAAGCGGTGGCGGCGGAGAAAATCGCGGGCGAATTCGTAGTCGCCGCGGCCGGCGAGGACGAATTTGATTTCATCGTGCGGCTGGAGCGCGGATAGGTTTTCGCCGCAAAAGGTTCCGGCCTCGCCGCTTTCGGGGCATTTGACGTCCACGATCTTGACCACCGCCGGCGGCACCGCTTCCAAGGGTCGTTCCCCGCTGGTCTCCAGCAAAACGGTATGGCCGCGGGCCAGCAGTTCGCGCGATAGGGCGACGACGGCAGGGATTTGCAGCAGGGGCTCGCCGCCCGTGATCTCGACCAATGGGGTGGCGAAGGCGGCAACGGCCGCCGTGACCTCCTCCAGCGCCATGCGCCGGCCGCCGTGGAAGGAATACTCGGTGTCGCACCAGCCGCAGCGCAAATTGCAGCCGGTAAAGCGGACGAAGACGCAGGGGCGGCCGGCGAAGCTGGACTCGCCCTGAAGGGAGCGAAAAATCTCCGTGATCTGCGCGAAGACGGGACCGGCGTTGGCCGCGGTCCCGGCGTCAGCCTTCGCTGTAGGTGGCTGAAGTGGTGTCGGTTTCATAGACCGTCACCGCGTTGAGGCAGGCCCCATGGGCCGAGAAGCGGGGCCGAAGCAGGTCATAGAAGCGCTTGGCGATGTTCTCCGCGGAGGGATTGACCGCGGCGAAGTCGGGGAGATCGTTGAGGAACTGATGGTCAAAGGTGGCGACCACGGCGCGCAACTCGGTCTTGATGGCCGCGAAGTCCTGGAGCAGGCCGATGGCATCGAGGTGATCGCCGCGCAAATGAACGCGGACGCGATAATTGTGGCCGTGCGGGTTCTCGCACTTGCCGCGGTAACCGCGCAGGGCATGGCCGGCGGCAAAGGTTTCTTCCACGCTGACCTCGAACACAGAAACATTATCGCAAAAGACACCCGGCGCCTGGGCGACGCGGCGGTCCCGGCGGCGCATCCCACGGGCGGGAGTGAGCGGTGAACTGGGCGGCGTGGATCCAAAATGCGGCGTTGGGCGTGCTGGCGGCGAGCTTGGTGGAGTTTGTCGAGCGGCGGCCGCCGGAAAAGGGCGATTGGACGCAGCTGGCGGGCGTCGCGGGCCGTTGGGCGGCAGGCGGCGCGATGGCGGCCGGTTATGCCCGCCTGGTGCCACGGGAACATTGGGGGATGAGGTCCGGCGTTGCGTTCGCGCAGTTGCCGGTGGTGCTGACGCTGCATGAAACGCTGGGCGGCGGCGGCGATGCAGCGGGATGGATGGCGGAATTCGCCGTTTGGGGAGCCGTGGCCGGGATCCTGGTCCGATTTTTTGGGGCGGGGCCAGGAAAAGACGCAGAAAGCGAATTGGTGCTGCGGTTACCGCGACGTGCCTTGGGCGGATGACGGTGGGCTATTGCGCTGGCCGGCCACGGGCCGCCCGGCGGAATGTCGCGGCCTTTCCGCGCCGACTTTGCCCCAGTGCGCGACCCCTGTGACAGGAGTGGCGAGGCTGCCGGAAGGGTTAGCCGACTGCCTATAGCCCCCCGCCTTCCGGCGCGCATGCGCTGGCCAACCTCAACTGCGGAGGGGTGGTTGCGCGGCGCTAGGGTTTGAGAATGGCGTTGTAGCCGTCGGCCTTCAATCGCGACTGCATTTCCTGCGCCTGCTGCTGGGTGGGAAACGGGCCAACCTGTACGCGGTAGTATTGCTGGCCGATCGCGGCATCCGGTAAAAGCACATAAACCGGATATTGCCGCGCCTTCAGCGCCGCGGCGAGGTTTTCCGCATCCGAGCGATTGACGCCGGCGAAGACCTGCACCGCAAAATTCGCGGCTCCCGGGATCTGAACGGGCGGCTTGCTGCCGACGGGAACATCGCCGGGAATGTTGGGGCTGGGTTTGGGCGTTTGCGCGCCGGACAACGCGGGCTCGGGGGGCAGTTGCGCCGAATTCGCGTTCGTGCCGCCGGTGGCAGAGGGCTGTAGCGTCGGCGAAACGTTATTTTGCTCCGCCTGACTGAGGCCATTGGGATTGGGCGGCGCCGCAAAGCTGGCGGAGGAAGAGGAATTGGCGACGGGGCTGTTGGCCCCAGGGGAGACGGCCAGACTGTTGCCGGCGGCGGCGGGATTGACCGGCAGGGTGGTGCTCGGACTGGGCTTGTCAATGCTGGCCTGGGCTCCGCTGGCGGGCACCACTTGATTGCCGAGCGTGAAATCCGCTGGGATGGCGTGTTTGCCGAAGGTGTAACCGATGGCAAAGAACATGCCACAGAGCACGGCCACCGCGCAGAGCATGGCGACGATGCTCCATGTGCCCAATTCGAACTGGTAACCCGTGTCGGCTTCCTCGCGGGTGCGATCAAGATAACGCGGCATAGTCCCTTTCAGCGGTCATGGCGAATCGCGGCTAATCGCCCCCCGCGGCGCCCGCCGGAGGCGGTGCGGCAGCGGCGGCGGCGGCTTTGATCTTCTTGGCGTAGGTCAGCGCCTCGATCATATCCAACGGAAGCGGAAACACGATCGTGGTGTTTTTCTCCACGCCGATTTCGGTCAGGGTCTGCAGATAACGGAGCTGAAGCGCAATGGGCTCCCGGGCCATGATGGCGCTGGCCTCGGCGAGGCGCTCGGAGGCGGCGTACTCGCCCTCGGCATGAATGATTTTGGCGCGCTTCTCGCGCTCCGCTTCGGCCTGCCGCGCCATGGCGCGGCGCATACTTTCGGGCAGATCCACGCTTTTGATCTCCACCTTGGTGACCTTCACGCCCCAGGGATCGGTGTGCTGGTCGAGGATGACCTGAAGGCGGTTGTTGATCAAATCGCGGGAGGAAAGAAGGTCGTCCAATTCCACCTCACCGAGGACGGAACGGAGCGTGGTTTGGGCGAATTGCGAGGCGGCGAAGCGGTAATTTTGCACCTCGACGATGGCTTTTTCCGGATCAATGACGCGGTGATAGACCACTGCCACCACGGTCGCGGTCACATTGTCGCGGGTGATGATGTCCTGCGGCGGCACGTCGAGCGCCGATTCGCGCAGCGTCACCCGCTGCACGCGGTCAATCACCGGAAATACCAAAATCAAACCCGGGCCCTTGGGGCGGCCCAAGAGACGGCCGAGGCGGAAGATGACCACCCGATCGTATTCCGGGACGACCTTAATGGCCGAGAGCAGGAACAGCACGACGATGATGACAGCAACGAAGATGGCCATGGGAACCTTTCCAGCGGAAACGGCAGTCCTGGTTTATTCTACCCGCCGGCTCCGCCGGCGGCCAGCGGGGCACTCCCAACGTACACCCTACGGGCGCTGGCCTTGGGCGGCCGATGGCGAGGCGGGGTTCCCGGCGACGGGCTCAACTTCCAGCAACAGTCCCTGCATGGCGCGGACGCGCACCTGGGCGCCGGGAACGGCGGGCACCGCGGAGCGGGCGCGCCAAATTTCGCCGTGGATGCGCACCGTTCCCTCCGGCGCCAGGGCCGTGCGCACGATGGCGAGAGCGCCGACCATGCCCTGCGCCCCGGTCCGCACTTTGTTCGCGCGGGCGCGCAGCACCAGACGCATCAAAAACACCGTGATGCCGGCCATGGGCAGGGCGACGCCCAGGGCTACGCTCCAATGCACCTGGAGGGCGGGAACGGACGTGTCCACTAAAAACACCGCCCCGATCACCATGGACACCACACCGCCAATCGCCAGCACGCCATGGGAGGGGAACTTGGCTTCCAGGATGAACAGAATGAACGCGAGCAACAGCAGTCCGGCGGCGGCCCAGTTGAGCGGCAATAACGACAGGGCGAACAGCGACACCGCGATCATGATGATCCCGGCCACGCCAGGGACGATGACACCGGGGTGGGTGAACTCGATGTAGACCAGCAGGGCGCCGATGGCCAGGAGCGCGAACGCCAGATCGGGATCCATGTCCAGCACCCGCTCCCGCAGGCTCATCCGGTAGGGGACAAGCCGGGCGTGGGCGAGATCCAAAGTCTCCATTTGGCCGTTGATGCGGTGAATCGGCTGACCATTGAGATCCGCCAGCAGCTGCCGCGGCGAGGCGGCGATGTAGTTGATCAAACCGCCATGGAGAGCTTCCTTGTCGGTGAACGACTCGCTTTGCAGCACCGCCGCAAGCGCAAGCTTTACGTTATGCCCGCGCCCGCCGGCCAAGGTGCGAATGTAGGCGGCGGCGTCGTTTTGGATCTTCTGCGCCTCGATCTTGCCCGGTTGCGGCCCGCCCAGCAAAACCGGATGGGCGGCGCCGGTATTGGTTCCGGGCGCCATGGCGGCGGCATCGCAGCTCATCAGAATATAGAAGCCCGCGGAGGCGGCGCGCGCTCCACTGGGATAGGCGTAGCCGAAAACCGGCGCCTGGGAGGCCAGAATCGCCTGAATGATCCGCCGCATCGAGGTGTCCAGCCCGCCGGGGGTGCTCAACTCGAGGATGACGGCGGCGGCTCGGCTTTGATTGGCGTAGCGAATGCCGCGCGTGACGTACTCAGCGGTGACGGGCGCGACGGCGCCTTGCAAGGCAATCACCACCACCCTGGGCCGCGATTGCGGCGCCGGCGCGGAACTCGCGGCGGTTGCCGCCAGCGCCATCACCACGGTGCAGGCCAGCCAGCGGCCAAACGGGCGGCGCCCAAACAGATGGAGAGGGGTGGACATGGCGAACGGCCGCGGATCAAGAACGGCGGTGGAGCTATTATGCGACCGGCGCAAGGGCGCGGAGGAAAACGCCACCGTCCCCACCTGAACACCGCTCTCCCGGCCAGGGGTCGGCGCCGGCCGGCCGGAGCCGGCGCCGGAGCGCTCCCAGGAAGGATTCAGCGTGGTTTTAGAGCGCTGGTGTTGAGCGCGGCGATCCGCCGTTCCAAGGCCGCGATGGATTGGTCGCGAGGGGCGATGGCGCGCAGCACCGCGACCTGGGCCCGCGCGGCGGGGGCATCGTGGCGCGCCAAGTCGAGTTCCGCTAAGCCGACATGGGCGGCGGCATTGCGCGGAGCCAGCGCCAAGGCGGCCAAGAACTCCTGCCGAGCGGCGTCCAGCGCGCCTTGCCGAAGTAAGCGCCGCCCCTGGCGGAGCTGAAACGCCAGCCGTTGGGCGGGCGGCATGTCGGCCGCTTTGGCAAGATTGGACCGCTCCACCGCGGCTTCCATCCGCCGAAACCAGCCCAGCGGCAACGATCGCGCCGGCTGTTCCAAGGCGCGGGCAGTGGCATTGGGACAAGCCGCGCCCGGCGCTTGCAGCTGGGAGCGCAACGAGGCCAGGGGCGTTCCCGCCCGCGGCGCGGCCGCTTGCGCCATGCGAATGGCCTGGGCGCGATTGCCCAATTCACAGGCGACGGCGGCGCTATTGGCAGCCAGAAGAGCGCCGACGGCGCCGTCGGCGCCCGCGGCATGGCGGGCACGGTCCAGGATGGCCAATGCATCTTTCCGGCCCAGACGGGATTCGGCGAGGGCCCAATTGTTGAGCACCTGTGGCAGCGGCCAGAACGCCGCCAGGCGTTGGCTCAACTCCGCTGCGCGGGCATAACGGCCGAGGCGATAGGCGCACCGCGCGGCCAGGAACAGCGCCCGCGGATAATTGGGGTCGCGCGTGTCCACTTGGGGCAGCCAAAGCAACGCGGTGCGGTAATCGTCGTTGTGCCAGTACCAAAGACCGAGGCGGTACACCGCTTGGCTATAGTCGGGGTCCAGGTGCACCGCGGCCACCAGGAACTTATGCCGCACGGCGGGTTCGGTGGCCAGCAGCGCGCGGATATAGCGCTCATAGGCGGCCAATGGCACCTGTTGGCGCTGGGCCAGCACTTGGGCCGCGGTCACCGTGGTCTTTGGCGCCAGCACGCGCAGGACATGCCACGCCAGCCGAGCCTGGATGGTCTCCAACTGCGCCAGGCGGCCGCGGCGGGCATGGATCCGGACCAAATGCTGGCGGCGCAGATTGAAAATCGTGGCGCGGGCACGGAACTGGCCGTGAACATAGTCAAAACGGCCCAGGATCAGCCAGCCGGCGTGGGCTTTGGCGGCAACTTGGATCAGCGTGGCTTGGCTGAGCGTGGAAAGATCGGGTACGCCTTCTTGGTTGAAGGCGGTTGCCCGCTGCTGCGCGTTGACCACCGGCACGCCGGCGCCGCGCAACGTGTCCGATAGCGCCTGGACGAAACTCTCGCCGATCCAGTCCAGATTGAGGTCGCCGGAACGATTATTGAAGGGGAGAATCAGCACCTGCGGGCTGGCCGGGGTCAGGGGCGCCTGGGCCACCCCGGTGGCCGCCAGGCTGATCGCGAGCGACAAGCCTAACGCCAGGCGGAGAAACGGCCAGCGCACCCGCGCCAGCGCGCATCGGCGGCACCGGGAGGGTAAGGAGGCGAAAGCGGCAGCCATGGCGAAAGTATAAACGGCGGCTCCGGGCCGGTATCATGGTAGAGATGAGGACCCGACCGATTGGCGTGAGCCTGCTGGCGGCCTTGAATTTTCTCGTCGTTGCGGGAATGGCCGGAGTGGCCGCGGCGCTGTTGGTGCGCGGCGCCGCCGTGCTGCATTCGCCGGTGGCGCAGCGGGTGTTGCAACGCGAGGGCGCCGGGGGCGTGTGGTTTCTGGTGCTGAGTACCGTGCTGCTGGCGGCGATGATGGGCGTTGGACTGCTGCGCCTGCGGGACTGGGGCCGGCAACTGATGATGATCTACTGCGGCATTGCCCTGGCCAGCAGCGGGCTGATGGTGATTGCGGAGATGCTGCGCTTTGCCGTGGCGGGGGCGCTGGCGTGGCTGGCGGGGGCAATCGTGGCGGGGTGGGTCTTGCGTTATTTGACGCGGCCGCAGATCAAGCTCGCGTTTGGCGCGCCGGTCAAATCCAAGGCGCAGGGCGCGTAAGGGCGGAGGCTAGGACCGTGGACGGCGGCGATAAAACAGTCTTGATCTTGAAGCCGCGCGGGTTCTGCGCCGGCGTGGTGCGGGCGGTGGAAGCCGTGGAACAGGCGCTGGCGACCTTTGGCCCGCCGATCTACGTGCTCAATGAAATCGTGCACAACCGCACCGTCATCGGCGATTTGCAGGCGCGCGGGGCGATCTTCATCCGCCATCTGGACGAGGCGCCGCCGGGGAGCCGGTTATTCTTCAGCGCCCACGGCGTGGCGCCGCAGATGTGGGAGGCGGCGCAGGCACGGCGGTTGGAGATCATAGACGCCACCTGCCCGCTGGTCAGCAAGGTGCATCTGGAGGCGCGGAACTACATCCGCCAGGGATTCAGCCTGGTGATTATCGGCCATCGCGCCCACGACGAGATTATTGGGCTGCTGGGCGAGGTGCCGGCCGGCACGCCGGTGGTGGAGACGGCGGAGCAGGCGGAAACGGTGGAGGTGGCGCACCCGGGTCGGGTGGCGTATTTGACGCAGACCACGCTGAGCTTGGACGAAGCCGCGGAGATCGTCACCCGGCTGCGCCGCAGGTTTCCCGCCATCGTCGGGCCGCGGGCGCAGGACATTTGCTACGCCACCCAGAACCGGCAGACGGCGCTCAAGCAAATCGCGCCGAAGGTGGACGCGGTGTTCGTGGTGGGATCGGAGAACAGCTCGAATTCCCTGCGGCTGGTCGAGGTGGCGGCCAACGCCGGAACGCCGGCCTATCGCGTGGACGACGCCGCCGACATCCAGCCCGCCTGGCTGGAAACGGTGCGGGTCCTGGGGCTAACGGCGGGCGCGTCGGCGCCGGAGAGCCTGGTGCAGCGGGTGGTCGAGGTGCTGCGCGAGCGATTCGGCTTCCGCCACGTAGCCGAGGCGGAGGGCATCGAGGAGCACGTTCGCTTTAGCTTGCCGCCGGCGCTGGTCAATTGACCCGCGGCGGCGGCCGGCGGCGCCCAGTCGGCGGCTGGCGGACACCGCGCATTGCGGCGAACACGGAACCGGGCAAAGCAGCCGCGCCGCGCCCGCCGTATCTCCCCCCGGGCCGGCAAAAACGCCTATCCTGGGAGTTTAGGAGGACGACGTGCCCAGCCCCGACCGGAAACAATTGATTCCCGCCCTGCATAACATCGCCACCCAGCTGCGGATTGATTCTATCCAGGCCACCACGGCTGCCGGCAGCGGCCACCCCACCAGTTCCATGTCGGCGGCCGAGATCATGGCGGCGCTGTTCTTTCATGTCCTGCGGTTGGACGTCCAGGATCCGGCGCGGGCGGAAAACGACAAATTCGTCCTCTCGAAAGGGCATGCGGCGCCGGTCCTGTATGCCGCCTGGGCGGAGCTGGGATTGTTCCCGCGCGAGCATTTGCTGACGCTGCGCAAGTTTGATTCCGACCTGGAAGGGCACCCCACGCCAATTCTGAAATTTGTCTCCGTGCCCACCGGCTCGCTGGGGCAGGGACTGCCCGTGGGACTGGGCATGGCGTTGGCGGCGCGGGTGGAAGAGCAGCCCTACCGCAGCTATGTGCTGATGGGCGATGGGGAAACGGCGGAAGGTTCGGTCTGGGAGGCGGCGGAGGTAGCCAGCTTCTATGGCGTGGACAATCTCTGCGCCATCGTGGATGTCAACCGGTTGGGGCAAAGCCAGCCGACGATGCTGCAACACCAGATGGGGGTGTATCAGCAGCGCTGGGCGGCATTCGGCTGGAACGTCTTGGTGGTGGATGGGCACGATCTGGATCAGTTGCTAGGCGCCTTCGAGCAGGCCGCGGCGACCCAAGGCCGGCCCAGCGTGATCCTGGCGGAAACGAAAAAAGGCCGCGGCGTGTCGTTTTTGGAAGACAAGGAAGGCTGGCACGGCAAGGCGCTGAATAAAGAGGAAGCCGAGGCGGCGGTCAAGGAGTTGCAGGCGCAGTTTGTCCCCAGCGAGGGCGCCAAACCGATGCCGGCGGCGCCCGCCGCGGCACGGAAGGCGGCGGCCAAAACGGCGGCCCTGCCCGCGCCCAAATTCGACAAGCCGATGGCCACGCGGGAGGCGTTTGGCTTGGCGCTGGCCGCGCTGGGCAAGCTGGATGGCCGGGTGGTGGCGCTAGACGGCGACGTCAAGAATTCGACCTTCACCGAGGACTTCCAGCAGATCGCGCCCAACCGCTTCTTCGAAGGCTATATCGCCGAGCAAAACATGACCGGCATGGGCATGGGCATGGCGGCGGCGGGCAAGATTCCCTTCCTTTCGACCTTCGCCTGCTTCTTGACCCGGGCGGCGGATTTCATCCGCCTGGCGGCGCTGGCCAAGTCCAATTTGAAGATCGTGGGCACGCACGCCGGGGTATCCATCGGCGAGGACGGCTCCTCGCAGATGGGTTTGGAGGATTTGGCCCTGTTCCGGGCGACGCCGGAGTCCCTGGTGCTGTATCCCAGCGATCCGGTGGCGACCTGGCGGGCGGTGGAACTGGCGGCGGGACATCAGGGCCTGGCCTACATTCGTACCGGCCGGCCGAAGAGCCCGCTGATCTATGGGGCGGAGGAGAGCTTCGCCATCGGCAAGGCCAAGGTGCTGCGGCAGAGCGCGGGCGACGCCGTCACCGTGGTGGCCGCGGGCGTGACGCTGCCGGAGGCGCTGAAGGCGCACGATGAATTGAAAAAGGAAGGCATCGCCATCCGCGTGGTGGATCTGTTCAGCGTGCGGCCCGTGGACCAGGCGGCGCTGCTGGCTTGCGCCCAGGCCACGCATAATACGATCTTGACGGTCGAGGACCATTACCGCGCCGGCGGCATCGGCGATGCGGTGGCGGAAGCCGTGGAGGGCGCCGGCGTCAGGGTGCTGCGGCTGGCGATCGAACACATCCCGCACAGCGGCACGGCGCAGCAACTGCTGCACGCGTACAAAATTGACGCCGACGCGATCATGGAGCAGGTGCGGGCGGCCGTGCCCGCGGCGGCAAGGCGATAGGCGGGGACGGTCCGGAGGGGCCTAACAGCGGATGATTTTCGAGCGCTGGCGAACGAGGCTGCCGTGGCTTTTTGCGGTGGGCGCCCGGCTGGGGCTTAAGGCGGGCGAAGCGCGGTCCGCGCCTGCAACCGGCGCCTTGCCCGCGGGGCGGCCGGCGCCCAAACGCGCCCGTTCTCCACGGCTTCCCGCGACCCTGAAAGCACAGGCTGCGATGCCGCCGGGCGCCGCACCACCCAATCAGGCCTCCCTCTCGGTCAGCTGATCGGGAGGGGCGGATCCGCCCCTGTTTGTCTGCTCGGACCAGCAGCTCAATCAGGCGGCGGCAGCCGAAGGGTTGCGTTTCCTAGATCCGGCTGCGGTCGACTGAGCTGAGACTGATACCACAGCGCGCCGGCCCCAGCGCCGGCCGCGAAATTGCGGGCCGGCGCGGGCCCAGACCTAGGATTGGTAGGCTCCTCGTGCGTTAGGCTGGCGCCGGCGCCGCGCCGCAGGGGCGCCAATCCGCCGTGGTATAGTCCGAGGCACTGAATGGCGGACGGCGCGCAAACATCCGCGGCGGCCACGGCGCGGAATCGAGCTGCCGCGGAGGCGGCCGTCGTCGTCTCCGGGCTGAAGAAGTCCTATGGCCCGGTACGGGCGGTGGACGACGTCAGCTTTCAGATCCCGCCGGGCGAGGTCTTTGGACTGCTCGGTCCGAATGGCGCGGGCAAGACCTCAACCGTGGAGGTGCTGGCCGGGTTGCGGGCCGCCGATGGCGGCTATGTGCGCGTCTGCGGGTTGGATCCGGGCCGGGACGGAAGACGGCTGCAAGAGCGCATTGGCCCGCAGTTGCAGGCCACGATGTTGCCGGATAAATTGCGGGTCGAGGAGGCGCTGCGCCTTTTCGCGGGATTCTACGGCCGCGTCTTGCCGGTCGCTGGGCTGCTGGACCGGTTCGGCTTAACGGAGAAGCGCCGCACCTATTTTCAGCGGCTCTCCGGCGGCCAAAAGCAACGGCTGGCCCTGGCGCTCGCCTTGGTCAACGATCCGGAATTGGTGCTGCTGGATGAGCCAACCACGGGCCTTGACCCCCGCGTGCGGCGCGAGGTGCACGGCCTCATCGCAGGCTTGCGGGCGGAGCGGCGCACGGTGCTGCTGACCACTCATTACATAGAAGAAGCCGAACGGCTCTGTGACCGGGTCGCGGTCATGCATCGCGGGCACATCGTGGCCATGGGCCCACCGCGCCAGGTGGTCGCGGCGGCGGGTCTGGCCAGCGAGATGGAAATTCGGCTGGCCCAGCCGGCCGATTGCGGCACGCTCGCCACGCTGGATGCCGTGGCCGCCGCCTACGCGGCGGAGGGCGATGGCGGCGGCGCCGTCTACCGGCTAAGGGCCGACGCCGTGGCGCCGGCGGTGGTGGCGCTGGTGCGCTGGCTCGACCAGACGGGCAACCGCCTGCTCGACTTGCAATTGCGCCAGCCGACACTGGAGGACGCCTTCGTGCAAATGACCGCTCCTGACGGAGCGGATCGCGGCGAGGAGGGCCGAGGATAAGCGATGCGCACGCTGCGAAACGGATGGCGTATGGGGCTGGTGGATCTGCGGCTGGCCGCGCGCACGCCCGCGGCGCTGTTTTTCACCTTCGTTTTTCCGCTGGTCTTTCTATTTGCCTACGGCGCCATCTTCGCCCAAGGCTCGCCGCGCATGGTGGCATATCTGTTTGGCCCGGTGGTGGTGCTGCAAATCCTGTCGAGCACGTTTTTCGGGCTTGGCATCCGCGTGGTGGCGATGCGGGAGCGCGGCATCCTGCGCCGTTACCGGCTGGCGCCGGTAGGCGCGGGGGCGATGGTGTTGGGCAACTTGTTGACCAATTTCCTGCTGCTGGCGCCGACGATTGTCTTGCTGTTTGTTTGCGCCCGGCTGGCCTTCGGCATGCCCTGGCCCGGGAACGGCTGGGAAATCGCCGCGATCGTGCTCGTGGGTGATTTCGCTCTGGCTGGGTTTGGCCTGGTCATCGGCGCGTTGGCGGAATCCATGCAGGAAGCGCAGGTTTTCAGCAATGCGCTGTTCTTCCCGCTATTGTTTCTTTCCGGCGCCACCATTCCCTTGGCCGAGCTGCCGCATTGGCTGCAGCGCGTAGCCGCCTTTCTGCCGCCGACCTATCTGGTTGCCGGGTTCCAGCAGGCGATGGAGGGCAGCGGCCGCGGCGCGCTTCCGCCGGCGCAGCTCTTGGCCCTGGTCGCATCCGGCGTGTTGGGTCTGCTCGCCGCGGTGCAATTGTTCCGCTGGGACAAGGAAGAGCGGCTGCCGGCGCGCCGGAAGATGGCGGCGCTGGCGCTGGCCGTGCCGTTCCTTTTGACGGGCGCCTGGATGAATGCCCACCCGGCGGGCCTGGCGGCCTGGCGCCAGCCCCTGGCCGTGGCGACCGAGTCAACGGCAGCGAAGCAGCCCGCGTCCAGCCGACAAAAGACTGCCGGCGCCGCGCCCAGACAGGCCGCCACTCCGGCGGCCGCCGCGCCCAGCGGGCCCGTGCTAGTGAGCGCCTTCGCCGATCCTGGCGGGCCGCCGCGCACCCGCATCGGCGCCGGCTGGGCCGCCATGACCGACACCTTCCTGGGCGGGGACTCGCAGGCAAGCCTGAAGGTCATCGCGGGTGGCGCTCCCGGCAGCCGCGGTTCGCTGCTCATCACTGGGACCGTCGCCGGCGGCATCGCGCAACCCTGGGCGGGCGCGGCGTTCTATCCCGGCCCGGGCCCCTGGGCGCCGGCGGACTTGTCGGCGTGGCGCACCATCACGTTTTGGGCCCGCGGCGGCCGGCACGCCGCGACCTATGCCCTGGTCCTGCTGACCGCCCAGCGCCGCACCGACCCGCCGGTGAAGACCTTTACCGCCGGCCCGCGCTGGCGCCGCGTCACCATCTCCCTCGCCGCGATGACCCCATACCGAAACGAGGTCGAGGCAGTCCTTTTCGCCGCGGTGCAGCCAGGTGCGTTCCGGCTGCAATTGGACCGGGTGGGCTTGCGCTAGTTGGCAACGGCCGGCAGCCAGCCGGCAGGACGCTCAGCCCCTGGCGCGGGCGGGGCGTTGAACCCGCTCGGCCACCAGGTTCTGCGAGCGCAGCAGGCTTTCGAAGGTGCCCGCGTCGGTCCACCATCCCTCCAGGCGGGAAAACTCCAGGGCGTCTTCGGCGATGTACATGTTATTGACGTCGGTAATCTCAAGCTCCTGCCGCGCCGAGGGCCGGCAGCGGGCGATTTTGTCGAACACGGTAGCGTCGTAAAAATAAATGCCCGTGACCGCCAGGTTCGATGCCGGGCGGGCCGGTTTTTCTTCGATCCGGATCACCCGGGTTCCGGACGCATCGAGCACCGCGACGCCAAAACGTTCCGGATCGGGGACTTCCTGCAAGAGCAGGCGGGCGCCGCGCGGCTGCGCCAGGAAGGCTTCCTTGGCGGCGATGATGTCGCGCTCAATCAAGTTGTCGCCCAGCACCACGCAGATCGGCGAGCCAGCGGCGAAATCCTTCGCCAGGGCCAAGGCCGCGGCGATGCCGCCTTCACCCCGTTGGTAGGCGTAGCGCAGCGAGCAGTTCAGCTCCTCGCCGTTCTCCAGCAGTCGAAGGAAATCCCCGGCGTTGTGGCCGCCGGTGACCAACAGGACCTCTTCAATCCCGGCCCGCACCAGCATCTCGATGGGGTAATAGATCATCGGCCGGTCGTAGACCGGCAGCAGATGCTTGTTGGTGATTTTCGTCAGCGGCAGCAGCCGCGTGCCCAAACCACCGGCGAGGATGACGCCCTTCACGTTCTGGCTCATTTGTACTGGTATTCCCAATCGTAGTTGAGGCCTGCATCGTTGTAGGGGATGCGGCCCTCGTCGGTGGGATCGTAAAAGCGGTTGGTCGCGTACACCAGTTGCGCCGCCGCGGCGCCGATCACCTTGTAGCCGTGGCCCACTCCGGGCGGAATTCGCAGCCTCCACGGACGCCATTCGCCGACGTACAACGTGTTGACCCCGCCATGCGTCGGCGAATCTGGGCGCAGATCAAAGAGCACGACCTGCAACATCCCGCGGATCGGCGCCCAGAGATCGGTCTGATGCCGATGAAAATGCACGGCCTTGATCGTGCCCGGGTGCGAAAGCGCCGTGGACACTTGAATCGCTCCGGTGAAGTCCCGGGCGATGCCGGGCTGGCCGAAGCGGAACAGTTCCGCGAAAAATCCGCGGTCGTCGGGAAAGAGCGTGGCCGGCTCGATCTCAACGCCGGCGATCAGGCCCTCCGCGCCGGCCTGGGCAATCACCTTGCCGATGTCGCGTTGCGACCGGCGAAAGGGCTGGATGGCAATCGGAGCGGGCATGGAAGCGGCGGAGTGCGTCATTGCGCGGTGCGCGCCTGGGCGAGCCGGGTGGCATATTGAGACTGATAATACTGGCGGAAGCTCCCGTCCCGGATGTGGGCAACCCAGTCCGGATGCTGCCGATACCAGCTTACGGTCCGCCCCAGCCCGTCGTCGAAGGCCACGTGGGGCCGCCAGCCAAGTTCTCGGCGGGCGCGGGTGGAATCGAGCGAGTAGCGAAAATCGTGACCGGGGCGGTCGGGCACGAAGCGGATCAGCGATTCGCTGGCGCCGGTCAACTGGAGCAATCGCCGCACCAGGGAGAGATTGTCCAGCTCGTCATCGCCGCCGAGATTGTACACCTCGCCGGGCATTCCGCGTTCCAGCGCGGCGAGGATGCCGGCGCAGTGGTCCTGGGCATGAATCCAATTGCGGACGTTCTTCCCCTCGCCATAGACCGGGATCGGTTCGCCCGCGAGGGCATGCGTGATGACCAGGGGTATGAATTTTTCCGGGAACTGATAGGCGCCGTAGTTGTTGCTGGCGCGGGTGGTCAGCACCGGCTGCCGATGGGTATGAAAGGCGGCGCGCACCAGCATGTCGGCCGCGGCCTTGGACGCGGCATACGGGGAGTTGGGCGCCAGCGGACTGGATTCCGTGAAGCGGCCCTGTGCGCCCAGCGCGCCGTACACTTCGTCCGTGCTCACGAACAGAAAGCGCGGCGTTTGCGCCTGGCGGGCGGCGTCCAGCAGAGTTTGCGTGCCTTGCACGTTGGTGCGGATGAAGGCCGTCGCGTCCAAGATGCTGCGGTCCACGTGGGACTCGGCGGCGAAATGCACCACCGCGTCCACGCCGGGCAATAGCTGGTCCAGCAAGGCGCGGTCGCAGACGTCGCCATGCACAAAGCGATACCGCGGCTCCGCGTCGAGAGCCGCCAGATTTTCCAGGTTGCCCGCGTAGGTCAGCGCGTCGAGATTGAGGATCTCCCAATCCGGGCGTTGCGCCAACACGTACTGCACAAAATTGGCGCCAATGAAGCCGGCGCCGCCAGTCACCAAAACGCGCATAAAGGCCCTATTATGCGGCCAAATTACCCTCCAAAGCGGAACAGATCCGCCCCTTGCTCGGCCGCCGCCCGCGCCCGAGCGAGCCGATCCGGCGTGCCAATGTCCACCAGCGGCCCGTCGGCCGCCAGCGCCGCCATGCGGCCATCCAGGTACTGGGGCAGAATCTCGCGCTCCAGGGAGACGGCGCGGCCGGCGGGAACGGCGGCCAGCACCTCGCGGCGGAATAGATAAATGCCGGCGTTATGCATCGCCGCCCCGGCGACGGCCTGCTTTTCGGCAAATGCGCGCACCCGTCCGCCGGCGTCCACCCGCAGTGAGCCGGCGTCGTCGCGATCCTCGGCTGTGGCCGAGACCAGGACAATCTCCGCGCCGGTGGCTCGCTGCCGCGCCAGCAACCCGGCGCCGTCGAACGGCGCCCAGCTGTCACCATTGAGCGCCAAAACGAACGCGCCGCGCAGCTGCGCCAGCGCCAGACGCAGCGCGCCGGCCGTGCCCAGCGGTTCGGTCTCCTCCGAGAACAACACTTCCGTCCCACAGTCGCGGCGGCGGAAAAAATCCCGGATCTGTTCCCTGCCCTGGCCGGTGCACAACACCACGCGCGGCACGCCTTGCCGCGCCAGCGCGGCGATCAGCCCCGCCAAAAAGGGCTGACCGCCGAGGGCCACCATCGGCTTGGGCACGCCCAGCTTCAGGGCTTGCAGCCGCGTGCCAAAGCCGCCGCACAAAATGGCGGCGTCAGGAGTGGTAGCCATCGTGCGGATTCTGCGTTGGCGGGGACGCTCTGGCCACGCCGGCGGCAGCCGCCGCCGCTGTTGGCGGCGCGGCATCGCCGCCCTCGCCGTGCCATCGCTCCAAACAACTGGAGACGAAATCCGCCATGCGCGGATAGAAGCGGCTGACATCAAAGCGCTCCGCTTGCTCCCGCAACACCGCGGGAGAGAATTCCGCCTCGTGTTCCTCAAAAGCGGTCATGGCAGCCACCAGGCCGTCCGCGCTCTGCTCCGGAAAGAATACCCCGGTCGCGTCCGGGGGCATCGGCTGCCCGAGCCACCAACCCCGCACGGTTTCCAGGGCGCCACCCCGGCCGAAGGCGATCACCGGTGCGCCGCTGGCCTGCGCCTCGATCGGCGTAACGCCTTGATCCTCCTCGCCCGGGAATAACAGCGCGCGGCACCGGCTGTAATGCTCGCGTACGGCGGCGCCGGAACAACCACCCAGCATACGCACGGTTGAGCCCGCACGCCGCCGTAGCGCCGCCGCCTCTTCACCGGAACCGATGACCACCAACTGCCGGCCTAGGCGGTTGCAGGCCTCGATGGCCAGGTCCACGCGTTTATACCCGACCAGGCGCGAGACCACCAGATAGAAGGGCTCCCGCTGCACGGCGGCCTGGAACGACCCAGTGTCGATCGGACAGTAAATGACCGTGGCGTCCCGCCGGTAGAACTTCCGGATCCTGCGGGCGCTGGTGAGGCTATTGGTGGCGAAGAAATCCGGACGGGATGCCGTGGCCAGGTCCCACTGCCGCACATAATGGCTGGACAGCGCGAAGACAGCGCGGCCCAGGGCGCCACCCGGCGCCTGGCGGCGGTATTCCGGGTACATCTCCCACAAATAACGCATCGGGGAATGGCAATAACAGATATGGCACGTCTTGGTGCCGGTCACGACGCCCTTGGCAGGGCCCGAGTCGGAGCTGATGACCAGGTCATAACCGCTCAGATCAAATTGCTCCAAAGCCAGTGGAAATAACGGCAGGAACAGGCGGTGGTAGCGGCGTGAGCCGGGCACCTTCTGCAGCCAGGAGGTGGTCAGCTTCCGGCCGCGCAGCCGTATTGGAATCCCTTCGGGCCGGGCAGTGAGGGCAAACAGGTCGGCCTGCGGGAAAAGTTCGGCGAGGTGGGCGACGAACCCCTCGCCGCCGCCCTGGCGAACAAACCAATGGTGAACGATCGCCACTCGCAGGTGGGCAAAGCGCCGGATCAAATCGGGCAACGGAGTTGGGCCGGATCGAGCCCGGTCCGCATTAGGCGTGATGGCCATAGACGCGCTGGCGGTCCCGCGCCAGGTCGGCGGAAAACGGCTCGCGCCGCTCGTAGTGAATCAGCTCGCTGCCGGAAGCGGAAAAGCGGAAGGGAACCAAAAGCAGCCGGTCGAGCGCCTGGCGCACCCGGGCTTGGCACTCCGGGGGCACGAAAAACAGCATGAAACCGCCGCCCCCCGCGCCCAGCAGCTTGCCGCCCAGGGCGCCCGCCTGGCAGGCGGTGGCATAGATTTCATCCAGGGCGCTATTGCTGATGTTGTCAGCCAGTTGCCGCTTCAGCCGCCAAGTCTCGTCAAGCAATGCGCCGAACTCCGCCAGCGGACGGGCGCTGTCGGTCAATACTCTGGCCGCCCTGTCCACCAGCTGCCGCATCGCCGCCAGTTCGTCCTGGCGCTGCGGCGTGTTGGCGATCTGTTGCCGCGCGATCTCCGAGGCGGTGCGGGTAAAGCCG
Source organism: Acidobacteriota bacterium (assembly GCA_027314025.1). Lineage (GTDB taxonomy): Bacteria > Acidobacteriota > Terriglobia > Terriglobales > SCQP01 > JAKAUF01. The sequence goes on from DAHVCP010000058.1 coordinate 62,743, forward strand.
GTGAAGAAGAGCAGGAAGTGGCGCTGGAGCTGTGCCAGACGCTCCGGCGCCGTGACGACGGGCTGCACGCTCACCGTTCCGTCCTGGGCGAAGCGGATCAGGTTGAAGCCGCCGTGGGCGGCAAACGCCTGATCCTGCGCGCCCACGTTCTCCCGCAACAGCACCTGCTCCACATGGATCGCCTCGGCGGCCAGCTCCGCGCGGTCGCGCATTTCGCCGCGCAGGGCATGGAGCGCGTGGAGCAAGCCCACGGTAAAGGCGGAACTGGTCCCCAGCCCGGTGCGCGCCGGCAAGTCGGCGTCGTGGTGAATCTCGACCCCGTCGCCCATGCCGAGATGGGTGAGGCAGGCGCGGATGGAGGGATGCTCGAAATCGCAGTTGGCCGCCACGTTTTCGATCTTGGAATAGATGGCGCGGCTGTGATGGGCGAAAAATGGCGGCAGGTAGCGGCAGGTGATGTAGCAATACTTGTCAATCGCCGCCCCCAGCACGGCCCCGCCGTGCTCGCGGTACCAGATCGGATAATCGGTCCCTCCGCCAAAGAACGAGATGCGAAACGGCGTGCGCGTAATGACCATCGGTATATTATCCCCGTGCGGCGGACCGTGACTGCAAATAGCGGGCTAGGGTGTCTTCCCACTGCGGCATCGGCGCCAGACCGGCAGCCCGCAACTGCTCCTTGGCCAGCACGGAATAGTGGGGCCGGCGGACGGAACTCGCAAAGGCGGCGGAATCCACCGGCGTCAGGTCCGGGTGCAGGCCGGCGAGCGCAAAGATTTTGGCCGCGAACTCGAACCAGGAACACTGTCCCTCATTGGTGGCGTGGTAGATGCCAAAGCGCTCGGTGGCCAGCAACTCGATCACCCTCGCCGCGAGATCCACCGTATATGTGGGCGTCAGCACCTGGTCATGAACGACCCGGATCCGCTCGCCCGCGGCGGCTTTTTTCAACATCGTCTCCACGAAGTTGCCGCCTTTGCCCGCGCTCCCAGCCACCCCGTACAAGCCGGTCGTGCGCACGATGAAATAGCGCTGGCAATTGGCCGCCAGCAGGTATTCTCCCGCCAACTTGGACATTCCATAGGCGTTCAGCGGCCGCGGTCGGTCGCTCTCTAGGTAGGGCGTCCGCTGCTCGCCGTCGAATACGTAATCGGTGCTGAAGTGCATCAGCATCGCACCGTGGCGCTGGCAGGCCCGGGCCAGATTCAGCGCGCCCAAGGCATTGGTGGCGAAGGCCTCTTCCGGCTGGCGCTCGCAGGTCTCCACATGATGGAACGCCGCCGTGCTGATGACGGCCTCCGGGCGCTCGGCCGCCACCTGCGCCTCCACCGCCGCGGCGTCGCGCACGTCCAGTTCGGCATGCGTGCGCGGCACGACCACATGGCCGTCCGCTTGGGCGGCGGCCTCCAGATCGCGGCCCAGCTGGCCCCGCGCCCCGATCAGCACAATCCTCACTCCGCAGCCGCCCTCGCCGCAGCCAAGGGGCCTGACCCCATCTGTCGCATCTCCCAATAAGGGTAACCCGCCACCCGACGGTGCTAGATCGGCGGCTAATGTCCCCGCGCGGCAGCCGCTAGCGCGGGGAGCTGGGGCCTGCGCCCCCGGCGCCGTCACCGTCAGCGTCCGTGCCGTCGTCGCCGCCACCCCCGCCGCCACGGCCTACGCCGTTCGCGTCCTGCCATAGCGCCCCGCACGCGCCCGGCCCGCCTTCCCAAAACGGCAACCGGCCCCAGGGCGGCGGCGACGGCACAGGATTGGGAACCGTCGGCCGAAAAGCCGCGAAAGGGTGCCTCCCGTCAGGGCAGGCGCGGCTTACCTTCGGCCCATGAAGGACGCGCCGGCATTCTGGGCCCAGCCGCAAACACGGCCCCCCGCCGCCCACCACACCCCGACCGCGCCGCCCCAAGAGCGGGGCGCGGCGGCGGGTCATTTACCCAAGCTCATCGACTGCCGCTGGTGCGGCGCTGTCGTCCCGCGCGAGGAAGCGGAGTGCTGCGAACGCTGCGGCTGGACCATCTCATATTGCAAAATGTGCGCGGCAACGCAGCCCCTGGGCATGGTATTCGCGCCTGCGCCAGCGCGGACAGGGAACCAGCCGGGCGAAGCGGCGGCTGGCCCAGCCGCCTCCCGCCACCAGGCGCTAGGTTCGCCCCGTCACGCCGCCTGCGCCGCCCGCCCGCAAGTCCGAGCTCGGCACCAGACCATAGCCGCCGAGGTCAAATTGCTCCACAGCCAGCGGGAACAGCGGCATGAACAGCCGGTGCCACCGCCGCGCCCCGGGATCGTGCTGGAGAAGCGACGTGGTCAGGCGCCGCCCCGCCAGCTCCGGCGCAAGCGCCTCCGGCCGCGCCGCCAGCACGAACAAATCCGCCTGCGGGAACAGCCGCGCCACATGCTCCACGAATCGCTCGCCCCCGCCGCGCCGGATAAACCAATGATGCACAATGGCCACCCGTAGGTGGGCAAAGCGGCGCACCAGCTCCGCCGGCGGGGCCGGCCCGCCGCTCGCGGCGGCGGCCTCGGGGGATGGGCGTTCGATCCGCTGCGGCATCAGCAAGCCTCCAGAACCGCGCGCGTGCGCGCGGGCATTGAGAAGGGTAACCGTCGCCCACCAAAAAAGCGGGCGCAGCTGCGCGCCCCAAGTCGCCCTAAGGCGCCGCAGCAGACTAACCCGCAATGCGCCGAGATGCAACGTGCGGCGCAGCCTTCGGCAGCCGCCGAACGCGCCGCAGCCACCTCTCCGCGCCCCGGAGCACGGGCGCCCTGGGGCCCGGCTGCAGGGGGCGCGGAGCCGTCCGCCCGCCTGCCAGGGCTACGCTCCGGAAATTGGCGGGGTATAAAGAAAAATGGGAATTTCAGCCATGACCAATCGCTTGCCGCGCCTCCTCGCCGCCGCCCTCCTAGCCTCGACTCCGACACTCGCCCCCGCCGCAAGGGGGCCGGTACATTGCGAAGCAGCGGGCGGCACCGTTGCTACCCGCCTAGACCGGAAGACCGGCGTATTGGCCGTCGGGACACTGTCCGGACGCGGCGTCATCGGCATCGACACCGCCGCGCTGACCGTTCGCAGCGGGCCGAAACACGAACCCAGGCGGACAGGCGCCCCGGTTCTCATTGGGGACGGGACCGCCACGGAGGCGACGGTGCTGACCAGCTCGACGCGCGCGATCGGCGGCCCCGGCCACCGCCGGGCCACGGCTGACCTCCGGCGCCCAAGCGGCGGACGGCTAGACGCGGCGCACGGGGGCGCTGCGGTCCTCACCTCCAGGTGGTCGGGCCCCAGGGACGGGCTCGCTGGCGCCAGCGCCAGCGGCAGCAGCGCCGCGCAAATCGAGGGCAGGCGCGACGGCAGCGAGGTGGGACACAGCTGGACGCGCGGCGCCCGCCTGCCGACTGCCCGAACCAATGGGCCGACGAACGCGCCCACCGCCGGGAATGTCAAGGGCGTCCTCTACGCGGACCAATTCCCCGGGGCCGATATTGGCGCCCGGGTTAACGCGGCAGCTGAGGCCCTGCCCGGCGGCTGCGGCACGGTGGTGATACCCGCCGGCACCTACGCCTACACGACCACGATCGTCAAGCCCCGCTGCGTCATACTCAGGGGGCAAGGCGCCGGTGCTGGCGGGGCACGGGGCGGCACCGTCCTCCGGTGGACGCCCCCATCGGGCGTCGCGCTGGCCATCGGCGACGCCGCAGGGCCCAGCGTCTACCCGATCGGCGGGGTGTCGAACCTGACCCTGGTCGGCCCGGGGCGCACCACCGAGACTTACGGCCTTTGGCTCGGAGGGGACCCACTCGGCGCCGTTCTCCCCCCGGGCGCGTTCGCCGAGTCCCAGGGCATCCGCGGTCTCCGGATCACCCAGTTCGGCACCGGCGTCGAATGGGCAAACAACGCTTGGGTCGAGCGTTTCGATCACGATGCGATCTTCGCAAATGGCGTCGGCGTAAACGCCACGGCGGGGGCGGTGAACAGCGCCGAGCAAAACGACTTCGTCGCCGACAATATCTTTAACAACGCGGGTGCCGCGATCGCCGCGAATGAGGACTTCAACTTTGTCGGAACCAGCTTCGACTTCAACGGCGCGCCGTCGGTCGGCGCGGAATTCACGGACTGTCACTTCGAGCAACAGTCCGGACTCTTCATCAAGGGCCCCGGGGCGACGATCAGCGGGGGTTTCGCGTTCCTAGACGCGACATCGGGCAAAGACAGGGCCCTCTTCGAAGCGTCAGGCCCGAGGCCGGGCGAGTGGCATATCTCGGGCCTATACGTGGGCTCGAACCACCCTGTCAGCGAGGTTTTGGACTGGCGGCTGCCTGCGGGCTCAAAGCTGTTTATCTCGGACCTCCGCGGTAACGGGGGCCAGGAGATCGAAGCCCCCGTCAGCCCAAATTTCGTCTGGACCTACGGCAGCTACGTTAACGCTATGCTGTACGGCTCCTGGGCGAAGCCAGCGTACCTCGGGGCATCCCTGGATACCGGAGGCGAAATCGCTGGCGACTTCGCCAGCGCGGGAAATTACAGCCTCGAGCTCCTAGACGACGCCAATGGATCGGACGCCAACCCAGGCAAATTCCTGCGCGTCACCGGAGCGGACGGCGACCTCCAGGTCCTCAACAGCGCATTCACGAAGCCCATCCTCGACCTTTCCGACAGCGGCGCGCTAAGCTGGGGAGGGGCGGCCGCCATCGCCAGCAGCGCCCACACAGGCACGGGCAGCCTGGTGCTGGCGAGCTCGCCCAGGCTCAGCGGGTTGCCGAGGCTACCCCCAAAATACGTCGTGGGGGGTAAGACGATCGCTCAGCCGTCCGAGCCCGGCGAGCTCGCCTTGACCAGCCAGCTGCCGCTGGCCGCCACCAGCGGCAGCATCGGGGGCGTGTCGTTAGCGCCCGGTAATTGCGCCAGCGGGACGGTCGCCGTCCCCGGCGCTGCCAAGGCCGACGCGGTCGTCGTGACCCCCGAAACGTACCCTGGCGACGGCGTCTATTGGGGGGGGTACGTCGGCTCCCCGGGAACCGTCTCCGTGAAGCTTTGCGCTGTGGTCGCGGCCAGACCCGCCGCAACTGTGTTCCAGGTGCGCGTGCTGCCATAGTGCGCACCCCGCGCCGCCCGGTTCCGTCCGCCGCCGCCCCGGAAGGACCGCGGCGGCGCACCAGGGAGCGCCACGCCCGGCAGACGACGGCGCGACGGCGCCGGGGTACAAGTTGCCCGCTAGCGCAGCGCACGTGGGGCCGGGGCCGCGGCTGCGGGCTGGTAACCGCCGATGACCCAGGCACCCCAGTAATCGTCGGTGTCGGCCCCGGCGGTCCCCGCGGGGTTGCACACCTCGACCGAGACCCGCCCGTCGGCTGGTACCCTGGCCGACCATGTCATCCCGCCACCCGGCCTCCGCAGCCGGCGCAACCCCAGGGGCGGCTCGGTCGGTGACGCGATGGCGACGTCCCCGGCGACCGAACCCGGCGCAGCGATTGAAAAGGCCCGGCAGGAGCGCGGCGGAAGGCCAGCGAGCTGCACCCGCCGCCCCGCGTAGATCATGCGCGGAACGGGCTGCCCGCCCCCGACCGAAGGATCGGTGAGCGCCGGTGTAACAATAGCAGGCGAGTTCGACATCACGAGATCACCGTTGCCCGTTTGGCTGGTCGTGGTCAGGGCCCCGCTGCTGCCCGCGAGCAATAATGCGGGCCCACCGCCAAGGACCCCTTGCGGGCCAATCGACCACCCCGACCCGCCCGGCCCCGAGAACAGCAGGGATCCCCCCGCCGCGCTGATCACCACCGTGCCGCCGGGGCCGAGGGCGATCGAGCCCGCAACCAGCTGCCCGCCGGCGTCCCCTGCCCCCGGCTCGAATCCAGCGTCGGCGAACTCCGTCGGCTGGCCGACGCGGGAACCCGCCAGACGCCTTATCGTACCGTTCCTGTTACCCGCCACGCCCAATATGGTCACCGGCCCACCGGCGTCCCCATCCACCAGAGCGCCGGTCTGCTCGAGGGAATACGCGAAGATCCCCTCGACCACAGTGGAGCGGGAACTGGGCCCGACCAGGAAGATGCCCGGCGCCGAGCCCCCGGTTCCTGTCACGGTGGCCATACCCCCGAAGACCCTGACCGCGCCCCCCTCGGAGTCGTCGACGAGCGGCGCGGCGGAGCCCTCGAAATGGCAGCCGAAACATTGGAAGTCGGTCGAGACAATCGCCGGGCCGCCGTTGTAATCGAAGGACGTCCCCAAGAACATCAGGTCCGCGGTGCTCGCGTCGGCCACCCCGGGCCCCGCGTTGTTGAAAATATCCGAACCCACAACCCGGTTCTCTTCCGCGCTGTTCCCCGCACCCGCCGCCGCGCTGACGCCAACGCCGTTACCAAAGATCAGGCAATCATCGAGCGTGTCGACCCAAGCATTGCTTCCCCATTCAACGCCCACCCCGAACGAGGTCACCCGTACCATCCTCACCACTTGCGAGTCCCCGAAGCCCAGTGGGCCAAGCCCAGCTCCGCCCGGGTCACCGCCCAGCCAGACTCCGACGCTACCAGTCGCGGCACCGGGCCCAACAAGCGTGACGTCCTCAATACCGCCAAGCGCGTGGGCGTTTGGCGATCCGTCGTCACCAAGGATAACCGCCGGCCCGCTACCATCGAAGTCAATCTCGGTCGCCGCGCCCGCTCCTCGGATCGTCAAACACCGCGGCTTGACCAGGGGCTGCGTGATAGTAAAAACGCCAGCCGGGACGGCAAGAAGGCCACACCCCGCGCCGTTGACCATGCCCTGAAGGCCCGCAACTCCCTGAGCGCGGCTGGACCCTAGAAACCCGGGCAAAAGCCCCACCAGCGCAAGTCCCAGAAGCCACCTCCCCACGTTCGATTTGACGCTGCCGGACGGCGCCGGGAAGCCCTAGGAGCCCCGTGAAACCAACCCCGGGCCCAGATTGGGAAAAGCCAGCGCGCAAGCGCCGGCAGAGCAAGGAGCCAGCAGCAGTCAAACGCTAATCCGCGGCGGCCTGCAACACCTCCCAGGTGCGCGCGGCCGCCCGCTCCCAGGAAAATTGGGCAGCTCGCGCGAGGCCGCGGCGGCGCAGGTCAGCACGCAAGGCCCTATCACCCGCCGCGGCGACAATCCCGTCCGCCAGCGCCCCCCCGTCGCTCGGGTCGACCAGCAGCGCGGCTCCGCCAACCGACTCCTCCAGCCCAGTGCCGCGACCGGCAACCACCGGCACGCCGCAGGCCATCGCCTCAAGCGGAGGCCAGCCGAAGCCCTCATAAAGCGACGGGTACACCAGGGCAAGCGCCCCGGAGTAAAGGGCGGGCAGCACGCAGTCTTCTACCTGGCCAAGAAAACGTGTCCGCGCGATTCCGCCCGCCGACGCACCGCCGCGCTCCCCAAAGATCCGGGTCGGCGCGTCGGCACCGGCCACGGCCAAGACAACCTCAGCGTCCAACGCCCCCTGCACCCGCGCCCAGGCCGCGAGCAGCCCAGCAAGGTTTTTCCGCGGGCCGATACCACCAACGCTCAGAAGGTAGGGCCCGTGCAGGTCCAGGCGCCGGCGCATCGCCGCGACCTCGCCTTGCGGGCGCGGGCAAAACCTGGCGTCCACACCATGCGGGATGGTCACGACCTTCTCCGGCGCAACGCTGCAGTGGGCCAGGATGCGCTCCCGCGTAAACCCCGAAACCGCGATCACGCGGCGCGCCCGCCGCGCTAAGCGGGGCAACAACCACCGGTACCACGCCGCGAAGCGCCGGCTGAGCCATTCTGGATGGTCCAGCGGGACCATATCGTGAATCGTGACAACCTGACGGGCCACGGCCAAAGGGCCGGTGTTGCTCGGGCTCCAAAGCAAACGACCACGCAGCTGGGCGGGCAAAATCACCTGCTCCCACGCGTGCCCGAGGAAATCCCTCTGCGCCAAGCCGGGTGCCACCACCTCAACGCAACCGGGTAAGTGCCGCAGCACCTCCTGAACGTACCGCTGCACGCCGCCAATCGGCGCGCTCATCACGCGAGCGTTGAGCACGAACCCAGGAACCGGGCTCGGCTGCGGATCGGCGCTCGGGCTCACCGGCCACCACGCGACGCCGCGGGGAGCGACCCGGGCGCGGCGAGCGGCCTGTCCCGTCGCCGCCGCCCGCGCTGCACGACCGACTCCCGCCAAACCATCGCGGTCAGGACGCCAGCAAATGCCCAGAAGGGCAGGAAGACGAGCATGTCGGTCACGGCGGCGAACCCCGCCCCCAGCATCATCGCCAACGTCACTATCAGACCCTCCCGGTAGGGAAATCGCATCTGGGCGAGACTGCAATTGCGCCACTCGATCCGCGCCAGGCGCAGCGCGAACCAAACCGCGAGCCCAAAGCCGATAATCCCCACTGTACCCGCCAGCGTGGCCCCGAGGCTTGACGCCCGCAGGCTGCCCCAGCCCACGCCGAGGCCGCGCGTAGCGAGGAAGGCATGCCACGCAACACGGTTACTGAATGCGCGTTGAAAATACGACGCAGACCGCCATTTTCGGAACAGCAGGTCGTCGAGTAGGCGACGCACGTGCCCGGCATCCCTCAGTGCCCAGGCGGCCAATCCCAGCAGGGCCGCGCCAGCTGCCATCAGGGCAGCCGTCATGTTCGCGGTCAGGCGCCGCAGCCAAATCAATCGCAGGGGAAGTACCAACGCGATGCCGATCAGGATCAAATAAGCCGTCGACGCTTCGGTAAGCACCAGGGCAAGGCCCACGCAGACCAGCCCGGTGAGATACCAGCCTCGTCGGCGGGCGAAGAGGGCCTGCCATATACAAAACACCGTCGCCGCGCCAAAGTACCACGCGGCGACGGACGCCTCGGTGAACGTACCCGTCAGGCGCGCCTGTCCCGCGACCGCCGCGGAATAGAGTTGGGCGTAGGCGGGATTCGAGTTAAAAAACCTATGCGGGTACCGCAACCCATTCTGAAAGGCCAAGACCTCGTAGAAGCCCACCACCGCAGCCACGCATATCCCCGCCAGCGTCCACCCAATCAGGCGTCGCCCTGCGGACCCGTCCGGGCTGGCGGCGGTCTCTTCGACGACAACATGAAAAAAAAAGACGCAGCACACCAGGTATGCGGCCAGGCTCAAGTTTGTCAAAGATAGATGCAATGGAACGAGGTGAATCGCACCCAGGCCCTCCCTTGGCGACTGAACCGGCAACCCTCGAAAAACCCTGGGAAAAACGACGGCGCTTGCGACAGCGAACACGGTGAACAGGTACACCGGAACACAAATCCGGACTAGAGAACGGCTATACCACCGCTCGGGCCGACGCGAGAACAGCCACGCCAAGATCGCAAGCGGCGCGGCGAAGAACACCGGCTGGAGCCCGACCGGGTAGCGGCCGCCAAATCGCACGACCACCACCGCCGCCGCCTGAAACACCGACAAAAACAGCGTCCAGCCCATCAGCCACCCGGGCCGCATGCACAGCAACGCAAACGTCACCGGGACGACGATGTATCCAAGCTCCGTTATCTTAATTGTCAGCACGGTTAACCCTACGCACTCCGCGTCAGCTCCGCCACGTCAACGCCGCAGTCGGAGCACGACCTCGACTTCGCAACGACTGGAGCCGGGAAAAAGCGTCAGCGTAACGGGCATCTGCACCCCGACGGGAATGCTAACCCCCCAAGAAGCCGCCCCACTGGCCGGGGCCTCCAGAACGGCAACGGCGGAGCCGCTCGCGAGGTGAACCGTCGCTCCCGCGCATGAACCCGCGGTGCGCTGGATCCTTACCAATGTCACCTCCGCGCCAAAACGCGGTATCCATGTAAATCCGGCGCCGCCCGACCGGAGGGGAAGCTGCAACGTGCGTGCTGCCGCCGCCCCGGCGGCCGCACCCTCGCGAAGCGCGGGCGCCTTGGCCGACCGGTAGCGGCGCCGAGCATGGATCAACCGGCGCGGCGGGCGAGGGGCAAGCGGCGGGGGGGAGACGTCGAACTGCCCAGGCCACACCTCGGCCGCGTAGGTGCCCCCCCCAGACACGTATGCATCGCAGCCAGGGACAATCGCGTCGGGCGCGTACGCGTCGAGCATCGCCCCGGGGCCCTCCTGGTAGATGCATGCCGACTGGTTGGCATTACCAGCGCTGTTCCAACCCCATATGGACATCATGCCGCTGTTTTCAACGTAGGCCGACGGGGCGAAGACCTGGCCGGAGGTATTCGAGAACTGAGGTGCGATCAGGACAGTGCCGGGGGAGGTGGAGTTATTGAGAAACGGGATCGCCATGTTCCCAGCTACATCTTCGAAATGGGGCATGAAGAACGTGTTGATTCCCGATTCGGTGCAGACCTGCACCCCGTCGAAGGAGTCCCCGGTGAAGGTGGCATTAAAGTATTGCCCGTCCAGTTTCAATTGGCAAGTGCTCGAGCCGTTAGGTATATTATTTGTGAAAAACGTGTCAATAAAACGAACGCTCTCACCAGCGTTAGTAAGGCCAGGCAAGAACTCGAGGAGCCGATCGCCGTCGGTAATCATGCAATCGCTCACTTCCACCCCCCAGGTGTTCTCCCCCAACACCACCCCTTTATCGAAACAACTAATATCTACGCCTTTGACCACCGCGCCCTGTGCGCCGTACTGCCCGCCGAAAAATACCGCCGTCGAGGCATCGCTGCCCACGGCGCAGTCGCCATGGGCGTCACCGCCAGAGCCGAAAATGGCGACCCGTTCCAGCCCCCATCGGCCGTAAGCAAAATTGCAGCAGGCCACGCCTCCTGCATTGAATGTAAACATGGTGCCAGTGGTAGGTAGCCACTGGATCTTCGTGCCGCCGACCCCTTTGATCATCGCGTACTTGCCAGGGGTTGATATCAGCACTGGCGTCGTGCATTGGTACCCCGCCGGCGACCCTGCGGCCGGGACAACGATTGTGCCGCCCCCATTCGGCAGCGCCGCGTACGCTGCGTTGATCTGCGCGCAGACGTCCGCCCCGCTGAACTGCGTGGCGTTGAGCACGCCGACCGGCGATTGGGCCGCCGCCGCGGCAGCGAGCAAGATTAAGGCAACCAACGTCCGCATGTTAGTCCGCGGCCTCGTCGCTCACGGGCACGGGGGCAACTCGCCAGGCGAGCCGGCCGCCAGGCGAGCTGGTGCACACGGGCGCACCCCTCCCAAATGCCCTCCAGCCCGCGACGGCGCCGCACACAACCGCGCGCAGCTGCCGTGGCCGCTGTGCGAGCACGGGCCGGGCCGCACGCCGCGCAGTGCCGAGAATCGTGGCAGCGAGGGGCCATGGCGAGTATTTGCGGAGAGTTAGCGCTAACCCAGCGCTGCCGTAGAACATCTTAGCCTCGGTCGAGAGGCTCGGCCCGCGACGGTGGCGGACCAGCGCGCCCGCGGCCACGGCCAACTTCCAGCCGGCCGCGCGAAGCCGTATCCCAAGCTCGACGTCCTCACCGTACATGAAATACCCAGCGTCTAGCAACCCTATCGCATCGAGTGCTGCCCGGCGGAGGAGCAGGCAACCGCCACAGATGTAGCCAAGCGCACCGCTGTTAGGAGCCCTGCGGAAGACGCGGTGGAAGCCGGTACGCATGCTCAGTGAGCCGCCACCCCACTCATGGACATTCTCGGGGCAATCCATGTCGCAGAGCACGCCCCCGACAGCACCAATCCGTGAGTCCGCCTCCGCCTCGGCGACTAAAGCCGACAGCGCATCCGGCTCGACGCATGTGTCATTATTCAGCAACCAAACGTATTGCGCGCCCTGCGCCAGCGCCCAGCGCAACCCGACATTGCAGCCCCGCGCGAAGCCGTAATTGGCCGGGTTTCGGAGCAAGCAACCGGGTGGCCGCAGCAGCGGCGCCAAGCGGGCGGCGGAGTCGTCCGCGGACCCATTGTCAACCACGACCACGCGGCAGGGGTAGGACAGTCGCGCCAGTGACTCCAGGCACCTCTGCGTGTCCCGCCAGCCGTTCCAGTTCAGCAATACCGCGATTACCATTGCCCGCCCTTCCCCAGCCCCGACTCAGGAGTACCGGATCCGGCCCCGGACACGCCATGGGGGGAGCTACGCCACGCCAAATTCATCTGACCCCAGAGCCTCAAGGAGCGAGTGAGGAAAGCGCGGAACAGGTGACCTGGCGCCAGGCGCGCCAGGCCCCGGCACGGCCGCGCCTGCTTCGCAAGCAAGCGCAGGTAAACGCGCTCAAGCCCCTCAAAGCTAGCCCACCGCTGAGTCGCTGCGTGCGCCAAGCTAGCGCGGACGTCGCGCTGTCGCAGGAAGGTCGCGCTCGCCCCATGCACCCGGTATTCTGCTACACACTGATCAACAAAGCCAAGCGCCCGCTGCGCCGCGAGGCGAAGAAACATGTCCCAGTCTTCGCCGAACGGAACTGACTCATCGTAGCCGCCCAACGCAATCAGGGCCGAACGCCGCGCCATGAAAACCGGACCGGGCACCGCCCAGTGAAAGACCACACTTCTGGCTACAAGCCCCGGGCTGGTCAGCCAACGCTTGCGCATGCCTGCGGCGCGGAACAGACCCTCGATCCCGCTCTCGAACAGCCGCCTGCCAGCGGCGTCTATTACATGGCAATCAGCAAAACAACCGAGAATATCGGGATGAGCCTCCATGTATTCCACGCGGGCCGAGATCCCGCGCGGCAGCAGGCGGTCGTCAGCCGCAACCAGCGCAACTAACTCGCCGTTCGCAACTCCTATCCCCTCGTTCAGGCTCCGGGGAAGACCGCGGTTCGCCGCACCCGCCACCAACGTGAACCGCGCACCCGGATTGGCAGCCCGCCAGGAACGGATGCGCGCTAGCGATCCGTCCGTCGACGCGTCGTCCACCAAAACGATCTCGACATCGGCGCCACCAGCGGCAACCACGCTGTCCAGGCAGTCGGAAACGAACGCCTCGTGATTGTAGCAAAGCACCACCACCGAGACAGAAGGCCCACCAGCGTCATGCCGGCCGCCCCCCAACCTGCCTGGAACCAAAGTCCCCACCAACCCCCTTCCGCTGGCCGAGCCTGTGCGGCCACTCGGCCCGACCCGCCCACCCTCCGGTGCGCCCACTCAGTCGCGCCCAAGCCGAACGCGCGCCAACGACGGAAAAAGTAACGCCGCACCCGCGGCACGGAGAAAGGCGGCGCTGCGCACGCCTGTCGTCACACCGCAGAACTCGCAACCGGTCAGGCGCGCGCCCGAAAGATCGGCCTCGCTATCGCCGATCCAGATGGTGCGCCCATCAGCGGGAAGCCCGATAGCCCGCAGTGTCGCAGCCTTCCCGGCGCCTCCCTGGCCGCCAGGGGCAACCAGAACCCGATCCCACAGCCCCTGCAGACGCACGTTCCGCAACTGGCGGCGAAACCGGCCGCCCCGCGAGCGACTGGTCAATAGCACCAGCCGCCAGCCAGCATTGCGCCAGGCCAATAGCGTTCGCCGAACGCCGGGCAGCACGCGATCCAAGGCTAACAGACCGGGTGCCTCAATGCGCTCCAGCCATAGCTCGCGGAACGCCGCCAGCCCGTCTGAGGCACCGCAGGCCGCCAGCAGGGCCGCGGCGTCCGCACCGCGGCGCTTCATCCGCCAGTAGCGCCCCACTGCAAGACTCGGCAGCCCAAGCGCAGTCACTATCGACAAATAGCAAGCGTAGTGCCGCGGCAGCCAACTGACCACCGTGCCGTCAAAGTCGATGATCAGCGTCCCGACGGGGCAGTCGCGCATACCGTGAAGATCTCCGCACTAATCTCGGGAAACTCCTCGCCAAGAGCGAAAAACGCATCCACCATGGACTCGGTCCATTGCTCCTCGATCTGCGCGTGGGACAGCGGCTTTAGAAAGCACCCCCCTCTGGCAACGATTGTCAGCCCCGCGGCCGTCACGTCCCGTGCCAGCGTGTCCCACGTGTAGACGCGCCGGTGGCCTAGCCGCAGGTCGCGATCGTTTAGCTCGTCTGGTGCGCGCAGCAGACCCATCCTCACCGCGGCAAGCCGGTGAATCGAGCGCGCATTCGGGACACCCACAACAATTCGCCCAGCCGGCGCCAGCCAAGAGCGCGCGCGGGTTAGAATCGCGACCGGGTCCGCGATGTGCTCAAGAATGTGGTCTGCCACGATCGTGTCGAAGGGGCTAGTAGGCTGAAAGTCTTCGAAAAGCGAACAGACGGTCTTCACCCTAGGCGCAGCGAGCGGCGCCAGCAGTGCCGGCGAGGCATCAACCACCGTTAGCGACCCAAGGACCCCCGCCAGAAGCGGCGTCATCTCACCGTCGCCAGGGCCGAGTTCAAGCCCGGATGGGCCTTTCAGGTGCGGCCGAATCCGAGTAAATCGCTCACGGATCAGTCGACGGTCAATCGTCAGTTGTTCTTTGCCGTACCAGAGCGAGAGGCGCTGGATGCGCTCCGTTTCAGTTTCCACTTGTCTCCCCTTGGCGAGGCGCGAAAAACCGCTCCTCCCAGTAGCGTGCCATGACCAGCCCGTCCTGGAAATGGAAGGCGTCGGCTGGGACGGGCACCCCGCAAGCTAAGCGCACCAGCAGGGCAGGACCGTTCACCCCAGCCGCCACGGTTAACGGCAAGCCGCCGGAGAACCGCGGATTCACCTCGAACACCTCCGGACCGCAGCGCCCGATGCGGCACTGGACATTGCACGCGCCGCGGATCCCGAGCACCCGGGCCGCATCCGAGCCGATCCGCACGAGAGCGGGATCGTCGACGGTGCGCCCCTTGGTCGAGATGCCGGCCTTGGTTTCCAGCCGCTCCCGTGGCACCGCGGCCAGCACCGCGCCCGCTGCGTCGCTCAACACATCGATGGTAAATTCCGGCGGGTCCAGGTATGCTTGCACGACCGGCTCGGGAACGAGCCCAAGGGCGCGGGCCAGATCACCTGCCGATTCCACCCGGTACACGTCGCGGCTGCTCACACCGGCAGCAGGCTTGACGATCACCGGGAACTGGTCCGCACCCAATCCGCGCGCTTCCTCGCCGATCCAGGTGCGAGCGGCCGGGACGCCCGCATCCGTCAGCACCCGGGACGTCTGGCGCTTGTCATTGCAGGCGGCTATCGCGCTGGGCGGGGAGACCCAGACGAAAACACCGATCGCCGCGAATTGCGCCACTGCCCGGGCGACCGGCCCCAGCTCAGCGTCAACGACCGGGAATAGCACGTCAACCCGGCAGCGCGAGCATATGCCTAGGAGCGCCGAAACAAAGGCGGGATCCGAGGCTGGCGGCACGCGCTCGAAGGCATCGCACATCGTAGATCCGGCGATCTCCGAAGCGACATTGGTATCAGTACCCAAAACCCTCAAGCCGAGCTCTCGCTCCAGCCGGAGGGCCTTCAGAACCGAGATTGAGGTCGTGCTTCCCATTCCGGTAACCAGCACCGTGACCGAGCGGCGGCTCATCGGATCCTCCGACGGGGCTGGGTTCCCCGGCCCCCCCAACTGAACCGGTAAAGCATTCGGGTCCTGCTCCGAAGTCGCTCAGGCACGCGCCGCCTCCGCTGTTCCGGGCGCACGGCGCAGCGCCACCCAGGCAACCACGGCCGCGCCCGCGGCCAACGCCAGCGCTACCGGCGTCCTGGCCCCGGCCCAGCCCGAGGATCCCAGCAGCCGAATCGCACCCACGGCGAGGATGCCGCCCAGCAGCAGCCAGGTGTTCTGGCGGCTGAAGGTCAGCGGCAGGCTCCTGCGCAGGCAAACACGCACCACCACATAATAAACCGCATAGGTGATAGGAAACGCAATTCCCGCGCCTACCAATCCCCACCAGCGCATACCCGCGAATGCCGCGGCGACGAGCGCCGCTCCGCCCACCGCCTCGGTGAGCAGATACATCCACCCGCTGCACCGGGCGAGAATCGCGAAACTCATCGTCCAACTCGCAACTTTGAGCACATCCCCGAGGAGAATCCACTCCAATAAAACGACTGCAGGCAAGAAGCGGCTGGAATAAAGCAGCGGCACGGCGATGGGCGCCAATGCGAGCGCGGCTAATATCACCGGCAGCGCCAGCAACAGCAGCATGCGATGCTGCTCGTTGATCAGCCGAACCATTTCGGCGCCATCATGGCTCACCGCCGACAGGCGCGGAAAATAGTCCTGCCCCAGCGCGGTGAGGAGCACGGTCAGATAGGTAACCGCCATCGCCGCCGCGGCGCGGTAAAAACCCACGGCGGGCAGCCCCTCCAAGTGCAGCACCAAAAACGGCAGCGCCAGCTGCACCCCCGTCCCCAACAGCATGGCGGCCGCATAGAGCCCGCCGAACCGGAGCAATTCACCGCTCGCCGCAAGCACCTTGCCCGGCGCCGCGGGAACGGCGGGGCGCTCGAGGCGGCGCACGAAGAATTGGGCCGTGGCGCAGTTGGCCGCCGCCGCTGCCACGATCGCCGCCGGGATGCCCGCCTCCCGCCAGACGGCAATTATGCAGATGCCAGCCGCGGCCCCGCTGACGCTGCCAATGGCCGTGATCCGCGCCAACGCCCCGACCCGATGGTAGGCATTGAGCAGTCCGGTCTGGGTTCCGTACAAAACCGTCAGCAGAACGGCGACCCCGACCCAGACCATCTCTGACGCCATCGCTGGGCGGTCGAGTGCCCACCGGGCCAGCGATACTCGCAACCATACGATCGCGCTCAGCACCAGGCCCCCGGCAACCCAGGAGATCACCCACGCTGCACGGCGCAAGTGATCCATCCGGGGCACATCCCCGCGGCTGATGGCGTTGGCGCCAAGCCGCACCAGGCCGACGCCCAGGCCCATCGCCGCGGCCATCGCCAAAATCCGCACCATCGCCTGCCACAACGCCAGCAGGCCATAGCCGCCGGGACCGAGCAGCAGCGCCCATACCTTGGCGGCGGCGAGCGCGGCGAGGATTTGTACTCCCGTGGCGCCACCAAGCACCGCCGTGGAGCGCAAGATCGAAGGCCTCATTCAAGCCACGCAAGAACGCCGGATCTCCACCGCAACGCGCTCAACCTGCTCACCCATCAGGTGCGGGCCAATCGGCAGGCTCAACACCTCCGCCGCCAGTCGCTCCGTAATCGGCAGCCGCGCTCCGAGCGCCGCATAGACCGGCCCGCGGTGCGGCGGAACCGGATAGTGAATCAGCGTCCCGATCCCTTCCGCCGTCAGCGCCGCTTGCAGGCGATCCCGCTGCCGGCAGCGCACCACGAACAAGTGCCACGCCGGTTCCGCCCATTCCGGCGCCAGCGGCAACAGCACGCCGGGCAGGTCCCGCAGCGCCTGCGCATAGGCGGCGGCCACCGTCCGGCGCCGCGCGTTCCACGCATCCAGATAACGCAGCTTGACCCGGAGAAACGCCGCTTGCAGTTCGTCCAGGCGGGAGTTGACCCCGGCGACTTCGTGTTCGTATTTTTTGCGCGACCCGTAGTTCCGCAACAGGCGCACCCGATCGGCCAGTCCAATGTCGTTGGTCACCACCGCGCCGCCGTCGCCCAGGGCGCCGAGATTCTTGCCGGGATAAAAGCTGAATCCGGCGGCGTCCGCCAAAGCGCCGGTACGGCGTCCACGATATTCCGCCCCATGAGCCTGGGCCGCATCTTCGATCACCCTGAGCCCTTTTCTTCGGGCGACAGCAATGATGGGATTCATGTCCGCTGGCTGTCCGTACAGGTGCACGGCCATTATCGCCCGCGTGCGCGGCGTGATCGCCGCCTCCACCTGCGCCGGGTCCAGATTGAAGGTGCGCGCATCCGGCTCCACCGGCACCGGCCGCGCTCCGGCCGCGGAGACGGCCAGCCAGCTTGCGATGTAGGTGTTGCCCGGCACGATCACCTCGTCGCCCGGACCGATCGCCAGCCCCCGCAGGATCAGCGCCAGCGCCTCCAAGCCATTGCCCACCCCCACGCAATGGCTCGCGCCGCAATAGGCCGCAAACTCCGCTTCAAAGGCCTCAAGCTCGGCGCCCAGCAGATACCAGCCCGACGTCATCACGCGGCGATAGGCGTCGTCCATTTCCGCCCGCAACTCTAGGTAAGGAGCCTTAAGGTCGAGAAACGGCACCGGTGGCTTCGCGCCGGAATTGTTCATAATCGCGAAAATAGTCGGCTTCATCGTACGGGGTGGAGGCCAGCGCCAGGCAAACCGACCCCGAGGAAAAGTTGCTGAGTTCCCGCCAGACCATCGGCGGAATGTACAAACCGTAATAGGAACGGTTCAGGCAGAAACGGCCCTTCTGCCGCCCATCGTCAACCAGGACATCAAAGCTGCCGGACATGGCGATAAGGAACTCCTGCAGCTCCCGGTGGGCATGACCCGCCCGCTCCGCGCCGCCGGGAACGTCGTACAAATAAAACACGCGCCGGATTCCGAACGGGACATGGCGCTCGGCCTCCACGAAGGTTAGCGTCCCGCGCGGGTCCACCACGCGGGGTAACTCGATTAACTTGCAAACGGGTTCGCTCACCCTTGTCCCCCTGGGGCCGAATGGCTGGGCGCAATCGCCGCGGGCGCCGCTCGGCGCAAATAAAAAGTTGCCTGGTCCCCGTCGCCATTCCGGTTGAGCGCACGGGCGGCGCGGGCGTAGCGCAGCAGCACCCACGGAGGGAAGTCCCAATATAGCCGGCTGCGGCTGACGCGCACCAGCGGCACGCCGCGCCGATAGAGCTCGCTGCCCCAGAACTGAAACCCGGATGAATCAAACTCCACCTCGACAATCCGCATTCCGGCCCTAGCCGCCGCGATCTCCAATCCGCGGCGAGTATGCACCATGAGGTGGCGCGGTGCATCGTGCTGAACCCAGTCGGCCCCGTAGGTCCGATGGGCCCAAGAACCCGCCAGGGGGATTCGCACGATGCACGTACCCGTCGGCGCCAGCAGCTGCGCCACTCGCCGCAGGGTGGATACAGGGTCCGCCATGTGCGCCAGTGAATGACTCAACACGACCACGTTCCAGCCCGCCGCGTCCAGCCCATGCACATCCCTGCGCAGGACGCTGAAGCCTCGAGGGTCGCCACGGTCCTCGCTCGCAAAGGGATCAACCCCAAGGAGCTGTGTGAAGCCAAGCCTAGCCAGATCGGCGAGCAGCCGTCCGTCACCAGCGCCCACATCCAGCACGCCGGCTCGCGGACCCGGGCACCGGCCTACGCAGCGAACCAGGGGGTTGGGGCGCACCCGCGCCATTGCGCGCGCCCACGCCGGAGCGGCTGGCGAATACGCGAGATCCCGCGCGGACCGCAAACGGACCGCAATCCCGCTCCACCGGCCGCGCCGCGCCGCCGCGAAACTATAATAGCGGTCGCCGTAGTAGGCAGCAAGATCCGCCGGAGGATCCGCGATTTGGGCGCAGCCGCACTCAACACACCTACGGTAGTGGAAGCGCTCACGCGTACCACGCATCATTTCCCGCACCTCGTACGCCACGCCGAGGGCCGCGCCGCACACTCCGCATTGCGTGGGGTCCGCCATTCAGGCCCGCGGCGCCTCCACGGCCGCGCCAGCCCGCGGCGCCAGCCGCGCCGGCCAGCAGGAAGAATAGCAGCGCATTGGCGGGCGAGTGGAACTGGAAATCGCCGAAGCTGTGGAAGAGGAACCCGGCGCAGGCGATGACCAGCGCCTTGCGCAAATAGATGACCCGCCGCGAGGCGCCGTCGCCCAGCGGCCGCAGGCCGAAATAGGCCAGCAGTATGGCGAAAGCCGCGACACAAACCGCGCCGGCAACGCCCGTTTCCGCCAGCATCTGCGCGTATTCGTTATGCGCCTCCAGAAACCGCTGCCCGGAATCGAAGATCTCATAGCGCGGATACACGACCGGAAACGTCGCGAAACCGGAACCCACCCAGGGATGTGCACGCCAAATCGACAAGCAGCCCTCGGCCACGCGCAGCCGGTCCAGGGCGCTGACGTCATGTTTGTCCAGATGCCCGAGGCGCTTCACCAGCGGCCCCCAGCCGGCGAGCATGGTGAAGCCAATGAGCGCCGCGGTCGCGATCAAGACCGCCCGCCGCCGGCGCCGACGGCGGGCGAAGCTGCGCCAAAACAATGCCGCGGCCACCACCGCCTCGACCAGCAGCGCGAACACCCCGCCCCGGGATTGGGAGACGATCACGGCAGCCAGCCCCAAGGCCGGCAGGATGCCGCGCCGCAGCCAGCGCATCCAGGCGGCCTCGCGGGAACGGCGCCGCGGCCAAAACGCCACCACCATCGCCACCGGCAAAAGCAGGTCCATGCAGCCGGCGAAATGGTTGTGATAGATGAACGGCCCGACCGGCGTGGCGTAGGCGGCGTTGCGGAAGCCGTAGATCTCTGTGCGGGAGGTGAAAAACTGAAACAGCGCCTCGGCGCCCAGCGCCCCCGTGAACCACCACAACACCGTCCCCAGCCAGCGAAGATTCTTGGGCTGGCGAAACGCGAACAGCGCTAAATAAAGGATCGCGCCGCAGCCGGCCAGTTGGAGCAATCCGGTCAGCGTCAGCGCGGGGGCGGCGCTCCACCGCCAGTGCCACTGCGCGAATACCAGGGCGGCATAGGCCAGCGCCGGCCACAGGATCGGATGCCATGGCAAGCGCACTCCCTGCGCCGCCGCCCCGACCACCAACACCGCCAGCGCCAGCCAGAGCAGGCAGTCCACCGCGACCCAGGCTTCGACCGAGGCGGCGCCGATCAAGACCACCGCCAGCAGCGCGCACCCGGTCGCAGCCCAGAAGGCGAAGCGCGCCCATTGCCGCTCCGCCGGAACGGCCACAATGGCGCGGGCGCTCGCGACGGCCATGTCTTGGCTGGTCATTGCAGGAGCGGTTGCAGGCGGACCGCAGCCAGCAGCACCGTGTTCTGCAGACGGACCTGGCCCATGGGCCGCTGATATTGGAACAACAGCCGGATCAAATCCACGCCCCGAGGGACACGAAAATTGGCCGTGTTTTGGCGCCAGTGCGACCGCAGCTTGGCGGGCAGCGCCAGCAGAACGCGCCGCGGCGACAGCATCACCATCAACCGCACTCCGGTCTCGCTGCCCCGGCCCAACCGCCGGGAGAAAAACGTAACCTCGTACCGGCCGCCCGGACGCACCGGGGCGAATTGCTCGAGCAGAGGCGTGCTTTGCGGCTGATACCCCGTAAAATCCAGGCGCACGGCGCCGCCCTGGCCGGCCGGGCCCATGCCGCCGTCACGGCTGGCGTACACGGGGCCGATTTTCGCCCAGCCGAACGCCGGACCCAGCCATCCGTGTTGAAACTCGCCATTGTTGACGCGACCCGCCACGACCCTGGATCGGTGCAGCCATCCCATCCGCACCGCCGTGTTCCAGACCCGCGCCGCGGTCCGCGCGAGAACCCCGGGCGCCAACACCCGGTCGCCGGCTTTCCCGGCAGGCCTCGCCTCCGCGCCGCGAAACGCCAGCGCCGCGAGCCGGTTCGCGAGGCCCAGGCTGGTGGCGCGGCAAACCGCCCGCTGATAGCTGGCGCAGCGCACCTCGCCCCAAACCGCCGCCGCACGCTGAGGCTGCCCCTGATCCAGCAGAAGATTGACCGCGACAGCGTCCACCGGCGCGCGGAGCCTGGGTAGAGCCGCCAGCCAGCGGGGAGCCGCGGCTCCCGCCGACTGGCTCCGGCGCACAGCGCGCTCACCCCCTGTGGTCTCGACGCCGCGCCCGGCGGCGAGGGCCTGATTCAGCACGGGCGCGGCTTGGCTCGGCGGCACAACGGCGAGCGCCGCCTTCATCTGCGTCCAGAACTCCTGGTTCCGGCCCAACAGCAGCGCCAAGCTCCCGAGCCGGTAATGCGCCTCCCAGCCGCTGTCGCGGGCCACTGCCCCCGCCAGCGCACGCTGCGCCGCGGCCGCATCGCCCAATTGGTACTCCACCAGGCCCAGTTGATCCCAATTCCGCCAATCCGCCGGGTCCGTCGCCACCGCCCGCCGCGCGAACCGCAGTGCCGCCCGGGGATGGGCGAAGGCGCTGAACTGCGCGCGCAGCCGCCACGCCTTGGCCCGCCCCGGCCGGTACCCTGCCGCTAGCGCCAGATACGGCAGGGCAGCCCGCGCACCGCGCCGCAGCGCAAGATCCCGAGCCGTGTTGATGTCCGCGCTGGCGCGCCAAGTGCGCACCGCGGCCCACCCCAGCAAGCCGCAGGCGCTCACCACGATCACTGCGGCCAACCACCGCGCCGCCCAGCGGATTCCCAGCCGGTTCATTGCCCGTTCATGCGCGCCAGCACCCCCACCGTGCGCACCAGAATTTTGCAGTCCAGCCACAGCGACCACTCCCGAATGTACTGCGCATCCAGCTTCAGCCACGTCGTGAAATCGCGAATGGCGGAGCGCCCCGAAACCTGCCACAGCCCCGTCATCCCCGGTTTCATCGCCAAGCGGTGGAACGAGTCCAGATGGTATTTCTGCACTTCTTCCGGCAGCGGCGGGCGCGGACCGACCAGCGACATCTCTCCCCGCAGCACGTTCCAAAGCTGCGGCAGCTCATCCAGGCTCGTCTTACGCAGCCACCGCCCCACGCGCGTGATGCGCGGATCGCGGGCGAGCTTAAAGACCGGGCCGGACATCTCGTTGGCTGCCGCCAGCGCGGCCCTGCGCTGCTCCGCGTCGGCCACCATGGAACGGAATTTGTAGATGCGGAAAAGACGCCCGCGCAGGCCACAGCGGATCTGCGAAAACAAAGGCGGGCCCGGCGAATCCAAACGCACCAGCAACGCGAGGATGGCCAGAACCGGACTCAAGCCCAGCAATAGCACCGCGCTAATGCCGAGGTCGGCCGCGCGCTTAATTGCCAGCAGCCACGGCGAGGCGACGCTGAACGAAAATGTGACGATCGGATTGTCGCCAAGGTAATCAACGTGGACCTGACGATACCCCGACAGCCATTGGGCGTGGACATGCAGCCGCACGCCCGTTTGCTCGCAAAGCTCGCTCACCCCGCGGAATAACTCCCGCGCCTCGGGCCCCGCCTCCCAGATCGAGCTGGCGACGAGGATCTCGTCAATCGGCTGCTCGCGCAACAGCCGCCGCAGCCGATCCAGCACCGCCGGCGCGTCCTGCCCGGCTACGTCCTCCCCGCGCAGGTGCGCGGCGATTTTCCACGGTCCCGCGGCGAATTCCCGGGCCATGGCCTCGCCCTCCCCGCCCACCAGCACCAGATTCCGCACCAGGGCCGCACGAGGCAGCAAATAGCGGTCCAGGCCGTCCCATAGCACCAGCGCCGCCGTCGCGAAAAGCGCGAACAGTAGGACGGTGGGCCGGCTGACCGCGGTGCCGATCGAGCGGAAAAAGAACAGTGCGATCAGCACCGCGATCGTGCTGGTCGGCACGACCGTCAGCTCCCGCGGCGCCCGTCCCAACGCCGGCGCTGGCGACAACCGCGCCGCCACGATCGAACCCACCAGGATAGCGCCGCACGCAGCCGCGGTCGGCCAGTTCATCGGTCCCCGGATATCGGGCAGGTGATCGCGGATCAGCACGGCTAGTCCGAACGCCAGGCCGCCAAAACCGCACTGCCCCAGCAGGCGGATCTGCGACAGAAATCGCCGGTAGTGGCGAAACCCGACCGCCTGCCGCAGAGCGGACGGGATGGGTTCAGCGGTCGAGGTCGAAGCGGCTGGAGTGGCCATGCGTCCTGGAACCTATAAACCGTGGTAACCCACGAAGATCATCAGGGCCTGGGTCGCGTCGCCGACGGCTTGCAACAGAATCTTCCGCTTGCCATCTTCCGGAACATACAAGATGTCCCCCGCCTCTAAGACGCGGTCCGGTCGCTTATGTCGGAGAATCTTGCCAAGGTTCACTGGGATCTCCACGCGTTGGCCGTCCCGTTCGGTACGGATGATCTCCGCGCCGCCCCTATTGGCGGGCGTGGTGCGGCTGAATCCCTGGGCCAGCGCCAGGGCCTTGAGTACGGTGATCGGCTCGCCCGCTTCGATCGGAAATGCCCCCGGCTTTTGCAGCGCACCGACGGCATACACCAAGCGCGCGGGCACGACGCGAATGGTCTCGCCACCGATCAGCTCCGGATCGTCGCCCGGGTTGGGATCTTGTAGCAATCGCGTAACATCATAACTCTGGGTCACCGCCCCGTCGGGCGTGTTTTCGCTAACCAAGACCGTGGTCCCGGAACCCACGCCCAAGCCGCCCGCCCGGGACAGCACTTCCAGCAGCCGCATGGGCCGCGCCGCCTGAATGACCTCCGGATAGCGCACCGCGCCGGCCACGACGATCGGCCGGCTTTCCACCTGCGTGACAATCACGCGGGCAATCGGATTTCGCGCCAGCCCCTCCACCTCCAGCGCTCGTTGCAGTTCCGCCCGCACCTGCGGAGCAGTGTGCCCGGAGGCGGCCAGTTCCTTTTGCAAGTAAGGCACCGCGACATAACCATCCGCGTTCACCCGCACCTGCGCCGTCAGCTCCGGCATTTGGTAGACGTAGATCGAAAGCAGGTCATCGCGGCCGATGACATAGTTGTCCGGCGCCGCCGGCACCATCATGTCCGGGCTCATGGCGGTGGGCGCTTCGGCCCGAGGCAACGGCAATGGGCTGCTGGCGCCGGATGGCCGATACGGATAAGGATAGGGGTTAGCCTGTCCCTGCGGCGGCGACGCCTGCGCCCACGCCGCCCCGCTCGTCCCAAACAAAAAAAGGAACGCGGCCGCGCAACCCGCAGCCCAAGCCCTAATCCTCATCATCGTCCTCGCCGGCATAGCCGCCGTAATACTTGCTCTGGTAACTGTAATAGGCGTCGGTCTGCTCACTGACGCGGTTCAAAACAATGCCCAGCAGGTTCGCATGGGCGCCGCGCAGCTGCCGCAGCGCCGCGGCGACTTTTTGCTGCTCCGTCGCCCCGGCCTTCACGATCACCAGCACCCCATCGGCTAGGTTGGCTATCGACGAGGAATCGGCGAATCCCAGCACCGGCGGGCAGTCAATCAGCACCATCTCGAACCGCGCCCGCAGTTGGTCAATCACCTCCGGCAAACCCAGATGCAGCAACTCCGAAGGCGCGGCGGCGATGGGGCCCGACGGCAATAAGGTCAAATTGTCGAAGGCGGGAGTCAATGCCTCGTCCAGTCCGCACTGCCCGCGCAAGACGTTGGAGAGCCCGCGGCGGTTGGGTACATTAAAGATGCGGTGCACGTTCGGTTTGCGCAGATCGGCGTCCACCAGCACCGTGCGCGTGCCCAAGGCGGCAAACACCCCGGCCAGATGCGCGGTGGCGGTGCTCTTGCCCTCGCCCGGCAATGAACTGGTCACGGCCAATAACGTGATCCGTTCGGCGCCGGAAAACTGCACGGCGGTGTGCAACGACAAAATCGCCTCACGGAACGCCGAGCGCTGGCGCAGCGCTGCCGTACCAGACTCCCCGCCCTCGCCGGCGGCCCCCTCCGCGCCCTCCTCCGGCAGCAGCTTCGTCGCGTACTGCGCGACCTTGAGCGCATCGGGATGCTGCTTCAGGGAGATCAGCGGCAGGGAGGCAATCGCCGGCAGACCCAGCCGCAACTCCACCTGATCGGGGCTGGAAATGGTCTTGTCCATCAAGCCCATGGCGATCGCCGCGCCCACGCCTAGCATTGCGGACAGGAGGAACGCCAATGCGCCGTCCAGCAGAGGGCGGGGAGAAACCGGTTTGTACGGCACCCGCGCCGGACTGATAATGCGCAGATCCTCCGAGCGCAGCCCTGCCGCGACATCGGCATCCTGGATGCGCTGCTCTAATCCGTAAAAGAGGTTGCTGGAGCCGTCCGCCGCCGCCTTCAGAGCCCGATACTTGATCGCTCGCAAATTGAAGGCGTTCATCGCCGCCTTCTCCTGCGTCAGGGCGCCGTAGAGCAGCCGTTCCTCGGCCACCGCCGCGCGATACTGGTCCTGCACTTGCGCGGCGATGTGCAGCTCCTGGCCGCGCAGCACCGCCTGGTCATGCTGCACGATCTGCGCCTGCTGCCGGTAGAGCGGCTCGCGCGGCCCATAGGTAGCGGACATCCGGCTCAACTGGCGCTGGTCCGACAGCAAGCGCTCCTGGAGCGGGATCAGCGCCGTCCCGCGCTGCGACGTCAGCAGCGCGTCCAGGTCGCCGGATTGCACGATCTCGTCGTCGGCTTCCAGCGCCATGCGCTGCGCCTGCACCTTGGTGAAGTCGGCGTTGATCTGCGCGAGGCGCGCTTGATAGATATTGGTCTTCGCGTCCGGATCCACCAGGTCGTGCGTGCTCTCGTACCGCACCAACGCCATTTGGTCCCGTTCCATTTGCGCCCGCATTGCGTCCAGTTGCTGGGACATGTAGCGCGAGGAATCCTCTAGCGCTTTGGCGCGCGTTTTGAATTCCTGATCCAAAAAGGCGTTGGCGATGCCGTTGGCGCCGTCCGCGGAGAGTTGCGGGCTGTGCGTGGTGAAGTTGATGTTCATCAGCACGGTGCCCAGCGGCTGGCTGACGCTGATATCTTTCGTGACCGCCGCCAGCAGGCGGTCGCTCCGCTCCGGCTCGGGCATTTTGGCGGCGGTGCCCTTGGGCGCAAACTCCTTGGCGTGCGCCAAGTTCAGATTGCGGATCGCCTCCATCACCACCGCCGGGCTGGTCACGATCTTGGTCTCCGTCGTGACCAGAGTCGTGGCGTTCAGTTGCCCGGTGTTGGCCTGGCTGGTCTGCCCCACCACCGGCGCGCTCAGCGGATCCACGCGCACAATGACCGTCGCCTCGTATTTTTTGGGCAGCGCCAAAGCCACCACGGTCACCAGTGTCGCGAACACCAGCACGAACGTCAGAATGCGCCACCGCTGGCGTTTGACCAAGAACAGGTAGTAGTCCAGCGTGAACTCGCGGCCCGCGGACTCAGGCTCGGGCCGATCCCAGCCGCGATGCTCGCCGGGAAAGCGCACCAGCGGCGCGGACTCAGGCTCGGGCCGTGACTCGATCATCTTAGACATGCAGAAACGGAATGGACCCCGACATCACTTGCAGGTGAATATACCTCAGATTGTGCGGAGCCGCGGGCAAATCGCGGCGCCGGGCAGGTGGCGGCTCACTCGCCGCCCGCCACGCCGCGCGACACCGGCAGCACGCGAATCCACGCCGGATCGGGCACGGTCACGCGCAGTCCGCCGTTGATAGCTGATACCAGGAGCGCGATCGCTCCCGCGTCCTTGCGCACCAGCCGGCCGCGGCAGCCGCGCAAGGCGCCGGCGATGATTTCCACCTCATCGCCCAGCCGCGCCGCGGGCAAAGGGTCGAAACGCCAGCCGCTGGCCAGCAGCCGCTCAATCGCCGCCAGCTCCTCCGCCGCCACCGGCGCCGGCCCCCGCTCATTGCGCACGAACCAAAGAAATCCCGGGGCCTGCACCGCCCGCCGCCGCTCGGCCTCCTCCAGCCGCACGAACACATAGGAAGGAAACAGAGGCGCGGCTATGGTCTTGCACCGGTCACTCCACGCGCGGCGGACACGGACCGTGGGCCAAAACACCTCCCACTCCCGCTGGCGGAAATAGGTCTCCACCTTCTGCTCGTGCCGCGGCCGCGTATAGGCGGCAAGCCACGGAGCGTCGCCCGCGGTGGCATTCGGCCCAGCCGAAATCCCGCATCCTGAATTCAGATAGACCTCCGGCCTGTTGGTCCCACCTCCGGCGCGTTACATCGGCCAGCGCCGCCGGCATCTCCCAACCTCTCTCAATCGGCATTCAGTATATGCGGCAAGGAATTACCGGCGCAAGCATCGAAACACCCTAGCAGTGACCGTTCGCAAAGGACCATCCGCCGGCGCTGCCTGCCATCACCCCGATGGCGCCTCGTTCCGGCCGCCGCGACGGACCCGGGGGCGCCGCTGGGGAGCCTCCTGGCCTGCCCGGCCCGGCCCCATCCCGCCGCCGACGTTCCGCCGGAGCCGGTGCCGCCGCTGGCCGGCCGCGCGGGCCCGCCGCCGCTCCGCTACAGATACGGATAGGGATTGACCGGGACGTTGTGGATGCGCACTTCGTAGTGCACGTGCGGCCCGGTGCTGCGTCCGGAGTCGCCGCTATAGGCGATGACCTCGCCTTGGGTAACGTGTTCGCCGACGGCGACGGCGAAGGCGGAGAGATGGGCGTAGAGCGTCTTGAAGCCGTGGCCCTGATTGACGATGACGCAGTTGCCGTACCCGCCGAAGCGGGAGGCCCAAACGACGACGCCGCTGGCGGTGACGTGCACCGGCGTGCCGACATCCACGGCGATGTCAATGCCGGGATGGAACGAGCCTTCCCCGGTAAACGGATCGCGGCGTTCACCGAAGGGGCTGGAGATCCAGCCCTGCACCGGCCAAATGTCGGGGCGCCACAACTGTTCGCCCAGGTGGTCCAATAGCCGCCCGTCCAGCGCGCCCGTCTCCAGGGCCTCAAAGCTTTGCAGGCTGGCGGAATACAAATGCGCCGTGCTGGCGCTGTCGCTGACTTCCTGCAAATGGCCGCCGGGGGTCTGCTTGCCGCCGAAGCTGTACAGCGAGGAGACCTCGCTGGCGAGCGAGCCGAGGCTGGCGACTTCGGCCCGCGTGCGGCGGGTTTCCCGCCGCGCCGAAGCCAGCTGGCGAACCAGCGCCGCCCGCTCCTGCCGCAGATCGTGCAGCGCGCGCACCTTGGTCAGCATGTGGGTGTAGGAGCCGGCCAAGCCGAGCAGGGTGCCGGCGCCGACAACCGCGAAGACGACGAACAGCACCACCCACTGCACGGGGATGGGGATGCGGCGCAACTGGCCGTCCCAGTCATGCGTGACAATAAAGATGTAATAGCGCTTACGCACGGTGGCCGCTTGCGGAGACTCTCGGAATGTAGCAACGCCACCGCGGGGTGTCAAGGTACGGGCGGCCAGGCCGGCCAGCCGCCGCCGGGCCCGGCCCGGAGCTGTCCGTGGGAACAGGGCGGACGGAACGAGCGGCGCCCGCTGGCCTGGCGGACGGTCCGGCGCGGAGCGGCGAGCGCAGGGACGCTAGGCGGATTCCATTTCCAGGCGGCGCAGATACTCGGCGCGGCCGCGCTGCACCGCCTCCAGGGCCGCGGCGCGGGGCGACCAGCCCTGGCTGGCGACATGCTTGCGCTCCAGCGTCTTATAACTGCGGAAGAAGTGCTCGATCAGGCGCAACTCGTCCTCGGTGACATCCTCCAGTTCGCGGACGTTGCGATAGGTGGGGTCATCCACGGCGGCGGCCAGAATTTTGTCGTCCTCGCCCTTCTCGTCTTGCATCTTGAGCAAGCCGATGGGCCGCGCGCGAACCATCACCCCGATATCCAGCGGCTCGCTGATCATCACCAGGATATCCACCGGATCGCCGTCCTCGGCGATGGTGCCGGGGATGAAGCCGTAGGCGGTGGGATAGAACATGGACGAATAGAGCACCCGGTCCAGGCGAAACACGCCGAGATGCACGTCGTATTCATATTTGGTGCGGGTGCCGCGGGGGATTTCGATGATGGCGTGAACCTGCTCCGGCGCTTCGGCGCCGATCGGCAGATCCTTCAAATTACCCATGCCTGATTGTATCGGAGCGGTGCGGCAGCTCGCCGCCGGCGGCCAGCCGGGCTTAGAAAAACAGCGGCGCGAGCGGCGCGTCCTGTGGCGCGACGCACAAACGCGGGCGGTAACCGCGATAGGCGAGGGCGCGTTCGGCGGCCAGTTGCGCCAGCGCGGGGAGATTGTTTTGCCGGCTTAGGTGCGCCAGCACCAGACAGGCGGCGCGGCCGTCGAACTCGCCGGTCAAATATTCCGCCAGCCCGTCGTTGGACAGATGCCCCACGGAACTGAGTACGCGCTGCTTGAGGGCCCAATCGTAGGGTCCGGTCTTCAACATCTCCAAATCGTGATTGGCCTCGGCCATTAAGCCGTCGCAACCTTGCATGGCCCGGCGCACGGCGGGCGTGAGATGGCCGAGATCGGTGATGATGCCGAGCTTGACGCCTTCGGCGCGGAAGGTGAAGGCCACCGGCTCGGCGGCGTCATGCGGCACCGGAACGGGATTCACCTCGATGTCGCCGATGGTGAAAGGGGCGTCGCTGCGGAACGCCTCCCAGCGCGCGATGCGCTCCGCCATCGGCCCCAGCGCCTGGCGGGTTCCGCGGTTGGCGTAGACGGGAACGGCGAAATCGGCGGCCAGCAGGCGCAGGCCCTGAATATGGTCATGGTGCTCGTGGCTCAGGAGGATGGCGTGCACCGGCCCGTCCACGCCGGCAGCGGCCATGCGGCGGCGAATTTCCCGGCGGCTGAAACCAGCGTCCACTACGACGGTGGTGCGCGTGGTGGAAATGACCGTGCAATTGCCGCGGCTACCGCTGCCCAAAATGGAAAGGCGCACCACGCCGACCATGTTAACAGTGGATCGCCGCGGGGGCGATTGCTCGCGCCGGTTCTGTGCGGGATCGCTCGCCTCCTCGGGAGGCCCGCTGGCTTGGGGGCGCTCGCCGCGTGCAAGCGGCGCGGATGGTAGCGCCGGTGCGGGGCACCGCAGGCCCGCGCGCGGCCGGCACCAGCAGCTTGGCCGAAACTTTCGCCGGCGCCCGGCAATCTGAATAGGGGAATCCGGATGGGCACCCCGCCGGTCCATTGGCCAGTTGCGCGGCGCCGGCGGCGGCCGGGAGAATGCCGGGCAAGCGCGCTGCCGGCGATGGGCTCGCGCCGGCCCAGCCCGCGCTAGCGGGTAGCGCGGAGGCCTGAGGGGGAGGACATGGAACAATGGCCCGAAGGCAACGACATGGGAAGGCCGCGGCGGCAGCCCGGCGAGGGCCCGGTGGCGCGGGAAACGCTGAGCGAACTGTTCCATGCGTTGGTGGACAAGAATTATTCCGCCATCGGCCTGAGCGACGCCGAGCTGGCCGATTACGTGACCCAGCTGCTGGTGGCCTTCGCGCGGCCGGCGGAGGTATACGCGGTGCACGACCGGCAAGGGCGGCAGCTGCAAAACTTGGGCGCGTTGCTGGCCGCCAGCGATCCGGTGCATGGCGGCGCGGCGTCGTTCGAGCGGGAGGCGGCGGTGCGCCGCCACATCGGCGATTTCGCCCTGTTTTTCACCGGGATGTTTCCCGAGAGCCTGCGCGGGCGGCGGGGCGAAGACCGGCTGCTGGAGTATGTCGCCGCGGGCAAGGAGTCCTATCAGATCGTCAGCGCCTACGAAGAGACGCGGGCGGAGTGCGAGCCGCCGCCGGAGCTGGCGGCGCTGGCGCTGCCGGTGGCCGAGGAGGCCGCGCCGCGGGCGGCGCTGTTCGCCGCCCTGGCGCGGCAGTTCGAACGCTGCATGTACGGGCTGAATTTGGTGAAGAGCGAGATCGCCAGCTACGGCGGCCCGGAGTATCAGGCGGCGCGCGACCTGCTGATGTAAACTACGGTTAAATGCCTCTGTATGAATATCAATGTCCCGCCTGCGGCCGGCGCGTGGAGAAGATCCAGCCGGTAACGGCGCCCGAGACGGAGACCTGCGTTTGCGGGGGCAAGATGGAACGGCTGCTTTCCGCCCCAGCGATTCAGTTCAAAGGCTCCGGGTGGTACATCACCGATTACGCGCACAAGAGCGGCAGCCCGGCCAACGGCGAGAGCAAAGCGGGCGAAAAGAGCGGGGACAAGAGCGGGGAGAAGGCCGCGGAAAAGCCGGCGGCGAAAGCCGCCGAGAGCGGCACGGCCAAGCCGGCGCCGGCGGCCAGCTCCAGCGATTCAAAATAGCGCGGGCGGGCGCGAGGCCCAAGACCGGGCGGCACGGAAGCCCGCCGCGCGGCGGTGCGGTCCGGGCCGACGGCGGCTTGAACTCGCGGGCTGCGGCGATTGGACGCCGAGGCGTGGGGCCGAGGTTGGGCAGGGAAGGCTTGCAATTGCCCCATCGCGCGCCGCGTGGGCGCCGAGGTGACCGCGAGTCGGCTGCGGCAGCGCCAACGCCCGCGTTGCCGGTTCGGCGCGCGGCCGGCCGCCGGCCTAGGGCGCGGGATTTGGCTGCATCACGGCCAGCTCATTGCCGCTGGGATCAGTAAAGTGGAATCGGCGTCCGCCGGGGAATGCGAATATCGGCGCCGTGATCCGGCCCCCGACCGCCAGCACCTTGGACTCCATCGCCTCGATCTCGGCCGTTTCGATGATGGCCAGTGGGGCGCCGCTGCGGTCACGATGGGCGTTGCATCCGCCCTCCAGGCCGGCGCCAGAGAACGTGGCGTAGTCAGGGCCGAAATCCTCGAAATGCCATCCAAAGAGGCCGGCGTAGAAGGCCTTGAGCGCCGCGATTTCCCGCGCGGGCAGCTCCAAATACACAATTTGGCGATCGGGCATGATGCCTCCAAATAACCGTGGTCCGACTAAGCAAGCATCCGAAGCACCGGGTGGCGGCCGCATTACCCGCGCAAGCCGCGGGCGGCGGCTTGGGCATAGTAGGTGACGATCCAATCGGCGCCGGCGCGGCGAATGGCGGTCAGCGTCTCCCACATGGCGCGGTCGCGATCCAGCCAGCCGCGGGCAGCGGCGGCTTCGATCATGGCGTATTCACCGCTGACCTGATAGGCCGCCAGCGGAACGGTGAAGCGGCGGCGGGCCTGGCGCAGCAGGTCCAGGCAGGGCAAGGCGGGCTTGACCATCAGCGCGTCGGCGCCTTCCTGCCAATCGGCCGCCATCTCGGCCAGCGCTTCCCGGCCATTGGCCGGATCCATCTGATAGCCGGCGCGGTCGCCTTCCTGTGGCGCGGAGTCCGCGGCCTCGCGGAACGGGCCGTAGAACGCCGAAGCGTGCTTGGCGGAATAGGAAAGGATGGGCAGATGGGCGAAGCCGGCGGCGTCCAGCGCCTGGCGAATGGCGGCGACGCGGCCGTCCATCATGTCGCTGGGGGCCACCATGTCGGCGCCGGCGCGGGCGTGGGCGACGGCGGTGCGGGCCAGCAGGGGCAGCGTGGCGTCGTTATCCACACGCGGCTGCCCCTGGCGCCGCACCGGCACGCCGCAATGGCCGTGCGTGGTGTATTCGCAGAGGCAGACGTCGGTGAGGACGGCCAGTTCCGGAGCCGCTTGTTTGACCGCGCGCACCGCGCGCGGCACGATGCCGTCGTCGGCCCATGCGCCGCTGCCTTCGGGATCCTTCTGTTCCGGCAGGCCAAACACCAGCACGGCGGGAATGCCGAGCCCAGCGACGGCTTTCGCTGCTTCCGCCAGGCGATCCACGGAAAGATGGAATTGGCCGGGCAGCGAGGGGATTTCGCGCCGCACGCCCTTGCCGGGCACGGCGAACAGCGGGCAGATAAGGTTCTCGCGGTGCAGGCGCGTTTCGCGGGCCATGCGGCGCAGGACCGGATGGTCCCGCAGGCGGCGCGGCCGGTGAACTGGAAACATAAGGCCAGTGTAGGAGATTCCCGCCGGCGACGGTGGCGCGGGAGGGCGATCAAGCGCCGGCACCTACGGCGCGGCGGACAGGGCGCATACGGCGCTCGGCGCGCGCGCGGGCGCGTTCGCCGCCCGCGGCGAGGACGCGGTGCAGGCGGTCACGATCTTCCATCC
This sequence comes from Acidobacteriota bacterium, assembly GCA_027314025.1. Taxonomy (GTDB): domain Bacteria; phylum Acidobacteriota; class Terriglobia; order Terriglobales; family SCQP01; genus JAKAUF01. Next base: position 96,119 of record DAHVCP010000058.1, read on the forward strand.
AGGTGGTGAAGATGCGCCGCGGCTCGGCCAGCGAGCGCTCGATGGCTTGGAACAGCGCGTCCTTGGCCACCGCCCAGCCGGTGCCGCCGGCCATCAGCCGGGCACGCAAATCGGCGGCTTCCTCGGCGCTGGCGAAGTGGCGAAAGAGCTGGAAGACGGGCGACGCGTCGGCGTCCTTTGGGGCCTCGACCGGGGTGGAGTCGGTTTGGATCTGCATGACGCGCTTGCGCAGTGCCGCGGTGGGAGCGAACAGCGGGATGGTGTTGTTGTAGCTCTTGCTCATCTTCCGGCCGTCCAGGCCGGGGATGGTCTGCACCTCTTCCCGAATCAGCGGCTCGGGCGGGACCAAGATGTCGCCATAGGTGTGGTTGAAGCGGAGGGCGATGTCGCGGCAGATCTCGACATGCTGCTTTTGGTCCTTGCCCACGGGGACGAAGTTGGCGTCAAACGCCAGGATGTCCGCCGACATCAGCACGGGATAGGTATAGGTGCCGGCGCTGACCTCGCGTTCCTGCGCGACGGCGTCCTTGTACGCGTGGGCGCGGTCCAAAACGCCCTTGGCGGTGAAGCAGCTCAGGATCCAGCTCAGTTCCATCACCTGCGGCACGTCGCTCTGGCGGTAGAGCAGCGTTCGCTCCGGATCCAGCCCCAGGGCCAGCCAGGTGGCGGCGACTTCGTCACTGTAGGCGCGCAGCGCCTTGCCGTCATGCAGCGTGGTCAGGGCGTGGTAATCGGCGATGAAATAGAGGGCGTCGTATTGCCGCGCCAGTTCCAGGGCGGGACGGAACATGCCCAGCAAATTGCCCAAATGGGGTTGGCCGCTGGGCTTGATGCCGGTGAGGGCGATGGGCATGGGCGGTCAGAAGTAGTCGGGAAAGCCAAGACAGCGGAACGGCATCCAGATGGTAGATGGTACGCCTGGCAGGATTTGAACCTGCGACCTTTCGCTCCGGAGGCGAACGCTCTATCCAGCTGAGCTACAGGCGCACATGACCCGACCCATTGATTTTACCCGCAGGCAGGCTCGGGCGGGACGATAACCGACGAAAGGGCCGCGGGAACCGAATGACGGGCGAGGGCTCCAGCCCCTGCGGCGAGGCGGACGAACGGGCCTGGGGACGCGGGCGGCCTTGTCCGCACCACGAATTGCGGGCCAGCGGCCAGCGCCCCCAGGCGCGGCGGGGGCGGGCTTTGCCCGCGGGCGCCGGGCTGAGGCGCACTCAGTCCAAAGGGGTTGCAGCCGCCCACCACTGGAGGTGTGAAAAGAGTAAATAGGGCGGGGCACGGGAGGAACAAACCTCGATACAATCGAGGAACATCAGTCCCCTTGGGCCGGGTTGCGCGGCGGCGGGACGGAACCAACACGAACTTATGCGGCGCGAACTGGGGCATTGGGGGCGGTGCGCGGTTTGGGTATGGGCATTGGCCGGACTGGGCTGGGCCGCGGTGGGTCCGCAGCCGGCGCGGGCGCCGGCATTTCCTACGCCCCGGCGGACGGTACATCGCCGCTTTCGGCGGCGCTATGTACCCCAAACCTGGACCGCCAAGCCCTATGCTCGCGGGCTAGGGGCGGATGACGTAATCGGCGGCGAGGTTCCGCGGGTGCGGCAAGCGGCGGTGGACGCGCTGGGGGATTACAACGGGACGGTCGTGGTGGTGAACCCGAACAATGGCCGCGTCTTGGCCATGGTCAACCAAGAGTTGGCTTTGTCGGCGCAGTACGAGCCCTGTTCGACCACCAAAATCGCCATCGCCCTCGACGCCCTGGGGCACGGCATCATCAATGAAAATACGCCGGTGCGCATTGGCCGGCGGCGCTATACCACGCTGACCCGGGCGCTGGCGTATTCCATCAATGCCTACTTCGAGGCGGTGGGACGGCGGCTGGGCTTTGCCGAAGTCAGCGCCTACGAGCGGCGGCTGGGCCTGGGCGCCAAGGTGGGCTGGCATATTCCCGGCGAGCGAGCCGGCATATACCCGCAGGCGCCGCCGCGGGGGGGCGTCAGCAAGCTGTGCAGCTTCGGCGCCGGCATTCACATCTCTCCGCTGCAACTGGCCTCGATCGTTTCCACCATCGCCAACGGCGGCACCATGTACTGGCTACAGCATCCCGCCAACGCCTATCAAGCGGCGCATTTCGTGCCGCGCATTCGCGGCCATCTCGCCATCTCCCGGCTGGCGCCGGCGGTGCGGGACGGCATGATGGCGGCGGTGGATTACGGAACCGCCCGCGGGGCGTATATGCCCGGGATGGCGGTGCTGGGCAAGACCGGCACCTGCAGCCGCGGCGGAACGCGCTTCGGTTTGTTCGCTTCCTATTTGGGCCTGCGCCATCCCAGCCTAGTGGTGGTGGTCATCCTGCGTGGCAACGGCATCATCTATGGGCCAAAGGCGGCCATGGTGGCGGGGCGCATTTACCGCCGCCTGAATCACGAGTTCTACTTCGCCGCCAATCGTGGCGGCCGCCGCCGCCGTCGCGTGGTCGCGATCGCGCTGCGCCGCCGCCGCTACGCGCGCCGCTAGCGGCGCAACGCGCCAGCCGAGTTGAATCGGCGCGGATTTTGTGCAAACGTGGCCTTGAAGTCGGAGGAATGCAGGCCATTTTGTCGCGCGGATTATTGCTCTTTTGGTCGCAGTGGCGCCGCCGCTTTACGGACACCGGAGCCATCGCTCCCAGTTCGCCGCAACTGGGCCGGGCGCTGAGTGAACCATTGCTGCAACGGCGCGGCGGGCCCATGCGCGTGCTGGAAGTGGGGGCGGGCACCGGCGCGGTGACGCGGCAGGCGCTGGCTCGGTTGCAGCGCGGCGACGCCTTCGATGTCTGTGAAATCAATCCCGAGTTTTGCGCCTATTTGTCCGCAGCGCTGCGCCAGTGGGAAGAATCGGCGCCGGGAGTGCAAGTGCGACTGTTGCAGGCGGACGTGCGCACCATCCAATCCGGCGACAACGGCGCCTATGACCGCATCATCTGCGGCCTGCCCTTCAATAATTTCGCTCCGGCGGAGGTTAGCGAGCTGTTCGGCCATCTGTTAGGCCTGCTGGCTCCGGGCGGGGTGCTGTCCTATTTCGAGTACACCTGGCTGCGGCAGTTGCGTATCGGCCTGATGGGCCCGGGGCCGGAGCGGGAGCGACTGCGGGCCATCACGGAAATTTCCCGGCGGCTATGGGCGCGGCATGAATTTGATTCCACCGCCGTGTGGTGGAACCTGCCGCCTGCCACGGCCCATCACCTGCACGCGTAGCGCCCGCTGGTGACAACGGGCCCCCCGCCGGCGGTTCGCCGCCGCGCCGCGACAGGCCCGAGCTAGCGGCGTTCCAGCGCGGCCAATGGTTGCGGCGCGGCGGCCTGAACGTCGCTGAATCCGTGGCGCGCGTTGCTGGCTAGATAATGCTCATGCGCCCGCTCCCAAGCGGCGTCATCCGGCGGGCCAAACAACCGCGCGTAGAGGGGGCTGCCGGGAAAGGCGAATACGGGCACGGGCGCGGAGACCCAAACGCCGGCGGCGATCAGTTCCTGGCGCCAGGCGGCGATCGCCTGGCGGTCGTCGTCCGGCTCGGCGATTAGATTGGCCTGTACCCAGGGAATGCGCTGGCGGGCGAATCGCAACAACTCGGCGATGCGGGTGGTCGAGAGGCGGCAGTTTTTGGCAAAGCGCTCCCGCCCCTCCGGCGTGATGCTCTCCATACCGCACTCCATCGAGATGCAGTGCGCCGCGGCCAGCTCCTCCAGCGAATCCTCATCCCATAGATCTATGCGCGTCTCCATGCCAATCGTCAGCGGCAGCTGCGCCAGGCCGGCGAGCAGCTCCCGCCGCCGCGGGCCACAGCCGAAGATCTCGTCTATGAAGTACACGTAATCGAAGCCGGCGCGCGCCAGCGCCTCGGCCTCGGCGAGGACCGCCGCCACCGGGCGCAGGCGGAAGCGGTTGCGGAACAGCGTCTTGTTGCAGAACGTGCAGTTCCAGGGGCAGCCGCGGCTGAACTCCAACTCGGCGCCGCGGCCTTGGCCGTGGAAGACGTGATGGCGGTGGCGGCGGCGAGCCAAGGGATAGTCATGCCAATCCAGGGCGGAGAGCGCCGCCATATCGGCTTGCGGCAAGCGAGCATCCACATGCACACCGCCCGTGCCGCGCCAACAGCAGCCTTCAATCCGCCGCCAGTCCTCCGCCGCCAGCCGCGGCAGAATGAAGTCCGGCTCGCCGCGCAGGGCCACGTCGCAGTCCAGCTTACGCAACGTGGCGGCAGGGGTGGCGGAGGGATGGGGGCCGACGGCCACGGTGACGCCCGAGCGCGCCGCCGCCAGCCACGCCGCCGGCAGGCGCAGCTCGGGTTGCGGGCAGCGCCAAAACAAATACGTGGGCGCGGTGGTCAGAACCGTAAAATCGGGACGGAAGGCGCGGACGCGGCGGCCCGCCTCCGCCGCGCTGAGCCCCTCCACGTGTCCGTCCACGAGCAGCGTTTCATGGCCCGCCGCCTCCAGTTGCTGGCGGGCATAGAACAGTTCCAGGGGCAGGTGCGTGTCCTGACAGCCGAAATAGCTGGAACCGGCGAAGTCCCAGTTGGGATGGAGCAATGCGTATCTCATGCCGCCCGTTGCCGCTGCGCCAGCCGCGCCTCCCGGTCCCGCGCTTCCAGCCAGGTGCAGAGGCGCTCCAGGCCCAAATCGGCGGAGATGCGCGGGCGCCATCCGGTCAGCGCCTGGAAGCGGGTGCAGTCGCTGCAATAGAAGGGCTGGTCGCCCTGGCGCCGCGCGCCGTGACGCAGCTCGATGGCGCGGCCATAGCGGCGTTCCAGCGCGGCCACCACCTGGCGCAGACTGCGCAGGTTGGCCTCGCCGCCGCCAATGTTGAACGCTTGTCCGGCGGCGGCCTGGCGGCGGCTCCAAGCCAGACGCATCGCGGCCATCAAGTCGTCTATGTACAGCAGGTCGCGCTGCTGCTCGCCGTCGCCGTACATGTGAATCGGCTGGCCAGCCAGCGCCTGGGTGGCGAAGTGCGCCACCCAGCCTTGGTCCTCGCTGCCCAACTGCCCCGGGCCGTAAATGCAGCTCATGCGGAAGACCACGACCGGCAGGCCATAGACGCGGGCGTAATCGAGCGTGTATTGGTCGGCGGCGCCCTTGGAGCAGCCATAGGGAGAATGGAAGTCCAGGCCCTGAGATTCGCTGATGGGGCGGTGCGGTTGGCCCGCCAGCTCGCCATACACCTTGTTGGTGGAAGTCACCAGCATGAAAGGACGCAGGCCGCTGAGCCGCGCTGCTTCCAGCACGTTGAACGTGCCCATGGCGTTGACCTCGAAATCGGCGCGGGGATCGACCAGTGATCGGGTCACCGCGACCTGCGCGGCGAGGTGATAGATCTCCGTCTGGCCCTCGACGGCGGCGCGGACGAAGGCAAAATCCCGCACATCGCCGCGCAAGCGCCGCGGCGGCTCCGGGTGCACCGCCAGCGCCGCCCAGCGCGATTCCGCCCCCTGGCGGGACAGATTGTCCACCGCGGTCACCTCCACGCCCGCGTTCAGCAACCAGCGGCAGAGATGGGCGCCGATGAAGCCGGCAGCGCCAAAAACCACGGCGCGGCGGGTGCGGCGCGGGGGCGGCTCGGAGGCGATCATAGCGTGCCTGCCCATTCCCGCCGCCAGAGCGGTTCCGGCGCGCTCGCCGCTTCGGGCGCCAACTCGCAGAGCCAAATCTCCGTCTCCGGTTGCGCCAAGACGCGCAGCCCCGCACTGCGCAGCAGGCCCAGGGCGGCGGCGGGATTGGGAATCCACCAATTGGTGGGATCGCCCGCGAAGGCCTGCTCGATGAAGGCCATGCGGGGAAAATCCGCTTGTTGAAACGGGCGCGGATCCCAGAAATCATAATCCGCCTGCGGCGCCTGGCGCGCCGGATCGCCTCGCACCATGGTCTGGAAGATCAGCCGGCCGCCTTCCGGCCGCGCCCGCGTGACCGCCATATCCAAAGCCAGCAGCGGATAGCGCAGGTGATAAAACAGGCCCATGAACAGGACGTAGTCGAAGCGCTCGCGCAGTTCGTGCAGTTGATAGGCGGAGAGATGGCGGAACTCGACCTCCAGCCGGTAAATCTCCGCCGCGAAGCGCGCCTGGGCCAAATAGCGCGCATCCACGTCCACGCCCAGCACTCGCCCCGCGCCGCGGCGCTTGAGGGCAAAGGCGTAGTAGCCGGCGTTGCAGCCGACGTCCAAAACGCTGGCGCCATCCAGATCGGCGGGCAAATAGGGCTCCAGCCGCCGCCACTTGTTGGCGGGAAAATCACCCAGGAAGTGATTCGGCGCGGTGGCGACACCTTCCAGGTCCAAATTATGAAACCACTCTCCCAATTCGCCGACGCGGCGGCGAATCACGCTTTGCGAACCTTCCGCCATCCAAGCTCAAGATGCGCGGCCGGCGGGATTTGCTGTGCGGACGGGAGAGCGGGATTCGCGGAGGCGGCTGGCCCCGGCCCTTTGGTGGTGGAAACGGCCGGCAGCGCAACCGGCTGTCCCGGGCGGGCGAGCGGCGGCGCACGACTGCGCCGCGCGGCCGCGCTGGTGCGGCGCGCCGGGCAATTCGGCGCTGAGCACGAACGGCGAACACCGGCCGGGCGTGCCGCCGCGGATGGCCTACCGCGCCGCCTGGGCCGCCGACTGGGGTGCGATGCTCCGGCCCACGGCGGTGGCGATCAGCCGCAGCTCCGGCATCAGTTCCTCGAACTGGCGCAGATGCAGCGACTGCGCGCCATCGCTGAGCGCGCGGTCGGGGTCGGGATGCACCTCAATCAAGATGCCGTCCGCCCCAGCCGCCACCGCGGCGCGCGCCATCGGCGCCACCATGTCGCGGCGACCGGCGCCATGCGAGGGGTCGGCCAGGATGGGCAGATGGGAGAGCTTTTTGACCACGGGCACGGCCGACAGATCCAGCGTGTTGCGGGTGTAATTCTCGAAGGTGCGGATGCCGCGCTCACAGAGAATGACCTGATAGTTGCCGCCGGCCATGATGTACTCGGCGGATAACAGCAGCTCCTCGATGGTGGCGGAAATGCCGCGTTTCAGCAGCACCGGGTGGCGCAGCTTGCCCAACTCGCGCAGCAGGTCGTAGTTTTGCATGTTGCGCGCGCCCACTTGCAACACGTCCACGTACTTTTGCATCAGCGGAATTTGCTTTTCCGCCATCACCTCGCTGACCGCCACCAAGCCGAAGCGGTCGCAGGCCTCGCGCAGCAGCTTCAGCCCCTCCTCACCCAGCCCTTGGAAGCTGTACGGCGAGGTGCGGGGCTTGAAGGCGCCGCCGCGCAAGCCGCGGGCGCCGGCGGCGGCCACGCGCTCGGCGGCGGCGAAGATCTGCTCCCGGCTTTCCACCGAGCAGGGGCCGGCGATGATGGCCACTTCCGGCCCGCCGATGGTCATGGGGCCAACGGTGATGCGCGTGCCTTCCGGGCGGAAGCCGCGGCCGGAAAGCTTGTAGGGCGTGGTGATGCGGTGCGCCTCGGCGACGCCGTCGAGGACGTCAATTTCCCGCGCGTCGAAATCGGCGGGCACGCCGACGCAGGCCAGCACGGTGCGCTCGACGCCGGTGGTGCGGTGAACATCAAAACCGAGGTCCAGCAGGCGATCCGTTACCGCTTGGATCTGCTCATCGCTGGCGCCGGGCAGCATGGCGACAATCATGATTTCGGCTCTTTGCGAGGTTGCGCGGGCGGCGCGGCCGGCTCGCCGCGCTCCGCCGGGTTTGAGTCAGGCCCGTCCGCCAAGGGATTGGCGGCGCCGATGGCCTCATAACGTTGAATGGCCCGCATCTCGTCCACGATGCGCTCGAAAATCAGGCGCAGGGCACGGTCGCTGAGCGGCCCGTCGTTGGCCTGACGGACGTTGCCCAGCACGATCTGCTCCCGCCCCGGCTCGTAGATGGGCAGGTCGCGGTTCCGCTTCAGGCGGCCGATTTCCAGCGCGCAATGGCAGCGGCGGTTCAGCAACTCGACGAGTTGGCGGTCTATGGCGTCAATTTGCTCGCGCCAGGCGGCGATATCCACGCAAGGCTCCTGAATGCTTGGGCCGGATTGTCCGGGAAGGTTAAAGTATACCGGCAACGCGCACCCGCGCCGCCGCGCGTTGCGGCACGCGGCGCGAGCGGGAACCGCATGCAGCGGCGCGGCGCTTCCTAGCCGCGCAAGGAGCGCAAGAACTTCGCGGCGGCCGGCGCGGCCGCGCCGGGTCCGTCGCGCTGGACCGCGGCATGCACCGCCGCCACCAGCGCCGTGCCCACCACCGCCCCATCGGCGAAGCGGCCCACCTCCTCCACCTGCGTCGCGGTGGAAAGGCCGAAGCCCAATGCGATGGGCAGGGTGGTATGGCGGCGAATGCGCGCCACCAGATCGCGCGCCCCGGGCGGCACCTGCTCCCGCGCTCCGGTGACGCCGGTGCGCGACACGGCGTAAAGAAAACCGCGGGACGCCGCGGCGATCGCCGCCAGCCGCGCGTCCGGCGAGGTCGGAGCGGCCAAGAACACCGGCTCCAGGCCGCGCTGCGCGAGCGCCTGGCGGTATTCGGCCGCTTCTTCGGGAATCAGATCCGTGGCCAGCACGCCCTGCACCCCGGCCGCGGCCGCCGCCTGCGCGAAGCGCCCCCAGCCCAGGCGCAAGAACGGATTTACATAGCCGAACAACAGCAGGCCCACCGGCGAGCGCCGGCGGATCTCCGCCGCCAGCGCCAGCACGTGCTCCAGGGTGACGCCTTGGCGCAGGGCGCGTTCGCTGGCGCGCTGGATGACCGGGCCATCCGCCACCGGATCGCTGAAGGGAATGCCCAGCTCGATGATGTCCGCGCCGGCTTCGGCCAGCGCCAGGGCAATCGCCCGGCTGGCCTCCAGCGTGGGATCGCCGGCGGTGATGTAGGGGATCAGAGCAGGGCGGCCCGCCGCGCGGGCGCGGGCGAAGAACGGCGCGAAGCCGGCGGCGGCCGGCGTGGCCGCGGGCGAGGAAGAGTGGGCGCGGGAATCGCTGGGCATGCGGCTAGTCCACTGGCGAATCCGCCGCACCGCCCAGGCCGAGTTCGCGGCTGAGGATCTCCATGTCCTTGTCGCCGCGGCCGGAGATGTTGACGATGATGGCCGCATCCGCGCCGTGGCGGGGCGCGCGGCGGCGGGCTTCGGCCACGGCGTGGGCGCTTTCCAGCGCGGGAATGATGCCCTCGGTGGTGGCTAGAAAGCGGCACGCGGCGAGCGCGTCGGCGTCGCCGCAGGCCACGTACTCGGCCCGGCCCTCATCCCGCAGCGCCGCGTGCTCCGGTCCGATGGCGGCATAATCCAGCCCGGCCGAGACCGAATGCGTCGCCGCGATCTGGCCCGCGGCGTCCTGAAGAATGTAGGAGAACGTGCCTTGCAGCACGCCCGGGCTGCCGCCGGCGAAGCGCGCCGCGTGCTCGCCCAGTTGCGGGCCGCGGCCGCCCGCCTCGACGCCGGTTAGGCGCACGCCGGCGTCGGCGAGAAAGCCGGAAAAAATGCCGATGGCGTTGGAGCCGCCGCCGACGCAGGCGATGACCTCCGCCGGCAGCCGCCCCTCGGCCTGCAAGATCTGCGCCCGCGCCTCCCGGCCAATGCAGGCATGGAATTCCCGCACCATGGCCGGATAGGGATGCGGTCCCAGCGCCGAGCCGAGCAGGTAATGGCTGCGCTGGCAATCCGTCACCCAGTCGCGCATGGCCTCATTGATCGCGTCCTTCAGCGTTTGGCTGCCGGCGGCGACGCCGCGCACCTCCGCGCCCAGCAGCCGCATGCGAGCCACGTTCAGCGCCTGGCGGGCCATGTCCTCCCGGCCCATGTAGACCACGCACTCCAGGCCCAGCAGCGCCGCCACCGTGGCGGTGGCGACGCCATGCTGGCCGGCGCCGGTTTCGGCGATCAGCCGCTGCTTGCCCATGCGCCGGGCCAGGAGCGCCTGCCCCAGGCAGTTGTTGATTTTGTGCGCGCCGGTGTGCAGCAGGTCCTCGCGCTTCAAATACACTCGCGCCCCGCCCGCCTGTTGCGTCCAGCGGCGGGCAAAATACAACGGCGTCGGCCGCCCGGCGTAGTTGGCCAGCAGGTCGGATAGCTCGGCCTGGAAGGCCAGGTCGGAGCGCGCCGCCAGCCATGCGGCCGTCAGCTCCTCCAGCGGCTCGACCAAGGTTTCCGGCACATAGCGGCCGCCGTAGGGACCGAAACGTCCGTGCGGCGAACAGGCCACCGGCGCGGGAGCCGGGGATGCGGGACCGGAGGATGGCGGCAAGCGGGCCATCCGCTATTATGCGGCTCCCAGCGCGGCGAAGGCGGCGCGGGCAGCCTGAATGAAGGCGATGACCTTGGCCGGGTCTTTTCTTCCCGGCGTGCGCTCGACGCCGGAGCTGACGTCCACGCCCCAGGGCCGGGCGCGGCGCACGCAGACGGCGACGTTGTCGGGGTCCAGGCCGCCGGCGACGATGATGCGGGTGCCGGTGGTTTGGCCCAGCGCCGCCGCCCGCGACCAGTCGAACCGCTCGCCGCTGCCTCCCGAACCGCCGTCCAGCAGCAGCGCCGCGGCGTGCGGCCGCCAGGCCGCCAATTGCGTTTCGGCGTCGGGTTGCCGCATCCCCACGGCCTTCCAAATCGCCACGCCGGGCAGCGCCGCCGCCAGTTCCGCCGCCAGCGACGGCGGCTCCTGGCCGTGCAGCTGCAGGACGGTCAGGCCCGCCGCCTCGGCCGCGGCCCGCAGCTCCGGCGCCGTGGCGTTGACGAACACGCCCACGCGCAGCGGCTCCGGCGGCAGTTGCGCCGTGATCTCCGCCACCGCCCGCGCCGTCATTTGCCGCGGGCTGGGGGCGAAGACGAAGCCCAAGGCGTCGGCACCCGCTTCCGCCGCCACCAGGGCGTCGCTGGCGCTGGTCAAGCCACAAATCTTGATCATCGGCCGGTCGTCCTTCCCTTTCCCCTGCTCACTTGGCGCCCGCCGCCGCCCCGCGCGGACGCCTGGGGAATGCCTTACTCCCTTGCCTCCAGCAACTCCGCCAGCGCCGCGCCGGGATCCGCCGCGGTCATGAAGCGTTCCCCGATCAGCGCCGCGCCATAGCCCGCCGCCGCCGCCCGCCGCAGGTCTTCCCGCCGCCGCAGCCCGCTCTCCGCCACGGCCACCACGCCCGCGGGCAGCTCCGCCGCCAGCTCCAGGGCCCGCGCGGGATTCACCTGAAACGTCCTGAGATCACGGTTGTTCACTCCTACCAGGGCCGCGGTGTCCGGCGCGGCGGACAGCGCCGCCTTGGCCCGCCGCAGTTCCGCCGCAGCGTGGACCTCGACCAGCGCCGCCAGGCCCGCTTCGCCCGCCGTGCGCAGCAGCGCCTGGAGCCGGTCGTCGCGGAGAATGGCGACGATCAGCAGCACCGCATCGGCGCCGTTCGCCGCCGCCTCCCAAATCTGGTACTCAGCCACCGTGAAGTCCTTGCGCAGAACCGGCAGCGCGCAGGCCCGCCGCGCCCGGTCCAAATACGCCAGGTCGCCGCGAAAATGCGGCCCTTCCGTCAGCACCGACAGGGCCGCCGCGCCGGCGCCGGCATACGCCTGGGCGATGGCGGCCACGTCCAGCTCCGCCCGCAGCAGCCCACGCGACGGCGAGGCTTGCTTGATCTCCGCGATGATCGCCAGCCCCGCGGGGTTCTCCCGGCCGGCGCGCAGCGCGGCGACAAAATCCCGCGGCTTCCGTTCCGCCGCCCGCGCCCGCAGCCGCGCCAGCGGCGCGGCTAGCTCCGCCGCCGCCAGCCGCCGCCGCTCCGCGGCCAGAATCGCCGCCAGCGCCGCGACCGGGCTTTCCGACTGGGCGTCCATCGGCGGCGCGCTGGGCGAACTCTCGCTCATATCCCGAGTGTAGCCGGGGAGCGACCCGTGGAGCGGGCGACCCGCGCCGCTGCGCTGGCCGGGGGGTGGGCCGCCCGGCGGAATGGCGCGGCCTTTTCCCGCCGGCCCCGCCCCACCTGCCGGCGGCGCCCCACTTGCCGGCGGCGCGACCCGGCGACCAAACTGTGGCAGCTTGGGAGAATGACCCTCGACGAGTTCCGCCGCCACGGCCATGAACTGATTGACTGGATCGCCGATTACCGCGCCGGCGTCGCCGCGCGTCCCGTGCTGGCGCCCACCGTCCCCGGCGAGGTGCGGCGCCAGTTGCCCGCCGCGCCGCCAGAGCAGGCGGAAGACTGGAGCGCCATCCAGCGCGATCTCGACGCGGTCATTCTTCCCGCCTTGACGCACTGGCAGCATCCCCGGTTTTTCGCCTACTTTCCCAGCAATGCTTCCCTGGCCAGCGTGCTCGGCGACATGGCCGCCGCGGGGTTGGGCACGCTCGGGCTGGCCTGGCAATCCAGCCCGGCGCTGACGGAATTGGAGGAAGTGGTGGTGGACTGGCTGCGCCAGATGCTCGGCCTTAGCCCCGCCTGGAGCGGCGTGCTCGCCGACACCGCCTCCACCAGCACCTTGGTCGCCTTGCTCTGCGCCCGGGAACGCGCTACCGACTTTTCCCTGGACCGCGGCGGATTGCGCGAATCGCCGCGCCCGCTCACCGTCTACACCTCGGAGCAAAGCCACAGCTCGGTGGAAAAGGCCGCGCTCTTGGCCGGCTACGGCCGCCATCACCTGCGCCTGGTGGCGTGCGGCGCGGATCTGGGCATGGACCCCGGCGCATTGGCGCAAGCATTGGCCGCCGACGCCGCCGCCGGCCGCCAGCCCTGCGCCATCGTCGCCACCGCCGGCGCCACCGCCGCGACCGACTTCGATCCCATCGCCGCCATCGCCGCGCTCGCCCGGAAATACAACTGCTGGCTGCACGTGGACGCCGCCATGGCCGGGTCCGCCATGATCCTGCCGGAGTGCCGCGAACTGTGGCGCGGGATCGAGGACGCCGACTCGCTGGTGCTGAACCCGCACAAATGGCTGGGCGCGGTCTTTGATTGCTCCGCCTACTTTGTCCGCGACCCGCAGCACCTGATCCGCGTGATGTCCACCCACCCCAGCTATCTGCAATCCGCCGTGGACGGCGAGGTCAAGAATTACCGCGACTGGGGCCTGCCGCTCGGCCGCCGCTTCCGCGCCCTGAAGCTCTGGTGCTTGCTCCGCGAGCAAGGCGTCGCGGGGTTGCAGGCGCGGTTGCGCCGCGACCTGGCCAACGCGCAATGGCTGGCCGAGCAGGTGCGCGCGGCGGCCGATTGGCTGGTGGTCGCTCCCGTCCGGCTGCAAACCGTCTGCGTACGCCATCAGCCCCCCGGCTTGGCCGGCGAAGCGCTGGACCGCCATACCCGCGCTTGGTGCGACCGCGTGAACCGTTCCGGCCAGGCCTTCTTGACTCCCGCCATGCTCCAGGGCCGGTGGATGGTCCGCGTCTCGATCGGCGCCGAAGCCACCGAGCGCGCCGATGTCGCCGCCGCCTGGGCCGCCATGCAACAAGCCGCCGCGGCGGAGGCGGCGGGCGCTTCGGCCTGACCCCGGCGGCGGACGCGTCCGCGCTTGGATTGCCCGGCGCGGCCCCAGCCCAGCTGCGGCGTGGGGGCCCGCGCGGGGCGCCGTTTGGGCCGCCAACTCCGCGTTCGAAACGGCCCCGCGGTCTCTCACGGTTTTTAGGTACTTTCGTGATTCCTGCGCACTGAAAACAAACCAGTTAACTCAATTTAGAACATTACGATTTGCTAGGAATGAGAGACTCTCGCGCGCTCTCCCATTCCGCTATTGCTTGGCGCGGGCCCCAGCCCCGCCTGCGGCGGGGCGTCCCGCTTACGCGCCCCGGCCATGCGGCGCCGGCCGCGGCGCCAAGTCCCCGTCCATTTCCCGGCGTTGCGCCCGGCCGCGTTACGTCCGACGCCACCGCCATGGTTGCGGTGACTGCTCGGGCCAGTTAGAGTAATCGCCGGAGGCAAACAGGATGAATCAGCATATGGAGCGGCAGGGAACGCCCGCAACGCCGGCGGGCTGGATGGCGATGGCGGTCTTGGCGGCGGCGATAATGGCCCTGCCCGCGCGGGCGGCCGGCCCGCGGGGCTCGGGCAAGGGCTTCGCCCTGAAAAGCGGCGACCGCGTCTGCTTCTACGGCGACAGCATCACCGAGCAGCGCTTCTATCCCGCCGAGGTCGAGACCTATACGCTCACCCGCTTCCCCAACATTCGGGTCCGCTTCGTGGACGCCGGCGTCGGCGGCGATACCGTCGGCGGCGGCTGGGCCGGCAAAATTGACCTCCGCCTGCGCCGCGACGTCTTCCCCTTCCACCCCAACATCGTCACCATCATGCTGGGCATGAACGACGCCGGCTATCAGAAGTTCAACCCCAAGCTCTTCACTCGCTTCCAGCGCGGCTATCGCCACATCATCGCTTCGCTCCAGCGGCATCTGCCCGGCGTCACCATCGTTCTCATCGCCACCTCGCCCTTCGACGACGTCACCCAGCCGCCGCAGTTTCCCGGCGGCTACAACGGCGTTTTGAACCGCTACGCCGCTTTCGTCCGCCAGCTCGCGCGCCAGCACCACCTGCTGTTCGTGAACTTTTCCCGGCCCATGGTCCGCGTGCTGAAGCAAGCCGAACGCATCAATCCCGAGTTGGCCAAGCAAATCCTCCCCGGCCGCGTGCACCCCAGCGTGATCGGCCAGATGATGATGGCCCAGGCGCTCCTGCGCGCCTGGCATGCCCCCGCCACCGTCACCCGCGTTCACCTCACCGCCGCGGGCAGCGTCGCCGGAGCGGTCAACGCCCGCATCACCCATCTCGCCGCCTCCGGCGGCGGCTTGCGCTGGACCGAGCGCGACGGCAGCCTGCCGCTGCCCTTCCTCGGCCTGCACGCGAAATGGCCACAGTTTCCCAAATGGGAGATGTATCTGCCGCCGCAGCCCAAGCCGGGCTTCACCGATCCCGCCGCCGCGCTGGTGGACCGCCTCAGCGGATTCACCCGCGATCTGGACCAAGAACCTTTTCAGGTCACCGGCCTGCATTCCGGGCAATACCGGCTGGCCATTGACGGCCAACCGGTGGGAACTTTTTCGGCGGCCCAGCTCGCCGGCGGCGTCAACCTGGCCCGCTACATGACCCCGATGATGCGCCAGGCGTATCAGGTGGACAACCTCGTCTGGGAGGAGATCGCCGCCCATTTCGTTCCCTGGCGTTACGTCCAGACCAGCCTGGAGAACTTCGCCGCCAGTTGGCCCGGCGGCAAGGGCGAGAAATTGCCAGTCAACGCCTACAACAATCCCGCCGCCGCCCGCGCCGTCACCGGCACCCTGCGCGCCATGCGCGGCCTGCTGCGCGCCATCGTCGCCCAGGAGCATCGCGCCAACCAGCCCCGCCCCCACCGCTTCACGCTGACGCCGGCCAGTTAACGGCCGCGGCGGGCCGAGGGCGGAGGAGCGGCCCGGCGTGGCGCGACCGTCTTGCGCTGACCAGCGCGGGGCGCTACCCGGCCGCTGCTCGACGCGGGCGCTGCTCCGCTTATGCGTCGCAGGGGGCCGCGTCGCCTCGCTGAGGCGGGCCGCGGCGCTCTTTCGCGCGCCCGCTTTCCCCCGGACAAGAGGCGTTGCCCGCGGCCTCCAGGGCCCATGGCCCTGCTGTTAAACCCACACGTCGTTGGGCGCGGTGCGGTCGCCGCCGGTTTCGCCGGTGTTGCGAACGCCCCGCGGTTCGATCAGCAAGAGCTTGACCTCGCCGCCCTCGGTGCAGGGCCGGTGCTCGACGCCCCGCGGCACCACGTATATCTCCCCCGGCCCCAGCCGGACCGCGCCGTCGCGCATTTCGATCCGCAGCGTCCCTGCCAGCACGATGAACGCCTCATCGGTCTCGGCGTGCTGGTGCCAGATGAACTCGCCATCCAGCCGCGCCAGCTTGAACTGGTAATCGTTCATTTCCGCGATCACCCGTGGCTGCCACGGCTGCGGAATGCGCGCAAACTTCGCCGCGAAATTGACCGCCTGATATTGCATGCTTTCCGCCCTTTCCGCATCGAGTGTAGCGCCGCGCCGGGACTCCCCCTACGCCGCGATTGACCAACTTGACCAACTTCGGCCACCAGGTTATCGTGGCGTCATGGGCAAGCCGATCAACTTGTACCAAGCCAAAACCCAGCTTTCGGCGCTGGTGGAACGCGCGGCCCAGGGCGAAGAGATCGTGATTTCCAAGGCCGGCAAGCCCATGGCCAAGCTGGCGCCGCTGGCGCAGCAGGTCAAGCGCCGCTCGGAGGCCTGCGGCAAAAACCGGATGGGTGTCACCTGGGTGGCGCCGGATTTCGAGGAAGACCTGCCTCTGGAGTTGCTCCTCGGTGAAGACGCGGAGCGCGGACCAGGCGTGTAATGGCTCGGTGGCTGCTCGACACCCACATCTTGCTGTGGCTTGATGCCGAACCGGAGAGAATCCCACGGCAGATTTTGGCGCAGTTCGACCGCGTGGAGACGGCCTATTTCAGCGCCGCCTCGGTCTGGGAACTGGAGATCAAGCGCAGCGTGGGCAAGATTCGGTTCGACGGCCGTGTCACGGCATTTGCCGAACGTGCCGGTCTGGCGGAACTGCCCATTGCGGCCCGCCACGCGGAAGCAGCGGCTGCTCTGCCCTTGCACCATAGGGATCCGTTTGACCGCATGCTGGTCGCACAGGCTGTCGCCGAGGGGTTGACCTTGGTGACCGCCGACCAGCGTCTGCGCGCCTATCCCGTGGCTCTATTGGGGGTCTAGCGCCGCGGTCGCCGGACCCAGGTTCCGGTTGCGCCAGCGGGCGATCACCCGCCGCGCCCGGCGATGCGACAGTTGCCGCCGCTCACCTCTCGCGGCGACGCGGAAAGGCCCCGAGCGCCTGCGGGCATCCCTCGTCGGCCGCCGAAGCCCAGCCCCGGCCCGGCGAGGCGGCGCGCGCGATGATGTCCCGCGAAAGCGGGGCGTCTGGAATTGGGCGGCTGAACCGCCTGCTCTGGTACAATCCTGGCGGCGGGGCATTGAGGAGAGACGAATGGCCGAACCATTGGGTGAAGCGTTGGGCATGGTGGAGACGCGGGGGCTGGTGGCGATGATCGAAGCCGCCGACGCCATGGTCAAGGCGGCCAAGGTCACCGTCGTGGGCTGGGAAAAAATCGGCTCCGGGTATGTCACCGCGCTGGTTCGCGGCGATGTCGCCGCCGTCAAGGCCGCCACCGACGCCGGCGCCGCCGCCGCCCGCCGCGTGGGTGAGTTGGTCGCGGTGCACGTGATCCCCCGGCCACATTCCAGCCTGGAAGACGCCCTGCCGATCGGCCGGGCCGGTGTCGCGGCCAAGGGCGGAGCCAACGGCTAGCCGCCGGGAACCCTCATGATTTTGGCGCGGGTGATCGGCACCGTGGTGGCCACGCGGAAAGACCCGCGGTTGGAGGGGATGAAGCTGCTCATCGTGCGGCCCGTGGATCCGCACGGCACGGATCAAAGCGGCTATCTGATCGCCGTGGATACGGTCGGCGCCGGCGTGCGGGAAAAAGTTCTGGTGGTCCAGGGCAGTTCCGCCCGCATGCCCGCCGCTTGCCAGGATCGCCCCGTGGACGCCGCCATCATCGGCATCGTGGACAGCCTTCAGGCCGAACCATGAAGGTAAACCGCGCCGCGAGGCTGGACCCGACCGTGGGGCGCCATCCGCGAACGGGAGCCGCGCGTGGCCGGCCGCCCGCCGCGAGCCGCGGGGAGGCCGCGTGCAGCTAGCCCGGGTGATTGGCGCCGTGGTCGCCACGGTCAAGGATGCGGATCTGGCGGGCAAAAAGCTGCTCATCTTGGCGCCGCTCACGCCTTCGGGCCAGCCCAATGCCGCCGCCAGCATCATCGCTCTGGACGCCGTCGGCGCCGGCGTTGGCGAATTGGTTTACTTCTGCCGCGGCCGGGAAGCCAGCCTGGCTTGGGAGCGCGGCGCCCCGCCGCCGCCCACCGACGCCGCCGTCGTCGGCATCGCCGATCCCGCCGCCAACCCTGGCTTGTTTGCCGGCGCCGCCCCGAGGTCCCGGCGATGATCCTGGGCCGCGTGGTCGGCGCCGTGGTGGCGACGCGCAAGCATCCCAGCCATGAAGCGAGAAAGCTGCTGCTCGTGCAACCGCTCGACCTCGCCGGCGGCGATGACGGCGCGGCGCTGGTCGCGCTCGACGCCGTGGATGCCGGCGTCGGCGACCGCGTCTTGCTGGTCCGCGAGGGCTACTCCGCCATGACCGCCGTCGGCCGCCCCCGTTCGCCGATCAGCACCGCGGTCATTGGCGTGGTGGATGCCGCCGACTGCGTCGCCGAGCCCGAGCCCGCCCGCCGCAAACGCTAGGGGCAAGAAAACGGGGCGGGCCGACACGGCCCGCCCCGCGACAAGCTCCGCCTCCAGCGCGCGCCTAGCCGACGCTGGCCACCTTGCTGTTGGCGGATTTCTGAATGTCAATGCCGCCCTTGAAGAACGCGCCGTCCTCGATGCTGATGCGGGCGCAGGTGACGTCGCCGGTGAGCGCGCCTTGGGCGCGAATTTCCACCCGGTCGCTGGCGTTGATGTTGCCGCTCAGCTTGCCCTGAATGATCACTTCGCGGGCGGTCACATCCGCCTGCACCTGGCCGTTCAGGCCGATGGTGACCGTGCTCTTCGCCAGGTCAATCGTGCCTTCCACGCGGCCATCCACGTACAGATCTTCTCCGCCGGTGATGCTGCCCTTGATGAACACCGATTTGCCCAGATGCGTGGGCCGCTCGGCGCTGCGCGGCGCGGGCGCCGCCACGGCGGCGGGCATGGCCGCGGGCGGAGCCGCGGGTGTCGGTTGCGGCGTGGCGGTGGGACGCGCCGGCGGGAAAGCGGATTCCTTCTCAGGTTGATTCTTCCACATAGTGAGGGTCTGCCTTTTGTACAAACGAAATTGACGAAGGAACGCGGCGGCGGCGCGCCAAGGCTCGCCACCCAAGACTTCTGCGGGCATTGTAAGCGGCAAGAAAACCGGAAACAAGCGGGAAAACACCCGAAGTCACTGGCCCCGCGGCCAGGAAACCCCCACGAAGCCATCCGCCGGCCGCGCCGCGCGCCGCCGGGGCCGCTGCGCGGAGCGTAAGCGTGCCGCCCGGCGGAATATCGCGGCCTTCCCGCGCCCGCTTTGCCCGCGGGGAAGGGAGGCCGGCATCTGCCGCCAGCCGGCGCAGCTCGGCCAGAGCGGCGAACGGCTGGCGTGCCGAGGGCCGCAACTCCGCCGCAAGCGGCGCCGCCGGGCAGCCTGTTATGCTGCCGACAATGTCCCCCGCCACGCGCGCCGCGCGCCATACCGCGTCCATCGGCCGCCACGGCGCGAGCGCCGAGCGCCGGCCGCCGCAAACCGCAGGCGGGAGCGTGCCAAAGCGCGGCTACGCCGCGTGGTCCCCACGGGCAGGCGAGCGGGCGTGGGTGCGCTGGTTGCAGGCCGCGGCGCAGCCGCGGCGGCGCGGCGCCGGCGGCCGCCGCGCGGTCCGCCTGGGCATTGGGGATGATGCCGCCATTTTGCGCTTCGCCGCCGGCGAGGACGCGGTGGTCACCACGGATCTTTTTTTGGAAGGAGTCCATTTTCTCCGCGCTCGGGAGCGCGCCGCCGACTGCGGTTATCGCTGCGCCAGCCGGGCGCTCAGCGACTTGGCGGCCATGGGCGCCCGCCCGGCCGCGCTGTTCGTCTCCCTAGCGCTGCCGCCGGCGAGCGGCGCCTGGGGCCGGCAATTTTTCCGCGGGCTGCTCGCCGCCGCGCGCCAGGCGGGAGCGGAATTGGCGGGCGGCGATCTGGCCGCCTCGCCGCGCGGCGTTTTGGCCGACATCATTGGTCTCGGCGCGGCGCCGCGCGGCCGGGCGCTGACCCGCTCCGGCGCGCGTCCCGGCGACCGCCTCTTCGTCAGCGGCCGTTTGGGATTGGCGGCCGCGGGCCGCGCTTGGGTGCAGGGCGGCGCCCGGGGCGGCGCCAAGAAAAACATGCCGCTCCCCGCCGCCATCGCCCGCTTTCGCCGCCCGCGCGCCCGCTGGGAACTGGGGATGAGCCTCGCCGCGCAGCGCCTGGCCACCGCCGCGATGGACATCAGCGATGGGTTGAGCTTGGATTTGGCCCGCCTCTGCGCCGCAAGCGGCGTCGGCGCCGTGGTGGACGCCGCCCGCCTGCCCCGCCTGCCCGGCCCGCAAGGGCTGCGCCGCGCGCTCGCGGGCGGGGAAGATTACGAGTTGCTTTTCACCGTTCCCGCGGGCAGCACGGCGCGCCTGCGGCGCCTTCACCCCGCCGGCGTCGCCCTGACCGAGATCGGCGTGATCACCGCCCAGCCCGGACTTTGGCTGCGCCCCGCCTCCGGTCCACCGCGGCCGCTCGCCGCCCGCGGCTGGGATCACTTCCAACGCCGCTGATTCCGCGCGTTCGCCCGTCAAAGCGCGCGCGCCGCCGCCGCGGCGATTGCCGCCGCCCCGCGCCGGGACTATAGTGAGCCTTGTCCAGCGGAGGTCATGCGAATGCGGCGGGCTAGCTTGGCGGCGATATTGGCGGCGGTCATGGCGATGGCGGGCTGTTCGGCATCGCGCGGGCGAGTCTCCGCGCCGCCGAAATCCGCGCAGGACGCCTTCGTTTACACCGTGGCGGGACATCTGATTCAGGATCCGTACCATTGGCTGGAGAACGCCCATTCGTCCCAAACCCAAGCCTGGATCACCCGCGAGGATGGCTACACGCGCCGCGTGCTGGCTGGGGTTCCCGCCATCCACCAGGCCGCGGCGCGGCTGCGCCCGCTGCTAGCCATCGGCGTCATTTCCACGCCCATTGAGCGCGGCGGCCGCCTGTTTTATTCCCGCCGCGCCGCCAACCAGCCGCAAGCGGTCATCTACACGCGCCGCGTGGGCGGCGCCGCTCGCGTCGTGGTCAATCCCAACCCGATGAGCGCCAAGCATCTCATCTCCGCCTACATCGCCGGCGTCGCCGCCAACGGCCGGCTGATGGCCTATGCCATCCAACATGGTGGGCAGGATCAGAGCACGCTGCACATTTACGACGCCGCTACCGGCAAGGATCTGCCCGACGTCATGCCCCACGCCCGCTATTGGGGCGTAGCGTTCACCCAGAAGCCGCGCGGTTTTTATTACGTGAAGGATTGGCCGTACAAAGGCCCGCGGCTATACTTCCATCGCCTGGGCACGCCGGTCAAAAGCGACCGCCTGGTCTACGGCGACGGCCTGGGAACGAACATGGCGATGGGCGTCAGCGTCTCGCCCCATGGACGGTATCTGCTGATTGAGGTGGATGAGGGCACGGGCCAGACCAATCAGCTCTATGTCCAGAACCGCGCCGCCCACGGGCCCATCCGCCCGCTCGTGACCGGCCTCAAAGCTTGGTTCCATGGGCAATTCGCCGGCTCGACATTGTTCGTGCATACCGACTGGCAAGCGCCCAACGGCCGCGTGCTAGCCATTGATCTTCGCCATCCCGCCCGCCGTGACTGGCGCGTGGTGGTGCCCGCCGGACCGGAACCGATTCAGTCCGTCGCCGCCGCCGGCGGCCGCCTGTTCGTCACCGACCTGCACAACGTATCCAGCCGCGTTCGCGTCTTCAACCCCGCCGGCAAGCTGCTGCGGACACTAGCCCTCCCGCCGTTAGGTTCCATCGGCGGCATCTCCGGAACTTGGTCCGATCCCCACATCTATTACGAGTGGAGTTCCTTCACCGTCCCGCCCACCATCTACGCGGGTAACGCCCGCACCGGCCAATCCAAGGTCTGGGCCCGGATTCGCGTTCCCGGCCTGCCCCGCAACCTGGTCACGCGCCAGGTTTGGTACACCAGCACCGGCGGCGTCCGCGTGCCCATGTTCTTAGTCTATAAACATGGCTTAGCCCGCAACGGCCAAGCCCGGGCGCTGATCACCGGTTACGGCGGCTTCGACATCACGCTGACCCCGACGTGGGATCCGCTGGCCATTGCCTGGGCGGAGATGGGCGGGGTCTTCGCCCAGCCCAACCTCCGTGGCGGCGGCGCCTTCGGCGAGGCCTGGCATCAGGCGGGCATGTTGTCCCACAAGCAAAATGTCTTCGATGATTTCTATAACGGCGCGCATTGGCTGATCCGCCACCACTTCACCCAGCCCGCCCGCCTCGCGGCGTTCGGCGGCAGCAATGGCGGCTTATTGGTCGGCGCGGCCATGACCCAGCAGCCGCATTTGTTCGGCGCCATCGTCTGCTGGCACCCGCTGCTGGACATGCTGCGCTTTGAGCTTTTCCCGATCGGCAATCTCTGGACCGCGGAATATGGCGATCCGCGCAATCCCCAGGATTACCCCTTCATCGCCGCCTATTCCCCCTACCAACATGTCCGCCCCGGGGTCCGATATCCCGCCGTGCTGTTTCTGACCGGCGCCGGCGACACGCGCGTCAATCCGCTGCACGCCATGAAGATGACCGCGGAGATGCAGACCGATGACGCCGCCGCTTGGCAGCGGCGGCATCCCATCCTGATCTCTTACGGCCGCAGCGAGGGCCATTCGGGCGGCGAGCCCTTGGCCCTGCGCATTCACAATGAAGCCCGCTGGGTCGGCTTCTTGTGGTGGCAGACGCGCCGCGCCGGCTAGCGCCGGGGCCATTGATCGGCGCGGCCCCCGCGAAGGGTGGGCGGCGGGACTGGGGTACGCAGCGAGATGATGAGGCGACGTGGCGCAGGCCGCCGCGCCGCCGTCCATCCCAACAGGCCGTCTATCCCAACAGGTGGCCGAGCTTTTCTTTTTTGACGCGCAGGTAGTCGCGCGCCTCGCTGGCCGGCGGCGGTTGGCAGGGCACGCGTTCGGCGACGCGAATCCCCGCCTGTTCCAGGGCCGCGATCTTTTCCGGATTGTTCGACAGCAGCCGCACCTGCCGTACGCCCAAATGGCGGAGAATGGCGGCGGCAAACGCGTAGTCGCGTTCGTCGGCGCCAAAGCCCAGCATGCGGTTGGCCTCCACCGTGTCCGCGCCTTGGTCTTGCAGGGCATAGGCGCGCAGCTTGTTCATCAGCCCGATGCCACGGCCCTCTTTTTGCTCATACAGCAGCAGACCCGCCCCCGCCGCCGCGATCGCCTCCAGCGCCATTTCGAGCTGCTGCCGGCAGTCACAGCGCAGTGAAGCGAAGACGTCCCCGGTCAGGCACTGGGAATGAATCCGCAGCAGCGGCGCTTCGCCCAGTTCGCCCAGCCGCAGCACCACGGCTTCTTCCGGCGGCGCCTCCGGCGTGGCTCCGGGGCCGGTGAAGCCCAGAATCCGGAATCGCGCCCAGCGGGTCGGCAGATCGGCTTCCGCCACCAGGCGGACAGCAGCATCGGAAGCGCGTGGCGAAGCGGACAAGGGTTCATTATAGGGCCATGGCGAACCCGGACAGCCAGCGCCTGCTGCTCATCGGCTTCCTGGTCAAGCTCGGCGTCATGGCCACGATCGCCGCCGTGCTCGTGCGCTCGGTGGCCTTCAAGCGCGTGCTCTACGCGCCCATCCGCACCCGCCGGCAGCGCTGGGGTTTGGTGCTGTTCTTCCTGATCCCGTTTGGCGGGGACGTGGTCATGCGCCTGCTGTCCCCGGGCTTTGGCGTAGCGGATCTTACCTTGCCCGGGGCGGTGCTGACCGGGCTGATCGCCGGCCAGTTGCCCGGCGCGGTTGGCGGCGCCTTGATCGCCCTGCCCGCGGCCATTGTCGCGCACCAATGGCTGGGCTTGGGGCTGGCGGCCCTGGCCGGCTGGGCCGGCGGCTTGTGCCGCCGCGCCGCGCCCAGCGCCGAAGAGATCTGGGGCTTCTCGCCGTTCATTGACCTGGAACTTTGGCGCTGGTTGCAAAACCGCCTCAACCGCCCGCTACGGGACTGGCAGGCGTTGATGTTCGCCGTGCTCGCCGCGCTGACCCTCATTACCTGGGACGTAGCGCGCTGGGCGCCCGGGCAGGTGTATTTCGCTCCCTGGGCCAAGGGCTGGGGGTTGCTGGTGGCCATTTTGGGCACGGTCCTGGCCGTGGCCATCCCCATCAAGATCTGGAACAACACCCGCATCGAGATGAAGTTGGAGGAGCAACATCGTCTTCTGATCCAGGCCCGGCTCGATGCCCTGACCAGCCAGATCAATCCTCACTTCCTGTTCAACACGCTGAACTCCGTCGCCTCCCTGGTCCGCTTCGATCCCGATACCGCCCGCCTGCTGATCATCAAGCTTTCCAATATTCTCCGCCGCCTGCTCAAGAAGCATGAACATTACGCCCCGTTGGCGGATGAGCTGGCGTTCATAGACGACTATCTGGATATCGAGGTCGTTCGCTTTGGACCCGAGCGCCTGCGGTTCGTCAAGGACATTGATCCCGCCGTGCTGCACGATCCGGTGCCCAGCATGCTGCTCCAGCCCTTCATCGAGAATTCCATCCGCCACGGCCTGGCGCCCGGCATCGAGGGCGGCACCATCACGTTGCGCGCGCGCCGGCCCGCCGCCAGTTCCGCGCGCGCGGGCAAGCGCCCGGTGCGGCTGTTGATTGAGATCGGCGATGACGGCGCGGGCATGCCGCCGGAGCGCCTGGCCGAGGCCCGCCGCGCCCTCGCCGCCGGCCGCGGCGGCATCGGCATCTCCAATGCCCGCGAGCGGCTGCGCGTGCTGTACGGCGAGACTGCGGTCTTGGAGATCGGCAGCTCCGTCGGACACGGCACCTGGGTCAAAATTGAGTTTCCGGTGGTGGCGGCGGCCGAATTGCCCGCCTGGACGGAACCGGCGGCGGAAAGGGCGGTCAGTTCCTAATGTGCGGACGCTACACGCTCGCCAAAGACCCGCTGCGCTTGCGCGAGCATTTCAACCTGCGCTCCACGCCTGCCTGGAGCGCGCGGTATAACATCGCCCCGGCGCAGCCGGTGCCCATCATTGCCGCCACCGCCTCCGGCGAGCGCGAGTGGGGCCTGGCGCAATGGGGGCTGCGCCCCGCTTGGGCCGCCGCCGCGCCGGATGCGCCCCCCCGCCCGCCGTTTATCAACGCCCGCGGAGAAACCATCGCCACCAAGCCGGCCTTCCGCGGCGCTTTTCGCCAGCACCGATGTTTGCTTCCCGCCGACGGGTTTTATGAATGGCGCACCGAAGGCGGACAGAAGCAGCCCAGCTATTTTCGCCGCCGCGACGGCGGCCTGTTCGCCTTCGCCGCCGTCTGGGAACCTATCGCCACGCCGGGCGCGGCCGGCGGCGGGAACCGGGGCTGTGCCATCGTGACCACCCAGGCGAATGAACTGGTGGCCGCCTACCACGACCGCATGCCCGTCATGCTGCACCCGAGCCAATATGACGTTTGGCTCCGCGCCGCTCCCGCCGCCGCCGCCGAGCTGTTGCGCCCCTATGCGGCCGAGGAAATGGCGGCGTATCCCGTGGCCCCGCGCTGGGTCAACTCCGCCCGCTTCGACGGTCCGGAGTGCGTTGTCGCCGCGCCCCAGGCCGCCAGCGGGTAAACCCCGTCGCCATCGCCCCGGCCGGCTCCCGGAAGGGCGGGGACGCTCTGCTAAAATAGAACGGTTTGCCGGTGACCCGGCTCGAAGGAACGCGTTATGAGCATTCATCCCGCCATTCAGAAGTACATGGAAACACAAGCCGCGGCGCCGCTGCCCGCATTCGTGCCCGGGGACACCGTGCGGGTGCATGTACGCATCGTCGAGGGCGAAAAGGAGCGGGTTCAGGCCTTTGAAGGCGTCTGCATCGCCCGCAATGGCCGCGGCGGCCGGGCCTCATTCACGGTGCGCAAAATTTCCTTCGGCCAAGGCGTGGAGCGCATCTTCCCGGTGGCATCCCGCGCCATTGACCACGTCGAGGTCCTGCGCGGCGGCGACGTGCGGCGGGCCAAGCTGTATTACCTCCGTGGCCTGCGTGGCAAGGCCGCGCGGCTTAAGGAGCGGACCGCGCCCACAGGCAAAGCGTAGGCTCCGTCCTGCCGCGGGGTCTGCGCCCCTAAACGCCGATGCGTTGCACGCGTTACCACGAACGCCAGGCCCAACGCGCCGGCGCCTGCCGCATCGCCGGGGTGGACGAAGTGGGACGCGGCGCCCTGTTTGGCCCCGTGGTCGCGGCCGCCGTCATCTTGCCCCTGGAGCGCCGCGTCTCCGGGATCAACGATTCCAAGCTGCTGTCGGCCGAGGTGCGAGAGGCCTTGGCGCCCCGCATCCGGCAAACGGCGCTCGCTTGGTCCGTTGCCGCCGTGGACGCCGGCCGCATTGACGCCATCAACATTTACCAGGCCTCCCGGCTGGCGATGGCCCGTGCCGTCGCCGCATTGACGCCCCAGCCGGATTATGTGCTGGTGGATGCGGTCACCCTCGATTGGGGGGGGCCACAATTGGCCCTGACCCATGGCGACGGCCGGTCGGCTTCCATTGCCGCCGCTTCCATCCTGGCCAAAGTCCATCGTGACCTGCTGATGCAGCAATGGGACGCCGTCTTCCCCGACTACGGATTGGCCGCGAATAAGGGCTACGCGACGCCGGATCATCTAGCCGCCTTGTCGCGATACGGCGTGACCCCGCTGCACCGGCGCAGCTACGCGCCCGTCGCCGCGGTTCTCAACGCCGCGGGTGGCGTGGCGCTCTCGGTTTGACAACCATGTGATAGGCGCGGGCCCCAGCCCCGCCTGCGGCGGGGCGTCCCGCTTGCGCGCCTGGCCGGGCCGGGGGCTCCGTTCGCCCCGGCCTAGCCGGCGCGTCGCCCGGGCCGCGCCGCTGCTTTCGCTGGGGGCGGGCGTCCCGCCGATTTTCGCGGCCTGCCCGCTCCACTTTACCCCCCGAGCAGCAGGCGCGACCCCGCGAAAGGTTCACCACGACATTCCGCGCTGGTTTGGCGGCGCAACCGGAGGAAGTTGGCCGCGGGGCGGCGAATCCCGCCAAGAAAAGCGAAAGTTTTTCGCCAAAGTGCCGATTCTTGTCCATGTACGGATTTGGTTCCGCCCTTGGCAGCGGCCCGAGCAAACGCGCAACTGATTGGCACGGCATGGGTTCCTACTGCAAGGCGATATTGGGAACGGCCCGCCGGCGAGGCAGGAACAACGGCGCGTGAATTGCACGAACACCAGCGGCAACAGAATAGAGTCGAGGGGAGGCGAACCATGATTGCGGGGCAAACAACCGGAGCCGTGAATCTAATGGACGCTTGGTTGCCGCATCTCATCGAGCCCGGCAGCGTCCTCGTCCTCAACAACTCCGCCGACGATGGCAGCGCTGGGTCGTTCTGCGCCCTGCTGCACTGCCCGTTCTGCGCCCGCCTGGTTGTGGTCACCGAACAGCAATTCGCCGGCGAAGCCGCCGTCACCTGCGGCGCCGGCGACTGTCCGGCGCGGTTCTTTCTCCAGGACGGCATGCCGCTGCTGAACGCGCAGAATTAGCTTTCCATTCGCGGGGGCCGCGCCTTTTGCTCGGGGAGCAAAGCGGGCGCGGAAAGGCCGCGAAATTCCGCGCGCGGCGGCCAGCCCCCGGCAAGCGAAGCGGGGCGGCCCCCAGCGACGCGCTGGCTGGGCCGGGGCGGACTGGGGTCCCCGGCCCAGCCGGCGCACAAGCGGGACGCGCGGCACAGCCGCGCTGGGGCCCGCGCCAAGCAATTGAGTCCGGCCGGCCCCCGCAGTCGCGGGGTGGCCGAGCGGCGCGACAATGCGGCTAGCGCAATGCGCTGCCGGCGTCATATCCCGCCCGCGCCCGTATCTTCCCCCGGCCCTTGGCGGCCCCGACCAGCTCGATCTTGATCTTCCGGTAGCCGCCATAGCGCAAGGGGCGGGTCGGCCGGTAGGCCAGGCTGTACTGGCTGCGCAACGCCGCGGCGATCTGGTTGAAGTCGCGCGCCATATGCCCGCTGCGCACGTAATAGGTCTCGCCGCCGCTCATCTTCGCTACCTTGCGCAGCGCTCCGGCCCCGGCGTAGAACCCGTGGTAGAACGCCGGGTCGGCGGCGATCACCGCGAACAGCACCGTGTTGCTGTCCATCAGCACGCGCGCCGCCTGCGCCGGCGTATGCTCGCTGCCCTGATCTTGCCCATCGGTGATCACCACGATGGCCTTGCGGCCCACCTGCTGCGCCAGGCGGTCGCGGCAAGCCTCCACGATGGCGTCCCAGAGGTGCGTGCCGCCGATCTGCGTGGATGAAGGGAATGGTCCCGGATTGTAGATCGAGGCGGCGGAGCCGCCGCCAATGTGCGCGTGGTGGACCGCCCGCGACAGCAACTCCGGGGAGGCGGTCAAATCCTGCAGCAGCCGGATGTCGGCGTCGAAGCCCAGCACAAAGGCCAGGTCCTTCGGGCGCAACACTTGGCGAAAGAAATCGCCGCTGAGTTCCTGTTCCTCGGGCAGCAGGTTTACTTGGCTCGGGCTCGTGTCCAACAGCCAGCCCAGCGTCAGCGGCTGGTTCTCGGCGGCGGAGAAAAACTCGATGCGCTGCGCCACGCCGTCTTCCAGCACGCGGAAATCCGTCCGCGTCAGCCCGGCGACGAACGAGTTCTTATGCCGCACGCTGAAGACGACGTTCACCAGGTTGGCGTTGGCGACGATGGTGGGCGCGCGCGGCGCAGTCGGCGCCGGCGGCGGAGCCGCCGGCGCGGGCTCCGCGTGCGGCGTCGGTCCGCTCGGCGCCTGGGGCAGCAACTGCGCCCGCAACGGCAGCGCGGCGAAGCCGAGAGACGCCAGCAAGGCCAATACCGCCGCGCGGAGAAAAACGACTCGCATGCTAGGGAGGACGGCGCGCATGGGAAGAAGGTTTCTTTGCGTCATCGGCGCCTCACGATCGCGGCGGGCGAAAAGTCCAAGCGGAACTCGGCGGCCGGCGCCGCGGCGAAGATTTTTTTCTTGACAGGCCGCGCGCGCGGATTTTATACATTCACTAGTCCCGCGTGCGGACTCGTCCGTCGCGGATCTTGTTCACTGGAGAATAGCTCATGGCAAAAGCCACGAAGAAACCCGCCAAGAAGGCCGCGAAGAAGACGGCAACGAAGAAAAAGAAGTAGCCGTTTCTCGTAACCTAATGGCAACCGGGGGGCGCAGTTTGCCCCCCTTTTTCTTTGCTCCGCCGCCGTCGCGGCAATTTTTCATGGCGAATTGGATACCCCTCGATTCCCAGTATCCCGCCCCAGGGGTCGTAAAGGAACTGGCCGCCCGGCTGCGTGCCGGCGGCGTGCTGGCCATTCCCACCGACACCATTTATGGTTTGGCGGCGGACGCGCGCAGCGCCGCGGCGGTGCAGCGCATCTTTGCCGTGAAGGGGCGCGATGAGGGCAAGCCGCTGCCGGTGCTGGTCGGCGGGCGGGAACAAGCCGAGGAATTGGCGGCATCGCTGCCCGCGGCGTTCGCGCCGCTGGCCGCGGCGTTTTGGCCCGGCCCGCTGACGTTGGTGCTGCCGGCGCGCCCTGGACTTCCACCCCAGCTCCTGGCCGGCGGCGCCAGCATCGCGGTGCGCTGGCCGCGCGCGCCCATCGCCCAGGCGCTGCTCGCCGCCTGCGGATTTCCCCTCACCGCCACCAGCGCCAATCGCAGCGGCCAGCCTGGCTGCCTTTCCGCCGCGGAGGTCGAGGCCCAGTTGGGCGATCGGCTGGAGGTCATCGTGGATGGCGGTCCGGCCGCCGCGCCCCAGCCTTCGACGATGCTGGACCTGACCGGCGGCGAACCCCGTCTGTTGCGGGAGGGCGCCGTGCCGCGCTCCGCCTTGGCTCCTTGGCTGGCGCGGCAATAGCCGTCCCCTGCCGCGGGGCCATGCACCGGGCGTAGCTGACCGCGCCGCCGCCGTCCGAACAGGGCGAAGCCGTGATGGCGGGCGGGTTGCGCCAACCATTCGCCGGGCGACGTTCCTGTTGATCGGCGCGGCCCCGGCGACCGGACCGAGGGCATCGGCGCCCTGCCCGTCGCTCGACTGCTACACTAGGCCGGCATGCGGGGAGATCCAGCGCGGGAGCCATGGCTGTCTATCCCCCGCACCGCGGCGGGAGCGCAGCCCGCCGCCCGCGGTTCCGGGCGCAGCAAATGGACGCTGCTCCTGCCGCCGGCGGCTTGCGTCGCCGTTGGATGGGTCTTGGCGCTTGCTCCCGCTCTGGTGTTTCTGGGGCGCACCGGCAGTTGGGGTTTTCTTCCCAACTACGATGCCCAGTTGTATTTGCAAATCGCCGCCCGCGCGTATTTCTCCGCCGGTCAACACGCCGCCGTTTCCGCCCGTCTCGCGGCGCTCTATCCCCGTCTGCTGTTCACGCTCCCGGCCGTGGCTGCTCGCCTGGCGGGTTGGACCGCGTTCGCCATTAACGGCATTTGGCGCGCCTGGTCCGGCGTGGCCCTGGCGCTGGGATTCTACGCGCTGTTTGTTTTGGCGTTGCGCCCGCGGCGCGCGGCGGCGCACTGGCGCGCCGCGCTGCTGGCCGTCGCCGTCATGGCCGAGCCCGGTCCGCTCTGGATCACATGGCTGCTGCACGGCGGCTGGCGGCCGCTGCTGGTCGGACGCCTCGGTCTCCACCCCACGCTTCAGCCCCTGTGGCGCATCGTTGATCCCGCGGTTTCCTTGCCCTTTCTGCTCGCCTTCCTGGCGTTGTGGCTAGCCGCGGCCCAGCGCGGCGCCCAGCGTCCGGCTTGGCCTTGGATCGCCGCGGCAGGCGGCGCCTTGGGCTTGCTGTTCTACGTCTATTTCTACGACTGGACCGCCGCTCTCGTCGCCTTGGCGCTCACGGCGATCCTGGCGCGCCCCCAGGCAAGGAATTGCGCGGCCATCGCCGCCATTGGCGTCGCCATTGGCGCCGCCGGCGCCTGGGATGGGTCGTCGCTGCATGCTCATGCCGCGCCCGGCGCCATGGCGCGTCTGAATGTCTTCGTTCCCGTCGGGCGCCTGGCATTGCGTGCGGAGCATTGGGGCTTGGTGGGCATCCTGCTGGTCTCCGCCCTGCTGTTTTGGATTGCCCATCGGCGCCGGCTGGCCGGCGTGCGAACCGCCGCGGCGGCCCCCGCTCCCGCGCCGAACACCGCATCCCCGCTGGTTTGGCCTAGCGTGGTGGGCTCGCTGGTCGCCGCCGCATTTTTGCTCAGCAACTCGCAGTTCATCACCGGCATCGAGATGCAAAACAACCATTGGTACCGGTTTCTGGGGCATCCGCTCGCCGTGGTTCTGCTGCTGGCGGCCGTGGAGGGGTTGGTGCGCCGCCGGACGGCTCGCGCCGCCTGGACCGCCATTCTGATCGTGATCGTCATCTTTGGGATCTACCTACGCTGGCGGATTGGCCTACGCCAAACGGCCGCGCCGCCGACCGCGTCCGTCGCCGCATTTCTGGCTGCCGCGCCGCCCATGGCGCCGGGCCGCACGGTGGCAGGCTCCCTGGAATATGCCGATCTCGCCGCCGTGGCATACGGCGCCCGCCCTCTGAGCGGCTACAGCACGCTGATTGATCCCGGTCTCGACGACCGCAATTGGTCCGCCCGCTGGGCCTTGAACGCCTGGCTGGCGGGACGGCCGCAACGCGCGGGCCGTCGCGGCATTCGCCGCTGGTTAGCGCAGTTGTTTGGTCCAATTCGTTCCGGCCCCGCCGCCGCCGACGGTCCGGTGATGTCGGCCGCCGAGCGCGCCCGCCTGGGGCGGCTGTCAAGCAGGGCCCTGCGCCGCATCCGCCGCTTGCCCGCCGCCTATCTGCGCCGCTACCATGTGCGTTGGCTGGCGCTGGCGGCCGGCCGCAATCCACCGCCCGTGGCGGGAGCGGACTGGAGTATCCGCGGCGCCGCGGGTCCCTGGCGAGTCTGGCGGCTGCGCTGGCGTTCCGTTCCCGCCGCCGCGTCGCCGGCGGTTAGTCCAGGCTGACTTCCTCCCGCCACGCGGCGACTTCCACCCGCCACCCCAGCGCCGCCCGCAGCTCCTCCCGCAGCGCCTGCGCCGAGTCCGGATCGCCATGCACCAGGTACGTTGCGCGCGGCGGACGGCTGAATCCGCGCAGCCAGGTCAGCAACTCGGTTTTGTCCGCATGGTCGGAGAATTGCTCGAAGGCGGCGATCTGCGCATGCACCGCCACCTGCGCGTGGTGAATCCAAATCGGCCGATGCCCGTCGCGCAGTTGCTGCCCCAGCGTTCCGGGCGACTGATAGCCGACAAACACCACCAGGTTGCGCGCGTCCGGCAGCCGCTGCGCCAGGTGGTGCAACACCCGCCCCCCGGTCGCCATGCCGCTCGAGGTCAAAATGATCATCGGTCCCGGGGCGGCATTCAGCGCCTTGCTTTCCTCGGTGGTGCGGTCGAAATGCAGCTCTGGCCAGCGGTGCGGCGAACCGTAGCGCGCCAACAGCGTCCGCGTGTCCGCGTCGAACTCGTCCGCATGCCGCAGAAACACCTCCATGCCCTCGATCGCCATGGGACTGTCAATGTGCACCGGCACGCGGGGAATCTTCCCTTCTTCGATCAGGTGCTTGAGCAGAAACAGCAGCTTCTCCGTGCGTTCGACCGCGAACGCCGGAATCACCACGACTCCCCCGCGCGCCAGCGCCGCGCCGAGCGTCGCCGCCAACTGCGGCCGAATGTCCACTTCGGGATGCTCCCGATCGCCATAGGTGGATTCCATCACCAGATAATCCACGTCCGCGACCGCCGCCGGGCCGCCGGCCAATCCGCTGCCGTGCAAGCGTCCGATGTCGCCGGTGAACAACAGCCGCCGCGCCTCTCCGCCGCCGAGCAGCAACTCCACCATGCAGGAGCCTAGAATGTGTCCCGCGCGGTGCAGCCGGGCGGTGATGCCGGGCGCCGGCGCAAACGGCGTCTCCCGCTCCACTTCCCGCATCAGCGCCAGCGCCTGCCGGGCGTCGGCTTCGGTATAAAGGGGCAGCGCCGGGGAGTGCGAGCTGGTCCCGGGATGCCGCTGGTGAAATGCCGCGTCCTCCTCCTGCAATCGCCCGGAATCCGGCAGCAGAATCCCGCACAGCTCCACCGTGCCCGCGGAGCCGTAGATGGGGCCCCGATAGCCGTCCCGCGCCAGCCGCGGGAGGTACCCAGTGTGATCCAGATGGGCGTGCGTCAATACCACGCTATGGATGGCCTCGGTGCTCACCGGCAATGGCTCCCAGTTCCGCTCCCGCCAAATCTTCGCTCCCTGGAATAGCCCGCAGTCCACCAACAGCCGCGTATCGCCCGCAGTGAGTAAGTGCTTCGAGCCGGTCACCGTTCCTGCCGCCCCTAGGAATTGGATCGTAGCCATGGTTAGCGCAATGTAGCACGGCTCCTGCCCCCCGGCGGTCGGCATGGCGGCTTTCCTCCCCCTGACGAACCCAAGGCCCAAGACCCCTGCGCCCGGCACCCATGGTCCCGCCGCATTTCCCCCGGCTGCGGTTGCCGCCGCCGTAGCCCGCCTGTATGATGAGAGATTGCTTCGCCCGAAAGCCTAAAAAAGAGGGGCGGGAGGACCGGTACACATGGCCGAAAGCGTCGAAGAACAAGTGCGGCAGATCGTCGCTGAAAAACTGACCGTCGAACCCAGCGAGGTGACGCCCGATGCGTCCTTCGTCGAGGACTTGGGCGCGGATTCGCTGGACTTGGTGGAAATGGTCATGCAGTTCGAGGTGACCTTCGGCATCGAAATTCCAGACGAAGACGCGGAAAAGATTCGCCGCGTGCGGGAAGCGGTGGATTACATCCAAGCGCACGTGAAGGCATAATCCGCCGTGGCCCGCCGTGTCGTCGTAACCGGGCTGGGGCTGATTTGCGCCGTGGGTCATACCGCGGCGGAAACCTGGGAGAGCTTGCTGGCGGCGCGCTCCGGCGTCCGCCCCATCACGCTTTTCGACGCCTCTCAGTTCGCCTGCCGGATTGCCGCCGAGGTGCAGGACTTCGATCCGCTGCGCTTCGTGGAGAAGAAGGAAGTCAAGAAGATGGGCCGCTTCATCCAGCTGGCGTTGGCGGCGGCGGAGGAAGCGGTGCGCAGCGCCGGGCTGGGCGATTCGGTGCCCGAGCCGGAACGCACAGGCGTGCACATCGGCAGCGGGATCGGCGGTTTCGACATCATCGAGCGCGAGCACCGCAACCTGCTGGAAGGCGGGCCGCGGCGGATTTCACCGTTTTTCATCCCCGCCAGCATCGTCAATTTGGCCGCCGGCCACGTCTCCATCCGCTATCGGGCCCGCGGGCCGAACTCCGCCACCTGCACCGCCTGCGCTTCCAGCGCCCATTCCGTCGGCGACGCCTTCCGCATCATCCAGCACGGCGACGCGGACGTCATGATCTGCGGCGGCACGGAGGCGGCCATTACTCCCATGGGCATCGGCGGCTTCGCCGCCATGCGCGCCCTCTCCACCCGTAATGACGATCCCGCCCACGCCAGCCGCCCCTTCGACAAGGAGCGGGACGGTTTCATCGTCGGCGAAGGCGCCGGCATCTTGGTGCTGGAGGAGTTGGAGCATGCCCGCCGCCGCGGCGTCGCGATTTGGGCCGAGGTCGCCGGTTACGGCATGTCGGGCGACGCCTTTCACATCACCATGCCCGCCGAGGACGGGTCCGGGGCCTATGACGCCATGCGCCATACGCTGCACGACGCCCAGGTGGGCCCCGAGGTGGTGGACTACATCAACGCGCACGGCACTTCCACGCTCTACAACGACAAATTCGAAACGATGGCGATCAAGCGCCTATTCGGTTCCCGCGCGTATGAACTGGCGATCAGTTCCACCAAGAGCATGACCGGCCATCTGCTCGGCGGCGCCGGCGGCCTGGAGGCGGGCATCACCGCCTTGGCGCTGCACCATCAGACGGTCCCGCCGACGGCCAATTACCAGGTCCCCGATCCGGACTGCGACTTGGACTACACCCCCAATCAGGCGGCCTCCCGCCCGCTGCGCTACGCGCTGTCCAACTCCTTCGGCTTCGGCGGCACCAATGCCGCCTTGCTGTTCCGCCGCTGGGAAGGCTAGCCGCGCGGGGCCCCTAGCCTCGCCGGCGCGCCTAGCGGGACGCGCGGCGCAGCCGCGCCGGGGCCCGTGCCAGGCAAGCGTCAGCCATCGCTCCGCCGCGTCACTTCCCAGCCGCTGGTTTGCCAGTTGTCCGGCGCGTCGCGCACCGGCAGCCACTGCGGCAGCGGCGTGCGCAAAAACGCCGACAGCGCGGCCAGGTAGGGCTCGTAGGCTTGCCGGAGGTGGGCCAAATGCTGGGCGGCATGTTCGGGATGCCGCCAGGGCATGCCGCGCTCCCACAGCGCGGCCTGCAGGCGGGCCAGCTCATCATCCGGGAGGCGATTCGGCGCCGGCGCGATGGGACGGGCGCCGTAGACCTGCGTCAAGTCCACCACGGCATGCCGGCCCATGGCGTAGGTCAAGTGCGCCTGCCGCAGCGCCTCGGCATTGTTGCCCGCGGGGGCGGGAATCGGGGCTTCCGCCGGGCCGGCATGGCCGCCCGGGCTCGCCGCCGGCGGGCCGGCTGCGCCCCGGCCGGCGGCT
>DAHVCP010000059.1 GCA_027314025.1 Acidobacteriota bacterium
CTCCCAATCCCATCCCGCTCCGGCCGTGGCTGCGGCGCGCCCCGCCCCGGCCCCAGCAGCCGAAGCCGCACCGTCGCGCCATGCGCCGCTGCGCTTCGTGGACGTGACGCGCCGCGCCGGCATTTCCTTTGAGCACAACACCGGCGCCTATGGCGCCAAATATCTGCCCGAGACGCTGGGCTCCGGGGTGGGCTTCATTGACTATAACCACAGCGGCTGCCAAAGCATCCTGTTGCTGAATGGCCGCGATTGGCCTGGCCATCCCACCAAGCTGCATGGCGCGACCATGAAGCTGTACCGCAACAACTGCAACGGCACCTTCACCGACGTCACCCAACAAGCGGGATTGGCCATTCCGATGTACGCCATGGGCGTGGCGGTGGGGGACTATAACAACGACGGCTGGGACGACTTCTACGTGACCACGCTGCACGGCGGCCACCTGTTCCGCAACAACGGCAACGGCACGTTCACCGACGTCACCCAGCAAGCCGGCATCAAGAATTATCCGTTCTCCACCAGCGCCTGCTGGCTGGACTACAACAAGAGCGGCTATCTCAGCCTGTTCGTCGCCCACTACGTCAAGTGGTCGCGCGCGACCGATATCCGCTGCACCCTGGACGGCAAGCACAAATCCTATTGCACGCCGGAGGCGTACCAGGGCACTAGCGTGCGGCTGTACCGCAACGACGGCAACGGCAAGTTCACCGAGGTCACCAAGCAGGCTGGGCTGTACGATCCCACCAGCAAGTCCCTGGGCGTCGTGCCGCTGTACCGGGACGGGTGGCCGTCGGTCTTCGTCGCCAACGACACCCAGCCCAACAAGCTGTATCACAACAACGAGAACGGCACCTTCACCGATGTCGCCGTCAGCGCCGGCGTGGCCTTCAGCGAGGATGGCGTGGCGCGCGGCGGCATGGGCGTGGCGGCGGCGGACTACAACGGCAGCGGCCGCTTCAGCCTGCTGGTGGGCAATTTCTCCAATCAGATGCTGGGCCTCTACCAAAACCAAGGCCATGGATTGTTCGTGGACGTGGCGCCCAGCTCGGCAGTTGGGCAAGCCAGCCTACTGTCGCTGTCCTTCGGCACCTTTTTCTTCGACTACAACCTCGATGGCCGGCCGGACATCTTCGTGGCCAACGGCCACATTGATTCCCACATCCGCACGGTACAGCCACAGGTGCACTGGCGGGAGAGCCCGCTGCTGTTCAAGAACGTTGGGAACGGCCACTTCCAGGTGGCCACCAAGGACGTCGGGCCGCAGCTCTCAAGGCCGATCGTGGCGCGCGGAGCGGCGTACGGTGATTTTGACCTTGACGGCACGCCGGATCTTCTCCTGTCAACCAACAATGGTCCGGCGTATCTCTACGCCAATACCGGCAATGGCAACACCGCGCTGCGCATCCAGACGGTCGGCGTCAAGGACAACCGGGATGGGATCGGCACGCTAGTGAAGGTGAAGACGCCGGCCGGCTGGCAAGAGCAGTACGTGGAAAGCGGCGGCAGCTATCTCTCCGCCAGCGAACTGCCCTTGACCTTCGGGCTGGACCAGTACAAGTCCGCCCAGGACGTGGTGTTGGTCTGGCCGCGTGGCGGGGTGGAGGATTTGGGCCCGGTCCAAGGCGGGCAGTTCATCACCGTGACCGAAGGCAAAGGCATTACCCACGCGATCCCGCTGCACAAGCCCGGGTGGGACTGGAAGACGCTCGGCGTACCCAAGGAGTAGCCGTGTGCGCGGGGCGCTGCTGAGCGGGGCGAAAATCTGGCAAGGTCCTGGGCGTGGTTGGGCCTCCGCCGCGGCGATCCGCGACGGGCGGTTCCTGGCCATCGGCACGGATGCGGAGGCGCGGGCGGCGCTGGGCGCCGGAACGTTCGGCCACGAGGACCTCGCCGGCGGGCATCTGATTCCCGGAATTTTCGACGCCCACATGCACCCGCTCTTCGGCGCGGTTTTCCAAGAGGCGGGCCTGGCGCTGCGCGACGCCGGCGGCGGTTTCCTCGGTGACGCTGCCGCGGTGGCGGAAGCGGTGCGCGCAGCGGTGGCCAGCGGCGCCCAGCCTGCGGGAGAGTGGCTGGTGGGCTATGGATGGGACCCCGCTCTCACCGCGAACCCGGCGTTCGACCGCCATCTGCTGGATCGCGCGGCGCCCGGGCGGGCGGTGTACCTGCTGAGCCTCGACGCTCACTTCGCCCTGGTCAGCACCCCAGGACTGGAGCGTCTGGGCATGATCGCCTTTCCGCCGGATAGCGGCAGGATTCCCGCTGGGGGCGATGGACGCCCCGTGGGTTTGTTGCTGGAGACGCCGCAGTTCATCGCCTCCCTGCGGGTGTTGGCACAAATGCCGCATGAGCGCAAGGCGGAGGCATTCCTGGCGTTCCAAGCGCAGGCGCTGGCGGCGGGCGTCACGGGGGTGACGGAGATCGTGGCGGATCACGCCGCCCTGGGTTTTTATCTCCGCTTGCACCAAGAGGGCCGCCTGCGCTTGCGCCTGCAAGTCAGCCCTTATGGGCCCCTCTGCCAGCTAGGCACGGAGCGGGATACCATGCTGGCGATGTTGGCCGCGGCGCCGGACGCGGCGGGATGGGTAGGCCTGGGACCGGTCAAGTTCCTCCTGGATGGCACGCCCGGCAACCACAATGCCGCCTGGTTCCAGCCGTATACCGATGCGGCTTCGACCGCGGGCATGCTGACAATTGCGCCCGACGCATTGGCGGCGCAAGTGGAGAAGGCGGTCGCCGCGGGCTACGATTTGGCGCTGCACGCCGCCGGGGACCTCTCGGTGCATGTCGCCCTGGACGCGATCGCCGCGGCGGGCCCGCCCACCGAGCGGCAGGACGATGCGAACGCCCAAGGGCGCCGCGTTCGCCTGCGCATCGAGCATTTCGACAACTGCACCGCCGGCGATTTGGCGCGGCTGCCCGGCCTCGCCGAGCGGGGATTGGTGGCCAGCGTGCAGCCCACGCATTTTCATCCCATCTATGTCGCCGCCATCGAACGCGTGCTCGGTCCGGAACGCATGCGGCGGGAGTATCCCCTAAGGTCCCTCCTGCGCGCGGGCATTCCCCTGGCCCTGAACTCCGACTGGCCCGCGGCCATGTCCTTCGCGCCCATGGACAACCTGCGCGCCGCGGTGGACCACGGATCCGAATCGCTCGATCCCGGCGAAGCCCTCATGGCCCTGACCTGGGGCAATGCCTACGCCGCCCGGCGGGAGCACGAACTTGGGACCATGGCGCCCGGCTACCGCGCCGATGCCGTGTTGCTGGATGGCGATCCGCTGGGGCCGCGAACGCCGCGGGTGATGGCGACGATGATTGACGGCATGTGGGTTGCGGGTTCTCTCCGCTCCCCGCGCGCCGAAGCGCTCATCTAACTCGCGTCCACTTCATGCTGATCGCCGTAATGCGGCTTCTTCATTAGCCAAACGATCGGCGAAATCACCACGAACAACAGCGCCAGCCAGCGGAAGATGTCCAGGTAGCTCAGCACCGCGGCTTGCGCCCGCACGATGGCGTACAGCATCGCCATGGCTTGGTGGGCGGCGGTATCGAGGCTGGAGCCTTGGCTATGGAAGTAGGCCTGCAAGCGCGCCAGCCATTGCCGATACAGGGGATTGTTCGGCGTGACACGCCGCACCAGGAATGCCTGATGCGCTTGGCCCAAGCGCGCCAGCAAGGTAGATGAAATCGAGATGCCAAAGCTGGCGCCCAGGTTCCGCATCAGCCCGGTGATGCTGGTGGCGAAGCCCATCTCTTGGTTGGGAATGGGATCCACCGTGATGGTGGAGAAAGGCACGAAAACGAAGGCGAGCGCGAAGCCCATCAGAATCTGGGGCGGCAGAAAGTTCCATGGGCCGGCGTTGAGGTTGAGCAGGGAGAACCAGTACACGCCGGCGGCGGCTCCCAAGATGCCTCCGAAGATCATCGCCCGCATATCCCAGCGTTTGCCGATTAGGAAGCCGGCGACCGGCATCAGCGCCATCGTCGCCAAGCCGCGCGGCGCATTCCAGAATCCGGCGGTGATGGCGGGAAAGTGCAGCGCCTCCTGCATCAGCAGCGGCAGCAGCAAGATGCTGCCGTATAGAACGAAGAACAAAATCATGGACAGGCTGACGCCGACGGCGAACGTGCGGTATTTCAGCAGCCGCAGATGCACGATGGGATGAGGACTCCGGAGCTCCCACACGATGAAGCCGGCCAGGGCGACCACGGCGACGACGCTGAGGGCCAGGATGAGATGCGAGCCGAACCAATCCGCTTCTTGGCCCTTGTCCAGCACCACCTGCAACGAGCCCATGCCCAAGGCGAGCAGGCCGATGCCCCAATAATCCACGCCCCCGGTGCGGGCCCGCCGCAGGTACGGCGGATCAAACACATAGATCGTCACCAGCGTCAGGCCGATCAAGCTGACCGGAACGTTGATAAAGAACACCCAGCGCCAAGAGAAATCCGTCGTCAGCCAGCCTCCCAAAACCGGCGCCATGACCGGCGCCACGACGATTCCCACGCCCCACAAGGCCATGGCGTGGCCCCGCTCTTCGCGGGGAAAGGTCTCCAGCAGGATCGCCCGGGTGGTCGGCTGGAGCGTGCCGCCGAAGGCGCCTTGCAGAATGCGGAACGTGATCAGCAGCGGCAAGGTCGGCGCCAGGCCGCAGAGCACGCTGGAGAGCGTGAACCCCGTGATGGCGGTCAGCAGGATTCGCTTGCGGCCAAAGTGGCTGGCCAGCCACCCGGTGATGGGCAGCACGATCGCGTTGGCGATCAAATAGGAGGTGAGAACCCAGGTGGATTCGTCAATCGTCGCCGCGAGGTTGCCGGCGATGTAGGGAATGCTGACGTTGACCGCCGAGGTGTCAATCAGTTCCATGATGGCGCTGGACATGACCGCAATCGCGATCAGCCAGCGCGTGGCGCGGTCGGGAGGAATGCCGCTGAGGTCGGTGGATGGGGAACTGGCGGGGGCGCTGGCCATGGAGCGAGCTTTAATTTTAGGCTACCGATGCCGCCACTCCGGCGCCCGCAAGCGGCCAGCGGCGCTCTGCTATCCTGAACCAAGCGCTGCCACGATCGTGGTTTTGGGGGAACGAGGGCGATGTTTCCAGTTCTATTTTCCGCCGGCTGGTTTACGCTCCACACCTATGGCCTGCTGGTCGCCATTGGCTATTTGACCGGCATCTTCGTCGCCCAAAAAGCCGCCCGGCGGCTGGGGATGAATCCGGACCAAATCTTCAACTTGGCCGTATATTTGGCGATCGGCGCGATCGTCGGAGCCAAGCTTTTTTTGGTGATGCAGGATTGGCGCTTCTACCTGCAATATCCCCGCGACTTGATCAGCGTGGATTTTCTGGAGTCCGGCGGCATATTTTATGGCGGCTTGATCATCGCCCTGTTGGTGCTGATCTGGTACGTTCGCCGTCACCGGCTGAACTGGCTTGCGGTGGGAGATGCCGTGGTGCCGGGATTGGCATTGGGCCACGCCATCGGCCGCGTAGGCTGCTATTCCGCGGGCTGTTGCTGGGGCAAGCGTAGTTCGATCCCCTGGTTCTCCATTACCTTCACCAAACCCTATTCCCACGCCTCGGTTGGCGTGCCGCTCCATGTTCCCCTGTATCCCACCGAGCTGCTCGGGGTGGCGGCGGGCACCGCGATTTTCGTCATGCTCTGGCGCATGGTTGGGCGGCGGCGTTACGTTGGCGAGCTGACGGCGTTTTATTTATTTGTGTACGGCGTGTGGCGGTACTCGATTGATTTTCTCCGCTACTATTCGCCGCAAGCGCTGCTGTTCCACGGCTTGATGACCGACGCGCAGTTGACCAGCCTGTTCATGATCGGCATCGCGATCGGCATTTGGGTACGCCAGCGCGCAAAAGCCCGCCCGGCGGCGCCGAGCCAGCCAGCCGTGGCCGCGCTGGAACGGTAGGGTCCTACGCAGAACTGGGCTGTAGGCGCGGAGGCGGAGGGCGACCGGCTCGACCGCTTTTTGACTCACCGGCATCCGGATGCCAGCCGCGCCGAGGTGCAGGGCTGGATCCGCGCCGGTGAGGTGAGCGTCGCCGGCGCGGTTTGCCGCCGTCCCGCTACCCGCTTGCGCTCCGGGCAGGAAATTTTCTTGGCGCAGGCCCGGCGCAGCGCGCCGCGGCCGGCGCTGGAGCCGCTGCCCCTGCCGCTGGAGATTCTCTACGCCGACGCCGACATCGCGGTCGTGAACAAACCCGCCGGGATGGTGGTGCATCCCGCCGCCGGCGCGCCGGGTCCAACCCTGGTCCACGCCCTGTTGCATCACATTGGCGCGGCGAATCTGCCCCGCGTGGGTGCTCCGAACCGGCCCGGCATCGTGCACCGCTTGGACCGGGACACCAGCGGCCTGCTGGTGGTCGCCAAAACCGATGCAGCGCACCACGGACTGGCGGCGCAGTTCCAGGCCCGGACCGTTCGCAAGCGGTACTTAGGCCTGGTACACGGCGCCGTGGTGGCGGCCAGCGGCCGGGTGGATGCGCCCGTCGCCCGTGACCTGCGCCGCCGCGAGCGCATGACCACGCGCCGCGCCGCCGGCCGCGAAGCGCACACCCTGTACCAGGTGCGTGAGCGCTTGGCCCTGGAGCCCAGCCTGGCGTCGGGCCCTCAGGCCCCGCGGTTCACGTATCTGGAATTGGACCTGTTGACCGGCCGCACGCATCAGATTCGCGTGCACATGGCGTCCATCGGGCATCCCATCGTCGGCGACCGCCTCTACGGCGCGCCCGCCCGGATCGTCGCCGCCGGCCCGTTGGCGGGCCTGGCCTTGAACCGGCTGTTTCTGCACGCCGCCGAGCTGGCCTTCGTGCATCCACGCACATCCGAGGCGATGGTCTTCCGCGCCGCTCTCCCAGGCGAGCTGGCGGCGTGGCTGGAGCGCCTGCGCGCGCCGTCTCCGCGGGGGCGGGACGAAGCCGTGCCGGCGCCATCCACGCCGCCACGGCCGCCGCGGTCCGCTGGACAGCGGGCCTACAATA
The DNA here is from genome assembly GCA_027314025.1 of Acidobacteriota bacterium. Lineage (GTDB taxonomy): Bacteria > Acidobacteriota > Terriglobia > Terriglobales > SCQP01 > JAKAUF01. The sequence continues at coordinate 6,993 of DAHVCP010000059.1, forward strand.
AAGGCTGACTTAGGCGTTATGGAATCGCGCTGGCTCTCTCTTCTGCTGCTCGCCGGTCTCGCTCAGCCGGCGCTGGCCCAGGCGGCCCCGCGTGGAGCGGCGCAAGCCGCCCCGCAACACGCACTGCCGCGGGCCAACATCGTCAAAAACGTCAACGAAGTCAACGTCATCTTTTCGGCGATTGACAAGCGCCACCGCATCGTCCTGGGTCTGAAGCCCAGCCAGGTCGAGGTGCTTGACGACAACAAGCCGCAGACCATCACGCGTTTCTATTCCGAGGGCGACATGCCGTTGCGCATCGCCCTGCTGCTGGATACCAGCACCAGCATCAGCCAGCGCTGGCCTTTCGAGGAAGCCGCGGCGATCGAATTCATCGAGTCGGTGCTGCGCCAGGGCACGGACAAGGCGATGGTCGCGGCCTTCGACTCCTCCATCCAGGTGGTCCAGGGCTTTACCAGCAATGAGGAGAAGGTCGCGCGCGCCATCCATTCCCTGCGTCCGGGCGGCGGCACCGCGCTGTACGACGCCATCTACGAGACCTGCCGCCAGAAGCTGATGCATGACGGCCACAACGTCCGCAACGTCATCGTTCTGATCACCGACGGCGATGACGATCAGAGCCGCTACGCCGCCACCGAGGCCCTGCGCATGGCGCAGCGCGCCGGCGTCATCATGTACACCATCGGCACGGATCCCACGGATTCCGATCCGCGCGACGATCAGCTGCTGGAGATGTTCGCCAAGGACACCGGCGGCCGCTACTTCTTTCCGTTTCAGGCGCCGGACTTGGGGAAAGCGTTCGCTTCGATTTCCTACGAACTCCGGCACCAATACGTTGTCGCCTACGACCCGGACGACTTCGTTCCCAACGGCGCGTTTCACCGCATCAAAATCAAGATTTTATTGCCGAACATCTACGCCCGCACGCAGCCAGGCTATTACGCCATGCCCCCGGCCAGCGCGCCGGGGCCGGCCACCGGCGCCGGCCGCCGCCGGCGCTAGCGCCGCGGAGCCGGCCACGGCGCGATCCGGCGCTAGGGGCCGGTGATCTGTAGGCGGAGGGCGAAGATCTCGCGGCGGAAATATTTCGCGGAATTGTAGCCGCTTTCCCAGCCGGCGTGCGCGCCCAGGCGCAGGCCCCAGGCCGCGGCTCGTCCCAGCCGCCGCGAGGCGCTCAGCGTCGCGGAAAAGCCATACGCCTGCGTTTGGCTGGTGGCCTCGACCACGGGAATGTAATTGCGCAGCCAGACTCCCTCCAACGGCGTGGCGCCCAGGCCGCCGCCCAAACGCCAGCGGCCGCGGCGCCAACGCCGTCGCCACAGCAGCGTCGAGCGCAGCTCGTAGATGATCGCGCGTTCGCTAATCAGCCGCTGGAAGCTCATCGAGCCCAGCACGGGATTGGAGTTGAGATTAAAGGTGGTTACGGCGTGATAGCGCGTGAACTGGCGCAGGAGGCCGAGGCGATAGCTGATCGCGCCCCAGCGGCCGCTCCGCCCGCCCAAGTGCCACGCCGGAAATTGCTGCGAGACACCGAAGGTCCGGCTCCGAGCGTAGCCCTCGTCGCCATGGGTAAACTGATCCCCCGGCTGAAAGTTGGTGTCCTCGTCGTAGGCCCAATGGGAGCGCGCCGCGGGGGTTACCCGCAGCCGCGTGACCCAATGGCCGCGGTCCCAATGCCAGCGCAGCCCCAGCACCAGATCCACGCCATCGAAAGCGTAGCCTTCCCGCACCAAATGCGGATAGGGGTCGTTCAGCGCCGGCTGGTGGAAGGCGAAGGTGACATGATCATGCACGGCCTCCACGCCCGCGAACCAGCGGTCTATTCCCAAGCCTTGCGCCCAGGCCCTCGGCGCGGCGAGCAGCACCAGCAGAGCCGCGCAGGAGAGCGTCCGCATCAGGCGGTGCCGGACGCCGCTCCCTGCCGCCACGCCGAGCGGCCGCCAGCTTGTTTGGCGGGGATGGCGGCGAGGCCGCGCCGCCGGTTTATTCGCCATCGCCCTCCGGCGCCGCCTCCGCGCGGGCGTGCGCCCAGCCCGCCGACAAGCGCAGCCGCAGGGGATCGCCGGGGCGGAGCTGCCCCGGCTGGGTCACCAAATGCCGCTGCTCGTCATAGACCAGCGCATAACCGCGCTGCAAGATCGCGAGGGGATTCCGTTCCTCGACGATGCGCTGCAATGCTTCGCTGCGCCGCCGCGCCGCCAGCAGGCGCCGGCGCAAGGATTCGATCAAACGCTCTTGGCGGCGCAGCAGATCCTGGCGCCAGGCGGCGATGCGGTGGCGGGCTTCTTGCGCCCGGATGGCGGCGGATAGCGCCTGCCAGCGCCGGCGGCGATCGGCTTGCCGCGCGCGCACGGCCTGGGTCAGGCGGAACGCCAGCTCATCGTTGAATTGCGCCCGCCGCAACACCGCATGCCGCACGCCCGCGAACGCTCCGTGCCGGGCCAGCTCCAGCACGGCTTGGCGTTGCCGCGTCAGGCGAAAACGCAGCGCCTGCTCCAGCCGCCGCTCCCGCTCCGCCGCCTCGGCGAGGAAGTCGGCTTTCGGGCGAATGACCATTTCCGCGGCGGCGCTCGGGGTCGCGGCGCGCAGATCGGCTGCGAAATCGGCGATCGTGAAGTCGGTTTCATGCCCCACGGCCGAGATGAGCGGCACCGGGCAGGCGGCGATGGCGCGCGCGACGCGCTCCTCATTGAACGCCCAAAGATCCTCGATGGACCCGCCGCCGCGGCCGGCGATGATCACATCCACGCGATGCACGGCCGGCGCGGCGCCGAGATAGGCGATGGCGGCGGCGATTTCGCCGGCCGCGGCTTCGCCTTGCACCTGCGCCGGCGCCAGGAGGATGCCGATGTTGGGATAGCGGCGGCGGAGGATGCGAACCATGTCCGCGATCGCCGCTCCGCGCGGTGAGGTTACGATGCCGACCCGGCGCGGCAGCAACGGCAGCGGCCGCTTCCGCGCGGGATCAAACAGCCCTTCCTGTTGCAAGCGCTTCTTCAGTTCCTCGAACGCCGCCTGCAAGCCGCCCGCCCCGCGCGGTTCCAGGTGCTCCAAGTAAATCTGTAGCTCGCCGCGGGTTTCGTACAGGCTGATTTTGCCCCGCGCCAGCACCTGCATGCCGTTCTGCGGCCGCAGCTTCAGCATTCGCGCCGCCCGGGCGAACAGCACGCCGCGGAGCTGCGCTCCGGCGTCCTTCAGCGTGAGGTAGTAATGCCCGGAAGGCGCGTGGTTCAGGTTGGAGATTTCGCCCTCGACCCAAACGTCGAAAAAATCCCGCTCCAACTTCTTCTTCAATTCCGCCGCCAGCCCCGTAACGGTCCAGACGCGGCGCTCGGGAGGAAACAGAAGGCTGGTTTGGTCTGGCACGGACGCACCGGGCGCGGTGGCGCGCATTATTTCTGTTCAAGATCGGCGAGCATCTGCCGCAATTGCGCCGGGGTCGTGGCTTCCGCCAAACCATGCACGTCCAGCGAGCCGTCGCGATCCATGCCGGGCCGGTTGCGGCCCACCAAAATGGTCGGCGTATGCTTGATGCCCCAGTGCTCGCCTTGAAGTTGATCCCGCCGGATGGCGGCGAACAGCGCGGGATCGCTGAACGCGCCGTCCACTTGCGCACTTGGTATCCCGGCTGCTTGGCCCATGGCGACGGCGTAGCGCAGCAGGTTGGTGGCGGTGATCTGGTCCTGATGGCTGAAACAAAAGTTTTGCCAGGCGAAGTACAGCTTGGGGCTCTTGGTGGCGAAGAAGCGCGCCAACAGCGCGGCATTGTACGCCCAGGGATGCATCGAGAGCGGGTAATCGCGAAACTCGAACCGCACGGTGTGGCGGTATTCGGCGAAGATCCCATTGTTCATCAGCTTCCGCCAATGGGCGCAATCGGGGCACTCGAGATCCTCGAAAATCACCACCCGGACTCTTGCGTGGGGGTTTCCCAGCTCCGGCGCCACGATGGGAGCGGCGTTGGAAGGGGTCGGCCCCGCACCGGCGATCCCCGCCACGGGGAGCGCCAGGATGCAACCGATAACAAACACCCACCAGACCGGAGGGCGGAATATAGGTGAGCCCATCAGTTGATTGTGACAGAACAGCCGCCGGCTGGGCCGAGTTCCCGCTTTCCCAACGCCCGGCCCCGGCGCCCGGCGGCGCCACGGCGTTCGGCGGCTGCCGCGGGCCGTTGCGCGGGAATGTCGCGCCGCGCCGGCCGGTTACATGGTCGGCGCCGCTTGCGCCGGGGATCTTTTCCCCAGGAACGGCGGCAGTTGGTGCGTGCGGCGGAACTGCCCCTCCATCAAGCCAAAGCGGTAGGACAGCGAGTGCCACAACTGCAACTCATCCTGGTAGCGGATCAGGATGTTGTCCAGTCCGTGATGATTGTTTTCCCGCAGCCAAAGCTGCTGATAGCGCCGCATCAGCGCCGCGTCGTGGTTGCGGAGATTTTGCAGATAGCCGTCCACGCCGTTGATGCGCCCCAAAATGCCGTAAACCTGCCCGGGATCCTTGCCCTCGGTTTGCTGCGCCTGGCGGTAGAGCTGCGGGATGTATTGGCTGTAAATCGCCTTCTGCCCGAGATAATCGAATCGCCGCGCCGCGAACGCCATATAGTCGAGCAGGCCGCGATGGCTGAGGGCCAAGTGGCGCTGCTGGTCCAGGTTGACGATGACGTGCTCCGCCAGCAAGCGGACCGCATGCGCCGCCGGCGCCGCTTTCTGGTAATAGCGCTGTCCTTGCGCCGAGAACGGCCGCAGCCAGGTCGTCCAATCCTCTCCATCGCTGCCCGTGGCCTTGCTCAGGATCTTGTGAATTTCGGCCATCGTCGCCTGATCCTGGGCGAAGTTGTGTCCCGTTGCGCGGTAGAACGCCCAATCCCAGGCATCGGCGAACTGCTGGTCGTTGATGCTCGGCTGCCAGCTGTCGGCGGCGCCATAGACCAACTCGTACCAGCAGTAGTTGATCAGGCTCTCGCCGTCGTCCATCCACACCGTGTTCAGCACGCCGGTCGAGCCCAACCGCAGCCCATCGGCGTCGAAGACCTTGATGTTCGGCAAGGCTTCGTTGTCGTTGGGATAAATCCGGCTCCAATTGCTGACGCCCGGCGCCACCCAGGTTTCCAATCCCACGCTGCGGAAGGGCCGGATGAACCGGTCGTAGGAAGGCAGCGGCCCATAGACCCACGGAATCGCGATCATGTCGTGCGGCAACTGGTTCAGCAACTCAGGATGCTTGACCGCGATGTCGCCCCAAAACAACACCTTGCGGTGGTAGGGCCGCAACAGCGTGTCAATCGCGCGGATGTAATTGATATAGACCTGCCCCACGCCGAGCTTCTCCGCCATCGGCTTGGACCGCCCTTGGCCCAGCTGAAAGGTTTCATCCGCCCCAATGTGCAGGTACGGCGACGGGAAGACCTTGGCCAGTTCCGCGAACATCTTGCCGATCAAGGGCAGCGACCCGGGCGCGGCCGGCGACAGCACCGAGCCATAGGGGAGTTCATCCAGGTTCTGGAACTTCTCGTATTGCAGCGCCAATTGCAGGTGCCCGAAGGACTCCTGCTCCGGCACCACGGTCACGTGATAGGCCTTGGCGTAGGCGACGATGGCGCGCGCCTCGTTGGGCGTGATCGCGCCGTGCCAGACGCTCACCAACGGCAGGTTCGGGTAATAGAATGTGTTTTCGAAATACAGCGAGTACAGGTTGACCTTGTACGCCGACAGGATCCGGATCTGCTGTTCGATCGCCCGCTCGGTGGGGATCGGCCCGCGGCTGATGTCGATGCTGACGCCGCGATGCGGAAACGCCGGCCAGTCCACGATCCGCACCGCCGGCGCCACCGCCCGGGTTCTTCCGAAGGCGCTGGGATGGAACAATTGACGCAGCGTTTGCACGCCGTAGAAGACGCCCGTGGCGTTGGCGCCGATCACCGTGGCCCGCCGGCGAGTGACCAGCAGTACGTAACCCTGGGCGCGCGCCGCCGCGGGAAATTGCACGTCGGCGCGGCGCAGCGCCTTGCGCGCCCGCGACGTGCCCAGGCGCAGCAACGCCACCGTGCCGGAATGGTTGTCCTTCACCCGCGCCCGTATGCCGTCGAAGCGCGCCAGGTCGCGCGCCAATTCGCCCGCCGCGAATTGGTCGGCGGCGCTGTGCCCGGCTCCGATGGAGATTTTACGCCGCAGCTGCAACTGCCCCGTTTCCCGGGTCAGTTGGCGCGGGTACGGCGTCAGCGGCAGTTGGGCGGCGGCGATGGAAACGAGCAAAAACGGCAAGACGAGGCGCAAGGGCTTGGGGATCATGGTGCGGGTGAGAAGGACGACAAATGATTGTACTCGGCCCTCGCGGCGGGACAAGCCCATCTCGCCGCCGCCGTGCTGGGGCGCACGGTTGCGGGCGTCCGGGCGCGGTGCTAGGCAGCATTCGTGCGCCGGGCCCAGTCTCCGCGCGTCACGCCAAGTTCAATGGATCCACGTCCACGGTGAGCGCGGTTGCCGGGAAACGGCCGGCGGCGTAGCCGCGCAGCGCCGCCAGCAACCCCGCCAGCGGGCTGCGCCGCGCGCTTTTCAGCAAGAACTGAAACCGGTGTTCCGCCTTCAGCCGTGCAATCGGCGCCGGCGCCGGGCCGATCAAGCGGATGCCGGCGTCGCGCTCAAGCCGCAGTTGCAGGAACCGCCCCGTCTCGCTGGTCCAGGCCAGCGCCCGGTCATAATCCCGATGGCGGATGCGGACGCTGGCCAGAGCGGCAAACGGAGGGTAGAACAGCAGCCGCCGGAATCGCGACTCCCGGGCGAAAAATGCCGCATAGTCGGCGTTCAGCGCCGCCTCCACGGCGTAGTGCTCGGGGTGCAGCAGCTGCACGATCACTTCTCCCGGCAGTTCGCCGCGTCCCGCCCGCCCCGCTACTTGGGTCAGCAGCTGAAACGTCCGTTCCGCCGCCCGGAACTCCGGGATCGCCAGGCCGGCGTCGGCCGAAATCACCCCCACTAGCGTCACGCCCGGCACGTCATGGCCCTTGGCGATCATCTGCGTGCCCGCCAAAATGTCGTACTGTCCCGCCCGAAAGGCCGCGAGCACGCGGGAAAAGTGCCGCCGCCCCTGCACCGTATCGCGGTCCAGCCGGGCGATGCGCGCGCTGGGAAACAGGCCCGCCAGCGCCTCCTCGATCTTCTGGCTGCCGGCGCCGAAAAAATACAAATGCTCACTGCCGCAACTGGGGCAGCGGTCCGGCACTTCGCAGGCATAGCCGCACACGTGGCAGAGCAGGCGATGGCCTCGTTTGTGATAGGTCAGGGAAAGGGAACAGTCGCGGCAGCCGGCCGGCTGCCCACAGGCACGGCACATCACCACCGGCGCGTAGCCCCGGCGATTGATCAGGATGATCGCTTGCTCCCGGCGCCGCAGACGGTCCTCGATGGCCGCCGCCAAAGCGCTGGAGATCACGATTTCCGGCGACCCGCGGCGCCCGCCGCCCGCCGCCGCGCGGTCGCGGAACTCCTGCCGCATGTCCACCGGCCGCATCGCCGGCAGCGGCCGCTGCTCCACCCGGAGCCGCAGCTCCAGCTTGCGGTACTTGCCCTCCTCCGCATGACGGTAGCTTTCCAGCGACGGCGTCGCCGAGCCCAGCACCACCACCGCCCCCGCCAGCTTGCCGCGCAGCACGGCCAGGTCCCGGGCATGGTAACGCGGCGACTCCTGCTGCTTGTACGCCGCATCATGCTCCTCATCCACGATGATCAGTCCCAGCCGCGGCAGCGGCGCGAAGATCGCCGAGCGCGTGCCGATCACCACGCGCGCTTCGCCCCGCTGCGCGCGATGCCAATGCCGCGCCCGTTCCTGCGCGGTCAGGCCCGAATGAAAGATCAGCACTTGCTCGGGAAATGCATCGGCGAAATCGGCGAACACCGCCGGCGTAAGGCCGATCTCGGGCAGCAGCAGCAGCGCGTTCCAACCGCGCGCCAAGGCGGCTTCGATGGCCTCCAGATACACCGCCGTTTTGCCGCTTCCGGTCACGCCATGCAGCAACATCACCGGCGGCGCGGGCACTGCCCTCCGGCCCCTCGCACCCTCGCTGCCGCTCCCGCCGCCCGCCGCGGAGGGCAGCGCCGCGGTAATCGCCGCCAGCGCCGCCGCTTGCTCGGCGTTCAGTTTTGCGACTCGCGGCCGGGGCCGCCACTCCGGCGAGGGCGGCGGCGCCGGAACCTCGACCATTGCAATGCGTCCGTGCCGCCGCAGCGTCGCCAGCGCCGAGGCGGAAACCAGCGGGGCTAAGTCCGCCGCCGCTAGCTCACCGCCCGCGGCCGCCAGATGGTCCAATACCGCCTGTTGCTGCGGCGAGGGCCGCCGGGGTCGTTCGCCCTGGGGCGGCCCGCTCGCCAGGCGATAGGCGCGCCGCGTCGGCTCCTCCAGCCGCTGCGGCTCGGCGCGATAGGCGGTGTCCACGGTTAGCCAGCCGCGCGCCAGCGCGTTGCGCACCGCCGCCGCGCCAAACCTCCGCAGCAACCGGGTCAAGGCGCCGTCCGCCTCCGCCGCCGCCAGCAGCGGCTCCTCCTCCTCGTTCCGGGTCTCGGCGAGCAACGGGGCCGCGGATGTCTTACGCCGCGCGTGTTCCTTGCCCGCCGCCGTCACCCGCAGCCAGCGATCCTCCCGCAGGTCCGCCGCCGGCGGCAGCGCGCACCGCAACGCCTCGCCCAGCGGCGCCTGATAATACCGCGCCGTCCACCGCGCCACCGCCAGCAGAGCGGCGTCTAAAACCGGCTCGGCATCCAGCGCCAGTTCCAGCGCCCGGATGCCCTCCCGGCTGCCGCGCGCTTCTTCCGGCGGCTCGGCAAGCAACTCCAACACAACTCCCACCAGCCGGCGCCGGCCCCAGGGCGCAAGCACGCGCATTCCCGGCGCTACCGTCATTCCAGGCGGAATGGCGTAGGTGAACGCACGGTCCAGCGGGACCGGCAGCGCTAATGTGGCATAACCTGGCGGCGCCATCGGCAAAGCAAATGCTGAATCAGCATTATGGGGCAGGGAACCGCGAGGCCGCCCTTGGGGCCGGCCCCGACGGCGTGCACGCAGGGGCCATCCCCGGCCCACGAACCCGGCGCCCGACGCAGGTTAGCCTGGGACTATGGACGCTCTCCGCTTCCGTGCCATCACCGATGCCCGCCAGCTCCACAGCCTGGAGCGCCCGCCCGCCCCACGGTTGTCCATTGAAGCGCTGTTTTACACCCGCATCATCGGCGCCGCGGACCTCTCGCCCGACGGCCGCCAACTGGTTTTTACGGCGAACCTGAGCGGCCGGCAAAATCTTTGGCTGGCGCCGGTGCAGGAGGCCCAGCCCAAGGCCGTCGCCTGGCCCGGCTGGCCGCTCCAGTTGACCATCAGCCACCAGCGCCAAGCCAGCCCCGCCTGGTCGCCCGATGGCCGCTGGATCGCCTTCATCTCCGATACCGACGGGGATGAGCAGTGGGATCTGTTCCTGGTTTCTCCCCGCACCGGCGAGGTGGTCAATCTCACCAACACTCCCGATGTTTCCGAGCAAAGTCCCGTCTGGTCTCCCGATGGCCGCCACCTTGCCTATATCGCCAAGCCGCGCCACGGCTCCAGCTTCGAGATTCGCGTCCTGGACCTCGACCGGCGGGAGAGCCGTGCGATCACCGCCGATACGCCACCGCAATACGGCTGTTACGCTCCGGTCTGGTCACCCGACGGCGCCGCCATCGCCTATACCCGCGAGCACCTCGCCGGCAAGGACAGCGACATCTTCATCGCCGAATTGGCCGGGGGCGAGGCGCGCAAGCTCACCGCCCATGACGGAGAGCGGCTCTTTTTCGCCGCCGACTGGGCGCCGGAGGGCGACCGCCTGCTGATCACCTCCAACGCCGGCAACGGCTTCGATAACGCCGCCTTGCTGGCTGTCGACGCCACCGACGCCGCCAACGGCATTCGCTCGATCACCCAGGAGCGCTGGGAGGTGTCCGCCGGAGGTTTTTCGCCGGATCGCCGTTGGCTTGCCTATGCCGCCAATGTGGATGGCGAATCCGCCATCTTCCTCCATGACCGCCAGTCAGGCCGAGCCATGGAACTGACCCTCCCCCGCGGCGTCAATGCCCTCGAAGGCGCCGCCCGTTGCTTCGACGCCACCGGCGGCCGCCTCTTGTTCTCCCACAACGGCCCCGATGGTCCCAACGACATTTGGCTGTACGCGCTCGCCGACGGCGCCTGCTTTCCACTGACCCAATCCCTGGTCGCGGGCTTGCGCGCCGAGGACATGGTGCCACCCGCGCTCGCCCATCTGCCCTCCCGCGATGGCAAATTTCAGCTCTCCGCCTGGGTGTACGTTCCGCACGCCCTTCCCCGTGACGGCTCCCATCCGGCGGTGGTGTACATCCACGGAGGCCCGGCCTCGCAGGCGATGAATGCTTTCAACCGCGCCGTCCAACTCCTGGCGAATCGCGGGTACGTGGTCATCGCTCCCAACTATCGCGGCTCCACCGGCTACGGCCAGGCGTTTCACGACGCTAATTTCCGCGACCTCGGCGGCGGCGATCTCGACGATGTTCTCGCCGCGGCCGATTGGCTCCTCGCCTCCGGTTATGTGCATCCCCAAAAAATGATCGTCATGGGCGGCAGCTACGGTGGATATCTGACCGCCATGGCCTTGGCGCGCCATCCAGCGCGCTGGGCCGCCGGGGTGGCTATCGTGCCCTTCGTCAATTGGTTCACGGAAATCGCCAACGAAGATCCCTTGCTCCAGCAATACGACCTCGCCACCATGGGCGATCCGGAAGAAAATCGCGCTCTGTTCGAGGATCGCTCGCCGATGTTCCATTTGGACCAGATCCGGGCGCCTGTTCTCTTGCTGGCCGGCGGCCGCGATCCCCGCTGCCCCAAGAGCGAGGCCGAGCAGTTCGCCGCCGCCATTCAGGCGCGCGGCGGCGTGGCGGAGCTGAAGGTTTACGAAGATGAAGGCCACGGCTTTGCCCGCCGGGAGAACCAAGTGGATGCGTACCGCCGCGTGGAGGCTTTTTTGCTCCGCCACGTCGCGCCGGGGCGCTAAAGAGCGTCAGGCGCCCGCGCAACGATTTCCGTTCCGGCGCCTGGGGGAAGCCGAACGCGGGTTGGCGCGCTCGCCCGTTCGCGCCGGGCGCGCGCATTTACCTCGCTCGCTGCTCCGGCCCGCCGCGGCGATGTGATCCGCTCCGCCCGGTGCGCGTTTGCTGGTCGCCTCACAGTGCCGCGGCAATGCAGGCCACCGCCCCCGGCGGCAACGCGGCCGTTTGCCCGCGGTTGCCCAAAAACCAGCGCTCTCCCGGTCCCGCCTGCCAGCTCGGCGGCAGCGGCGCCAGCGGGCCGGCCAGGTCCAGCAATGCCAAATACCGCAGGATGGGGTGCAGCGCGTCGGCGCCGGGCATCGGTGGCGGCATCCAAGCCGTTCCCGCCGGTAATCCTCCGGCTTCTCCCTCGCCAAACTCCGGCGCGGCGTTGGCACCGACAAATTCGATCCAATCGCCCGCCGCCGCCACCGCCCAGATCAGCGAGGCGCAGAGCTCGATCGCCCGTTCCATTTGCTCGCCGGTCGCGCCCCCTGGGGCCAGCGCCACCAGCACCCGTAGCCGGCGGTCCTGGTCGCGGCTCAACTCCCGAACGCGCAACTCGCCCGCCTTGGCGCTGGCCTTCCAATGCACCAGCCGCAGGCTGTCCCCCGCCGTATGGGGCCGCAGACGGTAGAGGTCCTCCCCGGCGCCGGGCTGCGGCGTTGCCTGTCTCGGCCCCTCCGCCGCCCATGCCGCAAACGGCTCGGATGCGGCCTCGATCGCCGGATACACCACCAACGACGAGCCGGGGCCCTCGTCCGCGAGCGGGCGAAACCGGCGCCGCTTTTCGATCAAGCCAAAGGGGAAGCGCGTGGACAGCGAAAACGCCGCCGTCGAATACCGCCCGCGGCGCGGAAACGTGATTTCGCTGGTCGCCACCGCATGGCGGCGCGCCGGCACATAGGGAAAATACGCGGCCTGCATGCCCGCCGCCATCATCCCAGCCTGCCTCCCCCGCTTGCCGTTTCCCGCCGTCCCGCCCGCCGCGATGCTACGGGCGGTCAGGCGCAGGGAGTAGCTGGGCAGCAGGCGCTTCTGGTTCCCTAGCCGTAGCCGTACCGGCGCCGGCCGCCGCGCGAACGCGTGCTCCGGCCATTCCAGGTCCAAAGTGATTCCGCCTAAATTCGCGGTGGAGAAAATCCCCGACGTCACCAGCGCTCCCAGCAGCGCCGCTACCACCAGATAAATCAGGTTATTGCCGGAATTGACCGCCGCCGCCACCAAGATCAGCAGCGCCGCCAAAAACGGCAGGCCCGCCGCCGTCACCCGGTTCTGTGTTCCCCAGCGGCAGCCCTCGCCCCGCCGTCGCCAGCCGCGTGTCCAACTGCGCACCACCGGCGGCAGCGCCACCGCTACGGCTCCCAACAACAGCGCCAAGGACAGCGCCGCCAGCGCCAACTGCTCCAGTCCTTCGGCCATGCGGCCGGTCGCCAAAGCCGCCGCGAACGCCAGACCGACCACAGCCAATATGAAAATGCCCCGTCGCCAGCCGAACCCCGCGGGCGGCTTGTGGGCTTGCGTTGCGACGGTGGGTTCGGCGGACCGGTCCGCCGCGCGGGGCATACCGCCAATTCTATCGTTGCCAGCCCGCATGCCGTCGCCGGCCGTATCACCCGTTCCTGTGGGCTGGGATCGTAGCCGAAGAATGGACCGCGGCGCCCCTACAGATTGCGGGACACCATGAACTTCAGCGTCACCGGATCGCTGGCCGCCGTCAGCCCCGCTCCCATGCCAAACTCGACGTCGAAGATCTTCCCGTAATAATCTCCCACCGCCCATACCTCATGGAACTGCTGGCCTCCGGGGCGAATCGCATTCAGCGGTCCAAAGTCGTCATACTCTTCCGCTGCCGCCGCCCACTTGCGCGACAGATGATAGGCGATGCGTCCGCAGGGGGCAAAGTCCAGCGCCGCGAAGCCTCCCGCGAAGTTGTTGTCCAAGATCGGGTTGTAAATCAAATCCCAGCGTCCCAGGTGTACCCCGACGATCGGCCGGATCTCCGAGGTGAAGCGCCGCGGATCCCAGTGCAGGGCATTGAGGCTGAACTCGAAGTTCATGCCGTAGAAAAACTTCCTCCGGTCCGCGTGTGGGCTGACGAACAACAGCCGGATCTTGCCGCCGTTGATGGTGGAGTCTTCATTCGTCGAAATGCTGTACAGCGGCAGATACAGGCCTAGCTCCAGCCATGGCTTATATCCATAGGCCCATTCAAATCCGCCATTCAGCGAATGATTGGGAACGATTCCGCCGGGAAACGCCGCCGTCTGCAAACCGTCCGGCGTGTAGTTGCTGTGAAAGGTGAGATTGAATACGCCCTGCGGCGCAATGCTGGCGTCATAGACCTGAATCTCATCGGTCTGCGCATGAGCCAGCAGCGGCAGCAGCGCCAGCACCGCCGCCAGCGCCATCGGCCGCAAACACCGCTTCCATTGGCGCCAGGGGCAAGAACGGGAAAGTTTTCGTTTCATGGTAGTGGACGGGAACCACCGGGCCCTGGGTGACTCTCGCAAGGCCATCACACCAACGGACACTGACTCGGATCATATGCGGCCATTGGGGCCGGTGCAACCGGCCACGGCGCAATGATATTCTGGCGCGGAATAGACTGACCTTCAGGAGGCGGAAAATGGCGGAGGTGGAAATGGCGAGGGCCGCAATGGCGGAGGTGGAAATGGCGAGGGCAACGCGGCGGCGCCGGGCATCGGTACGGCCGGCATCCTGGGCGGCAGCGGCGGCGGCGCCGATGATGGCAATGCTGGCGCTAATGTTCGCGGTGCTCCTGGTTCCGACCGCAGCGGTCGCGGCGCCAGCGCCCAAAACTCCCGCCCCGGCGCCATTGGCGCGGGAGCCCCAGGTCAACCCCAATCGCACCATCACCTTCCGCCTTTTTGCGCCGACCGCCAAGAGCGTGGCCGTCAGCGGCGAGTGGGTCCGTCGCGGCCGCCGCCAGAACAAACCCACGCCGATGAAGCGCAACAGCTTCGGCCTGTGGACCGTCACCGTCGGGCCGGTGTTTCCGGAGATCTATCAATACAACTTCATCGTGGACGGCGTTTCCGTCGTGGATCCGCGCAATCCCTGGGTGAAGCGCAGCAGCATTTGGGGCAACGCCAGCCTCGTCGAGGTTCCCGGCAAGCGCGTCATGGATTACGACCAGCGCAACGTTCCCCACGGCGCCGTCGCGCAGCGCTACTTCTTCTCCCACGTCCTCGGCGAGGAGCAGCCCGTGGATGTCTACACGCCGCCGCATTACGATCCCAGCGGCAAGACCCGCTATCCCGTCCTCTATCTCCTCCACGGCTACGGCGACCTGCAAACCGCCTGGGTCAACGACGGCCGCGCCAACTTCATCGCCGACAACGCCATTGCCCAGGGCGCCAAGCCGATGATCATCGTGATGCCCTTGGGCCAAACCCTGCCCGACCCCCTGCGCCCCTTCGGGGTGCCGCCGAGTTCCTGGTTCCAGAAGAACTTGGCCCGGGAATCCGCCGAGATGACCGGCGATATTATTCCCTGGGTCCAGGCGCATTACCCCGTGCTCACCGGCGTCAATGACCGCGCCATCGCCGGCCTGTCCATGGGCGGCGGCCAGGCCCTGCACCTGGGCCTCACCCGCCGCGATCTGTTTGGCTACGTCGCCGGCTTCAGCGCCTATCTTCCCGGTTCCGGCGCCATGGCCGCCGCCCGTGAGCCGGAAAAAACCAGCCGCAACCTGCAACTGTTATGGCTTTCGGTCGGCCGCCAGGACGGCTTGGCCCGCTCCAACGAGAAGTTGGCCCATCGCCTGGTTGGCTACGGCGTGCCGAATGTCCATTGGGAGCTGAGCTGGGGCCATCATCAGTGGGCCGTCTGGCGCATGTACCTAGGCCAGCTTCTGCCCCGGCTGTTCCAGTACGCCTCCGCGGGCGCAGCGCGCCAGACGGCGGCGCGTTGAACTAGCGAGCGGCAGTCCGCACGGCGCTAGCGCCGGGCCGGGTCGGCGCCCGCGCTATTTTACGGTGCTCCGCGGGCGCGTCCGCGAGTCCGGTCCGCCGAAGCGGTAGCTCGAGACATGGATGCCGCCGAAGAAATCGGCTTGACTGTAAACCAATTCCGCCGGCTCCTGTTCCGCGGCGCCCACCGCCACATGCAGCGGCAGCAAATGGTCTTCGTCCGGGTGAACCTGCCGGGCATGCGGCGCCCGCTCCCAATCGCGCAAGCGCCGGCTGCGCTCGGTCGGCGCCGCCGCCAGAGTCTCCTGCAGCCAAGCATCAAAGTCCGCGGAATCTGACCGTACTTGCGGATCCGGTCCCGCCGAGAGCATGGCACGGAGATTGTGGTAGCTGCTGCCGCTGCCCAAAATCAGCACGCCCTGCTCACGGAGCGGCGCCAATGCCCGGCCCAGGCGGAGGTGCGCTTCGGAATCGTAGTCTCCGCGCAGCGACACCTGGACCACCGGAACGTTCGCCTGGGGGAAGGCAACCGCCAACAGCGCGTAGGTTCCATGGTCAAAGCCTCGCTGCGGGTCGAGATGGCTGTCCAGACCTGCCGCTTGGACGAGCCCGTGGATCCGCCGTGCCAGTTCCGGGGAGCCGGGCGCCGGATACTGGATGCGGTACAAATCCTCGGGGAAGCCGCTGAAGTCATAGACCATCCCCGGCCTCGGGCTGGACATAATGGCGAAATCCGGCGCCACCCAATGGCCCGATACCGCCAAGATCGCTCGCGGCGAATCGCCGAGCTGTCGCGGCAGCTCCCGCAGCGCCGCCTCTAAACGCGCGAAACTCCGGCGGAACGGCCCCGTCATGTAGGGCCATGGCCCGCCGCCATGGGTCCAGTAGAAAGTGGGCAGCCGCCGCGGCATGGGACAACCCAAGCTGTGCAACGCAACGAGTGCGCGGATGGTGGCCAGGGACGGAATCGAACCGCCGACACGCGGATTTTCAGTCCGCTGCTCTACCAACTGAGCTACCTGGCCAAATCGCTTGCAAACTACTGAATAGAAACGGCTTGCTTGCAGTTCTCGGGTCCCGCTTCGGACGGCACGGAATCGCCGGTGCCACTTCTGGTGCCACTTTGTACGGTGGCGAAGCCCGCCAGCCGCTCCACGGCCTCCAACTGGTGCTGCGGCGCGAGGTGGGCGTAACGGAAGGTCATGGCCAGCGTCCGGTGACCCATCAATTCTGCCACGGTTCGCAAGTCCACGCCCGCCATTACCAGCCTGCTGGCGAAGGTGTGGCGGAGGCAGTGCCAGGTGAACTCCGGCACGGCCGCCAGCCGGACGGCCTGCTCAAACCAGTGCCGGGCCTTCTGTGCCGCTTGCGCCGGCATCCGCTCGGCATGGAGAATCACTGGGCCGATGCCGGCGGACCGCTGGCGCAAGGCCCGCAGCGCGGCCAGCGCCGCCGGATTCAGCGGGATATAGCGGGGGTGCTTGTTCTTGGTCCGATAGAGCGCTATCTGCCGCCGCTCGCAATCCACGCGGTCCCAGGTGAGCCCGTATTGCTCCCCGGATCGCATCCCCGTGTTGACCGCCAAGTCAAACTCCGGCTCATGCTCGGGCCAGCGCTCGCGGATGACGGCCCGCAGGCGGGCTTCCTCCGCCGGGCTAAGGAGCCGGATGCGACCGTTGTCCTCGCGTTGCGCTCGCACCAGCCGCGCCGGGTTGGCCGATACCTTGCCGTTGGCCACGCCCAGCCGGTAGGCCAGAGACAAAAACGCCTTGTGGCGATTGGCCGTGGCCGGCTTCCAATTCCGCTCCGCCGCCAATCTGGCCAGCCCCTGCTCAATGCGCTGCGGCGTGAGCTTGGCCGCGTCCAGCAGCCCGAACTCAACGGCGAGCGCGGGGTGACGCGAGTCGGCCCGCTGCTGGCCGGTTTTGGCGCTGAGCCGCACCGTGGAATAGTGCGCGGCAACGTGCGCCGCCCCCAAGTCCAGCAACTCGCGGACGGCGACGCCGCGGCGGCGGATCGTCTCCGGCAGCTTCACTCCGCGGCGCCGTTCATCGCGGCGCCGTTCCAGCAATGCCTGGGCCATGCCGCGCGTGCCCGCTTTTTCGCGGCGGCGCGTCCCGGCGCAGTCCTTGTAGGAAACCCACCATATGCCGCTGCCCTTGGGCCGTTCAAAAAGGCCCCGCACCTTGGGCGGTTTGCGCCGCGGCTTCGATTCCCGCGCCACCGTGGTTTCGTCCGTCACTTGGCGCCGCCTTTCCGCGCCGCGCCCTTGCGCGGCCTGCCGCCGAGCTTGCCCCACTCGCGCATCTTGCGGGCGAACCCCGCCTCGCCCCAGGCTTCGCGCCTGGCCCTGACGGAGCGCCGCGCCAGCAGCCGCGCCGCTTCCGATGATTGTTTGGTGGCCATGAGCAACAATAACCT
>DAHVCP010000062.1 GCA_027314025.1 Acidobacteriota bacterium
GCCAATGAACTCGTCTCCGCTTCGTCTCCAGAACCGGGCTGGATAAGGCTGTTTTTCGGGGATAGGAACGTGGAAAAGGCACGCGGGCCGAAGGATTTAGGGTTGTGAAGAAAGAATTGACACGGTACAGGTCAGCGGTTCTCACCGCCCCGTCGGCGCAGCGCGCCCGCGGCCCCAAAACCCCGAGTCTCACTTTTTCCGCCCCACGTCCGCCCACGCCCGCTCATTTAAAAAGACTTACTGGTCGCGTCCTCTCGAAACATGAGACACCGACACCGGCATGGAGGAGGCTTCAGCCTGCGCGCCCACCTGCGTTAGCTGGCGCCGATTCAATCCGCCCGCCGCCTCTCCTCGCCCCTCGCCCAAGGTCCGCACCCGCACCGTGGGCACGCCCCCGAAACGTCGGGGTCCAATCCATTCCCTCCGACCCATTTCCCCTCCGCCCATCCCAAGTTTCCGGTCCGCCCCCGCGTTCCGGGGGCGTCCCGCTGACGGCGGAGCCTCGCCCTCCAGTGTGCGGGCGGCGCTGCCCGCCCGCCGCGCCGGTGCCGCTATGCTAGCTGCATGTCGCTAGAACAACGCAAGGCCGAATTGGCCCGCCGTTCCGCCGCGGCCGAGGCCGGCGGCGGCGAGCATCGCGTGGAAGCCCAGCGCCGCCAGGGCAAGCTCTCGGCCCGCGAGCGCATCGCGCTGCTGCTGGACGAGGGCAGCTTCGAGGAGACCGACCGCCTGGTCGAGCACCGCGCCAGCGACTTCGGATTGGACGCGCAGCGCATTCCCGGCGACGGCCTGGTCACCGGCCACGGCCGCATCGAGGGCCGCCTGGTCTTCGTCTTCGCCCAGGACTTCACCGTGCTTGGCGGCTCGCTTTCGGAGGCCAACGCCGGCAAGATCTGCAAGATCATGGACACCGCTCTGCGCGTCGGCGCGCCGCTGATCGGCCTGAACGACAGCGGCGGCGCGCGCATTCAGGAGGGCGTGCAGTCCCTGGCCGGCTACGCCGAAATCTTCTGGCGCAATACCATGGCCAGTGGCGTCATCCCGCAGATCTCGGCCATCATGGGCCCCTGCGCCGGCGGCGCGGTCTATTCACCCGCCATCACCGATTTCATCTTCATGGTGCAGCACACTTCTTATATGTTCGTAACCGGTCCGGATGTGATTAAGACGGTGACGCATGAAGAAGTCACCAAGGAGGAGCTGGGCGGCGCCCTGACCCACAACCAGACCAGCGGCGTGGCGCATTTCCTGACCCGCGACGACGCCGACTGCCTGGCGGCGATCCGCGAGCTGCTCAGCTTTCTGCCCGCCAACAACCTCGACGCGCCGCCGCTGCGCCCCACCGCCGATCCCGCCGCGCGCGCCGACGCCGCCCTGGACACGCTGGTGCCGGAGGCCTCGAATCAGCCCTATGACATGCGGCAGGTGATCCACGCCATCGCCGACGACCGCAATTTTCTCGAGGTCCAGGAGCGCTACGCGCCGAACCTGATCGTCGGCTTCGCCCGCCTGGCGGGGCAGCCGGTCGGCATCATCGCCAACCAGCCGGCGCATTTGGCCGGCGTCCTGGACATCGCCGCGAGCACCAAGGGCGCGCGCTTCGTGCGCTTCTGCGACGCCTTCCACATCCCGCTCATCACCTTTGAGGATGTCCCCGGCTTTCTGCCCGGCACGCAGCAGGAGTTCGGCGGCATCATCCGCCACGGCGCCAAGCTGCTCTACGCCTTCGCCGAGGCCACCGTCCCCAAGATCACCGTGGTCACCCGCAAGGCCTATGGCGGCGCCTACTGCGTCATGGCCTCCAAGCATCTGCGCACCGACGTCAACTACGCCTGGCCCACTGCGGAGCTGGCGGTGATGGGCCCGGAAGGCGCGGTGAACATCGTCTATCGCCGCGAGCTGGACCAGGCGAAAGACGCCGCGGAAAAGGAAGCCCTGCGCCGCCGCCGCACCGAGGAGTTCCGCGACCGCGTGGCCAATCCCTTCGCCGCCCTGGAGCGCGGCTATCTGGATGCCGTGATCGCGCCGCGGGAGACGCGCCCGCGGCTGATCAACGCGCTGGCCATGCTGCGCGACAAGCGCGCCGCCAATCCCGCCAAAAAGCACGGCAATATTCCGCTCTAAAGACTAGGGACGGGGGACGGGGGACGAGGGACGAGGGACGGGCAGAAGAACGGGGTCCCCGTCCCAAAAAATTGGCGCGGCCGTCCCGGCTGTCGTGCCTGCCGCATTCTGGGGGCGCGGGCGGCCCTGCCCGCTGCCGTGGAATAGGCTTCAGCCTGTGTGCGGCGGGCTTCAGCCCGCCGGCAGGAGGCGCCCCGCCCCGTGCTGCCCATCCCCCGTCCGCCCCCGCGCCGCCGGCGTTACAGCGTGCGGCGGCTGCGCAGCGCCTGGCTGACGGTGACCTCGTCGGCGTAATCCAGCTCGCCGCCCACCGGCACGCCCATGCCGATGCGGCTGACGCGCGGCGTCAGCGGCTTCAGCAATTGCGCCAAATACGCCGCGGTCGCCTCGCCTTCGGCGTCGGGATCGGTGGCGATGATGATTTCCTCGACCACCGGTCCGCCGCCGGCGTTGGTTTCGCGCAGACGCTCCAATAGCGACGGCAACCGGATCTGTTCCGGCCCGATGCCCTCGACCGGCGACAGCGCGCCGTGCAGCACGTGATACAGCCCGTCGAACTGTCGCGTCTTTTCCACCGCCCACACGTCGCGCGGCTGCTCCACGATGCACAGCAGGGCGCGGTTGCGCCGCGGGTTGGCGCAGAAGCCGCAGACCTCCGTGCCGCTGATGTTTTGGCAGACGCGGCAGAGCCGCAGTCCGTCGCGCATGGCCAGCACCGCCTGCGCCAGCGCCTGCGAGCGTTCCCGGTCGGCGCGGAGCAGATGGAAGGCGATCCGCTCGGCGGACTTCTGCCCGATGCCCGGCAGGCGCTTCAGTTCCTCGATCAGTTGGCGCAGCGGCGCGGCGATTTCATCCATGGCGTTTTCGGGCGCGATGGTGGGCCGGAAGCGCGGGCGCGGCGCCCGCGGAGCCCTGCCCACCGGCTAGAACAGTCCTCCCAAATTGCCCAACCCCGCCAAACCGCCCGCCTCGCTTTGCAGGCGTTCTTCGACGCGGCGGCCGGCGTCGTTAAAGGCGGCCTGGATCAGGTCGGGCAGCATCTCCGGATCGTCGCGCACCACCGCCGGATCCAGCTTGACCTCTAGCACCTGCTTTTCGCCGTTCATGCGCACCGTCACCATGCCTCCGCCGGCGGCGCCCTCGACGCTGATCTGAGCCAATTTTTGCCGCAGCGCTTCGAACTGCTGCTTCGCCTGTCCCAGCATCTGCTGCATCTGCTCGAAGTTCATGTCCATCGCCGGCTCCCCCGTGCATCCATGCGTTGCCGCCCTTTCAGCTTAGCCCTTCCACTCCACCGTTCGCAGCACATGATGCGGCGGCAAATGCTCGCGCAGTTGCCGCAGCCCGGGGTGCTGCTCGGCGCGGCGTTGCAGGTCATCACCGGCGGCGGCATGGCCGTTCGCCGCCGCGGATGCCGCATGGCCATCGCCCGCGGATACCGCCCCGCCCGCGGGAGTTTCCGCATGGCTGGTCACGACGATCTCCCGCGTGGCGCCGGTGGCGGCGCGGCAGGCTTCGCGCAGGGCTTTGCGCACGTCTTCCTGATCCACCAGATGCGCCAGCGGCGCGTGCTCGCCGTGGAAGGCCAGGTGCAGTGCCTTGCCCTCCCAGCTCCACTCCGCGCTCTCCAGCATCATCGCCGCCGATGTTTTGCCGCTGGCCGCCAGCGCCGCCAGCACCGCCGCCCGCGGCTCGGCGCTGCCGTTGGCCGGGGCCGGGCCGGGCTCCGTCCGCTGCGGGCGCGCCGCCGCGGCG
>DAHVCP010000063.1 GCA_027314025.1 Acidobacteriota bacterium
TGCCGCGGCGCGGAGCCCCGCGGACGCGCGCGGCGGGGGCCCGGGGGGCCGCGCCGCGGGCAAGCCGCAAGCGGCGTTGGCGACAGATGGAGGGGTAGCGTGGCGCTGACCGGCGGCGACCGGCCGCCGTCCCACACCAAATCCCTAGTGCATGGCTGTCCGACCCGCGGGCCCGCAACTGGGGTTACCCCTGGCCGTGGCTGCCACCCGCTGCGGGATTGCGGGCGAACGGCCCATCACCCCGGCCGAACGCTCCGCCGCCGGCAGGAACGGCGGTGGCGCTTAGCGGTGCGACCGCCTAATGCCCGGACGGCGGGGCTGGCTTGGCCGCCGTCAGACCGCCGAACAATAGGCGGCCCTGGTCCCGGCGGACAGCCTGCCAAAAGCGCCGCACCGCGGCGTAGCGCGCGGCGGGAACGGTGAAGGCGTTGATGGCGAGCGTACGCTGCACGTGCAGGACCGGGCCGGATGGCGTCTGGGTGAGCCACACCCGGCTGCTGTAACTCGCGTCGGGCGCTGCGTCTTGCTGCGCATCCGGCGGGGCGTCATTCGGTGCGGTGGGTCCGGCGACGGATGGCGCGGCCAACACCAGGTTGACCGGAGACGGCAAGGCGCCGACCTGAAGGTTCCTGGCCAACTGGATGCGGTAGAAATCCGTCCGCGACCCCACCGTACCCAGCCGGATGGGGTACCGCCGCGCGCCGTCTTCCTGCAAACTGGGCGTGGCCAAGGGAAAAAGCCAGGGCGGGAGCACCACGGTGGTTCCGGATAATTGCAGGTAGGGCCGGACCGTCAAGCGATACCGCACCAGCACGGTGCCGCCATCCTGCGTGCCGTTCCAATCCGCGAGCTGAATGCCGGGCAAAACGTGATCGAAGCGCACTTGCCAGCGCCGCTGCTGGCGGGGGGTAGGATCCATTTGCCCGTGCATCCGGCCGGCAAACACGCCGGTGCGCACTTCCTCGACGCTGCCCAGCAACGAACCGTCGCCGCGCATGACGAACCGCGCGGAGCGCAGGCGGCGATTGAGGGCCGACGCCAGCACGGGCAGTTGCACGGACCGGCCACCGGCATGCGAGACCAGCAGCGCTTCCCCGCCCTCCTCCGCCGCCGGCAGCCAGCCCCAGGGAGTCGCGGGATCGGTGGGATCGAACAGCAGCAGGTGTCCCGGCCCAGGGGCGCCCAGCCAAGCGTAAAGATCGCTCGCCGCCGTCTGGGCCGGCCAGCGAATGGCGACGAGCGCATGATCGAAGCTCTTGGGGCTGGCATAGCCGCTGGGCACGATGCCGCGCTGCGCGTTCAACAGGACGTAATCCGCCCGCACGCCCAGCGTGCGCAACATGGCGATCAGCAGCGTGGCCTTGTCCTTGCAGTCGCCGTAGCCGTTGGCCAGCACCGTCGCCGCGGCATGCGGCTGATAGCCGCCCAGGCCCACTTCCACCGCGGCATAGCGAATGCGCTGCTGCACATAGCGCGCCACGGCGGCGATTTTGCCCGCCAGCGTCCGCTGGCCGGCAACCAACGCCGCCGCTTGCGCGCGCACGGCCGCGGTCGGGGCGGTCCGGCCGGCGGTGAGCCGCTGGAACCAGGCGCCGGTTGCCTGCGCGCTCAAGGGCGACAGCGCCGGCAACGGCGACGGCGGCGCCAGGGTCAGCGACATGGCGCCGGCGATGGATTCTTGTGGCGGCATCGCCGGCTGCGAAGGCAATCCCGGCACGCCGCGCAAAACCCATTGCCGCTGGTCCCTGCCTTCCTGCCCCGGCTGGGACGGCCAATGGCGCCAATGCGCCAAGGCTCGCCAGCCCGGTGGCAACCGCACGGTGAAGCGCGCGTCGAGGTCGGGGTACTGGTGCTGAAAACGCCAGATATGCTGCAAAATCTCCGGCCGCACCCGGCGGCGAATCTCGAAGGCCAGCAGCGTGCCGGGCGGCGGATCGGGCAGCGACAACTCCACCAGGCGATAGCGAACATAGCCGGGAAACGCCATCAAGGGGTTGATCCAGGTGGCGTCGCGGCGCCGCCAGCGCTCCCATTTGCCGCCGGGGAGGCGCTCCCAGCCGCGAAACCGCTTGAGTTGCGTGTCGTGGCCCACGACCGTGTCCTGCGTCGCCAACCACGCGCCCTGCGGCTGCAAGACGCGGTAGACGCGCCGCTGCCACAGCCGCCAGCGGCCGTTCCGGCGCACCGTTAGGCGCGTATCGCGGAAGAGGATGACCCCATCGGCCGATTGCGCGGCGGCGGGCACGGCGGCCGCCGCATGCCGGCGCACCCAGGACGGGATGTTGCCGGCCCAGGCGGCGCCGGCGAGGCCCGGCGCAGTCACCGCCAGCGCCAGGCCCAGGCAGCACACCCCCCGCTTCATTGCGCTTGCACCACGGGCGCGGTGACGCCCACGGCGATCTGGCGGTTATCCGCCTGCGCGACCGCGGCAAAGAACTCCTTCACGATGGTGTAGTCGTTCACCGGCACCATCACCAGGTCCACGCGCAAGCGGCGCTGCATATGCAAGATGCGGCCGCCGGCGGTGTGCTGCAAATAGGCCCGTTCGCTGAACAGCAGCGGGGAATTCGGCGGTGGGTCGGTGGGCACGATCGCCGGCGGCGGCAACGCCGGCGTAGCCGCCTGCGGCAGCAGATGAATGGCGATCGTGTCGCTGTGCAGATAGGGATGGGGGAAATACAGCGGTTCCAGGCGCCGCGTGGCGGTTAGCAGCGGCCCCCGTCCCAAGCTCATCATGCCTTCGGACCACACCACGCCGGCGCCGAGGTTCGGCAGCCTCACCTGCCAGCGCGCCTGGAGCGCTTCCGCGCTCGTCTTCCAGCCCTGGCTGGAGATCATCTTCAGTTCGGTCCCTTGCGGCAGCCAGCCACGCGCCCGGCCGGTGAGCGCGCGGGCGCGCCCGCCCGCGTCGCGCTGCCGCCAGGATTCGCGCAGTCCCAAAGCGGCTTCTCCAGTCCAGCGGGCTTGCAGCGTGCCCACCCAGCCGCCGGCCGCGGCCCAGTGCAACTGCAAGTGGCGGTCCCGCTCGGCGCCGCTGGGAAGCGGCATGGGCAGTTGCACCCACTGTCCGCCATGCCGGTTGGCCACGAGACCTGGCACGCCGGTTTCCCACCACAGCAGCACGCCATAGGGACACTGCCCGGAGGGATCGAGGAAAACCGCGTCCTTCCCCAGCCGCACCAGCACCAGATCGTTGCTGACCTGATCGGGATCCTCAATGGCAGCGGAAAAGACCTCATCCCGGCGTTCGGCGCTGTGTACCCAATACGCCGGGAAGCCCGCCGCCCGCGCCAGCGCCACCAGCGTCAGGTTGATGCCCGTCCCGGTGGCGTAGTTGCGGCGCAGCGCCGCCACCGCGGAATGGTCCGGCTTGGAGTTGGCGACCGTGGTCACGTCCAGGTCGCGAATCCGCAGCACGCGGCGATAAATGGCCCGCAGCCTCTGCTGCGGCGAGCCGGCCAAGTGCAGCGCCGCCACCACCGCTTTCAGCTTTTTCTTGTTGCCGGCGAACTTGCGCGCCGTCTTGGCCCACTTCTTGCCGCGGCCGCGCCAAAAATACTTCGGCGCGTCAATATGATGCGTGGAGTAGACGAAGACGACGCGCTTGCGCAGCAGCGCCAGCGGCGGCGCCAGGGGTTCGTTGGGAAGCGCGGGAATGTTGTTCAAGCGCAGCGTCACCTGCCGCCCCTTGACCACGGGACCATGGCCGGCGGGCAGGCCGGTGGAGAAATCCCGCAGCGGATACCCCGGATTGACGATCAGCTTGAACTGCTCATGGCGGATGGGCAGGCGGCCTTGCAACTGCCAGATGGTCTCCGGCAACAAGGTGTAATAAACAAAGTCTTGTTCCTGCGGGGCGTTGTAGCCGAGGGTATAGCGGTAGTCGAGGATGCTGCCCACGCGGGCTTGGGGCAGGTCGAACTCCAGCGCCTCCACGCGGTAGCCGCCGCCGCGGTAGATCTCCGCCCGCCGCACCCGGCCGTGGAACCGCACAATGGCGCCGTTGGGCTCGATGGTGCGGCCGCCGATGCCGGAGATGGTTTCCTCGGTGTGCAGATACGGTATCTTGACCGTCGCCTGGTCCAATCCCGCGGCACGCAAAATCTTCACACGCAGAAAGTGCTGCTCGATATTCGCCTGATTGTCACAGACGACGCGCTTCTCCAGGACGATCGCCGCCGCTCCCGGCGCCTGCTGAGCTTGGAACTGCCGTTCCGCGGGAGTCACCACCGGCCAACCGCCCGCCCAGGCCAGCACCCCGAAACCTAAAGCCGCCATCGCCGCGAAGATACGCGGCCCACTGCGCACTGCTCGCAAAGTCTGGGTCATTCCTCACCATTCCGGTCGTATCTCGGCCAATGTATTCCCTCCGGCTCAGGATGGCAATGAGTGCCGGACCATCACCGCCCGTTTTCCTTCCCCAGGCGGGAACAAATGCTGCCGGATCAATGCTTTGCCGTTTTCGGCCTAACTCCGCTACGCCGTCGGAAATCCCGCGCTTTGCTGACCGGACGGACCGGCGGCTTGCGGCGCCGCCGCCCGCGAAGAACACCGCCATCGGCGCCGGCGTGGAAAAATCGGCGCGACATTGCTGGACGCGGGCGCCAGCAAGGCCGCTCCGCGCGTCCCGCTTGGCGCGCGAGCGATGCTGGGGCCCGGTTCGCCCCAGCCCCCGCAGGAGAGCGGTTGCGGCCGCGCCGCTGCCCTGTCCTGGGGCAGCACGGCGGAATGCGGTTTGCTCACGCCGACTTTGCCCAGGTACGAGCGACGCGGCCCCCGCAGCCGCGGTTTGCCCCGGTCCGTCAGGACGACTGAGGATTGGCCCGTGATGTCACGGACCCGGCGCCGGCAGCTGCCGATTGGGCCATGACCGGCTCCGCGGATAGGCGGCCGGCGCCCCGGCGGCCAAGACGGCGCTGCAGGACCGCCGCCAGCCCCGCCAATAACATCGCCGGCGTTGGGGGACAACCGGGGATGTAGGCATCCACGGGGATGACTTGATCCACCCCGCCGGCGACGGCCGGGCTGGCGGCGAATACACCGCCGCTGCAGCCGCAGGCGCCGACCGCCACCACTAACGTGGGCGCGGGCAGCGCGGCATAGGTTTGCCGCACCGCCTCCGCCATGTTGCGCGTGACCGGCCCGGTGACCAGCAACAGGTCGGCGTGCTTGGGCGAGGCGACAAAATGGGCTCCCCAGCGCTCCAGGTCGTAGTAGGAGTTGGTCAGCGCGGCGATCTCCGCCTCGCAGCCGTTGCAGGAGCCGGCGTCGAGCTGGCGAATGTTCACCGCGCGCCCCAACCAACGATCCAGCCGCGGCGGCTCCGCGGCCTGAGGCGGGATCTCCGCTCCGGTATCCAGGTTCCAACGGTGCACCAGCCCCTCGCGCCGCACGCCGCAAGGTTCCAGGTGGACCGCGGGTAGCACGGCATCTGGCGCCGCCGCGGCACACCGGCCGCAACCGATGCACTCGCCGTAATCCAACTCGAACCAGCGGCCGCCGGAATCAGAGCCGCGGCGCATCGCCTCCGTGGGGCAGACGGCGGCGAGACGATCCGCCAAATCGGCGTTCAGGCGCTTGCCTAGGACCTGGGGCATGCGGCTCCCGCCGGCGTTTGCAGGGCGCAGCGCGTCCAGCGGCACCAAGCGGCTGGGCGAACGCAGCGTACGGAGCAGCAGATCGCCCATCATCGGTCGCACCCGGAATAGGAGAGATTGAAGCTTTTGTTGATCATTGGAAAATCCGCGATGATCCCGCCGATCACCGCCGGCGGCAGCGCCGGCCAGTTCTGAAACGAAGGCGAGCGGATATGGCAGCGGACGATCCGGCCCTGTTGCAGCAACAGCCAATACACTAACTCTCCACGCGGCGATTCCACCGCCGCCCAGCCCCGCCCTTCAGCGCCGGCGGGGAA
This sequence comes from Acidobacteriota bacterium, assembly GCA_027314025.1. GTDB lineage: Bacteria > Acidobacteriota > Terriglobia > Terriglobales > SCQP01 > JAKAUF01. Next base: position 5,915 of record DAHVCP010000063.1, read on the forward strand.
GCGATCGCGGACGTTACCCGGGGGCCAGTCGGCCAGCGTGGCGCGAAGAAACTCCACGGCCGCGGCCGCTTCCAGCATGCGGATCTGCGCACGGGCCATGACGTCGCCGGCGGCGAGCCGCGCGGCGGCGACGGCGCGGCGGCGGAAGGCGCCGTATGGGCGGTCGCGGCGCAGATCCAACGCGGCGCCGCTGGCGCGCGCCACCGGACCTACGGCGGCGAAGTCGCTCGCGGCCTGGGGGGTTAGCACGCCGGCCCCATCAAAGCGCGCCTGCACCGAAGGGTTGCGCAACGCCCGGCCGCCTAGTTCCGCGAACTCGCGGCCGGCGGCGGCGACCGCCCGCGCCAGCGCGGCGCGCGCCTGCTCCCCGGGATCCACCGTGACGCCGCCGGGTACGGCAATGCCGCGCCAATACCGCGTTCCGCAAAATGCCAGCGACGCCAGCAGCAGGTCTTCCTTCAGCCGGCTGGCGAGGGCGGGCATGGGCGCAAAGCCGATATCGCCGCAGAGCGCGCCGAAATCTCCGATATGGTTGACCAGGCGCTCCAACTCCATGCCGACGCCGCGCATGGCCTGGGCGCGCGGGGGCGGCTCGACGCCGGCGATTCGCTCCAGCGCCTGGCAGTACGCCACGGCGTGAGCCAAACAATTGTCGCCGCTCACGGATTCGGCAATCGGCGTGGCGCCGGCCGCCTCCATGCCGGCGAGCAAATCCTCCGTGCCCTTGTGGGTATAGAAATGCCGCAGCTCTAGAAAGATCACCCGGTCGCCCATGGTGGAGAAGCGAAAATGACCGGGCTCGATAATGCCCGCATGCACCGGCCCGACGGCAACCTCGGTCACGCCATTACCGGTCACCGGAACAAATTCCGCTCCGACGCCGGCCGCGGAATCCGGCGGCCATCCGCGCGTCCCGTTTGGCGCCGATACGGGCGGCGCCGCCTGCCACGGCCCCAGCAGCGGCCGGGGATCTGGATGGCCGGCAAAGATCAAGCCGAACCGGTCGTGGATTTCGCGCTCATGCCAGCTCGCGGCCGGCGCCAACGGGACCAGCGATCCGATCTCGCCGCTGGCCATGACCGTGGTCTCCTCGTAGTCGGCCGCGCCCCGGTCGAAGAGGTAATGGACCTCGGTTTCCTGCCCGACAGAGCGGCCAAAAATGGAAACCAACCGCGGCGGCTGGGCATCCTTCTCCCAGGCGCGCCGCAGGGCGGGGGCCAGGCCTGCCAGCGCCGCGTCCCGTGTCATGAGCGGATCACCGCCACGGCGCGCTGCAACAGCGAGTGCACGGAGCCGGGAAGGTGCAAGCCCAGCAGGAGCAGCAGAGCCAGGCAGATCCCCATGGCCACCAGCCCGCCGGCCGCCTCGCCGGGACCCGTCGGCGGGATCACGGGGCGGCCGCCCAGCATGCCTTGCAGGTGGCGCGCCAGCGCGGCGAATACCACCGACAGCAGCGCGAGCAGCAGGAGGCCTGCCGCAGGGTGATGATCGAAGGCCTGGCGCAGGATGGCGAACTCGCTGGCGAAGAGGCCGAATGGGGGCAATCCGGCCAAAGCCACGCCGCCCAGCACCAACGCCGACGCGGTGAGAGGCATCGTCGTGCCCAAACCGCGGATCCGAACCATGCGGGCTTCGTGATAGCGCTCGCGCACGTTGCCGGCCGCGAAAAACATCAGACACTTCGCCAACGCATGGTTCAGGATCTGAAGCAACGCGCCGTAGACTCCCCAGGCCCCGCCCAGCCCCAGCCCGGTGGCGACGATGCCCATGTGTTCGATGCTGCTATAGGCGAACAGCCGCTTCAGGTCCCGCTGCACCAGCATCAACATGGCTCCAACCAGCGCGGAGACCAGCCCGAGCGCCAGCAACACATGGCGGCTGTACGCCGACCCCAAAGCGCCGGAGGCGATCTCCTGAAAGCGGATGAGGGCGTAAAGCGCGCAGTTCAGCAGCGCCGCCGAGAGCATGGCGCTGACCGGGGACGGCGCTTCGGCGTGGGCATCCGGCAGCCAGCTATGCATCGGAACCAAGCCCACTTTGGTGCCATACCCGACGGCTAGGAACACCCATCCCAGTTCCAACAAGCGCGGCGTGTTGCCCAAATGCTTGGCGTTCCGCAGCAGCGTCAGCCAGTCCAAGGCATGAGCCGTTCCCACGCCGCCGCGCACCGCCGCGAGATAAAACGCGATGGTGCCGAAGAGGCCCAGAGCCAGACCCACGGTGCATACGATCAGATACTTCCAACCCGCCTCCACGGCGCGCTCCGTGTTGTAGAAGCCCACCAACAGCACCGAGGCCAGCGTCGTCCCTTCCATCAGGATCCACATCAGCCCCAGGTTGGCGGCGAGATAGACGCCCACGATGGTCCCGAGGAATACGAACAGGAGCGCGTAAAACCAGGGCAGCGAAGCAAAGCGGCCGGGCGGCACGCGGCGCATGTAGCCGGCGGCATACAGCAGCACCAGGCCGAAGACCAACCCCGTCGTCAGCAGGAAAAATGCCGTTAGCGCGTCGGCACGCAGATAATCCGACCAGGCTTGCGCGTGGCGCGCGGCCGCCACGACCAGCGCGCCCAGCGCCCCGATCTCCAGACCTCCGAAGATCCAGGCGATGCTGAGGACTTGCGCCGCGGGCCGCCGCCGCAGGCTCAGCAAGACCCCGGCCGCCAGCCAGGGCAGGAGCAGCGGAGCGAGCAGGAGCAGAGCATTCATCCTCGCAGCCTCCGTAGGCGGGAAACATCCAAGTGCTCAAACGTGTCCCGAATGCGGAAGGCCAACAAGCCCATCAGCAGCACCCCGATTAGCAGGTCGAACGTCACTCCCGCTTCGATCACCAGCGGCATGCCAAAGGTCGTGGCCAGCGCCGCCAGAAAGATGCCGTTTTCCAGCACCAGCACACCCAACACCTGCATCAGCGCCAGGCGGTGCGTGATCATGAGCCACATGCCGGATAGCATCAGCGCCACGGATGCGGCCAACAGGTTCTCCCGGGCATGCAGCTCGCTGGCGAATCCCTGCACCGCGGTGAAGGAGAAAAAGATCAGCGCCGCGGTGGCGAATGCCGAGGGCATGGGCGCCACTCTGACCTCCAGCCGCGGCGCCACGCCGAGCCGCCGCACGAGAAACAGCAAGGCCCAAGGCAACGCCGCCGTCTTCACCACCAGCACCATCGCGCCGACCACCCAGGCCGCGGCGGAGTGCCGCACATACGCGACGGCGAACACCTCGGCGGCCAGCAACGCCGACTGGCAGCCGTAAGCCAGGATGCAGGTGCCGATCCGCCGGGCCGCCGCCATGGCCAATACGGTAAGGAACAAAAGCGCCGCGGCCGATCCCAGCAATCGAGCGGCGGCGATACCGAAAAGAGGGGTCATCGTCATCACCATCAGGGCAGAGCGGTAAACACCAGCGCCAGGGCGGTCAGCGCCGCGGCGATGCCGAGAAACTCCGGCACCGCATACATCCGGCGCTTGGCCAGGGATGCCTCCGTGAATGCGACCGCCACGGTCAGCGCGCCGACTTTCGCGGCCCAGGCCGCGATACCCACCACCAAGCCGTACCATCCCGGACCTGGCGTCAGTCCCCAGGGCAGAAACAAATCGGCCACCAGCGTCAAGTACAGCAGTTGCCGCAATGACGCCGCCCACTCGATCCAGGCCAGGCTGGGACCGGAATAGTCCAACGTCATCGCCTCATGGATCATGGTTAGTTCCAGGTGGCTGGTCGGATTATCCACGGGTATTCTTCCCGTCTCCGCCAGCGCCACCATCGCCAAACCGGCCAAGGCCAGCATCCGTACCGGTGACACGGGCGTCAAAGGTTGCCCCTGGGTGGCGGCGGCCATCGCGCTGAGGCTGCTGTGCCCGCTGGCCAACGCCAGCGCCGCCAGGCCCAGCAGGAGTGGCCCCTCGGCCAGCGCCCCGACCAGCGCCTCGCGGCTTGCGCCCATCCCGCCGAACGCCCCGCCGCTGTCCAGCGCGCCGAGCGACAGGGCAAAGCGGCCGAGCGCCAGCGCGCCAGCCAAAAGAAAGAAGTCCGCAGGCCCCTGGAGCAGCGCCTCCGGCCGCCACACCGGCAGCACCGCGGCCGCCAAGCAGGTGGCCCAAAAAGCGGCGCGCGGCGCGGCGGCGAAAATCACCGACGCTTCCGGCGGCCGCAGGTCCTCCTTGGCGAACAGCTTGCGGAGGCCGGCGTAGGGACGGACCAAAGCGGCGCCGCGGCGGCGCTGAAACCACGCCCGCAGCCGCGCGCTCCAGGCGGAGCACAACGGCGCCGCCGCCAGCATGCACAGGAGTTGCAGAAGCCCGATCGCGGTTTGGGTCATGGCCGCCCCCGCAAGGTCAGCAGCAGCGCCAGAAGGCCGAGAAAGAGGTACAGCAAGTAGGCCTGAATGTCGCCCGTGTGCAAGCGGCGCAGACGGTTCGCCGCCCCCAGCACCAACCCAGCCAGCGGCCGGTACAGCTTCCGTTCAAAGGACGTGGTGCGAACCGAACTGTAGCTGACTGCCGTGGGAAAATACGGCTCACTTGCCGGCGTGCGGCGGATTTGCCGGTCGGGCTGGTAAACGCGGGCGAAGGTGGAACGCAGCGGCTTGGAAAACGACGTCGCGCTGTACTCCATGCGCGGCGTCAATTGCGTGCCCCCGCAGGCCCAGGTGGGCGCAAGGCGGCGCCGCGGTTTCCAGGCGAGCAGACCGGCCAGCAGTACGGCGCCAAGGCCTACCCAAGGCAGCAGCGCGGCGATAGCGCCGACCGCCGGTATCGGCTGCCGAAGCCCCAGCACGCCCGTGGCGATCCGTGCCAGCGGGGAGAGAATCCAGCCCGGAAAAATCCCCGTCACCAGGCAGGCCAGGGCCAAGGCGGCCATCGCCATGGTCATGGCCCCTGGCGGCGGCGACGCCGCGGCCGCGCCTTCGGAACGGGGGCGGCCCAGGAACGCCACGCCGTACAACATGACGAAGCAAGCCGCCGCCAAACCGCCCACTAATCCCAGCAGCCCGCTCAACATGGGCAATACGAACGCCCGCCAGCCGGCGCCCAATGCGGGTCCGGCGAGCGCCGCCCGCAGCAGGAGCCACTCCCCCACAAATCCGCCCAGCAGCGGCAGGCCGGCCAGGGTGCCGCAGCCGGCTAAAAACGCCCAGCCGGCAAGCGGCAGCCGCCGCTGCAGGCCGCCCAGTTGGTTCAGGTCCATACTGCCGGCGGAGTGGCCCACGGCGCCGGCGCCGAGAAAAAGAAGGCCTTTGCCCAGCGCATGGTTCAGCGAGTGCAGCAAGGCGGCGATCAGGGCCAATGCGGCCCATTCGCGGGCTCCCGCGGAGCGGAACACGAGCGCGGCTCCCAGGCCGATAAAGATGATGCCCAGGTTCTCGACGCTGGAGTAGGCCAGGAGGCGCTTGATTTCGTGCTCCCCCAGCGCGAACAGCACGCCCAGCAGCGCGGTCGCGGCCGCGACCGCTACGGTCAGGTAGCCCCACCACGCCGGACCCGGCCCCATCAGGAGGAACGCGACGAGCGTGAAGCCGTAGACCGCGGTCTTGAGCATGACTCCCGACATCAGCGCCGACACCGGGCTGGGAGCCAAAGGGTGCGCCCGTGGCAGCCACAAATGCAGGGGCACCAGACCGGCCTTGGCCCCGAAGCCGACCAGCGCCAGCACGAAAATGGCGTCCCGTATCCCTGGCGTCAGCGCCGCGGCGGCCATCGCCGCAAAGCTCAGGCTGCCGCCGCCGGCGGCGAACAAAAAGAAGGCCCCCGCGACGCAACCCGCCCCGGCGTGCATCATGATCAGATACAGCAGCAGGTTGTGCCGCCGCTCCGGCGAATCGCCTTCCAGGGCGATCAGCCCGGCGGAGAACAGCGTCATCAGCTCCCAGCCGAACAAGAACGCAAATACGTCCGCCGCCGTCACCACCAGCATCATCGCCGCGATGAACAGCGCGAGCAGCGCCCAGAACAGCCGGCGCCGCCCAGCGGCGAAATGCCGCGCATATGCCGTGGCGTGCAGGGCCGCCGGCGCCGAGACCAGCGGCACCAAGAGAAGAAAAAATGCCGCCAGCGGCGTCAGCGCCAGCGGCAGGGGCCCGAGCAGGGGCCGCGGCAGGACGCCGCGCCACAGCGCGAGAGCGGCGCTCGCGCCCGCCAGCCCCAGACCCGCCGCCAGCGCCGCCTGCGCCGGACGCTCGCCGAGCCGCCGCCATATAGCGAGCGCCGCCGCCAGCAGCAGGCACAGAAACGCGGCCGGGAGCAGCGCGCTCACGCCCACCACCCACGGCCGCTCATGGAATCCCTTGCTGCCGCCGCGGTCATCGGCTGTTGCCGTGCTTCAGGTCGGCGAGCGTGGATTGCAGCTCGCTGAGCTGGTGGTTAAACATTGTCCGGGCCACGTCCAGCAGGCGAAATAAAGTGGCGTCGGCGGCGGAATAGCGCACCGTCTGACCCTCCTTGCGCGCGTTCAGGATGCCCCGCCCGCGCAACACCGCGAGATGCCGCGATACCGTGCTTTGTTCCGCGCCCAGCCGGAACCCTAGCTCCTGCACCGTCAACTCTCCGGACCGCAGCTCATCCACGATGCGGATCCGCAGCGGATGCGCCAGAGCCCGGAAAAAATCGGCCTTGAAGCGGCTCAGCTCGGTCATTACCATATTCTTATATGTGAATATGGACATATTGTCAAGTATTGAATGGGCGGCTGCGGGTCGTGGATTCACGCCGGAACCGCGCCAGGATGGCGGCGCAGCCCGCTGCCCGCGCCGGGTCGGCGGCGATGCCGCGATTCCCGGAGCCGCGCCGTTTGCGCTCGGGGCAAAGACGGCGCGAATCGGCCGGGACACGCCGACGGTCGGCCTCGCCCGTGCCGGCGCGCGCCTCTGCTATCCTGCCGTTTCTGCTTCCGGCACATATGACTGCAATTGACGACGCTTTGCGGGCGAACGAGCACTACGCCCAGACGTTTACCGCCGGCAGCCTGGCCGCGCCGCCGCGCCGCCGCCTGGCGGTCTTGGCCTGCATGGACGCGCGCTTGGCCATCCACCGCATGCTCGCTTTGGAGGAGGGTGACGCGCACGTCATCCGCAACGCCGGCGGCATCGTGGATGAGGACGCCCTGCGGTCGCTCCTCATCTCCCATCACGTGCTGGGCACACGGGAGCTGATGCTGATCCATCACACCGACTGCGGCATGCTCGGCCTGCGCGAAGAAGAACTCCGCTCCAAGCTGATCCAGGAAAGCGGCGCCGCCGCTGTCGCGCCGGCGCGGTTCTATGGATTCCAGGAGCTGGAAAGCAACCTGCGCGAGCAGATGGCCAAACTGCACAGCCATCCCTGGGTGCCCGCCGCCGTCACCATGCGCGCGTTTATCTTCGACGTGCGGACCGGGCGGCTGCGGGAAGTGGCGGCGACCGAAGAATAGGCGGGCGCCCCCGGCGGGCGAACCCCGCGATGCCGGCGGCGCAAGCCCCGCGCCCGCCCGCGTGGAATTGGCAGCGTGTGCTGCGGGTTTTAGCCTGGGGTAGCCCCGCCGGGTGCGGACCGGAGGCCCGCGCCCGCAGGTCGCAAACCCCTGCGCCAGTGCAGCCCTCGCCGCTAGGGCAACCGCCCGGGCCTGCCCGCCGCTACCGCTGTGCTGGACGATCTATCTCTCGCGACCGGATCTGAAGATAGGACCACTCCGATGCGGCAGCGGCGCGCCGTGCCGCGGCAGGCGGCGCGGCGCCAAATCGTTCCATTCGCGCCATCTTGCGCCCACGGCCAACATCCACCTCGATGGTCCACTCGCCCCGCACCGGACGCTGCCCGGGAGCGACCGCCCATAGCTGGATGACCCGCGGCAACGCGGCGCGGGCGCGCGGGCGAGCCGTTGACCGGGGATCGCGGAGGCCGCCCATGGAGTTCAGCTCGCGCGGCGCAGCCGGGAGCGCGACGCAATTCCCAGCAGGCCGAGTCCGGCGATCAGCAACATCCAACCGGGCGGCTCCGGCGCGGAAACCGGCGAGCCCACCGTGGGTGCGCCGACGCTGTCGAACGCATTCTGATCGGTATATACCGCGGTGGTTCCCGATGCGGACTCGAGGGTCAGCGTCACCAGGTTGTCATTAAGGCTGGGATCATTGGTGGGCAGTAGATTGCCGTTCTCGACCAGCGCGAAGGAGAGCATATCGGGCGTGGGCGAGTCGAGGCTCGTGAACGCATCCGCGATGGTGAAGCTGAGGCTGGAACCGGGCGTGAAGAACGCCGCGAACGAATCCGAGAAGCTGGTATCGTTCATGGTTACGGCGGATTGCAGGTCACCGGCGGCGTTGCTGGTGTTCGCCGTATCCACGGCGCCGGCACTGCCGCCGGAGCCGAAACTGAATCCGCTCAAGGTGACGGTGTTGTTGCCGTCACCGGAGCCGCTGCCGTCGGTCAGCGAAAAGTACACCTCGAACGGATTCGTCGAGCCGACGAAGGATGTGGTGTTGACGGTGACGGTTTCGGTAATGCTTCCCGCTCGCGCCAGCGGCGGTCGCGCCAGGACCACCGCCAGCAGAGCCAGACCAGGGACCAGAATTGCAAGGGAATGTTTCATGGGGAATCTCCTCTACGGCGTTCCAGCGCCTACGACCACGGGGGAATAGGTGATGCCAACGGCGCCCGGATCATTGAACTGAACGATGAAACTGACGCTCGCGTCCGGCGCGACCGAACCGGCCAAAACCACGACATACGGGCTGCCCGCCGGAGCGGTGCAGGTGGTGGCGCCGGCGGCGTTGGCCAACGTCACGCCGGTGGGCAGTCCGGTGATGACGTAGTACAGCCCGCCGCTAAGGGCCGAGGTCCCGGTATAGGTGACGGTGACCACTTGGCTGTACAGCGTGGTGCCGAACTTCTTGGAATAGCCTCCGCGGGCCACGGACGCGGCGACCGGGGTCGCGCACGGCGAGACCACGTGGAACGTGTACGCCGAACCGCTGTCGGCGCTACAGCCGCCGCCGGAAGCCTTGAGGTCGAGCGTGTAGCTTCCTGCCGTTGTCGGCGTCCCCGCCAGCAGGTCGGCGGTATTGCCGAAGGTCATGCCCGCAGGGGCGCCGCTGCCGGTCAGGTTGAGGTATTGCGCGAAGGTGTTTGGAGTGCCGTTGGGGCCCAAGGACAACGGATCCGTGGCGGTCACGCCGAACTGGATGGAATAGGGCGTGCCGAGATAGAGCGTCTGGGGATAGGTGGCGAAGGGGGTGGAGAGATTGATGAATTCGATCGTCGGGCACGCAATCGTGATCTGATACTGCTGGGAACCGGTCAGCCCGAGCGTGTCGGTCGCGGTGATGGTGAAATAGAAAGTGCCGGCTTGGTTTGGCGTTCCGGTGATGGCCCCGGTAGCGGAATCCAACGCCAGGCCGGGGGGTAGGTTGTAGGCGCTCACGGAATATACGAGCGCCCCGGTGCCGCCCGTGGCGGACACGGTTTGGCTGTAGGCGCGGCCGGCGGTGCCACCGGGCAGGCTGGTGGTGAGGATGTGGGGCGCGGCGGACGCCGTCACGCCGGTGCCGTTCAGCCACACCTCCGATGGCGAACCATGGAAATACACCGCGAACCCGCCGCTCGCATCCAACGGTCCCCGGCCGCCCACCAGTACGGTCTGGCCATTTTCCATAACCGCCGAGACGGCATGCAGGGAAACGGTGCATCCGCCGATTGGCACGCCATTGGAGAGGCAGGTGTCGTAGGCGTACAGCGCGTCGCTGACGCCCGCGGCCTGGCTGGTTAGCGCCGGGGCGGAGTCGAAGGCGACGATGCGGCCGTCATTAGAAATATAGGCGCCGCCGCTGGCGGAGCCGTAATCTTGCCCGTTGAAAATGAACGCCGCCGGCGCGGGCGTGGCCGCGGTGAAATCTAGCGAAACCAGGGTGGTGCTGGGCTGGCATCCAGACGGCGCCCCCAGGCAGGTATCCCGCAAATAGACCTCATTGCCGCCGATCCCCAGCGCGGCCGGCGCCCCCGGCAAATTCGTGGCGGAGGACAGGAACACCACATAGCGTCCGCCCATCGAGACGCCGCCGGGAATGCTATCCGCGTTCCCCGCCTGTCCCGACGCTCCGGCGGAAATCAGCACGGTGGACGGCGTGCAGGTGCCCGAGGCCCCCATGCAGGTGTCGCGCAGATAGACCTGCTGGATCGTGCCGTTGATGTTCGGGTCGGTGGCGGAGATCAGATTGGTGCCGGTGGAATCGAACACCACATAGCGCCCGTCCGGACTGATGAAAGGATCGCCGGCGGCTTGGCTGTTGTCCGGCACATTTTGGCCGGACGGATCCTGCGAAACCAGTACGTTGGCCGGGGTGCAGGACGCCACGCTGGAGCCTTCGCTCAGGCAGGTATCGCGCAGATAGATCTGCTGCACCGCGCCGGCCACGCCGGCGACGACATTGTCAACGCTGGAGGTAAAAGCGAAGAAGCGGGCATCGGAGCTCATCGTGACCTGGCCGCCGCCCAGCGGGTTGCCGCTGGAGTCCAGCAGCGGCGCGGTGGTGGTCTGGCCGCTCACGTCACGGAGGTATGTCAACACCGACGCGGGGCCGTAGCCACCGGGCGCCGCGCTGTTGGCGCAAGCGTCGTCGTTGAAGACGACGAAGCGGCCGTCCGGAGTAATTCCCGGCGAGCTGGCACCTTGGTTATAGCCGTAGTTGGTGAAATTGCAGGCCACCCCGCCGTTGGCCGCGGGACCGGAGGCGGGCCCGAAAGCGATGAACTCGGTGTCCTGGCCGCAGCCAGTCGCGCCGCCGTTGCAGGTGTAACGAAGATAGAGGCCATTGCCGCCGGTGGTGGCGGTGACGCCGCCGGGAAGGTTGGTGCCGTACGTATTGGAGATGAATGCCACCTCGCTGCCGCCGGCGCTGACCGCGGCGGCGAAGCTGCCGCTGGTGGCAGGCTGTGGCGGCACTTCATTGTCCACGGAGATCATTTCCGGCAGCGGCTGCGGGCCGTAGTTGCCTCCCGCCGTTCCACTCAGGGCAATGTTGACCGGGGCGACGTTGAGCGCCCCCACGCCCGCCGTGATCACGAAATTGGCCGTTTCCCCCGTGCCGGCGCCGAAGGACGGTTGGAAATAGACGCCAAAGATGCAGGAATTTCCCGGGTCCACCTGGCCCGTGGCGTCATAGGTGCATTGTGCCTGCGCTACGTGGAAATCGCCTTGGAACTGGCTGGGCGCGACCGAGCCATTGATGTTGAGCGGCTGGCTGCTGCTGTTCTGGACATAGAAGGTATCGGTGAACGATTGCCTCCCGGTGGCGATGGTGCCGAAGTTGATGCCGCCGCTCACGGACGAGGAGATGAACAGGGCTTGCGCGCCGGTGCCGGCCAGGCCGAGAGTCTGCGTCGCGACGGGATTGCCGCCGCTGTTGTCGGCGACCACCAGAGTCGCCGATTCGCCCGCCGCCACGGAGGGGCGGAAGGCCAGCGCGATGGTGCAGGATTGTCCCGCCGGCAATGAGCCGCCGCTGAGCGGGCAGGTCGAGGAGGAATCCAACACGAAATCGCCGGCGTTGGCGCCCGTTACGCCGATGCTGGAGATGGTGAGCGCGGCGGCGCCGGAGTTGGCGAGCGTGACAGCTTGCAACGCGGTGGTGGCGCCGACGTATTCGGTGCCGAAGTTGAGCGGGTTGGACGCGGCGGACAGAACCGCCAGGGGTTGGGGCCCGGCAGCCCCGATGCCGGCGCCCAGGCAGCCGAGGTCGCTAACGAGGTTGTCGGCAATGTTGGCGAACCCGGTGAAGCAGACGTAGCCCGGATTGCCCGGCTGGAGTTGAGTCTGCTCGACCGCGCCGCCGAAGGCGACAGCCTGTATGGGGTCAGTTGCCGGCGAACAGTTGGCGCAGAGCGGAAACGGGGTCAATTGCTGGCCGGTAAAGTCGTAGGCGAAGGCATTCACGCTGGTGATTCCGCTCGGGCCGTTGTCGGCCGTGGGCTGCGGCTGGATCGCGGCGACGAAATATCCGGCTGGACTGACCGTCGTCTGCGGCACGCCGGCCAAGGTGGCGCCGGCGAGAAACACGTCGCTACCCGCGTCCATGGTTAGGCCGTAGGCCGCGCTGGGTACGGGATTGCCGGAGCCATCCTCCTGGCCCAGCACCGTGGCGTATCCGGTGATCAGCCCGGGCGAAGTCAGGCCGTCTGGCGTCTCGGGATTGAACGACCAGACGTAGGCCTGGACGGGGGAACCGGAATCGCCCGCCAGCGGGGCCTGCGGCGCCGTCAGCGCCACGGCGCCGGCGAACTCCTGCGAGAAGGTTTCGGGATTGGCTGGGATCGTGCCACAGCCGCCGCCGCAGTCGGCGTTGGATTGGCCGGTCGTGCCGGTCACGAACACATTGCCCCACACGTCATCGCCGACGCCGGTGGCGCTCTGGGTTCCCGGGATCAGCGTCGAGAACAACAGCGAGTGGCCGGTCGCCGTGGTGGAAATGCCGGCGACGAAGCCCTCGACGGCGTAATTGGTGAAGACGCCGCCCTGGGAGGAATATTGGTTGGGCAGCGCATGAACCAGCGGGAAGTCCGGATCCGCCGCCTGGGCGTCGCCGGCCAGGTAGATCAGCTCCGGGACGTAGCCGCCGCTGGCGACCGCAACCGACGTTGCCGCGGAGTACCCCAGCCCGCCGAAAAGGCTGTTGAACGGCATGGTCACGGCGCCGGTGGCGGAACTGTAGCTCAGCTCAGCCACGAAGGCACTGCTGTTGCTGGCGCCGGCATTGAACGGACCACTGAGAACGCCGGATCCCGTCCCGCTGTAGCTGTTCAGCACCGTGGTGCTGTTGTAGGTGGCGCCGCTGTCCGTGGTGGCGATGATGGGTGTGGTGGTTGGCTCATTACAGCCGGGGGCTATGGAACCGGCGATGAACACGTTGCCGTAAAAATCCAGAGTGATGGCGGCAGGGTCTGCGTAGTCGTAGCAGGGATTTCCGCCGGAGTTGTTGGGCTCCGGCAGGGAACCGAGCATCACCGCGAACACCGTGGATTGCGAGGCTGGGTTGTACTCCAAGGCATAGGCGCCAAGCTCGGTCTCGCCGCTGCGGGACTGGTAGGTGCCGGGAAAGTCCGGCGTTTGGGTGTTGCCGGTGAGATAAACGTTTCCGGATCCATCCACAGTGATGCCCCCGACCGTAGCGCCCTGCGTGGGGCTGCCGGTACAGCCGCCGAAGCTGTTGTCGTACTCTTCAACGCCGGCGGGGGAATATTCCGCCAGGTACACTGGCGCGTCGCCGTCTGCGCAGACCCCGCTCCCGGCCACCCAGGCGTTGCCGGAGTTGTCCACCGCGACGGCCGCCGGGAGGGTGTTCGCGGTGACCAGCGGGGTGAACACGATGAAGGGGTCAATCACCAGCGGCCGCTGGTGGTCGTAGCGCCCAAGGCGCAGGGCCACAGCGCCGCCGCGGCCCAGGCGATAGCGCACGGCGATCGGCTGGCCGCCCTGGAAGGCGTGGGGACGCAGCATGCGCACGGCGCCGGCGGCGGTGCGAATATCGATGTCGCCGCTGGGACGAATTGCCAGCGCCTGATACCCGCTCAGCCGCAGCCGAATCGCCGCGGCGTCGGCGCCGGCGGCGAGCCGCCAATCGTACTCGAGCTTTCCGGCGCGGCTGCGGAAATCCAGATTGATTCCCGGATACACGCCCCGATACACCACGCGGCCAAAGCTGGGCACATTGCGGATGGAGCGCCGTGCCTGGAAAAACGCGTAGCGCGTCGGCTGCCGGTCCGCCCCGGCAATGGCGGCGTTCCCGGCGCCGCGCAGGCGCAACTGGACCTTTGCCCCGCCCGCCAAGGCCAGCTGCGCCGCGCGCGCCGACAGATGGAGGGTATAGTCGGGCCCCTGCGCGGTGAAGCGCACGCCCCGCGGCGCCTGGCCGCGATTGGGCACGAACCGCAGGCTCGGACGCGCCAGCGCCCGGCCGACCGCGGCGGGCAGCCGGACGGGCAACCGCGGGGCGCGCGGCCGGGGGGCGGCGGTGAGAGCCGCGGCAACGGCGAGCAGCAGGGTGGCGATGCGAACAGGGGGGCGAAGGGCGGTATAACTCATGACGGCGATCCTGATTGCGCAAACTGTTGCACTGTTTCGGCGTTTAGTGAGTCAGCGGCGAATGGTGCGTCGCGGGGCAGAATGGCCGCAGCGGCTGGGATCGGTCAATGGACGGCACCTGGACTTAGGCTGAATCACATCTGAACCACGTCTGAACCGCTGACTTTTCGGCTGTGTTACAATTCCGCCACTGGGCAGTCCGGGTGCGCCATGGAATCCCGGAGGGTGTTGCGCTTCGCTCATTTTGAATTTGACCTCGGCGCGGGAGTGCTGCGCCGCGACGGCGCGGAGATCCATGTCCAGGAAAAGCCGCTACGGCTGCTGGAAACCCTGCTGGCGCGGCCCAACCAAATCCTGACGCGCGCCGAACTCCAGCACGCGCTGTGGCCGGGCCAGGAATTCGGCGAATTCGATGACGGCCTGAACACCGTGGTGCGCAAACTGCGCGAGGCGCTGGAGGATGACCCGCAGCAGCCGCGGTACATCGCCACCGTGCCGCGGCGCGGGTATCGCTGGATCGCGGCGCTGGAGCAGGCGACCGCGGCGCCCGGCCCGCCGCAGCCGGTCGCGCCCGAACCCGCCGCCTCCCTGCCGCCGCAGCCGGCCGCCCCCGCAGCTTCCGTGCCGCCTCGGCCCGCGCCGGTGCGGCGGCGCTGGTGGTGGACGGCGGCCGCAGTGCTGGCGGTGGCTGGGGCGGCCGGGGCGGGATGGCTGTTGCGCTTGCGCCCGGTGTTTTCGTTCGGACCGCGGGCAGAGGTTCTGCTGCTGCCCATGGCCAATCGCACCGGTGAAGCGCGCCTGGGCCCCGCCCTGGACACCGCCCTGGCGGTCAGCCTGGAACAATCCCACCGCCTGGTTCTGTTTCCCCGCAACCGCATCGGCGGCCAGCTCCGCCTGCTGGGCCAGCCACGGCATGCCACCCTTACGGCCCGCCTGGGCCGCCAGATCTGCCGGCGGGAAGGCTTGGCGGCGCTGATCGAACCAGCCATTGCCCGCACGGGCAAGGAGTACGCGTTGACGGCGGAGGTGGTCAACCCAGCCACCGGCCGGGTACTCGCCTCGCATATCGTGCGCGCCAACGGCAGCGATCGCATCCTGGACGCGCTGGGGGCGCTGGCCGGCGACCTGCGCCGCGATGGCGGGCGAGGCCTCGTCGGCGGCCTGGGCGGCCAGCAGCGGCTGCCCGAAGTCACTACGCCTTCGCTCACCGCCCTGCGCGACTATGCGGACGGCGAGCACGCCTGGCGGCGCGGCCATTTCGCCGCCGCCATGGCGCTGTACCGCGAGGCCCTGCTGGCCGATCCGGGCTTCGCCATGGCGCATGCCGCCTTGGCCAGCGCGGATTGCAGCTACATCTATTACGATGAAGCCGGCTGCCGGGCCGAATACGCGCTGGCGCTGGCCCGCCCCCATCGCCTCACCCGCCGGGAGCGCAAGCTGATCCAAGCCCATCGCGCCGATGACCTGGGCGAAGTGGAAACCGCCATCGCGCTGTATCAGAACTACCTGCGCGAGTATCCCAACGATTGGGCCGCGCTCAGCGACTATGCTCGTCTGCTGCGCACGCACGGGCGCGCGGGGCAGGCGGTGCCCATCTACCGCCGCTTGCTGCACGTGGCCCCCAATGACGCCCGCACCTACATCGAGCTGGCGACGGCCAACATGTCCAGCGGCGATTATCCCGCGGCTCTCGCCGCCTACCGGCAGGCCTTCCGGCTGGACCGCCATTGGGAGCTGGCCGGCGACACCAACCGTGAATACGGGTTCACGCTGCTGCGGGCGGGCCATCCGCGCCTCGCCGCCGCCGCCTTCGCCCCGCTGCTGCGCGTCCCGGCGCTGCGCCCAGTCGGCCTGGTGTCGCTGGCGCGCCTGGATTTTTGGCAGGGACGCTTGGCGCAGGCCGAAACCTTGGTGCGGGAAGCCATGGACGCGCAGCCGCAAGCCGGCCCGCTGACCACCGCCCGCCGCCGGCTGCTGCTGGGACAGATCGCCCTGGCGCGCGGCGACCGTGGCGCCGGACTGCGCGAGCTGCGGGCAGCCGTCGCGAATTTTGGCCAAATCGGGCCGAAAGTGATTTGGGGCGCGCTGGCGGGCGTGGAGTTCGCCCGCGCCGGCGATCCCGCCGAGGCCGCCGGCCTGCTGGCGCGGATTACGCCGCTGGCCCATCCCCGCGACCACGAGGAGCAAGGCTATCTGCGCCTGTTGCGCGGCGAAATCGCCTGCGCCCAAGGCCACGCCGCCGCCGCCCTTGGGATCATCGGCAGGCCCAACCCCGACGACGGCGGCTCGGCGGAAGGGGTGGCCCTCGCCGCCCGCGCCCATGCCGCCCGCCGCGCCGGGGATTGGGCCCTCGCCGTTCGCTGGTACCAGCGCATGATCAGCCCCCCAGACCGCTATCTCGGCTGGGAGCCCCAGCCGCGGGAGCAAGCGGCCTATCTGGCCTTGGCGCGGAGCGAATTGGCGCTGGGCCATCGCGCCGCCGCCCGCGCCGCCCTGGCGCCGCTGCTGTCGCTGCTGGCCGGGGCCGATCCCGATTTCCTCCTGCACCGCCAGGCCCTGGCCCTGGCCGCGCGGCTGCGCTGACCGCGGCCCTTACCGCACGACGTGGAACGTGCGTTCCCAGCGCGTGCGGGTGGGAAGGTGCCACAGCACCGACGGCCAGCTCTCGACCGACGCGGCAATATTCCCATGCCCCGGCAGCCCGTACTGGCTGGCCTTGCTGCGGTAGGACCAATAGACCAGCTCCGGACGGCCGATGATGTTCGCCTGCGGCACGAAGCCCCAATAGCGCGAATCGAACGAGCACAGCCGGTTGTCGCCCATCACGAAATAACGGCCCGGCGGCACCACCACCTGCCCGTCGTGGATGAACTGGCCCTCCGTCGCCGCCCAGCGTTCGGTCGTGTAGCCGAGCGGGCCGCCGTCGGGCCAATTTTGCAGCGCCGGGTTCGGCAGCGTGGCGTTGCAGCCCACCGGCTGCCGCAGCGCATACGGCTCCCGCAGCGGACGGCCGTTGCGGTAGACCACGCCATTCACCAGCCGGATGCGGTCGCCGGGCAGGCCGATGACGCGCTTGACCAAATGCACGCCTTTTTCCGACCGCACCGGCGTCATGAACACCATGATGTCGCCGTGGCGGACGGGCCGGTAGGGCAGCACGCCGGGCAGCCAATGCGGCGGCGGCGCGAAGCGAATCCGGTCCACCAGCAGATGGTCGCCGATCAGCAGCGTCTTCTCCATCGAGCCGGAGGGAATCTCGAACGCCTGCACGTTGAAGGTGATGATGAAGATCGCCGCCACCAGCGTCGGCGCCCAGACGCGGATAAAGCTCTCCCGCAGCGGCTTGGCCCGCTTCCCCGCCGGCGGCTGCTGGCCGCCGCGTGCGCGGGATTTAGGCTGCGCCGGCGCGCCGCCGCGTTTTCCCGCCGCGGCGTCACCCGCCGCGGACTTCCCCGCCGCGGCCGAGTTTTGTCCCGCCGCCCCGTGCCCGCGAGTTCCCTGCCCCGCGGCGCCCGGCTCTGGGCTGCCTTGCCGCGGAGTTCCCTGCCCCGGCCTGCCACGCCCTTTTTTCTTCGCCATCACCGCCTGCTTTCTTCACCGCCTCGCCGACGCGGTGAATCCAATCCCGCGCCGGGGCCGTCGGGCGGCTGCATCAGCCTCCTCCCGTCCAGCGCCCCCCGGCCGCCACCTGCAAAATGTACATCGTATTGCCGCGGTTCGGAGGCTGGCGCCAACCCCGCGCCAGGCCGCCAACTTCGGTTATCGTTCCAATTGCGTTGGCCGACACCGGCAGCAAGGAGTCCAGATGAAACGCATGACGATGGTTTTGGCCGCGGCCGTATTTGCCGCAGTCCTATTGGCGGCGGGATGGCCGGCGGCTTCCGGGCCGCAGGCGGCGGCGCGCCCGGCGCAATTGCAAAAGCTGGATATCGCCACCGGACGCTGGGTCTTCCATGGCAAATCCATTGCCACGGCGGGGGCCGCGCCGGGCCGGAAAGCCGCCGCGTGGACCTGGCGCGCCGACTGCCGATGGTCCACCGACCGGCTGTATCTGCTCTGCGCCTTCCATAATGTTTGGGCCGGAAAGCCGGTCAAGTCGCTGGTGGTGGACACTTGGAACGCCCGCGACCACAGCTATTGGCATTACGAGATGTTCTCGGCCGGCGCCGGCGGCGCGCACCCCTTTTCCTCACGCATGACCATCCACGGCAATACCTGGATCGAACAGAGCGCGAGCGAACGCCATGGCCACAAGCTTCGCACCCGCATCGTCTACGTCTATTCCTCGTCCCGCCGCGTGCGCGTCAAGATCCAGTCGTCCCGCGACGGCAAGCCATGGAAAACGCTGGACGCGGGCGTGGGCGTCAAAATCGCCGGCTGACGGCGCCCACCGCAGGCCGCAGCGCATTCCTGCCGTGCCGCCGCCTCGGGCGGACAGCGGAAAAGAACGGCAGGGCACGCCGGGACCTCGGCGTCAAGCCCGTAATGCGCGCAACCCCGTGACCAAGCCAACCGCGCCCGGGCCGATCCGCGGCGGCTTGCCCTCATTTGCGGCCGCGCCTCGATTTCTTCTTCCCTTTCTTTTTCGCCCAGGGCCGGTACGACAGCGCCACGTGTTTGCCCAGCACCCATTTGCCGTACCAATTGAACCAATACTGGTAGCGATCGCGGAGGTAGGTGGGCCGCGTGAACCCGTGGAACTGTTGCGGATAGACGATCAGCACCGCGGGCACATGCAGCGTCCGCAGCGCCTCATACATCTGCTCGCCGCCCACCACCGGCACGTTGAAATCGCTGGTGCCGCCCATGAACAGCGTCGGCGTATGGATCTGGTTGGCATGGAAGAACGGATAGCCGATCTTCAGGTAGCGCTGCACGTGCGTCCAGGGATCACCCAACTCAAAGTTGTACTGGTTGACGTACTCATCCACGCCATACAGCATGAACGGATCGCCCACGCCCGCGCCCGCGCTCGCCGCCTTGAACTCGTTCGTGTGCGCGATCATGTAGTCCGTGGTCATGGCGCCGTAGCTCCAGCCGCCCACGCCCATGCGCTTCGCGTCCACCAGCCCTTCCCGGATCACGCGGTTGACGCAGGCCTCGATGTCCTGCACCTCATCCACGCCCCAGTGCGCCCAGATCGCCTTCTGGTAGGCGATGCCGCGGCCGTCGCTGCCGCGGTAATTCACGTTCAGCACCGCGTAGCCGCGCGCCGCGAACAACTGCCGCACGGCCGAAAACCCGTGCGCGTCCTGCCCCTGCGGGCCGCCGTGGATCCACAGCAGCAGCGGATACGGCTTCTTCGCCCCGGTTTTATCCGGCAGCGAGATCAGCCCGTACACGCGCGTGCCGTCCTTGCTGATGGCGTGCATATTCTCGGCCTTGGCCAGCACCAAATGGCTTAGCAGCTTCGCGTTCTGGTGCGTCAGCTGCCGCAGCCGCCCATGGCTGAGCGCAAACACCTCGCTGGGGCTGGTGTCGGTGGTCCACAGCAGCGCCTCATGCCCCGCCTTTCCCGAGTGGCCCCACGACGCGCCTTGCGCCTGCACCAGCCGCGTCACCGCGCCGGTCGCGACGTCAATGCTGGCCGGATAGCGGTTGCGGTTGTCCGTCACCAGCGCAATCACGCGCTTACCGTCCGGCGTCCATTGCGGCTCATGAATCGGCCGGTCGAACGCCGCCGTCACTACCTTGGCGCGCCCGCTACCGTCGGCCGCGATCACCGCCAGCCGGTCCTCCTGGTATTGCCAGTACTTCACATGCCCGCCGCGCAAAAACGAGATCTCGCGCCCGTCCGGGCTCCATGCCAGCGGGCCCACGTCCGCGCCCGTGTAGTGCGTCAGCCGCCGCGGCTTCGACCCCGCCTTCGCCGCCACCACGAACACGTCGGTATTGATGTTCCGCTCCGGCTCCGCGGTGTGATTGCTGATGAACGCGATCTCTTTCCCGTCCGGCGACCACGCCCCATCCCGCTCGTCGAACTTCTTGCCCGCGGTCAGTTTCGCCATCTTGCCCGTCGCGATGTCATACAGATACAAGAACGTGTGCGACGACGCCGTGATGTAGCCGCGAATGTCCTGCTTGAACAGGTAGCGCGTGATGACGATCGGCGCAATGTACTTGTGCAGCTTCGCGCTGTCGAAGGCGTTCGCGCTGACCACGCGGCCCACATGCACCGTTAGCAGCAGGCGCTTACCGTTGGGCGACCACCGGTAGGCCTGGATCGTGCCCCGCTTCTTCGCCAAGTGCGTCAGTTGCAGCGCTTCGCCGCCCCGCCGCGGCAGCACCCAGACCTGCTTGCCCTTCACCGCGCCCTTCCGGCCCGATGAAAACGAAATGTACTTCCCATCCGGACTCCACGCCGGCGCGCTGACGGACCCGTCGTAGCCAAAGGTCAGCTGGCGGTTCTGTTTCCCGTTCCAGCTCACCATCCACAGGGTCGTGGTGTGCTTGTCCTTTTTCAAATCCGTCGTCCGCACGGTATAAAGCACCCACTTCCCGTCCGGCGACACCTTCGGGCTGCTGACGGCCTTCACGCGAAACACATCGTTCAGCGTCAGCGGATGGGGCTTGACGGCAGCCCGCGCCGTCACGGGAAGCAGTGGCGCGAACGCCGCGGAGAGCAGCAGCAACCCACACTTGGCCTTGATCATGGCAGGCAGTATATGCCAAACACGGTGACTGCCCTCGTGTGACGGGCTCCCAAAGACCATGGGGCAATACGCTTGTCTGCCCGCTCCCCAGTCACCGGGAGTGCTGCGCACGAAAACCAGGGGGATGGAAGACCACGGAACGCCTGGTGCGGTCGCCGCGGGGCGCGGGGAGAAGTGAACGAGAGCGACCCGCTCTCGTTTACGTCACAAACACGGCACAATCTTGTGCCGTTCGCGTCGGCGCGTTCCGCAAGTTGTTGAAAAGATTGGTGAGCCGCGAAGGAATCGAACCTTCAACCTACTGATTAAGAGTCAGTTGCTCTGCCAATTGAGCTAGCGGCCCAGCCTTTTAGAATCAACAGTTTCCGACACGTCAGCAGGGATGCCCAAAACGCTGGTGCTAGTTTTGGTGCCAGTTGGCATCCCATCCTGGCCGCGGTTCATGGCGTCCAAGCGGGCAATCGCAAGTTGCGCCCGCTCCGGCGCCGGGTGAACGTACCGCTGCGACACGATGATGGAATGGTGGCCGGCCATGCGCTGAATGTCGAAGGCATCTGCCCCTGCTGCGCCCAGGCGGGTGCAGAAGGTGTGCCTTAACGAGTGTATGACAAAACCCGTGTCCATGCCCAGGCGCGCGCGCGCCCGGCGGTGGGCGTGGTCGAAAGTGCTCACCAGGGCAGGGCGGCCGGGCAGTTTGCCAGCAAACACCCATTCCGACGTGGCGGCCTTACGCCGATACTCCAACATGGCCCGCACCCGCGCGGTCAGTGGCACGGCCCGGCGGGCACTGCGGCTTTTCCCTTCCCGCACGCGGATATAGCCTGCGGCCTGGAACGAGACATCCTCCCACGTCGCCCGCGCCGCTTCGCCAACCCGCAGGCCGGTATCGAGCAGCAGCATCGCCATGTCGGCCAGTTCGGGAGATTCCTCAGTGCAGACGGCCAGGTAGCGGGCCTCCGCCTCCCGCGTCAGGACAAACTCCCGCTGATGCTCCCCTTTCAGCAAGCTAATCTGCGGCACGCGATCCAGCACCCGCCACCGTTGGGCAAGGCGCAGCGCGCGGCGCAGCGTGGCCAGACCGCGGTTGACGCTGATGACCGAAACCTGCTGGCGCCGCTGCTGCGCCCAATCCGCGATCATGGCCTCGTCAATGTCGGAGAGGCGGGCATTGGCCAGTGGAGCGTAGTCGAGCAGGCGGGCGAGTTGCTGGCCGTAGAACTCCACCGTTCGCGGCTTGCTGCCGCACTGCAACTGGATCTCGTTCATGAACCGCTGCGCGAAGCCGGCCAGCGTGGGGGTGTGCGCGGCGCGCACGCTCTCCGGGAACTTCCTGCCAGCCCGTACCTCGGTCCGCCGCTTTTCGTACAAGGCAATCGCCGCGGCCTTGGGCCCAATCTTCTCGCGGTGGATGCGGCCGCTGGCGTCAGCGTAGCGGATCCACCAGATGCCGCTTTTCTTCGGTCGCTCGAAGATGCCGCGCACGCGCGCGGGTTCGCGCCGCCTTCCCTTCCCTGTCGTGCTCGCCGCCGTCGCCTGATCCGTCATTGGGCACGTCCTTTCTGAGCCTTGCGCCCGCTACCCTTTGGCCGGCCGCCCTTGCGCCCATTGGCCCGCGAGGCTGCGGCTTTTGCCTTGGAGCGGGATTCGCCTCGGCAGGCGGGGCAGTAGCAGACAAGCGGGATGCGGTGGATTGGGCAGGTAGCAGGCATGAACTCAATCTATCCCAACCTGTTGGGTTTGTCAAGGGTAAATCCCGTCCAGATCCTGGACGCTCACGAATACATCAATGCGCTACGTAGATCACTGATGATCATAAGTCTGATTCTCCGCGCGGCCGCTGGCATTGACATCAACTGGCGAGAAACTGCACGCTCGTTCGCACGATGACGGACAAGGAGCTAACGCCGGAGCTGATCGTAGTTGATGGCGAACGGATCATCGCGCGTCTTGACGCCCAGGGCGTAGCGATTCGGGCTCTCCGGGAACAGGTGGCCGAGCTTGCGGCCCTGATGAAGGGTGGCCGTTCCGAGGAACCGTTGCTTTATGGCAAACGCGAGGCCGCTCGGATGCTGGGGGTGAGTCCCCGTTCCGTCGAGCATTACATCTATGCCGGTCTATTGGAGACCCGGCTAATCGGTGCGCGCCGCCTGATCCCGGCTCAAGCTCTGAAAAAGTTTGCCGCCCGCGACCTGCCGGGAAGACCGCACCTTACGGCCCTAGGGGACAAACCCGAGGTCGCCTGATGGCACAGCTGACCCCAGAAGCGATTGTCGAGCGGACCATCGCCCTGGCGGATCGTCTCGGCCTTCGGCCCGCCGGCGGGAATCGCTGGCGGGGACCATGCCCTCGGTGCCGCCACCGTTCTCTGCAATTGCGGGCGGGTGATCGCGGCGTGCTGCTGACGTGCTGGGGCGGCTGCGAAACTGCCGAAGTCCTGGCCGCAGCCGGGCTGGGATGGGCGGCGCTCGGCTGCCGCCGACTGACGCCCGAGGAGCGGGAGGCTGCCGAGGCGGCTGCGCTGGAGCGAGCGAAGATCGCCGCGGTTCGCCGCCAAGAGCGGATGGCGTTGGCCGGACGTCTGCGGGCTTTAGACGCCGGGTTGGAATCCGCCGCGCGCCAACTCGCCGCGATCTGCTTCGCTGGCGCCGCCGGGAATACTGCCGCTGCCGCCGCGCTCTATCACGCCGGGCTCGCGCAACTTCGCCACTTGGAAGCGCGCTATGCCCGCCTTATTGGCGACGCCCCGAGGATGGCAGCGTGAGCGGCGTAGCCGTCAACTTTTCCGACCGCGCGGTGTTCGGCCCGGCTGCATCCCGAGCCAGGGCGGCTGCGAACGGCGGCTGGGATTTGACGCCCATGGCGGAGTTGTTGGCGCTTACTCCGGAAGCCATTCTGTGGCTTTGGCAAGATCGCCTTCCCGCCGGCACCGTCAGCATGGCGGTGGGCAAGCCCAAGGCGGGGAAAGGGACGTTCGCCCGCAATCTCGCGTTCCGGGTGGCGCGAGGGGAGCCATTTCTGGGCAGCGCGACCACGCGCGGCGAAGTCGTCTATCTCGCCCTGGAGGAGACGCCCGGTGATGTGCGTAACGACTTCGCCGCCATGGGCGCCAGCGGGAACGATCCGATTTTGGTTCATGCGGCCGCGGCCCCAGACGACGCATTGGGAGGCCTCGTTGAAACCGTGCGGCGCCGCCGCCCGGCACTCGTGGTCGTGGACCCGTTGGTCAGACTCGCCCGCTTCCGGGACGAAAAAGCCTACGCCGAGGTCTACGCCGCCGTCGGCCCACTGGTGGACCTGGCGCGGGAGACCGGCACTCATATTTTGGTGCTGCACCATTGCGGAAAAATCGCCCATGCGGAGGCAATTGATGCGCCGTTGGGCAGCACCGCATTGGGGGGCCTGGTCAGTACGCTCGCCGTTATCCGCCGCAATGACCGGCGGCGGACCGTCGAGACCGTCCAGCGGCGCGGGGCAGATCTTGAGGAGACGGTCTTGGCGTGGGATGCCGAAACCCGACTGCTCAGCGCCGCCGGCACCAAGGATCAGGCCGATCAGGAGGAGGCGGCAAAGGCCATCTTGGAGTTGCTTCAGTCCGTAGGCCCACAGACCCAGGCTCAGATTCGGGAGGCGATTCCCGGCCGCACCTCTGCCGTTCGGCTGGCTCTCACCGGCCTGGCAAACGCCGGGCAGGTTTGCCGTGAGGGCAAGGGCACGCGCGGCGAGCCATTTCAATTCGGGCTGCCGGATTCTGGTTCTCTGGTTCCCGACCTATCCCTAAACAGCGGGAACCAGAAACCAACGGCGGCGCCGTGCGATGTGACTGGCGGCGAGATTGAAAAAGCTAGTTTCTGGTTCCCATATTCCAAGGGAATGTCGGGAACCAGAAAACCAGAAACGGATGAGGGGACAGAGACCCGCTTAAACAGCGGTCGGATTCTGGTTCCCGCAGTTTCCGAGACCGGGCGGTGCGGGCGCGCAGCCGGGAACCAGAAACCGCAGCAGGTCGCTCGCAACGAGATGGAGCTGTAGATGACCCCCATGACCGCAATTCAGGCAATGCGCGAAGTGGAGCGAGTGGGCGGGCGGCTGAGGATCGCCGCATCAGGCAATTTGGGCGTCGAATTGCCCGACGCGGAAACGCCGCGGCTGGTGCCGATTCTGCGCGCGCTCAAACCCGACCTGCTGATGCTGCTGAGGGCCGGCGCGGACACATCGGAGCCGTGCATGGCCTGCGGCGGGCGCTATTGGTGGCGGGCGCGCGAGGGCGATCCGTGGAAATGTGGCCACTGCGAGGAGGATCCACGGGTCGGGCCGTGGCGTGGCGTCACCGCCGGCGATCTCGGCGCGCGCCTCATCGTGCTTGATCCGCCGGCGGGCGATCTCCCTGCGCGCCGGGAGTGGGTACGTACACCCATGGGCATGGCGGAGGTCATGGCCTTCACGCCAGCCGGAGATGAGATTTTCGTTCGGCTGTTCAAACCGCCGCGCGGCTGGCGCCCGTTCACCTGGTTTTCGGGGGAGCGGGTGATCGGCGAATCCGAGGCGGCGCGGGAGCGCTGGGCATGATCGCGGAGATCGTCATCACCGCGCTGACGTGCCTCGCGCTCGATGCGCTGACGCTGTTCTGTGTCGCAAAGTTCACTGGCCGCGACGGCCGCGAGTTCAACGCCAAGAGGGAAAACCGATGATCACGATTCCGCAGACCGTCATACCCGCACAAAGCGCCGCCGATTTCGAGTTCACGCTGCTCGGCGCCGATCCCGGCAAGCCGGTGCCGCTGGCGCCGACGCCATCGCTCGACGCAAGCTGGGCCGGCGTGCACTGGTTGGCGTGGACCGAAAGTGGCACCACCGACAATTACACGCCGCCGGCAATCCAGAATCCGAGCGATGTTGGGCCGTCGGCGCCGGCCGTGCTGCGCGTGCGGGTCGTCAACCCGACCGCGGCGCAGGTGACGGTGGCGGCGCAAAACTTCCTGTCCGTCACGTTGGCCAGGGCCATTTAGGAAGTCGTCGCAAGCCCGCCGGCGCCGTCCAAAAACTAGACGTCGGCGGAACGCGCAAGGCAAACGATGCCCGATAACGTAATCCAAGTCGAGATCACCGCGGCGATTGCCGGCCTGCAAGAGGGCATGGAGCAGGCGCGGGAGATGGTGCAGGGCGCGACCGCCGGGATGGCGGACGCGATGACCGGCGCCGCCGAGGCCGGCGGCGAAGCCAGCGACGCGATCAGCAGCAGCGTGGGTGAGGCGGCGGCA
>DAHVCP010000065.1 GCA_027314025.1 Acidobacteriota bacterium
GGGTGGCGGCGCCGCTTCGGGGCCGGCCCACGCGCGGGCCGAGGCGTGCCCGCAGTGCGTGCGCCGGCGCCCGGCTCGCCGCCCCGCCGCCCTAATCCGCCACGCCGTAGCTTGTTGCCGCCCGATGGTCCCAAGCTCTTAGAGGATATACCGCGAGAGGTCCTGGTCCTTGACGATATTGCCGAGCTGGGCCTGCACGTACTGGGCGTCAATGACCACCTTCTTTTCCTTCAGCTCGGCGCCCTCGAAGGAGATCTGTTCCAGCACGCGTTCCATGATCGTGTGCAGACGGCGGGCGCCGATGTTTTCGGTGGCGTTGTTGACCTCGGCGGAAAGCCGGGCGATCTCGGCCAGCGAGTCGTCGGCGAAGACCAACTGGATCCCTTCGGTTTCCAGCAGCGCGGTGTACTGCTTGATCAGCGAACTCTGCGGTTCCTTCAGGATCTTGACGAAATCCTCGACGGTCAGCGAATCCAGCTCGACGCGGATGGGAAAACGGCCCTGAAGCTCGGGGATCAAGTCGCTCGGCTTGGAGACATGAAACGCGCCGGCGGCGATGAACAGGATATGGTCGGTGCGCACCATCCCATAGCGCGTGTTGACCGTGGTGCCTTCAACGATCGGCAGGATGTCGCGCTGCACCCCCTCGCGGCTGACATCAGGCCCATGCCCGGCTTCGCGGCCGGCGATCTTGTCCAACTCGTCCAGGAAGATGATGCCGCCCTGCTCGACCCGCTCGACGGCCTGGCGGGTCACTTGGTCCATGTCCACCAAGCGCTGCTCTTCCTCCTGGATCAGGTATTCCATCGCCTCGGCGACGCGCATCTTGCGCTTCTTGGTGCGCTGGCCGAAGAGGTTGGGCAACATGTCCTTGATGTTGATGTCCATCTCCTCGACGCCCTGGTTGGTGATGATCTCGAAGGAGGGGAAGTTGCGCTCGCGGGTTTCGATCTCGACCATCTTGTCATCGAGCTTGCCTTCGCGCAGCTGCTCGCGGAGCTTTTCGCGGGTTTTGCGCGCGCCGTCGGTGGCGGGACGGGCGGCGGGGGCCGGGGGCGCGCCGGCGCCGGGCAGCAGGATGGGACCGGGCGATTCGTTGGGCGCGGCGCCGGCGGCCGGCGGGGGCGGCACGGGGGGCAGCAGGATATCCAGGAGGCGTTCCTCGGCGTTTTGTTCCGCCTTGTCGGAG
Source organism: Acidobacteriota bacterium (assembly GCA_027314025.1). Classification (GTDB taxonomy): domain Bacteria; phylum Acidobacteriota; class Terriglobia; order Terriglobales; family SCQP01; genus JAKAUF01. The sequence continues at coordinate 1,190 of DAHVCP010000065.1, forward strand.
ACCTCCTCCAATTTTTCCTCCCGCACCATGTCAATGGCGATTTCCACCAGGTCGCGGATCATGCTTTCCACGTCGCGGCCGACGTAGCCGACCTCGGTGAACTTGGAAGCCTCGACCTTGAGAAACGGGGAGTTGGACAGCCGCGCGAGGCGGCGGGCGATCTCGGTCTTGCCCACGCCGGTCGGGCCGATCATGATGATGTTCTTGGGCATGATCTCCTCGGCCAGTTCCGGGGTCAGCTTTTGCCGCCGCATGCGGTTGCGCAGCGCCACGGCCACGGCGCGTTTGGCGGCGTGCTGGCCGACGACGTGCTTGTCCAGCTCGGCCATGATCTCGCGCGGGGTCAGGGAATCCAGCGGCGGCGGCTGGTGCTCGGCGGAGGCGGGTAGATACAGTGCCATGGCAAAGACTCGAAACGCGGCGGCGCTCCGCTAGCGGAGCTGCTCGCCCGCCGCGTCGGCGCCCGGGGCCGCGCCTCGCGGCGGGCGCACCGAGGGCAGTTCCTCCAAGGTGATGTCGCGATTGGTGTAGATGCAGATGTCGGCGGCCAGTTCCAGGGCGGTTTGCACGATGGCGCGCGCGTCCATTTGGGTGTGGCCCAGCAGGGCGCGCGCCGCCGCCAGCGCATAGGGCCCGCCGGAGCCGATGGCGCAGACGCCGTCGTCGGGTTCGATGATGTCGCCTTGGCCGCTGACCAGAAAGCTGTCGCGCTCATCGGCGACGATCAGCAGGGCCTCCAGATGGCGCAGGATTTTATCGGTGCGCCAATCCTTGGCCAGTTCCACGGCGGCGCGGCTGAGGTTGCCGTGGTACTGCTCCAGCTTGGTTTCAAAGCGGCTAAACAGCGCAAAGGCGTCGGCGGTGGACCCGGCGAATCCCGCCAGCACCTTCTCGTTGTAAAGGCGGCGGATCTTGCGGGCGTGGTGCTTAATGACCCCCTCGCCCATGGTCACCTGCCCATCGCCGCCCAAAACCACCTTGTCTCCGGCGCGGACGCACAGCACCGTGGTGGAGCGAATGAGTCTGGCGGGCATGAACTTTTGATTATAGTCCGCCGGGCCCTACGCCTCCAAAGCGGCCTGATTCAGGAGATCGCGAATGGAGCCGAGCGAGCAGCCCTCGGCGCCAAACGCCACCACCGCATGGCGAGCCGATTCCGGGGAGATGCCATAGCCGCGGCCGGACAAAAAGGCCTGGATCACTTCGGCGGCGCCGTCATAATCGGCGCCCATGGCCAGGATGTGGCGGCGCAACTCCTGGAGATCCTGCGGCGCGAATTTTTCGCTGGTCGTCCCAGCCTGCATCCCTGTCCACATACGCACCTCCCAGTCCGGTAGTTCCGTGCCCTCCGCCGCAGCGGTTTAGGTATTGCCTATTAGACACGGGCAGGACGCCAAATGTTTCGGAGTTTGGAAAGAAAATCTGCCAGCGCCACGCTGAAGACTGGCTGAAGACGGACGCGGATGCCGACAGCGTGTTGCGTGCCGCACGCAGACGAAAAGGGGCCGTGCCTCGGCACGGCCCCTACGGAAGAGCGGAATGCGGCGCGACGCTATTCGCTGTCGCGGCGGGATTTCTTGCGGTTACGCTTGCGGGCCAGGGCTTGCTTGACGCGCATTTTTTCGCCCGGCTTGAGGTAAAACGAATGCCGCTTGACCTCCTTGACGATGTCCTCTTGCTGCACCTTCCGCTTGAAGCGGCGCAGCGCGTTTTCCAGGGACTCGCCTTCTTGAAGTCGTACTTCGGCCAAATCGCATTCACCTCGATTCCGCGGCGCGGCGCCGCCCGCCCGGCGAACCGGGCCTTTCCTATTGTAGAGGAAGCGGGCGCCGAACGGCGGGGCGGATGCGCGCCGCGGGAAGCCGTGGGCGAGATGATAGGCTACAAGCAAGGGGTCATGCATGGGCGAGTGGATGGTTTTCCTCTTGGTGCTGGGCGGCTACGTGGTGCTGATGAAATGGGTTTTGCCGCGCGCCGGCGTGCCGACCTGAATGTCGGCAGCCTGCGGCGCCGCGGCGCGGCGCCAGAATCCATCGGAGAGCGGAGCGGGAACAGAGGCGGCGCGGCCGCTGCCGGCGCCCCGTCATCCGCCGGCCGAGGCGGCGATGCGGGAAAGGTAGGCGGAAATGGCGGACAGCGATTGCCTGTATGGCACGGTGCGGGAAGTCCAGATGGGCTTCGCGGAAACCGTGCGCGGCATGGAGGCCGCTCTCCAGGCGGAGGGATTCGGCGTCCTATGCCAAATTGACATCCAAGCCAAGCTGAAAGAAAAGCTCGGCGTCACCTCGCCGCGATACGTCATTTTGGGCGCGTGCAATCCGGCGCTGGCGCAGCAGGCGCTGGCCAACGACGTCAATGTTGGGTTGTTGCTGCCCTGCAACGCGGTGGTATACGAACGCGACGGGCGGACCTATGCGGGCGTGGTGGACGCGGGCACAATGCTGGCGGTGACCGGGAGCAGCGCCTTGGGGCCGGTGGCGCGACAGGTGACCGAGCGCCTGGGGCGGGTGCTAGCGGCGGTGGCGGCGGCGAAGTAGCCGCGGGTTCGCGCCGCGCGGTTAGCGGCCCTGCCAGCGGCGAAAGACCTCGGCGCGGGGCAGGCCGAGATCGCGGGCGATGTTTTTCGCGGCGAGTTTGGGATCGAGGCCGGCGGCCACGGCTGCCTGCATGCGGCGCGCCGCCTCGGCGGGCAGCGGCTCGGCGACGGCGGCGCCGGGGCCGAGCAGCAGGGTGAATTCGCCGCGGGGCTCCTGGCGGGTGAAATAGGCGCGCAGCTCGGGGATGGAGCCGCGGCGGATTTCTTCATGCAATTTGGTCAGCTCGCGGGCCGCGACCAGCGGGCGGCTGGCCGCGAAGGCGGCTTCCAGATCGGCGAGCGCCGCCAACAAACGGTGCGGAGCTTCGTAAAAAATGATGGTTTCCGGCCGTTGACGCCAGGCGGCGAGGAGGCGCTGGCGGGCGGTGGGCTTGGCGGGCAGGAACCCGGCGAAATAGAACGGCTCGGGGGGAAAGCCGCTGGCGGCGAGCGCGGCCAGCAGCGCGTTCGGCCCGGGGACCGGGACAATCGCGATGCCGGCGGCGATGGCGGCGCGCACCAGCAGCAGACCGGGGTCGGAAACCAGCGGCATGCCGGCGTCGCTGACCAGGGCGACGTCTTGGCCGGCTTGCAGCCGGGCCACCAGCTCGGCAGCCCGGCGGGGCTCGTTGTGCTGGTGATAGCTGAGCAGCGGCGTGTGGACGCCAAGGTGGGCCAGCAGCTTGGCGGTGCGGCGGGTATCCTCGCAGGCGATGACGGCGACGGCGGCCAGCAGGCGGGCAGCGCGAGGACTGAGGTCCTCAAGATTGCCGATGGGCGTAGCGATGAGGTAGAGCGTGGCCATGGCGGCCCCGGTGCGGCGGGCGGCCGCGGGGCGCGCTAGGCCACCGGCGCCGTGGTCACGGTCGCCGCCTGGCTGGTCACGACGGCGACATACAGCAGGCGCCCGCAGGTCTCGCAGAAAAACACGTCCTCGGGCCGGCTGGTGATTTCCTGGAGAAATTGCGGCCGCAAGCGCACCCGGCAGGCGCCGCAAGCGTAATGATCCAGGACGGCGACGGCCAGGCCGCGCAGGCGGGCCACGCGATCGTAGCGACGCAGGGTATTGGGGTTGATGCCCCGGCGCAACTCGCTGAGCTGGTCCTGAAGGCGCTGTTTTTCCGCCAGATCGGCGTCGGTGCGGGCGCGGATATCGGCCTTGGCGGCGTCTACCTCGGCCTGGAGTTCGGCGCGCTTGGCCTCGACCTCGCGGGCGGCGGCTTCATGGCCTTCAATTTCCTCCATCAACTGGAGGATGCGCTCCTCGCAACGGCTGATCTCACCCTCGGAGTAGGTGATCTCATCCAGAACCGCCTTGTACTCCTGATTGGTTTTGACTTCGGCGGAATGGTTACGGCTCTTCGCCACCCGCGCCTTGAGATCCTGAATCTGGCTCTCGATCTTGCGCCGTTCGGCCTGGGCCATGGCGGTCGCGGCGGCGGCGCGGTCAATTTCAGCTTGGTGAGCGGCGAGGGGAGCTTCGAGGAGGGCGATGCGGCGCGGCAGGGAGTTGATCTCGGCGTCCAGTTCCTTCAGACGCTGCTCCAGGCCCTGCGCCTCGAGCAATGTCTCCACATCCTTGTGCATGGGCTGGATTCATTCTAGCACTGGCTGAAGGCGCGGGGGTGGACTGTCGGCTACAGTCGCCTGGGGAGGATGGGGACGGGGATCGCCTGGCGGCGGCCCGCGGCTGCGGCATAATGGCGGCTTGCGAGGATATCCATGTCGAAACACCAGGGACTGAAGCGCGCCAGGGGGTTCCGGAGCCTGACGCTGTTGCTAGCGGCGTCCGTTGCGTTGGCGCTGGCGGGCGCGGCGTGTTCTGCGGCGGCGGCCGCCCACCACGGGAGCACGGTGTTGCGGGCCACGCTGAAGAATGGGCTGCGGGTGATCGTGGTGCGGAACACGCTGGCGCCAACGGTGACCACGATGGTCAACTACCGGGTGGGCGCCATTGAAACCCCTCCCGGATTTCCGGGCATGGCGCATGCGCAGGAACACATGATGTTCCGCGGCAGCCCGGGGCTTTCCGCGGCGCAGCTGAATGAGATCTCGGCGGCGATGGGCGGATACTTCGACGCCGATACGCAGCAGACGGTGACGCAGTATTTCTTCAACGTGCCGGCGGCGGATCTGGACTTGGCGCTGCATATCGAGGCCATCCGCATGCGCGGCGTGGACGACACGCAGGCGAGCTGGGACAAGGAGCGGGGGGCGATCGAGCAGGAGGTGGCGCGGGATTATTCCAACCCCAGCTTTCACTTTTATCTCCGGCTGGTGGCGGCGATGTTCCGGGGCACGCCGCTGGCGAACATCGGGCTGGGCACCCGGCCCAGCTTCAACCGCACCACGGCGGCGATGCTGCGGCGGTTTTGGCACGAATGGTATGCGCCCAACGATGCCGTGATGATCATCGTGGGGGACGTGAACCCGCCGGCGGTGGTGCGGGAGGTGAAGCGGCTGTTCGCCGGCATTCCGGCCAAGAAGCTGCCCGCGCGCCCGGCGATGCATTTGCAGCCGGTGCAGGCGGAGACGCTGAAGTTCACCAGCGACCAGCCGTACGGCTCGGCCTATCTTGCCTACCGAATGCCGGGCACGGCCAGCCCCGACTACGCGGCGGCGGAAGTGCTGGCGGATGTGCTGGCCAGCCAACGCGGAGCGCTGTACGGGCTGGTGCCGGCGGGCAAGGCGCTGTATGCGACGTTTGAGATGGCGCCGCTGCCGCAGGCCAGCATGGGGCTGGCGTTCGCCGCCTACCCCCGCGGCGGCAACGGAACCCAGCTGTTGGCGGAGATGCAGGGGATTCTGGCCGCGGATGTGCGCCACGGCGTATCGCCGAGCCTGGTGGCGGCGGCCAAGCGGGACGAACTGCTGAGCTCGGAGTTGAACAAGAACTCGGTCATGGGGCTGGCCAGCGCGTGGTCGCAGGCGGTGGCGGTGGAAGGGCGGCGCTCACCGCAGGATGACGTGCGGGCGATCCAGCGGGTGACGGTGGCGCAGGTGAACCGCGTGGCGCGGGAATACCTGCTGCCGGCGCACTCCATCCAGGCGCTATTGGTGCCGCAGCCTTCGGGCAAGCCGGTCTCGCACGCGACGTTCGGCGGGGCGGAGTCGTTCACGCCGAAGCGGGTGAAACCCGTACCCTTGCCGAAATGGGCGTCGGCGGCGCTTTTTCACCTACGCGTACCGCGGCAGACGACGCGGCCGGTGGTGACGACCCTGGCGAACGGACTGCGGCTGATCGTGCAGCCGGAGAAGGTCAGCGACACGGTCAGCGTGTACGGCCACATCCGGCACAATGCCGACTTGGAAACGCTCCAGGGACAAGATGGCGTGGGGGATGTGCTGTCGGATCTGTTCTCCTACGGCACCACGACGCTGAACCGCCTGGCCTTCCAGCGGGCGCTGGATCAGATCGGCGCGAACGAGGCGGCGGGAACGGACTTTTCGCTGCAAGTGCTGGCGCCGCAGTTCGACCGCGGGCTGCGGCTGCTGGCGGATAACGAACTGCACCCGGCGCTGCCGGCGCAGGCGTTCACCATCAGCCGCGGACAGGAAGTGGGTCTGGCGGCGGGGCGGCTGCAAAGTCCGGGGTATTTGGCCAGCCGCGCGATGCGCCTGGCGCTGTTTCCGCCGCACGATCCGACGCTGCGGCAGACCACGCCGAAAACGTTGCAGGGGCTGACGCTGGCGGACGTAAAAGCCTATCAGCAACGGGTCTTCCGCCCGGACCTGACCACCATCGTGGTCATCGGCGCTATTACGCCGGCAGCGGCCGAAGCGGCGGTTCGACAGGACTTCGGCGGCTGGCGCAATCACGGGCCCAAACCGCCGACGGTGCTGCCGGCGGTGCCGCCGAACCGGCCTGGCAACAGCCACGTGCCTGATGCCAGCCGGGTGCAGGACCGGGTGACGCTGGCGGAGACGGTGGGCCTGAGCCGGTTCAACCCGCAGTATTACGCGGTGCAGTTGGGCAATTACGTCCTGGGCGGCGGGCTGTTCGCCAGCCGGCTCTACCGCGACCTGCGGGAAAACAGCGGGCTGGTGTATTACGTGGCGTCGTCGTTCGACGCCGGCCGGCGGCGCGCCACGTACACGGTCAACTTCGGCTGCGATCCGCCGAACGTCTCCAAGGCGCGGACCATCGTACAGCGGGATTTGGAGCAGATGCGGCAGCAGCCGGTGCCGCAGTTCCATTTGACCGAAGCCAAGGCGGTGCTGCTGCGGCAGATTCCGCTGAGCGAATCCAGCGTGGACGGCATCGCCGAAGGCTGGCTGTCCCGGGCCGACCTGGGGCTGCCGCTCAATGAGCCGTACATCGCGGCGCGGGCCTATCTGCGGCTTTCGGCGGCGCAGGTGCAGGCGGCCTTCCGGAAGTGGATTCAGCCGCAGCGGCTGGTGCAGGTGGTGCAGGGCCCTGCGCCGAGATAGGACTGGGCGGGGCGGCGACCGTCCTCGCGCTACGCGGACCGGGACGGCAGGCTGAAGCCTGCCGCACACAGGCTAAAGCCTATTCCACGGGCGGAGGATCGCGCTGCTGGCGCTGCGTTGGATGCTGAAATGCCGCCACACAGGCTAAAGCCTATTCCACGGGCGGAGGGGCCGGCGCGGCGGGCGGAGAACTCACCGGAGAGTTCATTGGCCTAAGCGGCGCCGGATGCCGGGAGCAGCTGGATCCAGGCGGGATGGGGCGGAATAGCGGCGGTGAGGTCGAAATGGTAAAGCCGGCCGGCGCTGTCGGCGCTGGCGCCGGCGGATTGGAAGCCGTGGTCGGCGTAAAAGCTCGCACAAGGCGCGTTTTTCGCGGTGGGAAAGAACTCGCCGACCAAGCGGCGAGCGCCCTGCGCCTGGGCTTGGCGGGCGAGGCGCCATAACAGGGCGGTTTCCACGCCGCGACCGATGACGCGACAAGAAAGCAAGAAGGTGTCAATGCGGCAGTCGGCGCCTTCCCTGCGGCAGAGGGCAAGGCCGACGACGCCGGCATCGCCGAAGCGGTCGCGAAGGCGAATGGCCAGGGCGATGCCCCCCGGGGATTGGGCCAAGCGCTCGATCTCGGCCGCGGCGTAACGGCGGGTGGTGAGGTTGAACTGGTTGGTCTTTTGCGTCAACTGGACGGCGCGGGCCATGGGAGCGTCGGCGGCGGGAACGATCTCGCAGACCATTTGCAAGGAGGCCAGAAAATCCTCGCGGCTGGCGGCCGATTGCTGGAGGGCGGCGCGGCGGGATTGGGCTTGGTAGTCCTGGCCGCGGTGGCGGTCCTCCGCGGTGATCGCCAAGGTGTCGAAGGCGGGACAGGCGGCGAGCATTGGGGCCAGCCGCCACGGCTCGGCGGCGGGAGCTTGCAGGACCAGCACCTCGGGCAATTGGCGGCGGACGGCTTCGCATTCCACGGGGGAATCGTCCACGAAGACAAAACTGTCCAGGCCGAGGGACAACTCGGCGGCGAGGGCGCGCAGGGAGGCGGCCTTGTCCTCCCAACCGACCTTCACGGCGCAAAAATCCTCCAGCCCGAGGGCCAGGTCGGCGCGGCGTCGGGCGAAGGCTTCACGCACGTCGGCTTCATTGTTTTTGCTGACGATCGCCAGCAGAACGCCGCGGGCGGCGAGATGACGGAGCTGCAACTGGTATTCGCGGTAGCAATTGCCGGGAAAGGCGGCGCCGGTAGCGATGCCGGCGGCGAGATCCTCCCCCAGAATGCCGCCCCAGAGGACGTTATCCAGGTCGGTGCACAGCACCTTGCGCGGCGGGAAATACAAGGCCCGGAGGCAGCGGACCAGGGCGGCGGCGTAGGCGGGAAATCGCGGGGCGGCGACGGCCACCCGGCTGAAGCGGAACATGCGCTCCTCGCGCCAGGTGGCGCGGCCGTGGGCGGCGGCGAGGGCGTCCTGGTCGAAGAAAACGGCGTCACCGAGGCGGCGGCAGACGGCGGCCAGGCGGTGGTTGAGCTGGTTCACGGCCCAGGCCTCGCCGTAGCCCTGGTTGGCGTCGGCGACGGCGCCCAGCGCGGGTTCCGGAGGCAGCACCAAGCCCTGGACCAGCAAGCGGGCGCGGGGCGAATAGCGGCGGCAGGCGGTGAGCAGGTCCTCCAGGCCCTGGGCGGCGGATTCGGCTTCTCGGACCACGGCCGAGCCATCACCGGCGGCGCAGAGCGCGCGGAGATGGCCGGCGACATCCTCGCGGTCGGACAAAAACAACACTACATCCGGCGCGGCGGAGTGTAACGCGCCATGGGGATTCATCAGTTCGTCTATGAAACTGCCGTAGCCGCCGACGGTGGTTGCCAGCCAAAAACCGGCGCGGACGGCCTCGACGCGGAGGAACGGCAACCAAGGTTCAACGGTGACGGAGCGGGCCAGGAAGGCGCGGACGGGGCGCAGGCCAGCGGCGGCGGCATGAGGGGCGATCTCACGCTCCAGCTGCCGCGCGGCGGCGGCGTAGGCGGCGAACGGCGGTTCCGGCGCGGCCAGCGGGGCGAGAATGGCGGCGAGGCGGGCCCGCAGGACAGCAGGCGCCGGAGCGGCGGCGGGCGGCGAGGCGGGCATCGCTTCTCAGTTTAGTCGCGCCCGCCGATGGACGGCGCGAGCGCGGCGTGGCGCGGGGCGGCGCACCGCGTTAGGGGTGCGGGCGGCCGGCGCCGGCAACGGCGGACCCGAGGCCGCGAACTTCGCCGGTGGCAACTTCGGCTGCGGGTTTGGCGTCGCCGAATCGGCGGACGGCAACCAAGCGGCGCGAGCTTGCGCCACCATGCCCAGCAGTTGCATTTGCTCAATGAGAGCGCCGGCCGGTAACACGGGAGCGCTGACGGCGAGCGCCACATAGTCGGGCGGCAGCCAGCAGGGGACATAGAAGACCTCGCCGGACCCGCCATGCCCAACCCAGCATTCGCCCCGGCTGACAGCTTGGCGAACCGGTTCTTCCAGGTCCGGCATCGCGACTAGGCGAGGGCGGGCGGCGGGCAACAATTCGCCGGCCTTGGCCAGCACCGCCTGGTGCAGGTCCCCACGGCTCATGGCGGCCAGCAGCCCAGCAAATGGCTGCGGCCAGCGGAAATCCATGAGCTGCGCCAGAAGCTCCTTGCCGGAATGAACACCGGCCAGCTGATAGAGCTCTTGGGTATGCTGCTTGATTGTCTCGGGAGAAATGCCCAAATGGGCGGCGATCTCCTTGCGGGCCAGGCCATGGCACATCGCCTCCATGATCTGGCGCTTGCGGCGACTCAAGCCCTGACGCCAATCGGGTGCAACTGCGCTTCCACACATACACCATCCTCCGTGTGGACCAAATTGCACTACGATTGACGAAATATGTCGAGCTTGTCAACCCCCCAGGTGAGTTGACTCCAGAACGTTAATGGGCGTTACTCTGAGTCGCGCCGCCCGGGCCGCCCCGCGGAATGTCGCGGCCGGTTCGCGCCGACTTTGCCCCTGGTGCAAACGGTGCGATTCGCGCGAGGGAGCCGGTTATTCCGCGTCGCGATGGACAGAGGCGGGGGCAAACGCCGGAATGCATACCGCGATGTATTCCGCTCCTTCGGCGTCGGGGGTGCTGTAGCGGATCCATTCGCCGCGGCGGGCCAGGATAGCCTGGCCGGCCGCGATCCGCCAACAACCGGCGGCACTTTCCACCTGCAAGACACCGCGTAAGACGACGGTGTATTCGTCAAACTCGGGGGTCTGCCCCGGCTCGACCCAGCCGGCGGGACTGACCATGCGGGCGATGCTGACGGCGCTGCCGCCGCTGTTGACGCGGCCAAAGAATTCCTCGATGCGCTTGGGCTTGGAGCCGGCGGCGGGAACGACGGTCGGTGCGGGAATACGTTCGGGCATGGGTGAGGGTTGGCCGTAAGGCACCGCGGCAGCAGAACGCTTGGGAAGGGGAGGCGCGCGGCGGCGGACGCGGGACTGAACTCCGGGCCAGCATATCACCGCGGCGGGAGGCGCAGCGGCGGAGGGTGAATCTGCTACATTCGGCTCAGTGCCTCATGAACCCATTCTGGTGGTGGAGGACAAGCACGACCTCCGCCTGATGCTGAAAACCGCCCTCGGCAATGAAGGTTTCGAGGTGAGCGACGCCGGCGACGTGGCGGCGGCGGCGCAACAACTGCGGCGCCATCAATTCGCGGCGGTGCTGACGGATTTGAAGCTGCCGGGAGGGAGCGGGCTGGAGGTGCTGCGCGGAGTGCAGGAGCACGCGCCGCACACGCCGGTGATCATCATGACGGCGTACGGCTCGATCGAGGAAGCGGTGCGGGCGATGAAGGAAGGGGCTTACGACTTCATTCAAAAGCCGCTGGATTTGGCGCACTTGACGCTGCTGTTGCGGCGGGCCATCAGCCAGGTGCAGCTGCTGCGGGAAAACATCCTGCTGAAAGCGGAGTTCGCCGCGCGCTACGGATTTCCGCGGATCATCGGCGAGCACGAAAGCATGCGCCATGCGGCGGCGGCGCTGCAACGCATCGCGGGCACGGGGACCACGGCGCTGCTGCTGGGCGAAAGCGGCACGGGCAAGGAATTGTTCGCGCGGGCCATTCACCACCTCAGCCCGCGGGCGCAGCAGCCGTTCGTGGCCATCAACTGCGCGGCGATTCCGGAGACGCTGGTGGAGACCGAGCTGTTCGGACATGAGAAGGGATCGTTCACCGGGGCGACGGCGCGCAAGCTGGGGAAGTTCGAGCTGGCGCACCGCGGGACGATTTTTTTGGATGAGATCGGGGAGATTCCGCCGGCGATCCAAGCGAAGATTCTGCGCGTCTTGGAGGAGCGGCAATTCGAGCGCGTGGGCGGCGTGCAGACGATTCAGGTGGACGTCCGCATCATCACCGCCACCAACCGCGATCTGCAACAGGCGGTCGCCGACAAGCAATTTCGCGAGGATTTGTATTTCCGCCTGGCGGCGTTTCCCATCACCATTCCGCCCTTGCGGGAACGGGGCGAGGACGTGCTGGCCCTGGCCAACGTCTTCGTGCTGCAGTTTTGCCGGGAATTGCAGCGGCCGGTGCTGCGGCTGGGAGCGGCGGCGAAGCAGGCGATGGTGGCCTATCACTGGCCGGGCAACGTGCGGGAGTTGCAAAATGCCATCGAGCGGGCCGTAATCTTAGCCGATGGCGAGGAAATCACGGCGGAGCATCTGCAAATCCAGCCGCGGCGCAGCGCCACGCTGCCGCATGCCGCGGAGCTGGGCCTGCCGGAGGGGTTCCATTGGGAAGGGACGCTGGGAGAGGTTTCCGACCGGGCGGCGCGCATCGCCGAAGGCACGCTGCTGTTGCGGACGCTGCAAGAATGCAAGTGGAATAAGAGCAAGGCGGCGGAGCGGCTGGGCGTTTCGTATAAGACGTTGCTGGCCAAGATCGGCACGCACGGACTCAACCAGTAATCCGGCGCGGCCCCCGCGAGCGGAGCGCCGCCGCGGCCGGCGGCGGCCGGCGGCGCGATGAAGCCGCGGAATCCCAGGGGCCCGCGACGCTGGGGCGCGGAGCGGTGGCTGGCGCCGGAAACGGCGGGGGCAAGCAGCCACGTATGGCCGCGGTGGATCGTTCTCCGCGGGCTGGGGCTGATCTTTTTTTCCGCGTTCCTTTCCCTGCTCTTCCAAATCAACGGCCTGATTGGACCGCGGGGGCTGCTGCCGGCGCGCGACTATCTGCGCGCGGCGGCGGCCCACTTCGGGCTGAGCCGGTTTTGGCTGGCGCCCACGCTGCTGTGGCTGGGGAACGGGCATGCGGCGGTGCAAGCGCTGGCTTGGGCGGGGCTGGCGGCATCGGCGCTGCTGACGCTGAACCGCTGGCCGCGGGCGGCGGTGGGGGCGGCGGAGGTGCTGTACTTGTCCTTCGTGGCGGCGGCGCGGGACTTCTCCAATTACCAATCCGACGGGATGCTGCTGGCCGCGGGGCTGATCGCGTTGTTTTTGGCTCCCGCCGGGCGGCGGCCGGGGTTGGGGCGGGAGGAGCCGCCGACGCCGGCGAGCGTGTTCCTGCTGCAATGGCTGTGGTTCCGCATTTACTTCGAATCCGGGCTGGCGAAGTGGCTGGGCGGAGATCCGGAGTGGCGCCACCTGACGGCGCTGGATCAGTACTACCAAAACAACCCGCTCCCCACCTGGATTGGCTATTTTTGCCAGCATTTGCCGCACGGTTTTCAGGCGGCGATGGCGCTGGCCACGCTGGTGCTGGAGCTGGGCCTGGCGTGGCTGCTGTTCACGACGCGGCGGCTGCGGCTGGGGCTGTTCGTGGTGAGCACGGTATTTCAGGTGGGATTGGCGTTGACGGCGAATTACGCCTTCATCAACTGGATCATGCTGGCGCTGGGGGTTTTGCTGCTGGATGACGGATGGATCGAGGGAATGCGGGAGCGTTGGCGCCGGCGGCTGCGAGGCGCAACGGGGGCCGCCGCGGCGGTCGCGGCGGGCGAGGATGGGCCCGCCGGAGCGCCGGCGATGGCGGCGGCAGCCGCTGCCGCGGCG
>DAHVCP010000066.1 GCA_027314025.1 Acidobacteriota bacterium
GGCCGCGGAGATGACGCCGGCCGCGGAGTTGCCGCTGGGCGGCCGCGCCGCCGCGCAGCCGCCGCTGCGTTCTCGCCTGGCGCCGCCGTCCGGTGCTTCCCGCCTGGGGCCGGTGGTGCTGCGGGTGGCCGGGGCCGCGCCGCGCTCCGGCGGCAGCCGCCGCGCCGTTCGTCCATGGCCGCACGGCCACGCCTAGGGCCGTTCGTGAGGCCTGTCCGCCGCGGACGTGGTGTTCAGTTTCCAGGTTTATCTCGACCCGCGCCTGGATTCGCCGCAGCGCGACCTACGCCCCGCCGCAGGTGCAGAATATAGCGCCGCCCCCCGTCGCGCACCGTCCAGCGGGTGGCCAGCGCCGGCTCGATCTGTTGCGTGTACCGGTTGGTGTGAATCAGGTCGCCGTTGATCAGTCCGATCACCGTCTGCGACGGCAGGTCCAGCGCCGTGACCGGATTCAGCGTCTTGGGATCCGAGTGCAGCGCGGCGACCAAATCCCCGCCGAAACGCGGCGCCGCCCAACGCCCGGGACAGAGGGCGAGCAGCAGGACGGCGGCGAGCGTGGGGCAGGCGCGGCGGCGCATCGGCGGAAGCGGCGGGGAAGTGACTGTAGTCCGCGGTACGGAGTATGACGAACCGGACGTAAGGCCGGGCGAAACTGGCCTGACGGTCAGGTGGCGAGTCAGTCTCCTGGCCTTCGCCCCGCCTCTCTCCGGCCGCCGTGCCCGCGCCTCGCCCATGATGCGCCCTCCGCGCCGCGGTAGACTCGGAAGGCGATGCGGGTCTTGGGCATTGACTGCGGCGGGCAGGCCACCGGACTGGGCATGGTCGCCAGCGACGGCCGCCGCCATGTGGTGCTGGCCTATCAGGTGCTGCGCGCCGCTCCGGGCGAGTCCTTTCCCCTGCGCCTGCACCGCATTCACGCCGGCATTACCGCCATCATCCAGGAACATCGCCCGGAGTGCGTGGCGATCGAGGACATTTTCCATGGCGAGAACGCCCGCTCCGCGCTGAAGCTCGGCCATGTCCGCGGGGTGGCGATGCAGGCGGCGGCGGCGCAGGGGCTCGCGGTGGCGGAGTACACGCCGCTGGCGGTGAAGAGCGCCCTCACCGGCTATGGCCGGGCAGGGAAGGAGCAGGTGCGGGAAATGGTGCGCCGCCTGCTGGCGTGGGACGGCGGCAAAATTCCGCTCGACGCCTCCGACGCGCTGGCCGTGGCCATTTGCCACCTGCACTACCAGCCCGCCGCGCCCGCCGCCCGCGGCGGGAAGCCGTAGATTCCGGAGTCCTCAGCCGGCGACGGCGAGGTCGTCGCGCGTGGTGTTCTTGATCTGGTACATCATCTCGTCCGCGCGGCGCACCAGCTGCACCGGCTGCGTGGCGTCGTCGGGATAGGCGGCCAAGCCCAGGCTGGCGGTGATGTGCAGGTTCAGCCGCTGGGCGCGGATGAAGGAGTGCTGCCGCACCGTTTCCAGCAGGCGCTGGGCCACCACGCGGGCGTTGGGCTTGCCGGTCTGCGGCAGCAAGATGGCGAATTCGTCGCCGCCGTAGCGGAAGACCCAGTCAATGCGCCGCACCTGCGCTTGCAGCAGCGCGCCGAATTCCCGCAGCACCTGGCTGCCGATCAGGTGGCCGTGCTGGTCGTTGACCAGCTTGAAATGATCCAGATCGAGAAACAGGAAGGAGAAGGAGTAACCGAAGCGCTCGCTGCGCCGGATCTCGGTTTCCAGCACCTGGTAGAGATAGCGCGTGTTGAACAATCCCGTGCAGTCGTCGCTGATGGACAGCTGCCGCAGGCTGCGCAGCTCGATGGCGTTTTGCAGGCCGATGGCGCCGAAACGCGCCACCGCGGCCAGCGCCGGCCGCGCCCCAGCGATGGCGTTGGGGGGGGCGGCGAAGATCAATTCCACCACCGCCAAGAGCCGGCCTTCCCGCCGCAAGGCCAGCGCCAGCAGGCTGCCGGCGGGCGTGGGCGGATGGCAGTCGAGTAGCGGCAACAGGGAAGTCTCCAGCGGCTGCGTGGTCAGCGTCGCATGGGGGTTGCCCAGGTCCGGCGCCTCCACCAGCATCGCATTGGACAGGCGCGCGAGCGCCGTTTCCCGCTCCGCCAAGTCTTCACAACCGGCGCCGGTGACCGCGGCGCAGCGCAAAACACCCCGCTCCGATTCCACCAGCAACACGCAACTCGCCAGCGCTTGGGCGTGCTGCCGCGCCAGCCCGTTCAGCCGGTCCAGCAGCGGCTCCAACTCCAGGCAGCTGGTCAGACTCGCGGCGATCTCGCCGGCATGCTCCGCTCCGGGAGCGCCGTCGGTGACCAGCGGGTTGGCGATGGCGTCGGACCGCATATTCAATCGAGTTGCGGCCAGTATAGCGGCAACCGCGCGCCCTGCGGCCTAGGCGCAGGGACAGGTGACCAGGCGGTTACGGCGGCGAGAAACCGTCGCGGCCGCGCGCGGCGGCGGCATAGAATCAGAGCATCGCGGGACGACTGGCGGATTTCGGCGCGGGTCTGGCCCGGGCGCGGGAGAACCGTGGCCGGACGCTGGAGGAGATTACCGCCGCCACCAAGATCCGCAAGGATTATCTGCTGGCGATCGAATCCGGACAGTTCCAGCGCTTGCCCGGCGGCATCTTTCCTCGCGCCTTTCTGCGCGCCTACGCGCGCCAGGTCGGATTGGACGCCGAGAAGGTGGTGGCGGAATACCTGGCCCTGGCCGAGCCTGAGACCTCGCCGCCGCCGGCCGCGCTCTCCAGCCGGCGAGCGGGGGCAGGTGGCAAGCGCCGGGGCTGGCTGGGTATGGTCGCGGCCCTGGCGATCATCGGTGTTGTTGCCTATTGGGGTCTGGACCGTTCCGCATCGCATCCGGCAGGCGGCACGGTCGCAAGGACGACCCAGCCCGCCGTCACCGGCGCCACCGCCGGTTCCACGCGGAGCGCTCCGCAACCGCCCGCCACGCCGCAGCGCGCCGCGCGCCGCACCGGCGCCGGCAAAACCGCCACGCGCCCGCTCCGGGCATCCCAGCCCGTGGCGCATGCGGCAACGGGAACGGTGGCCCAGAGCCAGCCGCCGGCCGCCAACTCCAATGCGGCGCTGCCGGCCAGCTCCGCCTCCAACGCGGGCGCGCCTCCCCTGGCGGCGACCGTGCCGGCGGCTTCGGTTCCGGTGCGGATTGTGGTGACGGCGTCGGCGTCGGCGTGGGTCAAGCTCACCTCCGGCGGCAATACCGTGACCGTCGCCACGTTGGCGCCCGGACAGCAATTGAGCTATTCGCTGGCGCCGCCCGTGGATCTGATCACCGGCAATGCCGGCGCCACCCAGGTCAGCGTGAACGGCCAGGCGCAGCCGGCTCTCGGCGCAGCCGGCGCCATCGTGCTGTGGCGTTATCCGCCGGGGAGCGTCCGCTCCTTGCCCGCCGCCGGCGGCAAACCGGCGGCGACGCCGGGGCCGGCGAAATCCGGCGCGGGGACGGGCGGCGGGCCGATCGCGCCCGCCACGCCTGCCGCGGGCGCCGCCCCGACCGCGCCGGGCACGGGAACCGCGTCCGGTACGCGCCGCTCGTCCCCGCCCGCCGCGCCCGGAACCGGGGGCGGGCGGGCGTGAGCGCCGTGCCCGAAGCCGCGGCCTTTCATGCCGGTCACCGGCTGACGGAGTTGATGCTGGCCGGGAAGCTCCCTGCTGACCTCCTGCGGCAAGCGGCGCTGGGGCGGCTGACGCTGGGGTTTCCGGATCGCTTGTTGGTGCTGGTCTATTTGGCGGGGCGCGACGGCGAGGCCGCGGCGACGGCGCGCGCCACTTTGGACCAGATTCCCGCGGCGGAGATCGCGCGGGTCTTGGCGATGCCGGAGTGTCCGCAGCCGATCCGCGATTTCTTTTGCCTGGGCGCGGCGGCGCCGCCGCCCGAGGCAACGGAGGCGGATGGCGGCTTCGTCTTGGTGGAAGCCTCCGAGGACGAGCGGGCGGAGTTGGCCACCGTGCAAGGCGAGCAGAGGGAGGCGCGAAGCATTTTGCAGCGCCTGGCGGTGATGTCGGTTCAGGAGCGCGTCCGTTGCGCGGCGTTTGGTTCGCGCGAGGAACGGATGATCCTGATCCGCGACGCCAGCCGCGTCGTGCAGCGCGGCGTCTTGGCATCGCCGCGCCTGACGGAGCACGATGTGGAGTTGATTGCCGCCATGCGTAACGTGGATGAGAACGTGCTGCGCGAAATCGGCGGCAGCCGCCGCTGGCTGCGGTCGCTGAACATCATTCGCAACCTGGTGAATAACTCCCGCACCCCCACCGACCTGGCGCTCCAGCTCTGCAAGCATCTGTTCCCCAACGACCTGCGGCGCTTGATGCTCAACCACAATGTGCCGGATGCGGTGCGGCGCGGCGCCTCCCGCCTGCTGGCGCAAAAGGAGAGCTAGGGCATGGCGCCGTGGGCGGGCGCGGCCCGCGCGGGGTCGCCGGCCCGCTCCGCCCCCTGCGCGCCGGCGTGGATCGGGCCCGCTGCCGCGGCCGCGCCTCCGCTGCTGGCGGTTCGCGGCTTGGACGTCTGCTACGGCCGGACGCCCGCGCTCCGCGGGTGGATTTGGCGCTGCAACCAGGCGGAGCCGTCGGGCTGCTCGGTCCCTCGGGCTGCGGCAAGAGCACGCGGGCACGGGCGGTCCGCCCGCGAGCGCGACTACGTGCGCTCGGCCCGTGGCTTCGGCGGCTCCCGCTGGTATGTGCTGCGGCGCCACATCTGGCCGGAAACCTATTCGGTCGCCCTGACCCAGGCGGCGCTGCTGGCGCCGCAGTTCATTTTGGCCGAGGTGGCCCTGGGGTTTTTGGGGCTGGGCGCGGCGCCCCCTACCGCCAGCTGGGGCGCCATGCTGGCGGGCCTGCTGAAGCTCTATGTGCTGGAATCCTACGCCTGGCTCTTTGCGCCGGCCGTGGCGTTGGTCATGGTCGTTCTGCTCTACGATTGGCTGGCGACCAGCCTCGCCGCTTAGCGCCCCAGCGCCTTGCCCCAAAGATGGCCGACCATCTGCCGGTTCACCGCCGCGATCGAGTCGGTGAGCGGGATGTCCTTGGGGCAGGCCTTGACGCAGTTTTCCGCGTAGCCGCATTCTTGAATGCCGCCGGGGCCGGTCAGCGCGTCCAGGCGGGCGGCGCGGTGCATCTTGCCGGTGGGATGGAGGTTGAACAGCCGCACCTGGTTGATCACCGCCGCACCCACGTAGTCGGTCCGGGTGTTGTATTGCGGGCAGACCTCCAGGCAGTTGCCGCAGGAAATGCACCGCGACAACGGATAGGCTTGCTCCTGGTCCTGCGGCGACTGCCGCGGCCCGGAGCCGAGCGCATAGGTCCCGTCAATCGGCACCCAGGCCTTGACGCGGCGCAGATCGTTGAACAGCTTGGAGCGATCCACCTGGAGGTCGCGAATCATCGGGAAGCGGTGCAGCGGCTCCAGGCTGATGGGCTGTTCCAGCCGGTCCACCAGCGCGGTGCAGGCCTGCCGCGCCCTTCCGTTGATGACCATGGCGCAGGCGCCGCAGACCTCCTCCAGGCAGTTGGCCTCGTAGGCGATGGTGCTGGTGGGGCGCCCGTCGCGGGTCACCGGGTTTTCGGCGATGTCGCGCAGGGCGACGATCACGTTCATGTGCGGGCGGTAGGGAATCTCGAACTCTTCCCAAACCGGCGGCGCTTGCGGGCCGGCTTGGCGCTTGATGCGCAGGCGGACGGTGTTGGCGGGCATGATGGCGGCTAGTATTTGCGCGGGCGCGGCGGCAGCAGCGAAATGTCCACCGGCTGGTACCGCAGGCGCGGTTCATCGGCGTCGGGCGCGAAGCTGGCCAGCGTGGTCTTCAGCCAGTTGGCGTCGTCGCGCTCGGCGAACGCGGGTTTGTAATGGGCGCCGCGGCTTTCATCGCGGGCCAGGGCGCCAAGGCAGATGACGCGCGCCAGTTGCAGCATGTTGTAAAGCTGGCGGGTGAAGAAGAACGCCGGGTTGGCCCAGCGCGTCTTGTCCCGCAGTCCCAGCTTGCGGTACCGCTCCAGCAGCTCCTGCAACTTGGCGTCCGCGCGGCGCAGATTGTCGTTCACGCGGATGACCGTGCAGTGCTCGGTCATGGTGCGGCCCAGCTCTTTCCAGATCACGAACGGGTTTTCGCTGCCTTCCGAGGCGAAGAGCCGGGCGTTGATCTCCTCCTGGCGGAGCTTTTCCTGCTCGAACGGCCGCGGCGATCCCGCCGCCGTGCTAGCGCGGGCGTATTCCACCGCCGTCGGACCGGCGATCGCGCCGCCGAAGATGCAGGAAACCAGGCTGTTGGCGCCCAGGCGGTTGGCGCCGTGATATTGGTATTCGCACTCGCCGCAGGCGAACAGACCGGGGATGTTGGTGGCTTGGTGTTCGTTGTCCACCCACAATCCGCCCATGGTGTAATGCATGGCCGGAAACACCTTCATCGGCACTTTGCGCGGATCGTCGCCGACGAACTTCTCGTAGATCTCGAGGATGCCGCCCAATTTTATGTCCAGTTCGTGGGCGGGGATATGGGTGAGGTCCAGATATACCGCCGGCTGCCCGTCCAGGCCCAGGCCCAGCTCGTACACCACCTTGTGGATCGCCCGCGTCGCGACGTCTCGCGGCACCAGGTTGCCGTACTTGGGATACCACTCCTCGAGGAAGTACCACGGCTTGCCGTCCTTCGGCACCCAGACGCGGCCGCCTTCCCCGCGGGCGGACTCCGACATCAGCCGCAGCTTGTCCTCGCCGGGAATCGCCGTGGGATGCACCTGGATGAACTCGCCGTTGGCGTAATCGGCGCCCTGCTGGTACAGGGCGGACTGGGCGCTGCCGGTGCAGGCGATGGAGTTGGTGCTTTTCCCGAAGATGGCGCCGATGCCGCCGGTGGCGATGATGACGGCGTCGGCGGCGAAGGTCCGCACCTCCATCGAGCGCAGGTCCATGGCGCAGATTCCACGGCACACGCCGTTGTCATCCAGCACCGCGGACAGGAACTCCCAGTGTTCGAATTTCTCCACCTGCCCGGAGGCTTCATGCCGCCGCACCTGCTCGTCCAGCGCGTATAGCAGTTGCTGGCCGGTGGTGGCGCCGGCGAACGCCGTGCGGTGATGCAGCGTACCGCCGAAGCGGCGGAAGTCCAGCAGCCCCTCCGGGGTGCGGTTGAAGGGCACGCCCATGCGGTCCAGCAGGTCAATGATGCCCGGCGCCGCTTCGCACATCCGCTTCACTAGCGGCTGATTGGCCAGGAAGTCGCCGCCGAAGATGGTGTCGTCGAAATGGATCCAGGGCGAGTCGCCCTCGCCCTTCAGGTTCTTGGCGGCGTTGATGCCTCCTTGGGCGCAGACCGAATGCGAGCGCTTCACCGGAACGACTGAGAACAGCGAGATGCGGGCGCCGCGCTCGGCGGCGTGGAGCGCCGCGGACAGGCCGGCCAGGCCGCCGCCGACGATCAATAGATGGGGAGAAGAATTGGGCATGGGAGTGCGGCGGGCTAGCGCATCGGGTAGATGTGAATGCCGCGGAAGGCCAAAGCCGAGGCGACGCCGGCATAGGTGAAGCCGAGGCCGATGATGAGGCAGATCCAGCCCCAGTTGCGGCGCGCCCCGGGGCTGACGGTGATGCCCCATTTGGCGGCGAACAGGTACAGCCCGTAGGAGAAGTGATAGCTGACCAGGGTGATGCCGACCAGGAACCACGCCAGGATCCACGGGTTCAGCATCTGCGCCGCCATCTTGGAATACGAGAGGAAGGGATGGTCGGGCAGGCTGACGCCGGCGAAGCGGGACGTCCAGACATGCCAGACGATGAAGACCAGCACGATCGCGCCGGTGATGCGCTGGAACAAATAGCCCCAGTTGCCCAACCAACCGTAGCGGCGGTTGTTGGGCGTGGCTTCGCGGGCGATCCACAGGCCGTAGATGCCGTGGAAGGCCAGCGGCGCCCAGATCAGCAGAATCTCCAACACCAGCACATAGGGCAGGGAGTTGAGGAACTTGACCGTATTGCCGTAGCTTTCCACCGGCGTGCGGCTGAGGACAGCGCCGTTGGAGGCGAAATGCTCGACCAGGAAGGCGCCCAGCGGAACGATGCCGGTCAGCGAATGCAGCCGGCGCCAAAAATAACTGTGACGGGCGAAGGTGCCGCTGGGGACGGGCGTGGTGGCGGTGGTTGACATCGGCGAAAGAGCGGAGCGGAACCCATGATTATTGAGGGTGGACGTGCGGGAAGTCAAATCCGCGCGCTGCCGGGCTTTAGCCCCCACCCACGAAGTGGACGATCTCGATCTGGTCGTTCGCGGCGAGCCGCGTGCTCTGCCATTCGCGGCGCGGGACCAGTTGGCGATTGCGCTCCACCGCCAGCCGCTCGCTCGGCAGGCCCAGTTCGCGCAGCAACTCCAGCAGGCTGAGGTTGGGGGCGGTTTCGCGCGCCTCGCCGTTGACGGTCACTTGCATGCCGTCTTTGATTTTACGGCGCGGCGGGAAAGAAGGGGATGGCGGTTCGCGCCGGCCGGCAATCGGCGCCGCGCAGGGCCCCCGCCAAGCCGGCCGGCGGGCGCCGTCCGGCCGGCAGGAAGACCGCCGCCGCGCCGCGTTGCGGAGAGACGCCGCGTACGCAATAGGGAAGGTAGGCTTGGCGCAGCGCGGCGATGGTGCGGCGGTCATAACGGGTCAGTCCGCGGAAGCGGGTGTTGGCCCGCCCGCCGCTGATGTCCAGCACCACCAAGCCGAAACGCCGCGCGGTGATCTGCGCCGCCAGGTGGCGGGAACTCCACAGCCCCGCGAGTTCGAGCGTATGCAGCAAATACGGGTCCAGATAGGCAGGGTCGCGGCTTTGCACGCCCAGGTAGGGAATGTCGGTGAGCACGCGCCGGCCGCGCAACACCTGCGCCAGCGGCGCCTGGTCCGGGAGGGGCACGCTGGCGCGATAATGCCAGGCCATCAGCCCGGCGATATTGGCGACGGCCGCCCACAGAATCACCAGACTGCGTGCGGCGGCGGGGGTCAGCGTCCAGATGGGGCGCAGCGCGGCCACGCCGGCGGCGGCGAGCAGGGCGGTGACCGCCCAGCCCTCCAGGAGGTAATTGCCCGCGCCGCCGCTGTTGCGGCCCAGCGTCAGCAATCCCCACGCCCACGCCAGAAAGAAGTAAAGGATCAGCAACTCCCAGCCCCGCGGCCTGGGTCCGCGGCGGGCGCTGACCGCCCGGGCCGCGGCGGCGGCGCCAAGCAGCGCCAAGGCGATCCATAGCGCATCCGGCCCGTACTGTTCGATCTTGCGGAGCAGAATGCCCACGGCGCTGCGCCATCCGCTATAGGGATCATGCAGCAGCACCAAGTCCCGGAGCTGCTCGCCGCGCAGCGCCAGGACGCCGAGCAGGGATGCCGGTATCGCCGCCGCGGCGGCGGCGAAGGCCGCCAATGCCGGCCACCAGCGATGCAGCGCCAGCCACAGCGCGATCGCCGCCGGCGCGGCCAATGCCGTCTGCTTCAACATCACCGCCGCGCCCGCCAGCAGGCCGGCGGCGATGGGCGCGGCCCAGCGGCGCCCATTCGGCGCGCCGGCCACCGTCGCGGCGTAGACCGCGGCGGCGGAGGCCAGCACCGCCGGCACGTCGGGGCGGGTGGTGACGTTCCAGTTGAGAAACGCGATTTGGCCAAGGGCGAAAAGCGGCGCCAAGACGGCGAGCGGCGGCGGCAATCCCAAGCGGCGGGCCCACCGCCAGAGGATCAACGCCAGGCCGGCGTAACAGGCCAGGGTGAATAAGCGGCTGGCGAGCAAAAGGCCGGCGAAATGCGCCCCGGTGAGGAACGACAGCCCGACCAGGACGAGGTAATACAACGGCCCGTACACCGCGGGGGTATAGGGCGGCGCGTCGAGTCGGCGATAGATCTTGCCCGAGGCGCGCGCCCATAGCGCGGTCCGCACCATCACCGAACCCGGCGTGGTCACGTCGGCCGCTTCGCGCAGGCGCGCTTGCGTTTGCCGCCAGCACATTGCCGTCGCGGCCAGGCTGGCAACCAGCAGCACCAACCACAAGCAGCGAAACGACAAAAGCGCGGCGACCGCAGTGTCGCGCCCGGCCCGGCGCTGCGAAGGCCTGATTACCGGCGCGTCCACGCGCAATGGGATTCGGCCGATGGCGGCGGGGTTTGACCAGCTCGGGACGCCGGCTGCCGCAACGATTACGCCGCGAGCGCGGGCAGCGCCACGCGCCGCCGTCCGGCCGCGTTCGCGATGCCGCCGGGGGCGCCGGCCCGGGACCGCCCGGGACGGGACGGTGAAGTCGCCGCGCGGGATGAGGCAAATTGCGAGTACCTCCTAGGGGTTTGCCAGGATGCCGGGCACGCTACTCCGAAAGTAGTCTTGCCCATTACGCAGCGCAGTCAAGCCCGCGCCATCGAGTCGGCGCGGGACGGACGGCAGCAGTTCGCGTGAGCGGCGCGGACACCCCTGGAGGTAGGCATAGTGTCGCGTCGGCATCTCGTGGTGTTCCCTTTTTGTGCTCTGATGGCGGTGGGTTTAGCCGCCTGTGGTGGCGGCGGCAGCGGCGCCGCTAAATTTTCCGGGGGCGGCAATTCCGTGGGAGCTCTAGCCGTTTCCACCACGGCATTGCCCGCGGGCACCGCCGGTACGGCGTACACCGCCCGTTTGGCGGCAAGCGGTGGGCACGCGCCGTATACCTGGACCATCACGAACGGAAGCTTGCCCAGCGGATTGAGCCTTGGGGCCGGCGGCGCGGTGACTGGGACGCCGCAACAGGCAGCCACGGCCGGTTTTACCGCGCAGGTGACCGATGCCAAGGGCGCGACCGCCAGCGGCGCCGTGACCATCAGCGTTGCCGCGTCATCCAGCTCGGGGTCGGGCTCCGGCTCAGGAAGTACTTCCACGCCCGTGCTGGATCAGTATGGTGGTCTGGCGGCGGTGACCGTCTCCGGCGGCGGCACGGGCTATTTCCGCGTCACAAAGGTGGGGTCGCGATGGCTTATGGTGGATCCTTCGGGCCATCCGTTTTGGCTGTTAGGCGTCTTTTTCGTCAGCCAATCCGGCTCGCCGGATGCCGCGCAAATCTTGTCGCGCTATGGCAGTTGGCAAACTTGGGGTTCGCAAGCGGCGAAGCGGCTGAAGGCATGGGGCTTCAACGTCGCAGCGGAATATTCCAGCCCCGACGTGTCGCCGATCCCGGCCGTTTTGATGATCAAGCCGGCCTATTACGCGATCGTGGATCAAAACAATCTGGCCCCGCAGCCGATCAAGGATCTGATGCATGGGCTGGATAGCAACTACCACGGCTACGCCGGCGACCGCTTGCCGGACGTCTTTGATCCGAATTTCGCCACCTATGCCAATGCGATGCTGGCGGCGCAATCGCCGTCCTCACTCGCGGACAATCCGTGGATTGTGGGCACGGCGGCGGGAGACCTGGACGGCCTGTGGGGCTTTGGTGCCGGACCGGACTTGCCGACGTCGCCCAGCGGACAAGCCGCGCCCAATATCGGCTGGATGGTGCTGTGCACGAATTTCCAGCAGACTGCCAACAGCAAATACGGTAAAACCTACAGCGACACCAAGGTGTACAGCAAATACGCGCTGGCCAGCTATCTGCAAAAGAAATACCAGACCATCGCGGCGCTGAACGCCGCCTGGGGCTCCAACTACACCACCTTCGGCGATGCCGGCGGGTTCGGCAGCGGCACCGGTCTGCTGGACGAGGATGGGCGGCACAGTTGGGTGGGCAACGACGTCACGCTCCAGGGCGAGACGGCGGCGATGCAAGCGGACATCAACAACTTCCTGGGCGAATACGCGGATCAATATTTTTCCGTCGCCACCGCCGCCATCCGCAAATCCCGGCCTCATCAGTTGGTCTTTGGACCGGCGAGCATGAATAGCTGGAACGGCGTCTCGCGGGCGCAGGTGCTGGCGGCCGCCGGCAAATACTGCGACGTCATCCAGGCCAGCGCCGCCAGCCAGGCGGTCTACGACTTCACCCTGGAGCACGCCGGCGACAAGCCCCTGGTGGCCTGGACGGGCATTACGGCGAATCCAGACTCCGACCTTTCCGGCTACTCGCACAGCGGCGATTTGGCGACGCAGCAGGCGCGCGGCGCCGCCTACGCGCAGATCACCGCCCAGCTGTGGAATTGGGCGGGCAGTTCAGCGGTGGGAAAGCTGGCCGGCAGCCACAACTTCATCGGCGACAAGTGGTGGGCCTGGAGTGATTCCTCGGGCGAAAAGGCCAACTGGGGCCTGGTGACGTTTCTGGACAACGCCTACGATGGCAAGGAGGACGTCATCGCCGCGGGGAAGGACCAATGGGGTTATCCGACGGGTGGCGAAACGGCCAATTACGGCGACTTCATGACCGCGGCGGAGCAGGCGAATCAGGCGATCCAAGTGGATCTGTTGCACGCGACGCAGTAGGTACGAAAACCGCGGCGTCGCGCGTCGCCTGGTGAGCGGCCGGCCCCGGGCCGGGCGGCAGCCGCGTCGGGCCGCCGGTGGGTTGCAGGCAAGCCAGGGCCTGGGCCAAAATGCGCGGCCAGGCAAAGGCGCCGGCCCGGGCGATGCGGCGTTGCGCCAGGGCGCCGCCTAGTCTCCCGGTCGCGGATTGCGATTCCGCCAACGCCGTCTGGATGTGCGCCACGAACTCCTGCGTGGAGCCGGCGAGGTAGCAGACGTCCGAATGCGGCGCCAGGCTGGGAGTGGACATGGCCACGACCGGCTTGCCAAGAGCCAAGTATTGCCACAGCTTCAGCGGGTTGGCGCACTGGCTCCAGCGGTTGGTTAGGTTGGGAATTACGGCCACATCCCATTCGCGGATATACCCCGCGAGCCGCCAAGCAGGGCGAAAGCCGATGCGGTGAACGTTCCCTTGGCGCCGCAGGTCCCGCCACAACCGGGACTGCGGCCGGCTCATTCCCGCCGTAAAGGCAGGGCCGAGCAGAACCAGATCGCAGGCGGGCAGTTGCCGCGCGATGGCCAGCAACAAGGCGTAATCCAGATGGCGATTCACCGTGCCCGCAAAGCCTATCCGGTGGCGGGTCCGGGCGGGCCGGGGAGGTGGCGGGGAGGGCGCAGAGAACCATGGTATGGCCACCCCGTTGGGCAGCCAATGCGCGCCGATGCCACCGGCGGCAAACTCCCGCTGTAGGAGCGGGCTGGCGGCGAATACCGCGACCGCGCCATGCGCCAATTCCCGCTGCTCGGCAGGATCGCCAAATTCAAAATGATCCAGACAATGGTAGACGTACGGCCAGCCCAGGCGGCGCACCAAGCGGGAACAGCCCTTGGCATAAAACACCCAGAGCAGCGGTTGGCGGAATCCGTGGCGGCGCGCCGCCGCGTTGACTTGGCGGGCGGCCCACTCCACGCTCCAGCGCCGCAAGGTGCGGTGGTCCCAGTTCGGCAGCGTCCACAACGTTAGGCGATTGGGCTGATGGGCCGCCGGCGGCGGCTCGAGGGCGCGCCACGCTCCGGGCTGGACGCGGGGCCTGGGGGTGATCAGCAGGCCCGGAGGCGAGCCCAACTCCGCGAGCGCTTGGGCGAGATAGTGGGGTGTCTGCCAGCAGCCCCGCCAGGCGAACGGGGAAAGGAAGACGACGCCGTCAAAGGCGAGACGGCGGGGCGCCGGCGCCGCAGCAGGGTCCACGAGAGGCGGCATCAGGGACATCAGCCGGGAATCGCGGCGGCGGGAGCGCGGCGGATAATCTCCCTCGCCTCGCGCTTGCCGCTGGCTAGGGCGCGCAGCGGGGACCAGGAACGATGGCGCGCGGCACTCAGCCCCGCACCCAACGCCAAGCCACACTCCAGCCAGGCGAGATGAATGCGCTCGGTGCGTTCCTGCGCGGCTGAGCGCCGGCTCAGGAACAGAAACCAGGCGTCGCGCGCGGTCTGGTGGACCCAATGCTCACGGCTGCGGCCGGCGGGGTCGCGGAGGTGGCGGAAGCGGGCGCAGGGCGCAACAAAAAGACCTGGGCGTCCGCCGGTGAGGGCGAGGCAAAATCCGACGTCCTCGCCATTGGAAACGCCGGTCAGGCGATGGTCAAAACGAAGGCCGCCGATAGCGGCGGCGCGAAAGCTCATGGCGCTGCCGCTAAAGCGGCTGACCGGCAGTGGGGCGGGCGAACGGAGTCGGGCGGCGCGCCAATACAGCGGCTGGCGGTCATCCCGGAACAGGCCGCGGCGAAACAGCGCATCCCAGCCGCGGCGGCGCCAAGTGGGAGCGGGATAATTCGTAATCAGACCGGCCATGCCGATGGCGCCGGCTTGGCACTGATAGGCGGCCAGCAGGGCGGCGACGAAATCCCGGTCGAGTTCCACGTCATCGTCCAAAAACAGCCAAATGTCTCCCCGGGCCAAGGCCATGGCGCGATTGCGGGCGGCGGCGCCGCCGCTGAGAGCTGGCTCGTGCAAGTAAAGCCACTGCGGCGGGCGCGATGCGGCCGCATGCAGTTGCCGGCATTCGCGGCGCGAGCAAATGGGGCTTTGGTCCACGATGATGAGCTGTTCCGCCGGGCGCGTTTGTGCCAAGAGTGTGGCCAACGTTCGGCTCAAGGCCCCCGGACGGCCCTTGGTCGGAATAATGACGGTCAAGGTTGGCGCCGGCCGGGTGGGAAAATCGGGCGGAGACGGACTGGAAACCAAATGGCGCAAGGCGGCTCCGGGCAAGACGATGGCGTCTGGCCCAGTTGGATGCGGCGCCCAGACCTGCGGCTGTGCTGGAATCGCCGCGAATGCGGCGCTGGGAGGGGCTGGGATCGGAGCGGGAACCAGCAGCGCCTATCGCGCGAGGATGCCGCGCGCGAAGGCGACGCCCCGCCACCAGGCGCGCCAGGGGCGGGTGGACCCGCGGCGCAGGCTGGCGGCGCCGGCGGCGAGCAGGAAGCCGGCGTTGAGCCAGGCAAACATCCACCGCTGGCCGGGATGGCGGCGGGGATGCGCCAGATGCAAATACCATGCGGCCTGCGCCGCTTCCGTTAGGGGATGGGGCCGGGTAGCCGCGTGCGGAGCCCGCAGGTGCTGGAGACGGGCGGCGGGCTGGATGAAGAGGGTGCTGCCCGCCGGGAGGCGAAAGCAAAGGTCCACATCTTCTCCCAGGGAGGCGCCGGTCAGCCGCGGATCGAAACGCAGCGCGGCCAGCGCGGAGGCCCGAAAACTCATCAAGCCGGCGCCCAGGCGGGAGACGGCGAGGGGCGGTGCATGGCGCAGCGCGGCGGCGCGCCAGTAGATCGGCTGCCGGTCATCGGCGAACGGACCGAGGCAAAATAGCCGCGTCCATAGGCGCATCGTCCAGGGCGGCGTGGTGTAGTTGGTGATGATGCCGGATATGCCGGTGGCCTGGGGCAGCCAACGGTAGCCGGCCCATAGAGCCGCGATAAACTCCGGTTCCAGTTGGACGTCATCGTCCAAAAACAGCCAAATCGCGCCGTCGGCCAGCTCCATGCCGCGATTGCGCGCCGCCGCGCCTCCATTGATCGCCGGGTCATGCACATAATCCAGCCGCAGGCGCGGAAACCGGGCGGCGCGGGCGCAAACCGCCGCGCGCGCGTCGGGAACGGCGGATTGGTCCACGATGATGATTTGGCTTGGCAACTGCGACTGCGCCAGCAGGGATTCCACCGTTGCGATCAGCCAGCGAGCCCGGTGCTTGCTGGCAATGATGGCGCTTAGGCCTCGTTCGGGCCGGGGTATCGGTAACGCCGAACCCGGGGAGGGAGCGGGGGCGATCGCGGCGGCCATGGCCATTTGTAGGCTGGGTCGGCGCGCGCCGCCAAGCCCCCGAAGGCGGACCACTCCTTGGTGGGACCTGAGGCCCGGGGGAATTGGTCGGGGTCAGCCCCGCGGGTCGCGGGGGCGTGCCGCTAGCGCAGTGCCGGAGATGCGATCGTGCCAGGAGAGCCGGCCTTCATCCAGATACACCCAAAAATAACCCAGGCCGAGGGCGCCGAGGGAGAGCAGGCTGGCCGCGGCGCGTTGGCGCCATTGGGAGGGCGTTGCGGTCTGGCCGTTGGCCTGGCGCAGCGTCAAGCCCCACGTACGCATGCCTGGGGTGGGGAGTCGCCGGGAGAGACACAGCCATTGCAACGCGGCAAACGCAATTACGCCGCAGGCGGCGGCAAGCAGCCACCCCAGTTGGGCTGGAACGCTTCCGCCGGCCATCCGCGCGGTGGCGTGGACGCCCAAGGAAAAGCCGGCGGCCGCCAGGATGGCGCAGGCGGTATCCACCAGCACGGCAGCGCCGCGGACGGTCAACGGCGCCGCGACCGCCGCCAAGGGTGATTCCACGGGGACGAAGTCGTCGCCCGGCGCGGTGAACTCGACGGCCGCGCGCGGGGCCGGCCCTGGGTCGGCTGGGAGCAGCGGCGCGGGCGCGAAGGCGGCGGTCTGGCGCGCGGGGCTGGCCGGCGCCCGCAGCGTCGTGGCGATGGCGGGCGCGGCCGGCGGCGCGAACACCCG
>DAHVCP010000069.1 GCA_027314025.1 Acidobacteriota bacterium
CGCCGCGCGGCGCGGCTCGTCTCCGAGCAGACAGCAGCGCCGCCGGCCTACGCCGGCGGCGCGGGGTCCAACACCACCGCCGTTCCGTAGGCCACCACCTCGGTCATCGTCTGGCCCATCTCCGAGGAATCGAAGCGCATCATCACCACCGCGTTCGCCCCGACCAGCCGCGCGTTTTCGATCATGCGGTCCAGCGCATGCCGCCGCGTGTCCTCGACCAGCCGGGTGTATTCGGTGATCTCGCCGCCGCCCAGCGAACGCAGCGCCGCGCTGACGTTGCCCACCAAACTGCGGCTCCGCACCACCACGCCGAAAATCTGCCCCTTGACCTGCGTCACCCGATATCCCGGCACATTTTCCGTCGTCGTCACCAGCATCCCAGTCGCCTCCGGCGCGGGCGCCTCACCACCGCCCCGCGCCGTTGACAATAGCACGGGCCGGGCGGCCAGAGGCGGCACTCGCGGGGCATGGCCTTGACCGGCGCTTTGTCCGTCGGAGAGGCGGCCACGGCGGGATGCCTAAGCATCTTGCTAACAACGCGAATCCCACGAGATAATCCGGTAGTCACCGAATCGGCGCACGGCCTCCCCGCGCAATTGCGCGGGTGAGGCCGCAGCAAGGGCCGGCGCGGGGATGCGGCAGTCGGGCGGAAAGCAGGTCACGGGATGGCGGAGCAGTTGGAGCTCGAGGACTTCGACACGGCGAAGGCTGTTTTTGAACGGCTCAAGGACGTGCCGCCGGAGCGCAGGGAGCGTATCCTTGCCTTCATTGCCGGGGGGCTCGGCGCGGCCCTTGGCTCGCCGGCCCCTGCTAGCGCGACCGCGACGCCGGCGGCTGCCCAGCGGCCACCGGCTTCGTCGCCCGACATAAAAACGTTCGTGGCTGGCAAGCTGCCGAGGAGCGACGTCCAATTTGCGGCGACCGTTGCGTATTTTTACCGTTTCGAGGCCCCTCTTGCGGAGCGGCGCGAATCGATCAATGGCGAGGCGCTGCAGGAGGCGGCCAGACTTGCCGGGCGGAAACGCCTAGCGGACCCCAGGGTGACGCTGAATAACGCGAAGAAGGTTGGATATCTTGACGGAGCCACGCGAGGCGAGTTCTGTATCAACAGCGTCGGCGAGAACCTAGTCGCCATGACGCTCCCCGCGAATCCTGACGCGGCAGGCCAGAGCGGGCGGGCAAGAAAAATTAACGGCCGCAAGGGGACAAGCAGCGTTGCGCGAACCGTACGCCGAGCTCGACGAACTCGTTCGCGGGGTTGAGCGGGCCCGAAAGGCGCTAAACCGGACCAGGGGACGGCAGGTTCGGGCCGCCGAGCACCGCCAGCTCCTCCGGGCGACGGCGCTCGGTTGGTTCAAGGGAGGGCGCTCGCTCGTAGCTCAGTCGCTGCCTCAGGCGGTCCTCGAAGAGATTGACGGTCCCTACAGACGCATCCTGAATGCAGCCGACAAGCAGTCTTCGAAGGGCACCTACCTCGCTGCTTTACGGGCAGCGAAAGAACACCTCCTCGCTGGCCGGTCGCACCTCTTAATTTCAACGGTCCGGACGCCGACCAGCGAGGCGGCGCCCGCATTTGGTGCGCTGGTGCAAGATCCGGCGATGAGGGCCATCCTGGAGCGCCGGTGGAATGAGTGTCTGCGCTGCATCGATGCGGATGCACCTCTCGCAGCAACGGTGATGATGGGCGGGTTGCTAGAGGCGCTCCTGGTGGCCCGCGCAAATATGCTGTCCGACAAAGCAAAGCTCTTTAAGGCCGCAACGGTGCCAATCGACCCGAAGACGGCGAAGGCTCTGGACCTGCGGAGGTGGACGTTGGGGCCGTACATCGATGTCGGCCACGAGCTTGGATGGATCTCCGACACGGCAAAAGACGTGGCCATCATCCTGCGGGACTATCGCAACTACGTTCACCCAGAGAAGGAACGCTCGCACAACATCGCTCTGTCGCACGACGACGCCGTGATGTTCTGGGAGGTGACGAAGACAATCAGCAGGGAGCTCCTGGCTTTGAAGGGCCAACGCTAGCTGATACGTATTCGTCGCGGCGACTACGCGCGCCCCACCGTGAAGCGGATCGCCCGCCCGCGGAGGGGCTGGGGGCTGCGGCGATCAATGGAAGGCGTCGCGCAGGAGTTCGACCTCCGGCCGGGGCTGGTCGGGACCGTAGACGGAGACCACGTCGAAGCGATAGGCGCAGCGCCAGCCGCGCAGGCGCAGGTAGTTTTTGGCGCCGGCGATCAGGCGGCGGCGTTTGCCGCGGTGCACCGCCTGCTCGGCGGCGAAGCCCGGCTGGCGGCGCGTCCGCGTCTTCACCTCCACGAACACCAGCGTCCGGCCCTGCCAGGCGATTAGGTCCATCTCCGCCCAGCGCCGCCCGGCGAATTGCTGCCGCAGGTTGGCGGCGATGA
The DNA here is from genome assembly GCA_027314025.1 of Acidobacteriota bacterium. Taxonomy (GTDB): domain Bacteria; phylum Acidobacteriota; class Terriglobia; order Terriglobales; family SCQP01; genus JAKAUF01. The sequence goes on from DAHVCP010000069.1 coordinate 2,409, forward strand.
TGCGATAGCCCTGCCGCTCCAGAAACGCCCGGGCGCATTCCTCGCCGCGCCGCCCGACGCGGCGGTGGGCGGCCTCGGCCGGCGGCGGCGTGGCGCGCCCGCGCAGGAGCCGGATCGTCCGCGCCAGGACCTGCCCGCAGCGCTCCCGCAGACGCGCCCACCAGGGGCGGGCGAAGGCGACGGTTTGCCGCCGCACGGGGTTCAGCCGCGATCGCCGCATATCGGTAGTCTTGCCGCCGGCGTCGGCAGGCGCAGCTGCAATTCCACCAATGGCCGCTTTCGCGCTTCCCAGTTTGGGAATAAGGCGGGGGAGGCGGTCCGGCGCTGGCCGCGCCGCTCCGCCGCCCGGAGGGCGACGGCGCCGCCGCTGGCGGGACGCCGTCGGAACACGCGTGCGCACGCAGGGCAGGAGCCCTGCGCCACGAGTGGGAGGGACTGCGGGGCGGCGGTGCATTCGCTGGGGGCGAACGATCATGGGCCGAGGACGGCCATCCGCGGCCACAGGGTTTTCCGGGGGCGCGGACGGCCTGTCCGCATTAGCTGAATTGCGGGCCGACGGCCCGCGCCCCCAGGGCCGGCGGCGCGCGCCCCCAGGGCCGACGGCGCGCGCCCCCAGGGCCGACGGCGCGATGGAGGTCGGGGCACAGTTGGGACGGCTGTCGCTTAAGCCGCCCGGAGGGCGACGGTCCCGCCGCTGGCGGGACGCCGTCGGAACACGCGTGCGCACGCAGCGCGGGAGCCCTACCCCACTTGCGCGGCGATGGCACGCAGGGGCAACGATGCGAAAATGGCCGCAGGAGGTTCGCACGTGCAGCCGACACCGTCGCCGTGGCGCTTGCGCGTGGCGCAGGAGCAAGACATTCCCGCCATCGCCGCGCTGATCGCCGCCTCCGTGCGCGGCCTCAGTTGCCCCGAGTACAGCCCCGAGCAGCGCGAGCGGGCGCTGGAAACCGCCTTCACCGTGGACACGCGGCTCATCGCCGACGGAACGTATTTTGTGGCGACCATTCCCGGGGAGCAAGCCACCGGCGCCGCCGCAACGCCGGTTGCCGCCGCCGCGACCGCCGGCGGCAACGCCTCCGCATTGGCCGGTTGCGGCGGCTGGGGCCGGCGCAAAACCCTTTGCGGCGGCGATTTGCACGCCGTACGCGACGATGGCTGGCTGGATCCCGCCACCGACGCCGCCAAGATCCGCGCCATCTTCGTCCATCCGCGTTGGGCGCGGCAGGGTCTGGGCGGGGCGCTGCTCCGCGCCGCCGAAGCCGCCGCGGCCGCCGCCGGCTTCCGCCGGCTGGAAATGGGCGCAACGTTGACTGGCGCGCCGCTCTACCGCCGCGCCGGATATACGGACGTGGAGCGGCTGGAGATCCCCATCGGAGGCGGCCTGACGCTGCCGGTCATCGTGATGGCCAAGGGCCTGCCCGCCGCGGCGGGCGCCGGAGTCGCCACGGGAGGGAAATAAATGCACCGCGCTCGCGCGCCAGTCCGGAAGACCGCCACGCGGAAAGCCCATCGGCGGGAAGCCGCCAAGCCCGTGGTCCGTCGCGCGGATTGGCGCGGCGCTACCGATCGGCTCCGCGACGCCGCCCTGCGCCGACAGGCTGGCCGCCAGTTGCTGGGCCCGCTGCCGCTGCCGCCCGGCGCGGCCGGCGGGGTGCTCGACGTGGACGGCGCCGCGGTGCCGCTCAGCAATCTCGGCAAAATCTATTTCCCGGCGCAGCCCGGCGCGCCGGCGCTGGCCAAGCGCGACCTGTTGGATTACACGCACGACGTCGGCGAATTCCTGCTGCCCCATCTGCTCGACCGTCCCTACACGCTGAAGCGCTTTCCCGACGGCATCGGCGGCAGCTATTTCTTCCAAAAAGAAGCCGGCAGGCGGATGCCCGCCTGGGTGCGGACGCAGGCGATCCGCGCCGAGGGCGAACGCCGCCGCATCAACTTCGTTCTGTGCAATGACCGGGCCACGCTGCTGTATCTGGTCAACCTCGGCTGCATTGACCACAACGCATGGATGAGCCGCGTGCAGTCGCCCGCCGAGCCCGATTTCATCCTCCTGGATCTGGACCCCGGCCCGCGCGCCGGCTTCGAGCGCGTGGTGCGCGTGGCGCGGGAGCTGGGCCGCATCTGCGATGCCGCCGGCATCATGGCGCTGCCCAAAACCAGCGGCGCCACCGGCATGCACCTCTTCATGCCCCTGGCGCCCGGCCACACCTTCGCGCAAAGCGCCCGCTTCGCGGAGATTTTGTTTCGCCACGCCGCCGCCCGGCTGCCGGACATCACCACCGGCGAATGGGCGCTGTCCCGCCGTCCCAGCGACCGCGTGTTTCTCGATTGGCGGCAAAACGCCCGCGGCAAGACCGTGCCGCCGCCTTATTCCCCGCGCCCGCAGCCGGGCGCACCGGTCTCCACGCCGCTGCGCTGGCCGGAGGTCAAGCCGGGCCTTGATCCCACCCAGTTCACCATCCGCAATCTCCGCCGCCGCCTGGCCCGGCTCGGCGATCTGTTCGCCCCTGTCCTGCCCGGCAGCGGCCAGGGCCAGCAGATCGCCGCAATGCTGGAACAACTGGAACACGCCACGCTCCCGCGCGTCGGCTAGCAGCGGAGATCGTAGGGTCTTCGTTGCGAGCGCGCCAGTAGGGTAGCCGTCCTCGGCTGTCCAGCGAAGCTGCCGTCCCGGCTGCCAACCCCGCACGGGCAAAAGGCGGACAGGCGAGGACGCCCATCCCACGTTCTTCGCTGCGAGCGCGCCAGTAGGGTAGCCGTCCTCAGCTGCCGAAAACCGCGACCGGAGAGGATGCCCATCCCACTTTCTTCGTTGCAACGCCGGTCCCCGCTGGGCCGGTATATACTCACCCGTCGCGCCCGAAGAAAATCCCATGCGCTTTCGCACCCTTCGTCCCCTCGCCGCCGCCAGCGTGTTCCTCGCTTTCGCCGCGCCGCCGCGGGCGCGCGCGGCGAACCCCGCGCCCCTCCTGCGCGTGCTGGTCAATCAAGTCGGGTATACGCCCGGCGCGCGCAAGGTGGGCATCATCGAAGGCAATCCCGGCGACCATCCCCGCCGCTTCGTCCTCATCAACGCCGCCACCGGCGCGGTCGTTCTGCGCGGCCGCCTTCAGCCCGCCGGGCAAGTCTTCGATTGGCGCCAGCGCCTGCCCTCCGGCCGCCATCGGCCCTGGCTGTTTTGGCGGGCCAACTTCTCGGCCGAGCGGCAAACGGGCCATTACATTCTGCGCGTCGGCCACGGCGGGCATTTGGCCCAGTCCTGCCCCTTCGCCATCCAACATGATGTTCTGAAGCGCAATACCATTTCCAACGTCATCTATTACTTCAAGGGCCAGCGCGCCAGCGGCGACTTCAACCGCGCCGATGGGCACATCCCCGATCCGGCGCATCCCGGACATTTCTTGAATCTGCGCGGCGGCTGGTACGACGCCACTGGCGATTACGGCATTCATCTCTCCGAACTGGGCTTCACCAACGTCTTCGACGTTCAGCCCGTTCCCCTCACCACTTGGAGCCTGCTGGCCACCTATCGCTTGCTGCAAGCCCGCCATAATCCCAACTTCACCCAGTACGAGCGCCGCTTGCTGGATGAAGGCTTGTACGGCGCCGACTTTTTGGTGCGGGCGCAGCGCCCCGGCGAATCCTTCGTTCCCGGCATCAGCGCGCCGGGCGTGCACAAATGGGCCCGCGACCGGCGCATGGACAACCCCGCCTACCGCCCCGCGATCAAGACCAAACCCACCAGCGCCGGCGGCGTGCTGGCCCATCCCGCGCCGCTGCCCTATCAGTACCAAATCAGCTTTCGCGCCGGCGGCGGCATGGCCGTCGCCGCCTTGGCCCTGGCCAGCACCATGCCCCCGGACGGGCATTTTTCTCCCGCCCGCTACCGCCGCGCGGCGGAGTCGGCGTTTCATTTTCTGCAAACGCACAACCGGGCGATGAACGGCGGGCCGCCGAATCTGCTGGACGACTACTCCGCCCTGCTGGCCGCCACGGAACTCTACCGCGCCACGCATCAGGCGGCCTATCTTGCCGCCGCCGATCATTGGGCCGGCGCCATGGAGGCGCGGCTGATCACCCGCGGTCCCTACCGCAACTATTGGCAGGTCGCCTCCGGCCCGCGGCCGTTCTTCCATCCCGTGGATGCCGGGCTGCCCGTGGTCAGCCTATTGCAATACGCAGCCATCGCCCGCCCGGCGAATCGCCGCCGCGCGCTGGCCGCCGTGCGCCGCTCCCTCCAGTTCGAGCTGTGGGTCACGCACCAAGTCAACAATCCCTTCGGCTATGCGCGCCAGTTGGTGCAGATGGGCGGGCACGGCAAAATCCGCACCGCATTCTTCTTTCCCCACGACACCGTCACCGCACCCTGGTGGCAGGGGGAGAACGCGCGCCTCGCATCGCTCGCCGCGGCGGCCCGTCTGGCGGCGCCCTACTTCCGCCAGGACCGGAAGTTCCACGCCGCGCTGGAGCGCTACGCTGGGGACCAGCTGGACTGGATCCTGGGCCGCAATCCCTACGGCGCCTGCATGCTGAACGGCAGCGGCCATGGCAGCGCGCCGTACATGTTCTTCCGGTCCTGGCAATACACCAGCGCCCCCGGCTCCATCGTCAACGGCATTACCGCCGGCCTGCACAGCGAGGACGGCATCGCCTACAACCTCGGTTACACCGTCACGGGCAAGGATACCGACTGGCGCTGGACCGAGCAGTGGCTGCCGCACGCCGCCTGGTATCTCTACGCCGCCAGCCTGCCGCATTAGGCCGCCGCGCGGCTGCCACCGCATCCTAGGCCCGCCGCCGCGCCACGTCACCCATATACCCATATTTAGTGATATGGTTACCCATATGAAGACCACGGTGGAGCTGCCCGACGCGCTGTTCCGGCAGGCGAAGCGGGTCGCGGCGGCGGAGAAAATCACCCTGCGGGAGCTGATCGAGCAAGGCCTGCGCCGCCGGCTTGAAGAGCGTCCGCGCCGGCCGTTCAAGCTGCGGCCGGTGGTTTTCAGCGGCGGCGGCGTGACGCCGGAGTTCGAGGACGCGTCGTGGGAAAAGGTTCGCGCCGCGATTTACGAGGGCCATGGCGGTTGATCGCCTGCGACACCAACCTGCTGGTCTACTCCTCGCGCGGGGATAGTCCCTGGCATGGCCGCGCGCTGGCCGCGCTGACCGCCCTGGCGGAAGGGGCCGAGGACTGGGGAGTGCCCTGGCCCTGCGTCCACGAATTTCTCGCGGTCGTCACCTCGCCCCGCATATTTCAACGGCCCACGCCGATGTCCCAGGCTTTGGCCGCCTTCGCCGCCTGGCGGCGTTCGCCAGCCCTGCGCCTGCTGGCGGAGGCGCCCGGGTATGACGCCGCGCTGGAGCGGGCGCTGGCGGAATCCCGCGCCGCCGGACCGCTGGTGCATGACGCCCACATCGCGGCGCTCTGCCATCTGCATGGCGTTCGCGAGCTTTGGACCGCGGACCGGGATTTCAGCCGCTTTGCCTCCCTGCGCTGCCGCAACCCGCTCGTCGGGTGATAACGCCCCCGGTTGGCGTCGAAGCGCCGCGCGGGCCGCAGCGTGTCGCTAGGTGGCGCGGCCCGCGGGCGGCGGCGCGCCAGCGGGGCTGCGCAGAATCTCCTCCGCCAAGGTGAACGGATCGCGGCGGCGGCTTTCGATCTCTCCGGCCAGACGCTCCCAATCTTCCACGCCTAGGCGCGGCGCCACCCAGGTCTGATAGGCGCGGTCGCGCAGCATCCGTTCCAACTGCTGCCGCCAGCGGCGGCGGCGGCGCGCCGCACCGCGGCCCTCGGCGGCCAGAAAATCCAGATAGGCGCCGATGGCGGCTTGCAGCTCGGCGATGCCCTTGGCCTCGGTGGCGACGGTGGGGATGATGGGCGGCCGCCAGCCATCCTCGCGGTGCGCCAGGCCGAGGATGGCGCGCAGTTCCTGCTCCAGCCGCTCCGCTCCGCGGTCAGCCTTGTTGATGACGAAGATGTCGGCGATTTCCATGACGCCGGCTTTCAGCGCCTGCACCTCATCGCCCATGCCGGGCACCAGCAACAGCAGCGTGACATCGGCGAGCTGGACGATGTCCACTTCGTCCTGGCCCACGCCGACGGTTTCGATCAAGATGCGGCGCCGCCCCGCGGCGTCCAGCATCCACGCCGCTTCCGAGGTGGCGGCGGCCAGCCCGCCCAAGCAGCCGCGCGTGGCCATGCTGCGGATGAAGACGCCGGGATCGGCGTGATGGCGCTGCATGCGGATGCGGTCGCCCAAAATGGCGCCATGCGTGAACGGGCTGGAGGGATCCACGGCGAGAATGCCGACGGTTTCACCCCCAAGGCGATAGGCGGCGGCCAGCTCCGCCACCAGCGTACTCTTGCCCGCGCCGGGCGCGCCGGTGACGCCGATCAGGGCGGCGGCGCCGCTGTGGGGAAACAGCGCCTTCAGCAACGCCTCGGCCGCCGGCCCGCCGCTTTCCACCAAGCTGAGGCCGCGGGCCAAGGCGCGGGCGTCGCCGCCGCGGATGGCCTGCGCCCAGGCGGCGATCTTGGCGGCGTTCGCCGCGGGCGGTGCGGGCGCGGTGGGCTGGGACGGCGGGGGCATGGCAAAAGCGGTATAGGGTCTTAGAGTAGAGCATTGCACCCCTGGCGGCAGCCCGCGAGCGTACTGCCCGTACGGGGCGATGCCAAGATCGGGCGGCGTGCAGCGGCGCAGCCGATTTGCCATGGTCCTGCTGACTATGGTCCTGCTGACTATGGCCCTGCTGACTATTGTCCTGCTAGCTATGGTCCTGCTCACCATCGGACATTCCAACCGCCCGTGGGACGATTTCCTGGCTCTGCTCGCAGCCAACGGCGTGGGACGCCTGGTGGATGTCCGCACGGTGCCGCGCTCGCGCCACAATCCGCAGTTCGGGCAGGAGGTGATGCCCGCCGCGCTGGCCGCCGCGGGCATCACCTACGTCCACATGGCCGCGCTGGGCGGCCTGCGCCATGCGCGACGGGATTCCCTCAACACCGGCTGGAAAAATGCGTCCTTCCGCGGCTTCGCGGATTACATGCAGACGCCGGAGTTCGCCGCCGGCATCGCGGAGCTGCTGGCGCTGGCCGGCGAGCCGCCCAGCGCCGCCGCACCGATGACTGCGGTGATCTGCGCCGAGGCGGTTCCCTGGCGCTGCCATCGCTCCCTCATCGCCGACGCCCTGCTGGCCCGCGGCGTCGCCGTCGAGCACATTCTCGGCCCCGGGCGGCGCCGTCCCGCGCGGTTGACGCCCTTCGCCCGCGTGGACGGGGAGCGCGTCAGTTATCCGGCTGCGGAGTGAACGGGCCCCAGCGTGACGGACGGCCGGAACGGCTGTCCCGCTGCGGCGGGGCCCGCGCCTACCGACTCGATTTGACAGCCGGGACGGCTATCCTACTGCCCAGAGCGAGGCGGCGCTGCAACCAAAGCCCTCGATCCTAATTCGCTTCCCCGCGCAGCAGGGCCTCCAGTTCGCTTTCGCCGATCACTTTCACGCCCAATTGCCGGGCTTTATCCAGCTTGGAGCCGGGATCGGCGCCGGCGACGACGTAATCGGTTTTGGCGCTGACCGATCCGGCGACGCGCCCGCCGGCGGCTTCGATCTTTTCCTTCGCCTCCTCCCGCGTCTGGTGCTCCAAGCTGCCGGTGAGCACGAACTTCAATCCCGCGACGGTGGGCCGCGGCCGCGGCGCGGACAGCTCCTCATGGAAGCGCAGGCCGGCGGCGCGCAGCCGGTCGATCAATTCCCGGTTGGCGGGCTCGGCGAAAAAGTCCACGATGGCTTCGGCGATGCGCGGGCCGATTTCCTCGATCAGTTCCAGCTCCGCGGCGGAGGCGGAAGCCAAGGCGTCCATGTCGCCGAAATGACGCGCCAGAATCTTGGCCGTGCGCTCGCCGACGAAGCGGATGCCGAGGCCGTAGATAACGCGGTAGAGTTCGTTCCCGCGGCTGCGCTCGATCTCCGCCAGGACGTTGTCGGCGGATTTGTCGGCCATGCGCTCCAGGCCGGCCAATTCCTCCCGCCGCGCGGTCAAATCGTAAATGTCGGCGATGTTGCGCACCCCCAGCTTGTCCACCAACTGGTCCAGCAGCGCCGGGCCCAGGCCTTCGATGTTCATCACGTCGCGGTGGGCGAAGTGGCGCAGGCTTTCCTTCAACTGCGCCGGACAGTTGCGGTTGACGCAGCGCCAGGCGGCCTCGCCTTCCTCCCGCACCACGTGGCCGCCGCAGACCGGACAGCGGCTGGGCATGGTGAACTCCTGGCCGTGCGCGGCGTGGCGCTCGACGCGGAGGACCTTGGGGATGACATCCCCGGAGCGCTCCAAGGCGACCCGGTCGCCGATCTTGACATCGAGGCGGCGGATCTCATCTTCGTTGTGCAGCGTGGCGCGGCTGACGGTGACGCCGCCGACGGCGACCGGCTTCAGCACCGCGACCGGCGTTAGCGCGCCGGTGCGGCCGACCTGCACCTCGATGCCCAGCAGCTCGGTGACCGCTTGCCGGGCGGCGTATTTGTAGGCGATGGCCCAGCGGGGAAATTTGCTGGTGGCGCCGAGGCGCTGCCAGTCGGCGACCTCGTTGACCTTCACCACCACGCCGTCGGTTTCATAGGCCAGCTTTTCCCGCCGGCCTTCCCAGGCGCGGATTTTCTCCAGCGCCGCCTCCGCGTTCCGGCAGAACGCCCATTCGGAATGGCGGAAGCCGAGCTGCGCCAGCCACTCCAGGGTTTCCTTTTGCGTGGGCGCGGCCGGGCGGCCGTCCACCAGCAGGTAGTAGGCGAAGAAGTCCAGGCGGCGGGAGGCGGTCACGCGCGGATCGAGCATGCGCAGGCTGCCGGCGGCGGCGTTGCGGGGATTAGCGAACAGGCTGAGGCTTTCGGCGGCGCGGCGCTCATTGAGTTTGGCGAAGGAAGCGGTGGGCATCAGCACCTCGCCGCGGACTTCGAAGTCGCCGGCGGCGCCGAGGCCGGCGGTACGCAGCGCGGCGGCGTCGAAGCCCAGGGGAATGGAGCGAATGGTACGGGCGTTGGCGGTGACGTCCTCGCCGGTTTCGCCGTCGCCGCGGGTGATGGCGCGGACCAGTTGGCCGCCGCGGTAATGCAGCGCCAGGCTCAGCCCGTCCAGCTTCAGTTCGGCGACGTAGCCGACCGCCGCCGCCGGCGCTCCCGGTTCCTTCGTCAGCGCGTGATTCCGCCCCGCCGCCCCCTCCGCCGCGCCGGCCTTCGTGCCCGCCGCCTCCAGCCCTTCGCGCACGCGCCGGTCGAAGTCCAGAAACTCCGCCTCGGAGTAGGCGTTGTCCAGGCTCATCATCGGCGTCGAATGCCGCACCTTGAGGAAGCCCTCGCGCGGCTCGCCGCCCACGCGCTGGGTGGGGGAATCGGGGCGGATCAGCTCGGGATGTTCGCTTTCCAGCGCCTTGAGGCGGCCCATCAGCGCGTCGAAGTCGGCGTCGCTGATCTCCGGCTGGTCGAGCAGGTAATAGAGGCCCTCGTGGCGGCGAATTTCGGCGCGCAGCTGCTCGACCTCGTGCTCGGCGGCGGCGGATCGCCCGCCGCCCCGCGGCCGCTCTCCGCCGCGCTCGGTCTGCTCGCTGGGCGTGGTCCCCTGCGCACCGGCTTGCCCGCCCACCTGCCCGGTGGAACGCGCGGCGGAACGCCCGCCGCCGCGCTCATTGGTGGCAGCGCCGCTGTTCCCAGCGGCGGCGCCGCTTCCGGCGTTCCGCGCATCGCCGGACGGATTATGGCCTTTGCCGCCTTTCGGTTTGCCCCGCTTGCCCGCCATCTTTTGGATTGTAGCGTTGGCGGGCATGGGTCGCTGGAACCCCATTCGCGGAGTGCGCCGGGATCCGCGCCAGGAAAAGCGGGATGCCCCGCCGCAGGCGGGGCTGGGGCCCGCGCAACGCAATCGCTGCTTATGGCGCCGGGGTAAGCCCGTGGCGTCGCATCACCGCGACGATGGCAGCGGGATCCGGCGGCCCGCCAGAAGACCCTGCCACTACCGCGGCGATTTCACGGAAGTAGTCGGGGCCGAGAACGCCGGGGGTCACAATCGCCAGCGACTGCGTGTTGGCGGGGCCGAAATTGTCGAAGCGGTGGACAGCTCCGCGCGGGATGCAAAGCACTTCGCCAGGGCCGATGGCGATTTTCTGGCCGTTAACGGTAAAGGTCAGCACGCCCTCCAGCCCGTAGATGGTTTCCTCGTAAGCGTCGTGACTGTGCGCAATCGGCACCTTCGCCCCAGCCGCGACGTCGAACTCGAACATCGCGACCGAGCCTCCCGACGATTTGCCTTCGAGCAGGAAGCGCACCGCAATCCCACCCAGCTTGATCTCCTCACGTGCGGTTGTCATTAGCCGGTCCGCCTTCCACGCGAGCGGGTAAATCCGCAACCCGGTCGCTCAAATGTCCCCGGATGAAATGCTAACCCGATTATTGAACAGGACCCTTCGCGCGCCTCCAGCAAAGGTCCGCGGACGGCGCCTCGGCGCTAAGGCAGTCGCGAAGCCACGGCCGCTGCCGTGCTCGTCCCCCGTCTCCCGCGCTACGGCTTACCGCTGTCGGAGCCCCGGAGTCCCCAGTCTCACCTTTTCCGCCTCATCCTCACCCACTCCCGCTCATTCCAGGCACAGTCGGGCGGCGGCGCCGGTTGCACCACCCCGTTCCGGACCGGGCGACGAACGCGGGCTAGGGCCTAGCGCGGCGGGCGGGTGATGGCGCCTTCGGCGGCGGAGGCGACGAGGGCGGCGTATTTGGCGAAGACGCCGGCGGCGTAGACCGGGGGCCGGGGCTGCCAGGCGGCGCGGCGGCGGGCCAGCTCGGCGTCGTCGAGTTCGACGCGCAGGGAGCGCTGGGCGGCGTCAATGGCGACGGTGTCGCCTTCGCGCAGCAGGGCGATGGGGCCGCCGCGGGCGGCTTCCGGGGCGACGTGGCCGACCATCAAGCCGCGGGTGGCGCCGCTGAAGCGGCCATCGGTGAGCAGGGCGACGGTTTCGCCCAGGCCCTCGCCGACGATGGCGGCGGTGACGCCCAGCATTTCGCGCATGCCGGGACCGCCGGCCGGGCCCTCATTGCGGATGACGACGACGTCGTTGGGGCGGATCTGGCCGCCGGTGACGGCGGCCATGGCGGCTTCCTCGCTTTCAAAGACGCGGGCGGGGCCGCGGTGCGCGCCGCGCTCATGGCCGCTGAGCTTGACCACGGCGCCGTCGGGGGCCAGGTTGCCGCGCAGAACGACGATGCCGCCGGTGGGCTTGACGGGATTCGCCAGCGGGCGGATGACTTCCTGGCCGGGGGTTTCCTTGGCCTGGGCCGCTTCGGCGGCGAGAGTGCGGCCGGTGACGGTGATGGCTTCGCCGTGCAATTTGCCCGCGGCCAGCAGGCGCTGGGACAGGACCGGGACGCCGCCGGCGCGGTGCAGCTCGGCGGCGGCGAAACGGCCGGCGGGCATCAGGTCGCAGAGCAGCGGGGTGCGCGCGCTGATGGCGTCGAAGTCGGCCAGGGACAGTTCCACGCCGGTTTCGCGGGCGATGGCCAATAGATGCAGCACGGCGTTGGTCGAACCGCCGCTGGCGGCGACGCCGGCGATGGCATTCTCCAGCGCCTGGCGGGTGAGGATGGCCGAAGGACGCAGGCCGCGGCGGAGCACGTCCATCACCAGCGCGCCGCATTGCCGGGCGACGGCGGATTTTTCCGCCGCCAAGGCGGGCACGCCGTTGGCGCCGGCGGGGGAGAGCCCCAGCAGCTCCATGGCCATGGACATGGTGTTGGCGGTGTACTGGCCGCCGCAGGCGCCGGCGCCGGGACAGGCCACGTCCTCCAAGGCTTTTAGATCGGCATCGCTCATCTTGCCGGCGGCGTTGGCACCGATGCCTTCATAGACGTCTTGAATGGTGACGTCGCGTCCCTGGAAGCGGCCGGGGGCGATGGTGCCTCCGTACAACACCAAGCCGGGCAGGTCCAGGCGGGCCAGCGCCATGGCGGCGCCGGGGATGGTCTTGTCGCAGCCGACGATGGCGATGACGGCGTCGAACATTTGGCCGCGGCAGACCAGCTCGATGGAATCGGCGATCACCTCGCGGCTAACCAGCGAGGCGCGCATGCCTTCGGTGCCCATGGTTTCACCGTCGGAGATGGCGATGGTGTTGAACTCCATGGGAGTGCCGCCGGCTTCGCGGATGCCCTTCTTCACCTCGGCCGCCAGCGACCGCAGGTGGAAATTGCAGGGCATGGTTTCGATCCAAGTGTTGGCCACGCCGATCAGTGGGCGGGCCAGATCGGCATCGGTGTAGCCGACCGCTTTGAACATGGAACGGGCGCCGGCACGGTCGCGGCCAGTGGTGAGGCCGCGGCTGCGGTGCTTGAGGGAGGCAGAGTCGTCGTTGGGCATGGGACCGGAAAGAAAGCCGAAGGTTTTTATTCTGGCACAGGGAGGAAGCCGAGGGCAGAGGGCGGGCGGCCGCGGGTGAGAGCCCACGGTGTACTGGTTGGCGCCGGCCCGAGCCCCACCCAAGGCGGGGACATTCTGCTTACGCGGGCGGCTGGAGCCGGTTCCGCGCGCGCGGCGCGGCCGAGCGGAGCGCGACCGCACGCAAGCCGGAGGCATACCCCACCGCTGCGCACGCGCCTCTTGGGGCGCGGACGGCTCGCCCGCAATGGGGTTGCCGCCCTCGTGGGGTAGGGCTCCTGCCCTGCGTACCGTCGCCCTCCTGGGCGGCGGGCGTATCTCCGCCGCCGCGAAGGTGGTGGGGTGGGTGTCCTCGCCTGTCCGCCCCGGCCGCGCGGAGCGCGACTGCACGCAAGCCGGAGGCATACCCCACATTTCCGGAGCTTAGCACCGGGAGGTTTGTTCAGCATTGTTTCCGCGGCGGCGGGTGATTGCGCGGGACGCGCTGAGGTTTGGGGGATTATCCCCGACCGAATTCGCGCAGTGGGCGGATGGAATCGCTTGCCTTTCGCCGGCGGCCGGGCATCAAAATAAGACGTGATCTTTCGGGATCGGGAGGAAGCGGGACGGCGGCTGGCGGCGCGGCTGCGCGCGGTTTTGCCGCCGGAGATGCTGGCCGCGGCGGGTACCGCGGCGCAGGCGGGAGCGGGACCATCGCCGGGCGTCCGCGGCGGATCAGTTCAGGAACGCGCGGTGGTGCTGGCGCTGCCGCGCGGGGGCATCCCGGTGGCGGCGGAGGTGGCGCGGGAGCTGCGGCTGCCGCTGGATATTTTGGTGGTGCGCAAGGTGTCGCTGCCGCAGGAGCCGGAACTGGCACTGGGGGCGGTGGCCAGCGGCGGGGCGGTGGCGCTCAATTGGGATCTGATGGAACGGCTTGGGGTGGGCGAGGAGGATTTGGCGCCGGTGATCGCGCGCGAGCGCAAGCACGTGGAAGCGCTGGACCAAGCTTTGCGCGGCAATCATCCGCCTTTGGATATCCGGCGGCGGACGGCGCTGGTGGTGGACGACGGGTTGGCCACGGGCGCGACGATGAGAGCAGCGGTGGCGGCGCTCCAAAGGGCCGGGGCGGAACGGGTGATTGGGGCGGTTCCCGTGGGCGCGGCGGCGACCTGCCGGGAGGTGGCGCGGCACGCGGATCAAATGATCTGCTTGGAGACGCCGGAGCCGTTCTACGCGGTCGGCGAATGGTATCAGGAGTTTCCGCAGGTGAGCGACGAGGAGGCGCGGCGGTATTTGGCGGCGAGCTGGAAGGCGTTGGCCAAGGCCGGGTAGGGGCTTGCCGGTCCGCGCGATAGACCGGAAACCGGAATCTGCCCCCGGGGTTCGAGGGCTGGAGGAAATGGAGCCCTGAATCGAGCCGGCGCCGGCCAGGGGATCGGCTCAGGCGGAGCAGGTTGGGAGATCGCGGCGGGAAGCTGGGGAGGTGGCGATGGACGCACGGGAGACGGAGATTCGGCTGCCCAACGGGCCGGAACTGCGGGCGGTGGTGGGCGTGCCGGACGGAGCGGTGGGCATTGTGCTGTTCGCCCATGGCAGCGGCAGCGGGCGGCACAGTCCGCGCAATCAGGCGGTGGCGCGGCAACTGCAAGCGGCGGGGCTGGGCACGGTGCTGATGGATCTGCTGACCGAGGAGGAAGAACAGCGGGACCGGGAGACGGCGGAGTACCGCTTCGATATTCCGCGTTTGGCGCGGCGGCTGGCGGCGGCAACCGGCTGGGTGCGGCGGCAGGCGTGGGGGCAGGCGGATATTGGCTACTTCGGAGCCTCGACGGGTGTGGCGGCGGCGCTAGTGGCTTCGACGCAGCGGGCCGAGGTGAAGGCGGTGGTCAGCCGCGGCGGGCGGCCGGATTTGGCCGCCGCGGCGCTGCCGCATGTGGTGGCGCCGACGCTGCTGATCGTGGGCGGGAACGATCCCGAGGTGCTGGAGCTAAACCGCCAGGCGCTGGCGGAACTGAACGCGGAAAAGCATCTGGTGGTGGTGCCCGGCGCGACGCATTTGTTCGAGGAACCGGGGACGCTGGAGCAGGTGGCGCAGTTGGCGCAGGAGTGGTTCCGGCAGCATTTGGGTCATGCCGGCGAAATCATCTCCGCCGCCTGAACACCGGCAAGGCGATAACCGCCGCATCGCGTCGTTGGGCGCGCGCTCAGGCTCCTTATTCCGCCGTCGGCGGGCTTCGTTCGCCTTCGCTGCCCGCACCGGCACGCACCGCTGAGCGCCAAGGGCCCCGGCGCCGCCCGCCCCGAGGCGCCCGGCTCTCGCCCTGGCGCCACGCGATGGAAAAGCGGGGCGCTCCTGGGGGCGCGGGCGGCCTCGCCCGCTCCGCTGCGCCGAGCGCGCACCGCCCGACGCCTTGCGGTGAGCCCTGGCGCGCAGTGGACGCCAAAGCGGGCGGGGCGAGGGCCGTTGCACAAGGGGTGGCACGGGGGACGGCGTGCCCGGGGGAGCTGGGTCCCCTGGCGGGCGGCCGTTAGGCTAAAATGGCGCCTGTCGCCGCGAGCGCGGCGCACGGTGCAGGTAGCCATGGGAACGGCGGGGGCGGGGCCGAAGCGGTCGTCGCCGCTTCAGGAAATTCTTTTATGGTCCGAGTCTCGCCCCAAATGGCAGCGCGACGCGCTCAGGCGGATTGTCACGAAAGGGTCGCTCGACGCGGCCGACCTGGACGAGCTCGAGCGGATCGCGACGGGCGGCCTCCAAAACCCTTTGGTTAGGCTGGCGCCTCTCACAGCGCAGCCCCTGTCCGATTCGCACCTGCCGCCTGCGCCCGACTCCGCGGAGTCCGTCTCCCTGGTCGAGCTCCGGGATTTGCGCAATGTGAACCGGATTCCCGACGGTTCCGTCCTGCCGCTTGGATCCGGGAGCGGGCTGGTCGTTATTTACGGCGAGAACGGCGCCGGGAAGTCGGGCTTTGCGCGCGTGATCAAGGGGGCTTGCCGGGCCCGCGGGGGTTCGCGGCCCGTCGTGCCGAACGCCTTCGCTGCCCCGCCCGGAGGCTCCCGGGCGTCGGCGACGATCGGTTTCAAAGCCGGCGGCGCACCGGCCCAGTGCGCGTGGACCGACGGCCTGCCCGGGGACCCGCGTCTCGCCAATGTGTTTGTTTTTGACGCTGAGTGCGCCGAACACTACGTCGGCCGGGACGACGCGACGGCGTTTACCCCGTTCGGGTTGGACGTCCTGCCCAAGCTCGCTAATGCCTGCGATGACATTCGCTCGCGTCTCGAAAGGCGGGCCGCAGAGCTGAGGTCGGCAATGGACGCCGCCCGCGCGGAATGGAGATGCGAACCGGACACCAGGGTTGGGGCGCTGGTCCGGGGCCTGAACGCCGGGACGGACGAGGCGGAAGTCGATGCGCTCGCGCGGCTGGACGCCAAAGAGCAGTCCCGGATTCAGGCCCTGCGCGGGGTGCTGGCATCGGACCCGCTTCTAACGGCCAAGGGGACCCGTGCCGCCCAGGGCCGCGTGGAGGCGTTCCTGGCCAGGCTCCGGCACGCATCGGAACTGCTTTCGGATGGGGCGCTGGCCGACGCGGAGCGCTGCTTGAGGCACGCGGTGGAGTCGGCAGACGCCGCTGCGAAATTTGCCGCTGGGGCGTTTGACGGGTCTTTTCTTTCCGGCACGGGGTCTGACCTGTGGAAAAGGCTCTGGGAAGCCGCGCGCGAGTTCGCGGTTCGCGAAGCCTTCCCGTCGCAGGGGTTCCCGCCGACGATCGATGGCTCCCGCTGCGTACTGTGCCAGCAGGGCCTCGGCGGAGCAGCCCTCGAGCGCTTCGCCGAGTTTGACGCATTCCTCAAGGACAGGAGCCAGGAGATTTCGGCCGAGGCGGAGCGGTCCCTTGCCGACCTGCTGGGACGCTACCGGGCGGCCCCGCCGCTCAGCGCCGGGGTAGCCGAGATTGCCGCGGAAAGTTCCGCATTATCGCCCACCCGACTCGCGGTCCTCAGTGCGTTTGCGAGCGGCGTGGATGAAGGCCTACGGCGGGTCCGTGAGAATCTGGAATCGCGCACCTGGGCCGCCCCGGCTCCCCTGCCGGCTTCCCCGGAGCCGGACCTTTCGGCCGCGGTTGCAGCGCTTGAGCGCGGGGCTGTCGCCCAGGAGGCGGCGAGCGATCCCGGAGCGCGCGTGAAGCTTGAGGCGGAACTCAAGGAGTTGCTGGCGCGTGAGTGGCTGTCGGGCGCCCGGGACGGGGTCCTCGCGCAGATCGGGCACCACGGGGCCCTCCGGGAGCTCGATGGCATCGCGGAACGCTTCCACACCGCCGCGATCACGGTTAAGAGCAACGAGCTTTCCGAAACGTTTGTTACGGCGGCTTACCGGGAGCGCTTCCGAGAGGAGGTGCGGAGCTTGGGCCTCGCGACGCTTGACGTTCGGCTCGACGCGGTCCAGGGCACGAAAGGTGTGACCCGGTTCGGGCTCCGCCTCTCGGGCGTCCCGAGCAGCGGAATTGCGAGGATAGCCAGCGAGGGTGAGAAGCGCTGCGCGGCGCTGGCGGCGTTCCTCGCGGAACTGGCGCTCGCCTCCCACAAATCCGCTCTGGTGTTCGACGATCCCGTGTCCTCGCTCGACCATACCCACCGCGAGAAGCTGGCGGAGCGCCTTGTAGAGGAGGCAAGGGGCCGGCAGGTCATTGTGTTCACCCACGATGTCGTCTTCCTTGCGGACCTCCGCCGCTCCGCCGGAGCCGCGGAGCAGGAACCCGCACTGTTCACGGTCGAGTGGTCCGGCGACGCGCCCGGCAGCCACCGGGTGGGGCTCGCCTGGGACCTGCGGGACCCAGCGAAATGCCTCGACGCGCTGAGCGAGAGGCAGCGCAGGATCGCGGGCAACTGGAACGCCAAGCCGAACGAAGAAGACGTCGCGGCGATGCGGGACGCCTATACGCTGTTTCGCTCCGTCGTGGAGCGAATCGTCGAGAAGGAGATGCTCGCCGGCGTCGTCGAGAGGTTCAGCGAGCAGGTCAATGCCGGCCGCCTGCAAAAGTTGGTGGGGATCTCCCGGGGTGAGTGCGACGATGCCGCCCGTCTCATCAAGAAGTGCCACCGGGTCACGGGCGGGCACGCCCCGTCGATGAATGCCGTTCCGACACCCGAGGAACTGAGGCTGGACCTGGTTGCGTGCCGCAGCCTGCGCGAGAAAATCAGGGGGCGGCGGCAGACGGGAATCCCGTAGGCCCCCTGGGTGCACCTTTGCCTACCGCCGCACGGTGCCGAGCGGCTTGCGGCGCCTGCCGGGCGGCAGGCGATCCCGCCCGGCGGGCCCGCTGCCGGCGCGGGTTGCGGTGCGAGGGCGCGCGGTCGGCACCGGGGCGCCACGGGCGGGGCGGGACTACAATGGCGGGTTGTTCCTTGGAGGCTCGATGCAACGGCGGAAATTTTTGGGATTGGGATTAGGGGCAGCGGCGGCGGCGCCGGCGATAGCGGCGCTGGGAACGGCGGCGTGCTCGGCGGGCGGCACGGCCGCCGCGGGCGGAACGGGCGCGGGCGCGGCGGCAGCGGCAAGCGGCGCGGCGGCGGGCGGGGTGGTGACGCCAGTTTCGCGGCGGGCGGATATTTTCCTTTCCCACCGGCTGGGAACGGACCACGCCGAGGCGGTGTCGGTGATGGACATGAACGGCGACGGCCGGCTGGACATCGTCAGCGGGGCGTATTGGTATGAGAACCCGGGACCGGGCGGGGTCACCTGGCGGCGGCACCAATGGCGGTATGTGGGGGTATCACCGTTTCATATCACCGGCGTGAACAAGATCGAATTCGTCAATGACTGCATTCAATTTCCCATGGACGTCAATCACGATGGGCATCTGGATATCGTGACCGCGGCGTGGCAGACGGACGGGATCTGGTGGTATGAAAATTCCAAGGGGCCGGGGTTCTGGAAGAAGCACTTGATCTGCCATTCGCGGGCGACCGAGGGCGGCGTGTACGCGGACGTGAACGGCGACGGGAAGATGGACACGATCTTCGCGCATTACGAGCCGTCCACGTTCATTTGGGTGAACTACGCCGGGGCGAAGCCGGAGGTGCATTACGTCGGCGGGAAAACGGCGGACGGGCATGGCGTGGGCGTGGCGGACATCAACGGCGACGGCAAGCCGGATATTTTGTCCATCCACGGCTGGCTGGAGAACGTGGACGCCGACCGCGACCAATGGAAGTGGCATCCGGAGTGGGAGTTGGGCGAGGCGGGGTTCCCGATCCTCGGCTACGACGTGAATGGCGACGGGAAGATGGACCTGATCTACGGCCATGGGCACAATTTCGGGCTGTATTGGGTGGAGCAGGTGGTGAGCGGCGGGCGGCGGAGCTGGCGGCGGCACATGATTGACGACTCCTTCTCCGAGGCGCACGCGCTGAAGCTGGCCGACATTGACGGCGACGGCGAACTGGAGCTGATCACCGGGAAGCGGTATCGCGGCGACCCGGACCCGGGACTGTACGAGCCGCTGTGCATTTTCTATTACAAGATTGACCGGCGGACGGCTACATTCACGCGTTTTCCGGTCAGCTACAACGGGACGGCGGAGATCGGCACGCAGGTGATCACCGAAGACATTGACGGCGACGGCGATCTGGACATCATCGTCGCCGGCAAAACCGGCGTGCACTGGCTGGAAAATCTGCGCGTGGACAAGGTGCCGGCGAAGATCCGGGAGCAAGAGCTGTGGCTGAACCCGAACTGGCCGTTCGCCGGCGAGAGCGGGCCGGGAAGCCCGGCGGGGCATGAGGTGGACACCGCCTCGATCGTGAAGTGCGACGGCTGAGGGCGGCGCTGAGGCCTCCGGCGAAGGCGCTGGCGCTCCCAGGCGCGGGCGCTAGACGGGCGCGGCCACCGCGCGCCATGGAGGAGCAGGCAATCGCTCCGCCGCCCCGTGCCCAGTTTGCCCCCCGGACAAGAGGCGCGGCGCCCGCGGACAGCGGAAGCCGCATGCACGCGGAGGCCGGCTGCGCCCGGTTCGGGTACACGTGGCTGGGCTATACTGGGGGCGCAATTCAGGTTGCACCCCGTCCGCGGAAAGGGATCATCCCGCCTGAGCTAGCCAACCTCGCCGAGCATTGACTTCTCTTTTTGCCCGCAGCGGACGCCGGGCCGAAAAGGAGAGGTGCATGTCTCGTCCGTTACCGGAAAACGCCAATTTTGAATTTCTCCGCAAGCAGGCCAAGGCGCTGCTGCGGGCCGCGCCCGGGGGCCGATTGGCCGTGGCGCAGCAGCGGCTGGCGCGGGAGTATGGCTTCGCGAGCTGGGCGGCGCTGAAAGCCCATGTGCTGGCGCGGAGGCTGAGCCCGGCGGAGGCGCTGCGCGTGGCGGTTTGCGACGGCGACGCGGAGCGGGTGCGGGAGCTGCTGCGCACGCATGCGGAGCTGCGAGAGCGGATTGACGCGCCGCTGGAGGGCTACGGCTTCGGGCAGCATGCGATGTTCGCGGCGGTGCAGCGCAGCGACCGCGCGACCGTTGACGTGCTGCTGCAATTCGGCGCCGACATTGGCAAGCGCACGGAGTGGTGGGCGGGGGGATTCGGCGTGCTGGACGACTGCGCTCCGGCGATGGCGGAGTTTTTGCTGGAGCGGGGCGCGGCGCTGGACGCGCATTCGGCGGCGCGGCTGGGGCGGATGGATTCCCTGCGGGCCATCGTGGCGGCGGATCCGCGGGCGGTGCAGGCGCGCGGCGGGGACGGGAGGACGCCGCTGCACTGCGCGGCGACGGTGGAGGCGGCGGCGTTTCTGCTGGAGCACGGCGCGGAGATGGACGCGCGGGACGCGAATCATGAGTCCACGCCGGCACAGCACATGCTGCGGGTGGATCAGCCGCGGCATTATCCGCGGGACCGGCAGGAGGTGGCGCGGGAGCTGGTGTCCCGGGGCTGCCAGACCGATCTGCTGATGGCGGCGGCGCTGGGGGATGTGGAGGTGGCGCGGCGGCACCTGGACCGCGATCCGCGGTGCATTGCGATGCGCGTATCGGCGGAGTGGTTTCCCATGCGCGATCCGCGCGCCGGCGGGACCATTTACATCGAGGAGTTGGGGAAGAACCGGACGGCGCACGCGGTGGCGCGGGACTTCGGGCATGAAGACGTCTTTGCCCTTTTGCTGGAGCGGACGCCGGAGGCGCTGCAGCTGGCGCTGGCCTGCGAGCTGGGCGACGAGGCGGTGTTCCGGCGCTATCAGGCGGCGCATCCGAACGCCGCGCGCGGGCTGGCGGCGGCGGAGGCGGCCAAGCTGCCCGATGCGGCGCAGAGCAACAATACGGCGGCGGTGCGGCTGATGCTGGAAGCGGGCTGGCCGGTGGACACGACGGGAGAGATGGGCGCGACGGCGCTGCACTGGGCGGGGTTCAATGGGAACGCCGAGATGGCCCGGGAAATCCTGCGCTTTCATCCGCGGCTGGAGCAGAAGTCACGGGAATATGCGGGGACGGCGCTGGCCTGGGCCATCTTCGGCTCCGGAAATAGCTGGCGGCGGGAGAGCGGGGATTACGTGGGCGTGGTGCGGGCGCTGCTGGAGGCGGGCGCGGAGGCGCCGCCGGAGGCGATGGCATTGGAGCCGAGCGATGAGGTGCTGGAGGTCCTGCCATGATGAATCCGGCGAACGGCGCAGGGCACGATCGAATTGCAGGAGGAATGATGCGGGACGACAGGCGGCCGGCTGCGGTGACGGTGGTTGCGTGGCTGTACATCGCGGTGGGCGGGGCGATGTTCGCGTCGCACTTTCCGGGTTTGCTGGCCGGGCGGGCGGATAGCGGATGGGTGGAGCTGACCGAGGCGCTGGCGGTGGTGGCCGGCGTGTTTCTGTTGCGGCGGCGGAACTGGGCGCGGTGGCTGGCGGTGGCGTGGATGGCGTTTCATGTGGCGATCAGCTTTCCCGTGGTCCGCATGCTGGCGGTGCACGGGGCGTTTTTCGCGGTGATCGCGTGGGTTCTGTTCCAGCCGGCGGCGGGACGGTATTTTCGCGGCGGCGCCAGTGGCGCCGGTGGCGCTGGTTCCGGCCGCGGCGCTGGCGCCGGCGGCGCGGCGGCGGCCGACGGGGCGGCGGACGGCGAGGCGCCAGACGGCGCGGCGGCTGGCCATGAAGCGGGCTGAGCCCGGGCGCGGGAAGAAGGGGGATGCCGGCGGGAAGGCAGTAGGCACTGCGACGCCGGTCGTCAACCTCGGATATCGCTCGACGAATTATTGGCTGATCGGCGGGGGCGAGCGGCGCTTGCTGGTGGACTTGGGCTGGCCGGGTTCGCTGGGAGCGATGCGGGCGGCGCTGGCGCGAAACGGCGTGGCGCCGGAGGCGGTCGCATTCGGGCTGGCCACGCACTATCACCTGGACCATGCCGGGCTGGGTGAGGAGCTGAAGCAGTTCGGCATGCGGCTGATCGTCGTGGAGATTCAGCAGGCGGCGATTGCGGCGATGCGCGCGCATATAAAGCCGCGGGATCGTTACCTCGAGATCAGCGGCGCCGGAAACCGGGTAATTCCGGCGGCGGCGGGAAGGGCGTTGCTGGCGGAGATCGGGCTGGCGGGGGAGATTTTGCCCACGCCCGGGCATAGCGGCGACAGCGTGTCGGTGCTGCTGGACGACGGCGCGGTGTTCACCGGCGATTTGCCGGCGGAGCGCATGGCGACCGAGGCGGAGCTGCCACAGGTGGCGGCGAGTTGGCGGCTGCTGCGGGAGCGGGGGGCGCAACGGTGGTATCCGGCGCACGGGCCCGTGCGGGGGGTTCCGGCGGGACGATAAATGAGGGCTTGGTATACTCGGCGTTCATGTTGCCGGGACATGCGACCGCCGAAGGGACCGCCGCGTACGCGGCGCGATTCCATGCCTTAGCCGAAGCCGGGCATTTTCGCCGCGCCAAGGGCGTGGGCGGTGAGGCCTGGATGGCGCCGTCGCTGGGCCTTGGGACCTACCTAGGAGAAGCGGACGACGCGACCGACGCGGGCTACGCCGAGGCGATCGCGGCGGCCTTGGACGGCGGCATCAACCTGCTGGATGCGGCGATCAACTACCGGCACCAGCGCAGCGAGCGGGCCATTGGCCGGGTGCTGGGCAGCGGGCGGTACCGGCGCGAGGAGATCGTGGTCTGCACCAAGGCGGGGTTTTTCCCTTTCGACGGGGACATGCCAGCGGATCCACGCGCCTATATCTTTTCCACTTATCTGCAAAGCCGGCTGGCGCATCCGGGGCAGATCGCGGCGGGGGCGCATTGCATGGCGCCGGTGTTCCTGGCGGACCAGTTGCAGCGCAGCCGGCAAAACTTGGGGCTGGAGACGATTGACGTCTTCTATTTGCACAATCCCGAGACGCAGGCGGCGGGACTGTCGCGGGAGGAGTTTTATCGGCGGCTGCGGGAGGCGTTCGCATTTTTGGAGAAAGCCGTCGCCAACGGCTTGATCCGCTATTACGGCGCGGCGACCTGGAGCGGATTGCGCGTGGCGCCGGACCATGTGGAATATTTGGAGCTAAGCCGCATGGCGGCGCTGGCGCGGGAGATCGGCGGCGAAGAGCATCATTTCCGCTTCGTGCAACTGCCCTACAACCTGCAAATGCCGGAGGCGAGCGTGCTTATGAACCAGCCGGTGGAAAAGCCGCCCTATGTCAGTCTGCTGGGCGCGGCGGCGCGGCTGAAGATCAACGTGGTGGCGTCGGCGTCGCTGGCGGCGGGCCAGCTGCGCGGTTTGAACGCCGAGGCGCTGGAGTATCTGCGGCCGTTCTTGGCGCCGGCGGAATCTGCTGTGGACTGCGCGCTGCAATTTTCCCGCGCGAGCGTGCTGACGGCGCTGGTGGGCATGTCGCGGGCGGAACACGCGGCGGCGAATCTGCGGGTGGCGGCGTGGCCGCCGCCGAGCGCGGTGCAGATCAGCCGGCTGCTGCGGCAGTAAAAGGGCGGCGAGATTACGTTTGGTAGGCGCCACCGATGAGGATCCCCTGGCTATCCTCGCGGCTGGCTGCGCCGACGGCGCGGTGAAGTCCGGGCTACTCTTCCTTGGCGTAGGCGATTTCCATGCGGGCGGCGCGATGCGCGCTGATGGCGGTAAGACCGGCGGCGGCGGCGAGCAGGACCAGGATGGCGACGGCGGTGCTGGCTGGGGCGGTTACGACGGCGATCGAGCCGGCCAGAAGCGGAACGGGCAGCAGCGAGTGCAAATAGAAGAGCACGGTTAGGTGCTGGAGCCAGGGCGGAAGAAACAGCAGGATCGCCTCCCAGCCGAAGAACACCAGCACCGGAATGACGGGATTGCGGAACAGCAGCCCCATCAGCAGGAAGACGGCGCCGTAGGCGGCGCAGGCCAGGACGGCGATGCCGGCATACGCGGCGGCCTGGCCGGCGGGGACGGGCTGGGATGCGATGAGCGCCAGCGCCAGCAGCGTGGAGGCGGCGAACAAAACGGCGGCGCCGATGACGGCGGCGAAATATTTGCCCCACAGCAAAATGGCGCGAGGCGCGGGGGTGAGGAAGGCGTAATGCAGGCTGCGAGCCGAGGTCTCCGAGCGGAAGACGCGGATAAACATCCAGGCGCAGCCGAAGAAAATCGCGGTGCGCAGGATCAGGGCCTCGAAGATATTGGAATAGACGCTGGGCGGGGTATGGAAGGTGTGGAAGCCGTGGGCGCGGGCGAAGGCGCGGGCCAGGGCGATGCCGATGCCGGCCAGCACGGGCAGCGCGGCGAGAGCGTAGACCACCAGCGCGCCGGGCGAGAGCCATTGCCGGCGCAACTCGACGGCGATGACCGGGCCGAGCAGGGAGCGCGGAGCGGGGAGGGCGGCGTCAGCCATGGACGGCCTCGGTATCGGGGGTCAGCAGGAAGCGGTAGACCGCGTCCAGATTTTCATCCACCGGAGCGACGGTCTCGATTTGCAGCCGGGATTCGGCGGCCAATTGGTTGAGAGCCAAAAAGAACGCCTCCGGATTGCGGGTTTTCACCAGCACGGCGCCGGGTTCGGGGGCGCCGGGTTCGGCGGAGGCGGCGGCGGTTTCGTCGCCGGCCAGGCGGGCTTCGATGACATGGGGCAGGGAAAAGGCGTGCGCGGCCAGTTCGGCGGGACGGTCGCAGCGCACCAGAATTTGCAGGGGATGGCGGTGGATTTCGCCGCGCACGGTGGGCACGCTGCCGGCGCCGAGCAGATAGCCCTGGTCGAGCAGCAGGACGCGGTCGGAGATGGCGTCCACCTCATGGAGGATGTGGCTGGAGATCAGCAAGCAGCGGCCGCCGGTGGCCCAGGCGCGAAACAGCGCCGCCATCTCCGCCCGCGCCAGCGGGTCCAGGCCGTTCAGCGGTTCATCCAAAATGACGACGCGGGGATCGTGGGCGGTGGCTTGCGCTAGGCGCAGGCGCTGGCGCATGCCTTGGCTAAAGGCGTCGGCGCGGCGGCGGGCGACGGCGGACAAGCTGACGCGTTCCAGCGCTTGGCTGGCGCCGCTGGCCGCGGCGGCGGGGGAGTAGCCATGCAGGCGGAGATAACGGGCGATGAAGCCGTGGGCGGTGACGCCGGCGGGAAACGAGTCCCAGGAGGCGCAGTAGCCCAGCTGGCGATAGAGTTCGGGATGGCCGGGGCGCTGCCCGAGCACGGTGACCGCGCCGCGCGTCGGCCACAGGAGCCCGGCGAACAGATTCATCAGCGTGGTTTTGCCGGCGCCGTTGGGGCCGACCAAGCTGGTGATGCCGGGGCCGATGCTGACCGTAACCCGATCCACGCCGAGCACGTCGCCGTAGAACTTGGAGACCTGTTCGGCGCGGAGCAGGGAATCGGAGGTTGGCGACGCGGCGGCGGACATGGCGATTCGGTTAGCGAACGGGGTTAGCGAATGGGCGGATAGGGGCGGAGCGAGCGCGCCAACAACGCCAAGCAGCCGGCGGCGAGCAGCGCGACGACCAGCCACGCCGACCAGGCGGGCACGGGGGGCAGCACGCCCCAAACGCGGCCGCCGTTGGGGCCGGGAACGAAGCCGTAGGCGGGCAGGTTGAGGCGGAACAATCCCTGCCAGATGATCCGCATCAGCGCCAGCGGGCTGAGCAGGCGGCCCCAGGGGGTGGCCAGGAAGTTGTCGAGGATGCCGCCGACGATGCCGGGAATGAAGAACAGGCCGACTAGGGCGGCGGTGGCGGGCCAGCGGCGCTTGAGCGCGGCCGACAGCGCGTTGGCCAGCAAGCTGAGCAGGACGATCCAGACCAGCGAGCCGAGGAAGATGCCTTCGGCGATGGGCAGGTTGGCGGCGAACCAATGGCCGCCGGCGAGCGAGGCTTGCAGGACGAACAAGAACAGGCCGGGCAGCCAGGTCACCACCGAAAGCAGCAGCAGCAGCGGCAGCATCTTGCCCCACAGATATTGCGGGCGGGTGATGGGGCGGGAGAGATAGAGCGGGAGGGCGTTGTTGGCCTGGTCGCGGGCGATGGCGGGAGGGCCGAGCCAGAGGGCGAGGAAGAAGGCCAACACCGCCGCGATGACGAGGAACACGGTGAAAAATTGCGCGTCTATGGGCACCAGCTTGGTCACCGCCAGACGCAGGATGCGCAGGGCGGGCAGGTTGTAGTGCAGGTAAATCAAGATGGCGAAGACCAGCGTGGCGATCGCGGCGGCTCCCAGCAGCAGGACGACAAGGCGGGAGGCGAAGGCCTCGGCCAGGCCGCGGCGGGCGATGGCCAGCGGCAGGCGGCGGGGCGCGGTGAGCGGGCCGTCGTAGGGGTGATAGGCGTGCTCAAAAATGGGCATGGCGTTTAGGCCGCGCCCGCGGCGGCAGCGGGGCTGTTCATGGCCCGCAGGAAGATTTCCTCAAGGGAGTCGCGCTTGTATTCGAAGCGGCGGAGCTGGACCTGGTGAGCGGCGGCGGCGCGGAAGATGTCCGCGGCGTCCAGCCCCTCCGGCAGTATGATCTTGCCGCGATTGCCGGGCGATGTGGCGCAGACGCAGCCGAGCTGCTGCAACGCGGCCCAGAAGGCGGCGGCGCCCTCGCCTTGCGTTTCCACGAAGACGAAGCGGCGGTGAGTGCGGCGCTCGGCTTCCAGGTCGCATTGCGCGGCGATACGGCCGTCCTTGAGGATGAGGATTTCATCGCAGCATTCCTCCACGTCGTGCAGCAGATGCGAGGAGAGCAAGAAGCGGGTTTCCCCGCTGGCGCGCAAGGCGCGGATGAGCTGGACCATGCGGCGGCGGGCGGTGGGATCGAGGCCGTTGGTGGGCTCATCCAAAAACAGCAAGCGGGGGCCATGGACGACGGCTTGGGCGAGCTTGGCCATTTGCTTCATGCCAGAGGAATAGGATTCCAGCGGGCGATAGCGGGCTTCGCCGAGGCCGACGAAAAACAGCGCCTCATGGGCGCGCT
Source organism: Acidobacteriota bacterium (assembly GCA_027314025.1). Lineage (GTDB taxonomy): Bacteria > Acidobacteriota > Terriglobia > Terriglobales > SCQP01 > JAKAUF01. Next base: position 29,153 of record DAHVCP010000069.1, read on the forward strand.
CCAACGCGGTGTCCGGCGGCAGGCCGGAGAGTTCGCCCATCAGGCGCAGGAATTGCACTCCGGTCATGCGGGCGATGAAGGCGTCGCGCTCCGGCATGTAGCCGATGGCTGCGCGCGCGGCCGCGCCGGCGGCGATGGGGGCGCCCAGGAGATGGGCGCTGCCGGCGCTGGGACGGTAGAAGCCGAGCAGCGTATGGATGAGTGTGGTTTTGCCCGCGCCGTTAGGGCCCAGTAAACCGATGGCGCGGCCATGCAACTGACAGGTCAGGCCGTGCAGAATGGGCCGTCCCGCCAACTGCACGGCCAAACCCTCCATGGCGATGGTCGCCGGGTTGGCAGCCGCCGGCGCGGCGGCGGTCGGGGCGGGCGGTGGAAGGCTCACGGCCATAGGCTAGCAGAGGCGGGAAGGGGGTGGCCGCGGCGGGCTGGTCTTAGCGAGGCGGAGCGGCGTGGTGGTGGAAATTGCGGCGGACCACCGAATGCAGGGGGCCGAAATCCAGCGCTTGGGCGCCGATCAGGCTGTGCTCGAAAAAGTCGAGCGGCCCGGTGGCGCCATTCATGGCCAGCGTGAGGCGATCGGGGGCGGCATAGGCGCAGGCGGCGGTGGGCGCTTCCGTTGCCACGTTGAAGAAGGATTGCCGCTGCTGCGGGCTGATGGAGCCGGCGCCGGGCAGGGAGAAGATTTGGTTCAGCGTGGGGCCAAGGTTCTGATAGAAGATGGCCGAGCAGTTCACCTGATCGTCCACCGGCAAGGCGGCAACAAAGCGATGGGAGTGGAGCAGATTGTAGCCGCTGGAGTGGTAACGAAGGGCTTGCGTCAGCCAAGCGGAACTGGGGGCGGCGATCAGATCGCCGCCGGTGTAGAGATAGACGAAGTGGAAGCCGTTGGGCAAGCTGAGGCGATAGGCGTCATGGCCGGCCACGGTGGCCGGGGTCATCACGCCGGCGCCGGCGCGGATCAAACCGGCGGCGATGGCCGACTGCAACGCCGCGGGATCGGTGACGCCGGCGGCGAAGATCCAGTTGGGCGTGGGCAGCAGCGGGCCGTCCATGGCGACGGCGAATTCGCCGGAGAGCGGCGCCAGCAGGTTTTGCAGCCAGGCGGGCGGCGGCCCCGCGGGTTTGCCGCCGGATTGCAGCTGCATGATCTGGGCGGCGAGATCGGCGGGCGGAATGGTTTCCATGGCGAAGGCCATGCGCGGCTGCGGGGAAACGTAGGAAAGGGTCTGCATCGGCCGCGGCGGCGCCAGCCAAGCGGCCAGGCCGCGGCGCTGGGAAGCGAAGGCCAGGTCGGCGCGATTGGTGGTGACGCCGGCGGCCTGGCGCACGGTGGCGATGAAGGCGGTGGCGTTGGCGAAGCCGAGGCGCTGCGGCCAGCCGGCGTGGTCGCCGGCCGCGGCATTGCGCAGCAGCGAATGAACGTTGGCGGCCACCAAGACGCTGACGCCGCCGGCGTAGGTCTGCCGCACGCGCTGGTAAAACGGCGTGGAGGTGAAGTCGAGGGCGGATGGCGAGTGCCGTTGGCGGTACAGCTGGCGCAACGGCGCGGGCCCGAGGGCGGCGGCGAGCAGGCCGTGATGCAGCCAAATCAGCGGGCCGGCGCCGGCAACGCTGGGCGGCCGGCGTCCGCGCCAGATGCGCGGGGCTTTTCCTCCCGGCGCCCCGGCGGTGAACCGGCTTAGGCGGCGCACAAAGTCATTGGGATGGACCAGGCGGGCCAAGAGCAGCGGGGAAGCGGGGACGTCGTGGCCGTTGGCGCCGGCGGCGATGACGATCTCCGGACCCAGATCGGCGCCCAATTGCAGGAACGGCTGGACGGTAGTCTGCCATTTCGCTCCGCCGGGATTCCGCCGCCGCCACCATTGCCGCAGCACCGGATCTTGTTGCAGGCGGCGCTGGAGGATTTGATAGGAGGCGGCCAGTTGGCCGTGCAGGTTGGGCAGGGAAGCGAAAAAGACGGTATTGGCCGGCAGCAGGTGGGCCAAGGAAGACTGGTAGCGCAGTTGCGGCGGGGGCACCTGCGCCAGGGCGTGGCGCAGGCGGGCCAGGCTGGCGGCCAGGGCCAAGTAATGCGGGGCGTTGGCGCTCCAGGCGAAGTTGGCGGTGAGGGGCGGATTCTCAATGGCGGGATTGGTGGAAAGCTGGCTGCCGGCGGGGACGACGGTCTGATGACCCGGGTAGTCCACGCGGACCGAACCGCGCAAGACGGCGAGGTGGGCGCCCTTCAGTCCCTGCTGGACGGCAAAGATGGTGCCCAGGGAAGTAAACGTGGCGTCGGGGGCGGCGACTTGGAAGTGGCGGCCGCCGGTTTGATGGGCGGCTTCAACGATGACGTCGCCGGCAATGAGGCGAACCTTGGCGCCGCGGCCGCTGGCGGAGAGCGCGAACTCCGAGTGGGCGCGCAGATCCAGGCGGGAGCCGTCGGGCAGGCGCAACTGGGTCTGGCCGGCGTTGCGGTAGCGCGGGCCGAAATCGAGCCACTGGGCGTGGACCAATGCGGGTCCATTGGCGCCGAGCTGATAGACCGGGCCGCTGGCCGCCAGCACGGTGGCTTCTCCGGCGGCGGGCGAGACGCGGACATAAATGATGGCGACGACGATGGCGGCGGCGACGGCCAGGCCCACGGCCGCCCAGCGCATGGGGTGGCGGCGGAGGTTGGTTTCCGGGGACGGCGGGGCAAGGCTGGGCGCCGGGACGGAGCGGCCGGCGAAGGCGGCGCGGCAGGCGACACAGGTGGCCAGATGATCCTCCACCAGGAGCTGTACGCCGGCGTCGAGCGCGTGGCGGTGATAGGCGGGCGCGAGCGCCTGAATGTCGGCGCAGCCGCGCAACAGCGACATGCCGGCGGCGCCATTTGGCGCCAGGGCGCCGGCGGCGGGCTCGGCGGCCGCAGCGGCGACACGCCGCCAGACCTTGGTGGCGGAAGCGGAGATCTCCGCCTCGTCCAGGCGGGCGGCGCGAATGGCGGTGTTCAGGGCGTCCAAATTGGGCGCGTCGAAACCTTCGCGTGGCGTTTTCATGCGGTTACCCCCCAATGGCGGCTGAGGACTTGGCGCAGCTGCCGCCGGGCGCGGTGCAGCGTGACGCCGATGGTCACGCGCGGCACGCCGAGGCGGCGGGCGATTTCGGTGTTGTCCAGATCTTCCCAATAGCGCAGGACGAAGATTTCGGCGGCGCGGCCGCCAAGCCGCGCCACGGCTGCGCGCAGCGCGGCTTGCAGTTCCTGGGAATGATGGGCGCGTTCTGGGTCGGGGGCGGGATGGGTGAGGCGTTCGGCGGCGCCCTCGGCTGCCTGCGGCTTGCGGCGGCGCAGGCAATCGATCGCCGCATGCACGGTCATGCGGTGCAGGTAGCCGCCCAATTCATCGCCCGGGCGCAAGCCCAACTGCCCGCCGTCGCGGGCCAGGCGAAGGAAGACCGTTTGCAGGACGTCTTCGGCATCGGTGAGATTGCCGACCACGCGGTAGGCGGTTTGCAGCAGGCGGGCATGATGACGGCAGTAGAGATCTTCAAGTTCCGCAAGGGGGGCGGCGGCTACGGCGGTGCGAGCCGCGCCGCCGGAGGGGAGAGGCTGGGGTGTGAGGGGCATGGCGCAAGCCCAGCGGCGGGACGGCGTGGACGAACCCGATGAGGAAATGGCAGCCGACACGCGATTGCTCCTAGCGAATCTACGCGCCAGCTCCGGGCGTATTACGGAGAAAACGCGCCCCGGGTTCCCACGGGGCGCCGTCCCCGGCTGCCGGGTTCATGGGCGGCCGCCGCCGCATCCAATTCTGCTGGTAGCAAGTATAGATGCGCCAGGGCGGATCGGGGCTGTGGCGAGCAGGCTGCGGATCGGCCAGGGCGGCGAATTAGCCGGCGCCGTGGCGCGCGGACCGTGCCGGGGAAGGGTCGGTTCTGGCATCGTCGTCGGCGGCGGGTTCGGCGCGAGGAGCGGTGGCCGCCGCCTCCGCTGCTTCCGCGGGCAGGGGCAGCGGAGCCGGTTCGGTGGAGGGAGCAAACAATTGGTCCAACGCCGCCACCAGCCGGGCGTCGTCGCCCGCGCGGGCCGCCGCCTTGATGGCGGTGAGCGGGCGATGCAGCCATTTTTGCATCAGGCCGTGGCTAAAGGTGTCCACCCACGCTTCCACGAACGCCCGCTGGTCTTCGGGCAGGCGAGCCAGTTTGGGACTGAGGCGTTCCATTTCCCGCCGGCGAATTTGCTCGCACTGGGCGCGGAGGGCGGAGATGACCGGCGCCGCCTGCACGCCGCGGGCGGCGCGCTGGAACTTAGCGGTCTCCTGCTCGATCAGCGCTTCGGCGCGCACCGCCTCCTGCTGGCGCTGGGCGAGGTTGAGGTCCACGGCGGCGCGCAGGTCATCAATGTTGTACAAGAATGCGTTGTCCAATTGCCCGGCGTCGGGGGCGATGTCGCGCGGCACGGCAATATCCAGCAACAGCAGCGGGCGTGCGCGGCGGCGGGCCAGAATCGCCCCCACTGCGGCGCGGTCGAGGATGGGGCGGGTGGCGCCGGTGCAGCTGATGATGATGTCGGCGGCGGCCGCCTCGGTCCAGGCGCCGAAGGGGATGACGGCGCCGTGATGCTGCGCCGCCAGTGCCGCGGCGTGCTCCGGGGTGCGGCTGGCGACCAGCAGGCGGCTGGCGCCCTGGCGCAGAAAATGGCTGGCGGCGAGCGCGCCGGTTTCCCCCGCGCCGATCAGCAGCACGCAGCGGCCTTGCAGGTCGCCGAAGATCTGCTGCGCCAGGCCGGCGGCGGTGCGGCTGATGGACACGGCGTGGCGGCCCAGGCCGGTCTCCCGGCGGACGCGTTTGGCGGTGCTGAAGGCACGGGCCAACAGCGGGTGCAGGCCGCCGCGCATGCCCCCGACGGCGCGGGAATCGGCATAGGCGGCCTTGATCTGGCCGAGGATCTGGGGTTCGCCGATGACTTGCGAATCCAGGCTGGCGGCGACGCGAAACAAATGCCGCACCGCGGCGTCACCGCGATGGCAATAAAAGTCCCCGGCGTTCGCCGTGAGGTCGCGACCATAAATCGCAGCCAGCGCCGGCCAGGGATTCCAGTCCTCGGGCTCGGTGGCGAAAACCAGTTCCACGCGGTTGCAGGTGGACAGAATCAGAGCGTCATTGACCCCAGGCCACGCCAGCAACTGGGCCAGCGCCGCGGGAATTTGTTCCGGGGCCAGGGCATAGCCTTCGCGCCGCGCCACTTCGGCGGTATGGTGGCTGACGCCGATGAGGAGGTAGTTCATCGCGGAAAAAAGTGGTGCAGCCCGCTGGCGTTGCCGGTTAGCCAGCCGGCGGCGGCGATGACAAAGCACAGCACCGTGGCGTACGCGGCGCGGCGGCCGCGCCAGCCGCCCGACCAGCGGGAAAACAAGAGCAGCAAATAAACCACCCAGGCCAGCAACGTGAGGGCGATCTTGGGGTCGCTTAAATCCAGGGTGCCCCACATGGCGTCGGCCCAGTACAGGCCGATCGCCAGTCCGGCGGTGAGCAAGGGGAACCCGATCAACAGGGCGCGATAGCTAAAGCGGTCCAGCGTCTCCAACGGCGGCAGCCAGCGGCTGGGGCTGGGTTTGGGGGGGCGTTGGCGCAGGCGGCGCTCCGCCAGCAGGAACAGAATGCCGCCGGCGAAGGCCAGCACCAGCGCCGCATAGCCCAAGAAAATCAAGACCGCGTGCAGGTAGATCCAGCCATTGCGTACGCTGGCCGCCGGTGAGCCCACCCCCACCCGCGCCACGCCGTCGCTGCCATAAATGGAGGTGAGGGTGAGGGCGAAGACGAGGGGAAAGACCACCACCGCCAGCGAGGGCGGGGAATAAAAGCGATAGGCCGCCAAAAACACCGCGACGATCAGGAACGCCAGCAGGCTGCTGGCTTCGCTGTACTGCGTGATCGGGAAATGACCGGTGACGACGCCGGTTTCCACCAAGCTCACAAACTGGAAGCAAAAGCCCAGGGCGACGGCGCCGCGGGCCAGCCGGAACAGGGTCTGGCGCCGCACCGCCAACGTGATCCAAGCGGTGGCCAAGCCAAACGTGTACAGGCTGAGGGCCATGCGGGCCCAAAAGAGACTGAAATTCACCATCCGGAGCCGCGGAACCTAAGGTCAATTATAAATGCCGCGCGGGCAGGCGAACAGCCGCGACCGGCTGGAGGCGGGTTACGGAGCGAGGGGCGGCTGGGGGCCCGAGGCGGAAGGGGTAACCGGGGCCATGTAGCGGCCGGCGTCGAAGGCCTGCCAACGCAGCCAAAAGACCCGCAGGCTGGCGACGATGGGCACGGACAGAAAGACCCCCAAAATCCCGGCGATCTCCGCGCCGGTCAAGACCGCGAAGATGACGAGGAAGGGATGGATGTTCAGGCGGCTGCCCATGATCTTGGGCGCGTTGACGTAGTCCTGCTCCACGCGCCACACCGCCAAAAAGGCGATCAGCAAAATCAGATGGCCAAAGCCGAAGCCGAAGGCGGCGCCCAGAATCAGGGCGGCGGCGATGATCGGCCCGAGGGTGGGGATGAACTCGAACAGGCCCGCGGCCAGCCCGATGGCCAGGGAGTATGGCATGCCGATCAGGCTTAAAAAGCCGATGTAGACCACGATGGCGATGAGCATCAAGATGAGCTGGGAGCGGATGAAATGGCCCCAAACGTCGTGCAAGTCGGAGAGCAAGGAGTCGAGGAACTCCCGCCGGGCGCGGCGCCGCGCCAGGTCAATGATGCCGCGGCCCAAGGTTTCGCCGCTGACGAGGAAAAACACGCTTAACAGGGGAATCAAGCCGAACCACCAGATGTTCTTGATGAAGGCGGTGACGTAATTGGTCACCTCATGTTCGATCTCGACCATCGTGCCGCGGTGCTGGGTCAGAATGGTGGTGAGTTCGGCCTGGGTGCGGGGGCTCCAGCCGTGCGTTTGGCCCAAATGGGTTATGAGCGCGCCGCTGGCCAGGCGTTGGGTTAGGCCGGGCAGGTCGCGGTCGAGATGCTCGATCTGGTGCACCGCCACCGGACCGAAGCGGAAAAGCAGCAGGGCGACGAAAAACACCAGCGCGGCGTAGATGACGGTGATGGCGCCATTGCGGGGCAAGCGCAGGCCCTTTTGCACCCAGGGCACCAGCGGCTCCAGGATATAGGCGAACAACAGTCCGAGCAAAAACGCGACCAGCATGTAGCGCGCATACCAGATGAACCCCAACACGACGGCATAGATCAGCGTCGTGGTCAGTACGCGGACGGTGCGCGTTTCGAGGAAAGGCAAGACATCGCTCCCGGAGCCGCTGGGTTCTGGGCTGGCGGCCTTGGAGGGTGCGGAAATCGCCACTAGAGATACCCTGCCCGCCGCGGCGCCGCCCTGGCTGGCGGACGGCGCCGCGCGATGGGAGTTATTTGCCCGCGGCCACGACCAGGTCGTTCTTGACGCTGAACACGCCCGGCACCTGGCGGGCGGCGTTGCCGGCGACCCTGCGATCCAATTGGCTCGCCACCACGCCGTAGAGAGTCACATGGCCATTATTGACCACTATGCGAATGGGGTGGGCGGGATTTAAGGCATACCGCTGCAACGCGGGATTGCCGTAAATGGCGCGGGCGGTCTGGAAACGGATTTGGTCGTCGAAGATGGAGGTCGGCGCCACGCGGATGTGGTCCCGCACCGCCTTCACGCCCTTGGTATCGGCGATGATGTCCAGGGCGGAATCGCGGCTGGCGTAATCCGCCACGTTGCCGCCGACGGTGACCACGCCTTCATGCACCTGCAACGTCAGGTTGTTGAAGATTTGCCCTTCGCCCATGCGGTCATAGGTGAGCCGCGCGGCCAATTGCTGGCGCAGCTTGGCGTCGGGCACGGCGGGCGCGTTCACCTGCAATTGCTCGATGACGCCATTCACCGAACTGATTTGTCGGGCGATGTGGCCGGCCTGGAGATACGCGCGATAGTCGGGCACGGAACCGCGCAAGGTAACGACGCGGTCCGACACGGTGGCGGTGACATGCGCCAGGGATTTCTGCCGGGCAAATTGCTGGTGCAGGTAATGCTGGATCTCCCGGTCCAGCGCTTGGTTGGCCGCCGCCTTGGAAGTCTGCCGCCCGGGCACGGGAGGCGCCGCCGTCAAAGCCGACGCGCCAAACGCGCCAAAAATGACGCCTACGGTAATGGCCATTGCCGCGAGTTTTGCCTTCATGTTGCGCCTCCTGGACTCAGATTTTCTGCCTAAAAGCTTCGACGCATCATGCGCGATGCTGGTTGCAGAACCTACAGTGGCTGGGCATTGGCAAGCCCCAGCCCTGGGCATGGCGGCGCGGCGTAGGCGCCCCGCGATGCCCGCGGCGGGACGAATGCTGTAACAAAACCGTTACAGCACGGGCGGCCGGAGCTGCCGAAAATCAAAGGCGCCGTTGCATTCCGGTCGGCACCGTCCCGCCCGCGGCTTGGAATCCCGGCGGGCGGGGCGCGCTGGTTCGGTGGATGACGCGATATTGCAACCCGCTAGCTGAACATGAACCTCACCAAAGAACACGTTGCGGCGGTTCGTCGGCAGGCGATTCCGGCGGCGAGCGAGCGAAATGGGCGATAGCGCAAACAGCACGGGCCCGGGCGGGGAGGACGAGCAACTGGCAGCGCCCGGAGGCGGGCGGTTGATCCTGATTGTTGAAGACGACCCGGATGTGGCGCGGTTGGTGCGGCTGCAGCTGGAGCGGAGCGGGTTTATGGCCGCGGTTAACGCGACCGGCGAAGGCCTGCTGGCGCAGGTGCTGGAACTGCGGCCGGCGCTCCTGATTCTGGATTTGATGCTGCCCGCGGGCAGCGGCTTGCTCTTGCTGCGGCAACTGCGACAGCACCCAGCCACCGCGGCGCTGCCGGCGATCATCCTAACGGCACTGGACGGGGAAGCGGTGCGGCTGAAAGGCTTTGCGCTGGGCGCCAGCGATTACGTCACCAAGCCGTTCAGCCCGCGGGAATTGGCGGCGCGGGTGCAGGCGCGGCTCCGGGAGGGCGCCAGCGGCGGCGAGGTCATTTCCCGCGGGCGGATTCGCCTAGACCTGCGCGAGAGGACGGCATTTTTAGCCGGCGCTGGGGGCGAAAAGGCGTTGCGGCTGAGCGCGACGGAGTACCGAATCCTCGCGTATATGCTGCGGCACGCAGGCCGGGCGTTGACGCGGCAGGAGATATTGGACGCGGGGTGGGCTCCGCAACATGCGATCAGCGAGCGTACGGTGGACGTGTACATGCTGCGGTTGCGGAGCAAGCTGGCTGCGGCGGGCGAGCCGGGTGGCAACCTGTTGGTGGCGGTGCGGGGTGTGGGCTACCGGCTGGACGCGGCCGGCAGGGTGCGCCGCGCCGGCGCCGGAGCCATGGGCTAAGACCAAGACTGCCCGCTCGCCGTCGGGGGCCGGGGGGTTCTTGGGGCGGTGGTTGCGGCGCAAATGCAGTGTTCCCCGACGTTTTCTCGGCAAATCCTCTCGCTGCCCAGCAGCGGCGGTCCACGTGCGGGGGTGCTGAGGCGGTGCGGCAAGGCGTCGCCACGACAGAGCGTCGGTGCCGCAGCGCCATGGAATCAGCTGTTGCCATTTGCCCCCGGCTTGAGTATGGTGAATGCTTTCCCCCGTTCGGGGGAGCAAAATGGCCGTGAACGACGAAGCGATTTTCCGCGTCTTTCGCCGGGTAGACCGGTTGCTGCGGGAGGTGCGGCGAAACCCGGAGGCAGAGCGCGTGCACCGCTTTCGCACCGCCGCTCGGCGTTTGGATGTGGTTTTGGAACTGCTACGGCGCTCCCATCCCCGCACGGTACGGCGCATCGCCAAGCCGGTGGGACGCCTGCGGCGCCGGGCGGGCAAGGTCCGGGACCTGGATGTACTGGCGGCGGCGCTGGCGGCCTTGCACTGTGAAAGTGAAGCGGCGCGGCGATTGGCGGCGCTGATTGCCGAACGGCGGGATCTTCAGCGGCTCCGTTTGCAAGCGGCGCTGGAGCGGCGGGGGGCGCAGAAGTTGCGGCACCGCCTGCGCCAGTTCGCGCGCGCCATTGCGTCGCGGCCGGTCGAGAACGCCCCGTCGCGCCAGGTTGCGCCGGTGGAGAGCTCCTTGCGCGAGTTTTGCCGTGTCGCCCGGAGGATGCCCCGAACGGAAGCGGCGCTGCACGCCTACCGGATTCGGTGCAAGCACGTCCGTTATCTGATGGAACTGGGCCGGCCGGACCGAACGGCGACGGCGAGCCTAGTGCCGCTGCGGGCGATGCAGGACGCCCTGGGCAGCTGGCACGACCATGCGGAGCTGACCCGCCTGGCCGAAGGCATGCCGGAGGCGCCTGGGCGGGGGGCGTTGCTGGCCGAACTGCGCAATTTGACGCAAGCAAAATTGGCGCAAGCGCTGCGGGTGACGGCGGACGCGCGGGGACGGCTGCTGCGCCGCGCCGCCCGGGTAACGGCGCGAGCGGCGGCAGCGCCGGTGCGCCGCGGTCCTACGGCCGTCGCCGTCCGGCCGCAGGGCCGCAAAGCGGTTGCCGGAGGGGGCTAGGTTTCGCCGCGGTCTTCACCCATGCTCGTTTTCGGCGCGGTGGACATTGGCGCCAACTCCGTCCGCCTGAAGATCTCCCGCTGCGTGGGCGGCGCCTTGCGGGTGGTGCATGAAGACCGGGAAGTGACTCGCCTTGGCGCCGCGGTCTTCGCCACGCACGAACTGGCGCCCGAGGCGATGGCGCAGACCATCCAGGTGCTTGCCCGGTTTCGCCGCGCCTGCGTTCGCTATGCCGCGGATCGCGTGCGCGTGGTGGGAACAAGTCCGTTGCGCGAAGCGCGCAACGCGCAGGAGTTCGTTGCCTGGGCGCGCGCCGCCACCGGCTGGGTGGTGGAGGTCTTGTCCGCGCGGCAAGAGGCGGAATTGATCCATGCCGGCGTGGCCAGTCATTTGCGCGCCGCCGCGGGCCGGGACCTGCTGATGGACCTAGGGGGCGGAAGCTGTGAGCTGACGGTGGCGCGGGGCGCGGTCTTGGAGGTTGTACGCAGTCTATCCCTGGGGGCGGTGCGGCTGACGGAGGCGTTTCTGCATCACGATCCGCCGCGCGCCGGCGAGCTGGAGCGCCTGCACGAACACATTCGCCGGCAAATTCGCCCGACCGCGGCGCTGGTTCGGCGCCTGAGGCCGCAACGGGTCTTTGCAACATCAGGAACCGCGGCGGCGCTGGCCGCGGTGACCGGCCATAAGCACGCCGGCATGGTGCCGGCAAAGGCGGTGCGGCGCGTGGCGGCGGAGCTGGCGAGCGAGACGGAGGCGCAGCGGAACCGGCGGCGGGGCGTCGGCACGCGGCGGGCGGAGATCGTGGTGGCGGGGTCGGCGGTCTTTGCGGAACTGCTGGCGGCCTGCGCCTTGCCCGGCTTCCGCTTCCTGCCTCTGGGGTTGCGCGACGGGCTGTTGGCGGCCATGGCGCGGGAATCGCGGCGGCGCGCGCGGGACGGCGGCAACACCGTGGGGCGGCGGGAAACACCCTGGACCGCGGCTGCCCGCAGGTTCGCGGCGGACGAGTTGCATGCGCAACGGGTGGAGGTGCTGGCGGGAAAGTTATTCGGCGCGCTGCGCGGCGTGCATGAACTGCCGCTCGGCTATCGCGAGGTCCTGGCTGCCGGGGCCTGGCTGCATGAGATCGGCGGCTTCGTCAATCCCAATGCCGCCGTTCGACACAGCGCCTATCTCGCCAGCGCGGTCGAATTGGCCGGGATGAGCCCGCAGGTACAGATGCGCATCAGCCGCGTGCTGGCGCTGATGGAAGGGCCGCTGCCGCCGCCAACCGATCCGTTTTGGAAGCGCCTCTCCTGGGAGGAGCGGCTGTACCTGCCGCGCGCCGCGGCGGTGCTGCGCCTGGCCTGCGCCTGTGATCGCGGCCGCCAGGGGGCGGTGCGCGGAGTGCGCGCGCAGGTGGGGCCGCGGAGGCTAAGGTTGGTGCTGGTTTCGGGAACGCGCAGCGCGGCGGTGGAGATCTCGGAGGCGGCGCGGGAGCGGCCTTACTTCCGCACCGTCTTTGACCGCAATTTGGCGGTCGAAGGCGGATAAATCAACGCGGCCAGTTTGGGCGTCAGCAGCCACTCCAAACGTGCCCCGCGCGCCTCGACACGCACCTTCGCCACGCCCCCCTTTTTCAGGGCGACACGCGTGGCGGCGCCGCTGGTGGCAATCAACCGGCCCAGGAGGATGGCAAGCGACGGCTTGTGTCCCACCAGAATGACCGCCTCCAGGCCTTCGCCGGCGCGCAGCAGGGAGCGGAATGCGGCAATGCCCGCCTGCGGCAGCAACGCGGTCTGCGGAATCACCCGGCCCTCGTAACCGATCTCATTGGCCAAAAGCGAGGCGGTCTGCATGCACCGCTTCAACGGACTGCTCCATATGGCGTCGGCGCTGACCCCGGCGGCGGCCAAGAGGCGGCCGATGTTGCGCGCTTGGGCCACGCCTTGCGGGTCCAACGCCCGGCGCGCGTCGCGTTGCGGATCAGGCAGGGAGCGGCCGGCGTTGGCGTGACGGCAAAAATAGAGAATCACCGGCGCCCGCCTTTCGCGGCGGCGGCGCGCTTGGCCGCATTGCGCGGGGCGGTCGCGGCCCCGGCCAACAGGCTGCTGTCGAGAGGTGGTGTTCCGGTATCCGCCTCGGGCCGCAGCCGCCCGTGCCGGATCAACCAGTCCTGGGCGCAAAATGGCCGTGGCGCGGCCGCGAACGGGGGCCGCAGTTCCATCTCCACCTGCGCCCGCTGATCCGCGGGGAGGTGCCGCCAACGCAGGTAGGCGCCGTCCGGCTGGAGAAAATGGGACTTGGCGGCGTCGGCCAAATAGGCGGCGAGGACTTCGTCGCAGATGCGCAAACGGAGGTGGGGATCCCGCACGGGCAGTGCGACTTCCACGCGCTCATAGAGGTTGCGGGGCATCCAATCGGCGCTGCCGATGTAGACCTCCTCGGCGCCGCCATTGGCGAAATAGACGATCCGGCTATGCTCCAGAAACCTTCCGACGATGCTCACGACGCGGATGCGTTCGCTGACTCCCGGCACGCCCGGCCGCAAGGCGCACATGCCCCGGATCAATAAATCAATGCGGACGCCGCCGCGAGCCGCGCGGTAGAGGGCCTGGATGATGTGCTGGTCCAGGAGGGCGTTCATTTTGGCGACGATCCGCGCCGGCCGGCCGCGCCGCGCATGTTCGCGCTCGCGCTCGATCAGCTCCAGCCAGCGGCTGGCCATGTTGACCGGGGCGACCAGCAGGGGGCCGGGGTCGGTGAGGGTGGTTTGCGCGGTGAACAACTCAAAGACGCGGCGAATTGCCGCGGTGACGTCGGCATTGGCCGTGAGCAGGCTGAGGTCCGTGTACTGACGGGCGGTGTGGGCGTTGTAGTTGCCGCTGCCGACGTGGGCATAGTGGCGCAAATGTCCGTCTTCATCGCGACGGGTCAGCAGCGCCAATTTCGCGTGTGCCTTGAGTCCCACAACGCCATAGACTACCTGAACGCCCGCCGCTTCGAGCCGACGCGCCCATCGGATGTTGGAGGCTTCATCAAAGCGCGCGTTGAGTTCCACGACCACGGTCACTTGTTTTTTGCGTTGCGCGGCGATGCGCAGGGCGCGGACCACGGAGGAACGGTGATTGGTGCGATACAGCGTTTGCTTGATGCTGACGACACGGCGGTCACGGGCGGCGGCGGCAATAAAGCGAAGGACCGGGGCGTAGGAATCGTAGGGATGATGCAGCAAGATGTCCCGCCCGCGCAGCGCGGACAAGGCGAAGCGTGGGGCTGGAGTGGGCGGCGCGAGCGGCGCGAATTTCAGCTCCGGCCGCCCGAGATCCCGGTATAAGCCATCAAAGCGGGCAAAGTCCACGAACTCCGGCTGATACCACAACTGCCACGCGGCCAGGTTGAAGTGCGTACGGAGTTCCTCCGCTAACCCTTCGCCGCCGCGGGCGTCGACCTCCAGCCGAACCGCGTCGCCTTGGTGCCTGCGGACAACGCGCTCCCGCACGACATCCAGTAGGTTGGCCCCATCCTCGCCGCGCGGGTAGAGGTTGCTATTGCGCGTGATGCGGAACACGGCGGAGGCGCCGATCTCGTAGCCGCGGAACAAGCGCGAAGCGTGCGCCAGGACCACCTGCGCCAAATCGGCGTAGGCATCGCCTCCGGCGCCAGGAATGCGAATGAACGAAGGCAGCGAGCGGGGCAGGCTCAACACGCCGAGGAAATGCGCTCGTCGCCGGCGCAACGCGAAGGCCAGGGACAAGGTTCGGCTCGGCGCCCGGGGAAACGGGTGGGCCGGGTCCACTGTGATGGGCACCAGCAGCGGGTCGAGCTCCCGCCGCCAAAACGTACCCAGAGCCTCGCGGTCGGACTTCAGCCATTGCTGGCGGGGAACAATGCGAATGCTGGCGCGCGCCAAATCGGGTTCTAGGTGCTCACTCCAGCAACGCTGTTGGCGGGCGACCAACGCGGTCATCGCCTCGGCAATTCGGTCCCGCTCTTGACTGGGGGTGAGCCCGTCTAGGCCTGGATCCACGCGGCCATCTTCGATTCTCCGCAGCACGCCAGCCCAGTGAACACTGACGAACTCGTCCAAATTGCGCGCCGTGATCGCCAAATACCGCAGGCGTTCCAGCAGGGGCGTGGCGGGGTCCAGCGCTTCGTCCAGAACGCGCCGGTTGAACGTGAGCCAGGAGAGATGGCGATTGAGGTACAGCGCGGGATCGGTCAGGGAGCGTCGCGCCATGCCAGTCATGAGACAGTTTGCGGCTCCCGCGGCAGCGTAACTTGAGCGGCGCGAACGGAGGCCGCCTGGCGACGATGCGAGTCCCTCAACGGCCCGCGACGGAGGGATCTAGGTCGGTGCGGGCGGAGGCGGAGGTCGCGGGCGCTGTCCATCGGTCGAAGGTGCGGTCGGACGTGCCAGACTGGCGCCACGGGCCGGGACCGGCCTAGCCGCGGGAGCGCCGCAAAGACCCATCAATTGTCGCTCCCGGTAGCGGCCGACGATCATGACGTTTTCATTACAGGTGCCGTCCGTATGTCCCTCTGGTCCGGAACGCCCGCGCGGGCCGTGGCCGAACCGCGGTGCGACCGCCGCATGCGTTCCGCCAAATCCGGTCTGGTGAAGGCTCGCCCGGCCGGCTCGCGATTGGGGCGCGCGATGCCCCAGTGATCGCACCGCCGAACCGCCGCTCAGGTTGGTGCTGGTGGGCCACGACACGAATATCTCCCATGTCGGCGGGGCTGTAGGCGTTGCCTGGGAACTGCCTGCCGCGCCCCCCAACTCCACGCCTCCCGGCGGAGCGTTGAGGGTGGGAGTTGTGGCACCGCGCGGGCCCGCCGCCCGGCGGATGGGCAAAGTCCGCCTCCGTCGTCCGCATCATCTGCAGCGCCCAATCGTTTGGGCAGAGGCGGCGTGCCATACCGCCCAGGTTGGCTTGGCCGCCACGCCAGGCGTCCGGCAGCATTCCGGCCTGCGCGGGCAATACCTGCACCCGGCGGCAGCTCCTCAACACACTGCGAGCGGGTTTCCCGCCGGCGCAAGCCGCAGTCTCAGGTCATAAGCAGCAACGCACCGCGTAATTTCCTGCCGGTTCGCAGCGCCGCCAGCAAAGTGCGAACGGGAGGGCCCGACGCCTGCCGCCGCGCTGGAGGGCGAGTGCGGCAGCGATGCGAGGCCCAAGATGTAGGCCCGAGAACGCCGGCGGGAAGTCGTGTCTCCCGGACCGCGCCATTAGCGGCCAAACGTTTTGCCTACTTTCGCCGCTTTCAGGTGAGGGTCGCAGTGATTTGTGACGGACTGCAATCTGGCGGGCGCGTTCGCACCTGGCGTCATGAAGCTGTTATCGCACACAGTTCCGCTGGTTCCTAGACTAAATCCGAATCGCGGCCTGGCGGCGCTGGCACGGCCCGAATTGCGCTGCCGGCCGCGGTGCGAGCGAGGAGGAACCGTGCTTACCGTTCGACGTTGGGGAAAGCGCGTCAGCCTGGCGCTGGCGTTTTTGATGCTCACCACCCTGCCTTTGCTGGGGCAATCTGCGAGTGGCAATTTAACGGGAACGGCGCGTGATCCTTCCGGAGCCGTGGTGCCCGGCGCAACAGTTGGATTGACAAACGACGCGACGGGATTGCGGCGGCACGCGGTGACGAACCGTCAGGGCCGGTATGGCTTTTTTGGACTGCCGATCGGAACCTACCATGTCCGTGTTGCAAAATCGGGCTTCCAGACGGCGGTCGAGGCGGAGATTTTGGTCCGCGCCAACCGCACTGCGGTCGTGCCGGTAACGCTGCGGCCAGGTGCGGTGAGCACGACGGTCACAGTCGAAGCAACCCCGCTGTTGGATCGCGTGAATACGACCACCGGCTACGTGCTGGGCGCCCAAGCCATCCGGCAAATTCCATTGGGCACGGGCAGCTTTACGCAATTGGCCACGCTGAGTCCCGGCGTGAGCGCGGATCTGCTGAGCGGCTCCGGCACCAATGCCGGCCTGGGCAACCAGGAGATCTGGGCCAACGGCCAGCGCGACACCAGCAATAGCTTCAGCTTCAACGGCATCAGCGCGAACAACCTCTTCAATGGAAAGTCCTCCAGTTCCGTGGGCGAGGCGCGGTTCACGTTCAACACCGGCGAGCACTTCCTTCCTGGCGGACAGATCCAGACCAACACCTCGGTCTACGACGCTATCGGCCAGGGATTGCCGACCCCGCCGCCGGAAACCATTCAGGAACTCCGCGTCAATAGCTCCATGTACGACGCCTCCGAAGGGGCGAATAGCGGAGCGCACATCGCGGTGGTGACGAAATCGGGAACGAATCAGTACCATGGAGGGGCCTATTGGTATCGGCAATCGAGCGCCTGGAACGCCGCGCCGTTCTTCTATAACGCTTCTCCCGCGATTCCCCAGAGCCAAAAGGTTCCGGCGCTGCAACGCAACGTCGTCGGCGGGACTCTGGGCGGCCCGCTGGTCAAGAACAAGCTGTTCTTTTTCACCTCCTACCAGGGAGTTCGGGACCACGATCAACTGAATGGCGTCTCGGACGTGGCGGTGCCGCTGAACCTGACCAATGACCGGAGCGCCGCGGCTTTGGAAAAGGAATTTGGCGTCGCTAGCGTCAATCCCGTCGCGCTGAAGCTGCTGAACACCAAGCTGAACGGCCAATATCTAATTCCGACGCCGGCCATCACCAATCCCACCACCGCCACCAACTTGGGCTATGACGCCGTGGTGAGCGGCAGGCCCAGCTTTTCCGCCAACCAGGTCAACGCCAATTTGGACTACGACCTAAGCGACAACGACCGGCTTTCGGAAAAATACTATTACCAAAGCGATCCGACAACGTCGCCGTTCGCGGTCAGCGGGCTGGCGGGATTCCCGCAAACTCTGCAAGCCGGCAGCCAGGTGTTCTCGCTGGACAACACTGCGCTGCTCAGCCCGACGCTGACATGGGATCAGCGTGGCGGAGCAATCCGCGAACTCGCCTACGCCAACGTCCAGCAACAGGTGTCGCCGAGCCAGGTGGGGATGAATCTATTCGGCTCGTCACTGTTTCCCGGCATCACGATCAACACCGCCGATCCGACCATCGGCAACGGTTTCCGCTTCGGGTCCGCGGGCAACTTCACGAACGGCGGCGTGTACCAAAACCAATTTACCTACAGCACCAACTTCGACTGGGTGGCGGGGGCGCATACCGTTTCATTCGGCGCCAACTTCGACCGCAGCCAACTGAACATCGTCAACCGGTCGAATGAAGCGGCGCAGATCACCGCCCGCAGTTTCACGGATTTCCTGACCGGCACGATCCGGCCCACGCAGCTATTGCAGGGTTCGACCAACCGGTATTACCGGGCCAATCTTGCGGGCGCATACCTGCAAGACGAGTGGCAGGCGCAGCCGGGCCTGACGCTGAGCCTGGGACTGCGCTGGGATTATGAAGGGCCGTTGGTGGAAAAACACGGGATGCTGACCAACTTCGACCCCGCATTGTACAAATACGACCCCGCAACGGACACGATGGTCAATGACGGCTTGGTGGTAGCGGGGAACAACCCGAAATATGCCACGTCTGGCGTCAGCAATTCCACGCTCACGCAGCATCAATGGGGGTTTGCGCCGCGCATCGGCATCGCCTACAGCCCCTCGTTCGACCACGACTTGGTGCTCCGCGCCGGCTACGGAATCTACTACGATCGCGGCGAATTCTTCACCGAGTTTTCCCCCGGGGCCGGCTACGGCATTAGCGGGCCGCTGGGGGTGACGCAGGAGCTGCCGTTCGTCGTTCCCTTCCATTCGCCAGCCGGGTCCACATTAAGCGACCCGCTAGGGCCGACGGCGCCGAACACGGTGACCGGCAATCCGGCGCTGTTCGCGCAAACCATTCCGAACTTGGCCGCCACCGCCGGCTGTCCCGCGGGAGATATCCCCGGGCCGCTGGGATGCGGCCCAAACAATGTGGCGCCGGACACCTATGATGGCGGCGCGGTGGCGGCGCAGATCGGCGGCTATGCCATGAACAACAAGCTGCCGTATTCGGAGAACTGGACGGTGGATTTGGAGTGGCAGCCGTTCAATGCCACCGCCATCACCTTGGGCTATGCCGGCAACCATGGCGTGCATGAGCTGCTGCCTATACCGATCAACCAGCCGCTACTGGCGACGCCGCAGCACCCGGTCAATGGCCAAATCTACAGCTACGGCTTCAATCCCTGCGCCCCGGCGGACCCGAACTGCTCGGCGTATGGGCCGGGCACGCCCAACTATCCCAGCGGAGGACTGGTGACGGAGCCGTACAGCAACTACAACAGCAGCTTCGACGGCGGCAACGTGGACCTGCGCGTTCCGTACGTCGGCTACAGCCCGAACCTGGCGCTGTGGGAGGCGGAGGGCATTTCCCACTACAACGCGCTGGAATTTTCAGTGGAGCAGCGCCTGACGCATGGTTTCCAGGTCGAAGGTTCCTACACTTGGTCGCATTCTCTGGATGAAGGCAGCGGCCTGGGGCTGTTCTATAACGGCAACAATCCGCTCAATCCCCGGTCGGCGTACGGCACCTCGGGGTTCGACCGCACGCACGTCTTCGCCTTCAGCTATTCCTATCAACTGCCTTCGGCGACGCCGAATAACGACTCGTTGGCGGCGGAGATTCTGAACGGCTGGGGCCTCAGCGGGGTGACCGTGCTGGAGAGCGGTTTGCCGTTCAGCGTGTGGGATTATTCCGGCGGCGCGGGCTCGCTGTATTACAGTTCCAACGACGTCATCACCAATCCCCTGATTCCCCTGGCGAAAGGCCAGACGCCGCAATCGGCGCAGCAGACGCAAAACGGCCCGCCCGGGCTGAACCCCAACGCCTTCCAGCCGCCGATCGTCGCCCCTGGCGCGGCGGGCGTGCCGCCGTGCGGACCCGCCGCGGACGGGTATACGGCCAATCTCTGCGACAACGTCGAGACCGGGTTCGGGCCGGCCAGCCGGAACAATTTCCGCGGTCCGTTCCAATCGCGCTTCGATCTTTCGCTGCACAAGACCTTCCGGCTGAGCGAGCGCTTTCGCCTGCGATACCAGTTGGACGCCTTCAACCTGTTCAACACGCCCAGCTTCGACGCGCCGAACAACAACTCGGAATTCAACGCGAGCTATTCGGACTTTCCTTCCTATCAGCAGGTGCAAGGCTTCGGCGCGACGCAGAACACCATCGGCAGTCCGCGCTTCATTCAGATGTCGCTGCACCTGAACTTTTAGCGGGTCGGCAAGCGAGCTGTCATCAAACCGTCATGTTTCACGGTGGCGGCGCCGCGTGTCATGAAACCGTCATCGGCGCGGCGGTTTCCGCCAGGCACTCTAACGGAGACGCGGTTCCAACGGTCAAGCAGCCAACATCAACCCTTTTTGCCTTTATGCAACCACTCGGAGATGAAATGAAACGATGGGCAATTGCCTGCTTTCTCGCTGTTTCCCTTGCGATTCCCGCCATGGCGCAAGCCACCGGCAATCTTACCGGGACGGTGCTGGATCAAACCGGCGCGGCCGTTCCCGGGGTGCAAATCATCGCGGTCTCGGGCTCCTATCGCAGCAGCCAAATGACCGGACCGCAGGGCGATTTTGAGTTCACGGGCCTGCCGGCGGGCGTGTACCAGGTGACGGCGCGCAAGACGGGGTTCTCTCCGCTGGTGGAGCAGACGGCAGTTCGGACCGGCGCCACGGCGCAGCTGTCGCTGCGCCTGGGGCTGCCGGAGCAGATGCAATCGGTGATGGTCCGCGGCGGAGCGGTCAAGGGCGCCAAGGTGGCGCTGTCGCCGGCGCAGGTCTTCGAAGCGTCGCAATCGGTGCGGGTCATCGGTCGCGACCAGATCAACGCATTGAGCCCGGTCTCCGGCGCGGCCCAGATCCTCACCGTCGCTCCCGGGATCAATGTCACCGGTTTCGGTGACACTGGCGCCACCAAGAGCACGATTACGCTGAACGGCATCCAGCAAGGCTGGGGCGGCTATGGCGGCTTCACCACCGCCGGCGACGTCGGCATCACCTTTGACGGCATCCCGGTGGCCGATCCCGCAACGGGTTTGTGGCAGTCCAATATGTTCCCGCAGGGCGCGCTGATCAACAGCACCAGCGTGACCTACGGGCCGGGCAGCCCGGTGGACCGCTGGTACAACAACGTTGCCGGCGGCGTGGAGTTCACCCCGATTCAGCCTGCCAACCATATGCACTTCAGCCTGTCGCAGACCTATGGCAGCTACAACCAGGAAACCACCAACTTCGACTTCACCACCGGAACCTACAAGCACTGGTCGGCGGTCTTCGGCGGCGGCCACGGCAGCGGCAACAACTACCGCATCAGCCCCGACGGCTTCAAGAATCCCGAACATGATTACGCATTCTTCGGCAAGGCCATTCGGGACTTCAGCAATGGCACCTTTTCGATTGGTTACTACTACTCCGACGCCGAGGCCTACCGCGCGCAGGTGATCCCAGTCAACACGGTTCCCGGCTTGACCATGGACGGAACGCCTACCGGTGCGCCCTACAGCCAGCAGGCTTCCGGCTTCTATGCGACGGTGCCTTTCGGCAACTACGAAAAGTACGACACGAACCAGCTGGGCTTGCTCTACGCCAACTTGAATCTGGATCTGGACCCGACCACGGTCCTGCACGGGCAGAGCTGGTATGAGCTGATTCATCGGCTGCATTTCCGCATGAACGACGTCTATAACCCCGGACCGCAGGTTCAGGAGTGGAACAATCCCTTCACCAAGGCGTTCGGCCAGCAACTATGGCTGGCCAAGACGCTGCCGTTCAACACCTTCACCGTGGGCGGCTACTTCATCCACACGCTGTACAACAGCCGCAACAACTTTCACGACACCGGCACCGGTGCACTGGTCAACATTGGCGCCAAGATCCGCTCCTCGCTGTTCAATCAAGACCAATACGCGGCCTTTTTTCAGGATCAGATCCGGCCGGTGTCCTGGCTGACGATCACGCCCGGGGCGCGGTATCTGAATACGCTGGTGGTGTATTCCAATCAAGTGCTGAACGACTTCGTTTTCCAGCCCGGAGTGGTTTTGTCCAGCCACTGCTATTTGAACGGTCTGGTCACCTCCACCCCGGGCAACGTCAAGGTGCAAAGTTCCGCCTGCGACGCCAAGGAGCAGCGCGGCGGCTGGGAGCCGTCGCTGAATATTTCCATCCGGCCCACCGAGTGGCTCAACCTGTACGGCGGCTACGACGAGGAGCTGCGGACACCGGCGCTGGGCGGCGGCGGCGGAATGTTCCAGAGCGTGGACCCCGCATCCTATCGGCTATCCACCGCGGAGTACTCGCAAGCCGGCGCGAAGGTTCACTTTCTGCGCGTGGGCCCGGTGACGCGGCTCTTGTTCGGCGCCAACTACTTCCAACTGCTGTTCAAAAATCAGGAATTGGATCGCGGCTTGGCCAACGGCGACACGATCTACGCCACCGCCAACTCGCGGTACAAGGGATTGGATTGGTTCTTCGACGCCAACCCGAGCCAAAACCTCGGCCTTTTCCTGAACGGTACGTTCGAACGCGCGGCCTACACCAACTGGTTCCTGCCCAACCTGATCGTCAACGGCACGAACCAGGGCGGGGGCGTGAACTTCAGCAACCTTCCGGTTCCGTACGTACCGCAAAACATCCTGAACGTCGGCGGCAGTTATACCTGGATGGTCAGCGAGAACGTGGTGGTGGAACCGCGGCTGTGGTATCAATTCACGGGAACGCAAACCATCTTCGACAACAACGTGGGCACACCCAGCCAGCAGACGATGCCGAACTTCGGGACGCTCAATTTCGGCGTCAACGTCCCGATCAACCGGTTCGATCTCCGCTTGACGGCGCTCAACCTGCTGAACAAACAGTACAACGAGTATGAGTTCGTTTCCTCCGGCGGCTACTTCGGCGCCGGCGCGGGCGACGTCCTGGCCTATCCGGGAGCGCCCTTCTCGCTGTACGCTACGGTTGGTGTCCACTTTTAGGCGTCATCGCCGCGGCGGGGCGGCTTTCGGGCCGCCCCGCCTTGCGGTCAACCAAAGCTGACCGGATTCCCGCCCTCTCCCATGCCCATCGTGCGCCCGCGTTGCTTCCGCCCCAGGTTGTACCGGGCGGCGTTTGTCTTCGTTTGTGCCCTGCTGGCCGCGGCAGCTTGGGCGGAAACGCCTCCACGCAATGGGGCGCCGCCGGCGGCTCGGCATCCGGTGATCACCGCGCTGCGCCGGCAAATCCGCCACGTCTTCGTCATTTATCAGGAGAACCGGTCGTTCGATTCGTATTTCGGCACCTTTCCCGGCGCGGACAACCTGGCCGACATCCCGCCATCCGAGCATGGCGGCCGGCAATACGATCCCATCGGCAAGACTTGGGTGCGCCCGTTTCCGGTGCGGGTCGCGGATTCCAACGATCCGCACCACGACCGTCCGGTGCTGATTGCGAAAGCCGACCATGGGCGGATGGACCGGTTCGTGGCCGCCGAGGAGAAGGAGGATCTGGCGCACGGCGCCAGCCGCCAATGGGCGCGGCAGATGGGCCTGCTGACCATGGGCTACGACGACTGCCGGACCATTCCGCTCTTGTGGCTGTACGCTCACCGCTTCGTGCTGTACGACCATTTCTTTCAGGCTATGTATGGGCCGTCCACGCCGGGCAACATTGACTTGATCGCGGCGCAGACGGGACAGACGCAATGGGCGCGGCATCCCGACGAGGCGGTACGGAACGACCGCGGCCCCGGCGTTCCCATCGTGGATGACCTGAACCCGCATTTCGGTCCCTACAGCCACGGCGTGCCGAAGTACCGGCAAATCAATCAGACCTATGCGACGGTGCTGCTTTCACTGGAGGGCGGGCAAGCCACGCGGGCGCGGCGGGACAACCATGGAGTGCGAAAGGATATCGCCGATCTCGCGCGGACCAAGCGCGCGGCGATTCCGTGGGGCTGGTATCAGGAAGGGTTTGGCGATGGCCGGGGCAACGATCATCCGGCGTACATCCCGCATCATGATGCGCCGCAATACTTCGGCTACATCCGCAAGAACCCGGAATTGTGGCGCGGGGTCCACGGCTTGCGGGCCTTCTTCCGGCTGATCGCCAGCCGCCGCTTGCCGCGGCGCAGCGTCACCTTCGTGAAGGGCGGCCTGCACAATCCCTTTGGATGGCGGCCGGCCAACCGCTCGCGCCACGTGCAGCGGCGCTTTCTGGGTGACGACGACCATCCGGCGTATTCGGACTCGCGGATTTCGGAGGCCCTGGTCGCCAAGGTGATTGACGCCATTGCCGCCAGCCCGTATTGGCGGCACTCGGCGATCTTTATTTTTTGGGACGACTCCGGCGGCTTCTATGACCATGTCCCACCGCCGCGGTTCGAGCGCTGTCCGGACGGGCATCCCTGCGGAGACGGCCCGCGGGTTCCGGCGCTGCTGATTTCGCCGTTCGCGCGTTCCGGCGCCGTGGCGCATGAGACCAGCGATCAGGGATCGTTCGTCAAATTCCTGGACGTGTTGTTCCAGCTGCCGCCGCTCGCGTCGCTGCCCGACGAGCGGCCCTATCTGCCCGAAGGACCGCGCGACACGAACGCCCGCCTCGGCAATCTGGTGGGCGGGTTCGACCCGCAGCGGTTGCTGGGAAAGCGGGCGCCGATTCCGGCGGCCGAAGCGGTGATTCCCGCGGCCACGGCGAACGCCATTCCTCCGCCGCTTTCCTGCCGGCAGATTGGTGTAACGCCGGTGAGGATACCGGGGGGCGCGACCGCGCCGCCGCCGGGCTTCAATCCGCTGGCGCGGTTCCGTCGCCGCCAGCCGCCCCGCACGGCGATGCACCATCGCTAGCCTGGCCGGCCCAGATGCGCGGCGGTATTCGCCGCCGGGCCCAGCGGCAAGGCGCCTAGCGCCCGCCTTGCAGCTTGCGCACCGCCTGTGCCAGCTCGCGCACGGTGCGGTGCAGTTCGCCGAGCTTGGCGAAGGCGGCGGTGCTGCGCAGCCATTGCCGGTGGTCAAATGCCGGCGAGCCGCTGTATATGCCGCCCGCCGCCAAATCTCCGTGGGTTCCGCTCTGCGCGGTGACGATGGCGCCGGCGCCGATGGTGCAGTGGCCGGCGACGCCGGCTTGCCCCGCGAGCAAAGCCCCATCGCCCACGTTGGTGCTGCCCGCCAAGCCCACCTGCGCGCAAAGGATCACGTTTTCCCCCAACTGGCAGTTGTGCGCGACCTGCGCCAGGTTGTCCATTTTGCTGCCCGCCCCGATCACCGTCGCGCCCAGCGTGGCCCGGTCCACGCAACTGTTGGCTTGGATTTCGACGCGGTCGCCGATGACCACCGTGCCCGTTTGCGGGATTTTGGCATGCCGGCCGTCGCTTTGCCGGGCGAAGCCAAAGCCGTCGCCGCCCAAGACGACGCCAGGCTGAAGAATGACGTCGTCGCCGATCCGCGTTCCCTCCCGCACCACCGCGTGGGCGTGGGCTAGGAAGTTGCGGCCCACGGTGACTCCTTCATATAGCACCACGTGCGGGTGCAGCACGGCGTCGGGGCCGAGGCGGCAATGCGCTCCGACCACGGCATAGGGGCCGATATAGGCTCCTGGGCCGATCTCGGCGCGGGCGTCCACGCACGCCGCGGGATGAATGCCGGGCGCGGGTCGCGGCGCCGGCCGCAGAACACTCAGAGCCCGCGCTAGCGCCAAGGATGGATCGGCGCAGCGCAGCAAGGCGGTCTGGCATCCAGCCGCGGGGGCGAAATCCCGGCCGACCAGTAAAGCGGTGGCTCGCGTCGAGGAGGCCGCGGGCGCATAGCGGGCATCGGTGATAAAGCTCAAGTCGCCGGCGCCGGCCGCGGCCAGCGGCGCGATGCCATGAATGAAGGTCTCCGGATCGCCCTCCACGGTGGCGTCCAACCGGCGGGCCAGCTCACCGAGACGGATCGGCAAGGAGATGGAAGCGTTATTGGGCATCTGGGGTGGGCGCGGTGGGCTCGGCCGGGACGGGAGCAGGGAAGAGTCCGAATTGTTGTGCCCCGCGCGGCGCGCCGCGCGGGCCGCGGCCCACCACCCCGAGGACGGTGGCCTCCACCATGGCGTCGCGGGGGATATAGACGCGCTGGAACGGAGAGGTCGCGGTCGCCGGCAGCAGGAACAGGCCCGTGCCATCCAATTCCGTCAAATGGTTGGCGAGCACGCCATAGAGGTTGTCGCCATCGGGATAATCCACCCGCACCCAAAGGCCGGGCAGCCGCGGACGGACCGCCGCAGGGCGCTGCGTGGCCAACGTCGGCAGAACGTCAAAGCCGGGGATGAAGAAGACGCCTTTCACCTCCGCCGCCGGCAATTCGTTGAGCTGACCCTCCAGCGAGAGCCACTGGACTCGGCCGTGCACGCGCAAACGACTCGGGTCCAAGTGGCCGCAAAGCCATCCCCGCTCCCGCGTGCGAACCGCGACTTTTTTGTGGGTTGAGGGCATCAGCGAACCCTGATCGGTTGTCGTTTCCCCGATCTCCGAGCTCCCGCCGGGCCGCGCGACGCCATTGCCGGATCCCGGCGGCAGCCGGGGAAGGCCCGACTCGCGGTCCGCCCAGGGCGCGACAATGGGAACACGCACGACCGCCGCCTGATTCTGGAGCCGACAGGCAAACAGTGTACAAGGAGCGTTGGCTAATGCTACTATCAACCCGTTCCGGTGTCAACGAATGGAGCGACTAAGCCATTCCAGAACAAATACTTACGCCGACTCGCGGAAGGCGGAGCGGAGGGTGACCCCGCCGCGTGCCGGCGGCGCGGCGTCGCCTCCGGCGCCGGAGGTCGTCGCCTATCTGGATCGGTTGCGCTTGGAACGCGGCTATTCGGCCCATACGGTGGCGGCGTATGGCCGCGATCTGAGCAAGTGCACCGCTTGGTGCCGCCGCCACGGCGTGGCGCTGGCGGCCGCGAGCCGGGATGAGGTGCGGGCGTATTTGCGCGATGTGGGCGCCCAGCGGCTGAGCCGCGCCACGCAGGCGCGGCAGCTGGCGGCGCTGCGCGGATTTTTCCGCTTCGTTCAAGCGGAAGGGCTGCGCGGCGACGAGCCGACGGCGGCCTTGGCGGCGCCGCGCTTGCGTCGCCCCCTGCCACGGTACCTGCACGCCGCGCAAGTCGAAGCGCTCTTGGCCGCGCCCCGGGCGGCGCCCGCGGCGACCCCCGCGGAGCGCGCGCGGCGCCTCCGCGACCACGCCATGCTGCAAGTCTTGTACGCCTGCGGTCTGCGGGTCAGCGAGCTGATTGCCCTACGCCCCGACGACCTGGACCTGGAGATGGGCCTGGTGCGGTGCCGCGGAAAAGGCGACAAGCAGCGTTTGGTGCCGTTGGGCCGCGCGGCGCAGGCCGCATTGCGGGAGTGGCTGGCGGAAGGCTGGCGGCGGATCCTCGCCGCCCGCCGCCGGGGCGGCGGGACCCCGGCATGGCTGTTTCCCACCGCCTCCGGCCGGGCGATGACCCGGCAGGCGTTTTGGCGCAATCTCGCCGCATACGGCCGCCAGGCGGGGTTAGCGGCGCGTCTTTCGCCGCATATGCTGCGGCATAGCTTTGCTACTCACTTGCTGGAAGGCGGAGCGGATCTGCGCAGCGTGCAAACCATGCTCGGGCATGCCGAAATCGCCACCACGCAAATCTACACCCATGTTCTGACCGCGCGGTTGCGGGAAGTCTACCAAGCGCACCATCCGCGCGCCTAAGCCAGTCCCGAAAGACGAACGCCCATGGCTGACTACATGTTCCTTCTTGAAAGCCGGCTCAGCCCGGAGCAGCAGGCCCTGGTGGCGCGGCTCCAGCGGCACTGCCAACAAGCCGGATTGAACCTTTATTTGACCGGCGGCCCGATGCGCGACCTGCTGGCCGGCGGGCCGATCCGCACGCTGGATTTTACCGTCGAGGGCAACCCGCTGAAATTGCAGAAAGGTTTGGTGGCGGAGGGCGCCGAGGTGCGCTTCGCCGATGAGGAGGAACAGAGCCTCCGGCTGCGGCGCCGCTCCGTCCGCTTTCGGATTACCGCCGCGCACACGGAGACGTTTGAGCGCCCGGGCAAGCCGCCGGAGATGCGGCCCGCCGCCATCATCGAGGATTTGCGCCGCCGCGGCTTCACTCTGGATGCCATCGGCCTTTCCCTCAACCCGGCTTCCCGCGGCTTGCTGTTGGACCCGACCAACGGGCTGGCGGACATCGAAGCGCGCCAGATCCGCATGATCCACAACTACGTGTTTTACGAGGATCCGGTGCGGCTGTTGCGGGCGGTTCGGCTGCAAACGCGGCTGCAATTCACCCTGGAGGAGCGTACGGCGGCGCGGGCGGCCGCGGCGCGGGAAAACGACTATTTGGTCCACGCCTATAAGGCTTCCTGCGGGCGGGAATTCGAGGCCATCGCCTATGAGCCGGATCCGGCGGCGGTGCTGAAGGCGCTGGACGCGGAAGGGCTATTGGCGCCGGTCTACGGGCCGGCGTTCAAGACGGCGAAGATGAACCTGGCGGGGTTGTCGCGGCTGGCGCCCGCCGCCGCGGAGTTGGAAGAAGCGGGGTTGACCGCCGATGCCGGTCCCGTGGCCTTGCAGTTCATGATCGGCGACTTGCCGGACAAGGAGCAGGCGCGGCTGGCGCGGCTGCCCATGAGCAAGCCGTTAGTCAGCGGCTGGCAGTCCTTGCCGGGCGACTCCAAGGCGTTGGCCAAGCGCTTGGCCGGCGGCAAAGAGCCTTCCCTGGCGCAATTGCACGATTGGCTGCACGATGCCCGGCCGGAGGTGGTGCTGTTTTTGGCGGCCACCAGTTCCGGGCCGGTGCAGAAACGGCTGAAGGAGTTCACCAGCCAACTGCCGCGCATCCGCCAGCAACTGCCGCTGCGGGAATTGCAGCAGTGGGGCCTGAGTCCCAACGCGCCGCAGTTTCACGACGTGATGCAGCGGATCTTCCGCCGCTTGCTGGAGGGAGAGGGCCGCACGCCGCCGGAGGTGCGCGCGGTCATGGAGGAGGAGGCGGCGCGTTCCGGCGTGGCGCCGGCCAGCGAGGCGGCGGGAGCGGAGGCGAAAGGCAAGGGCCGCCGCGGAGGCCGGGCCGGCAAGCCGGCCTCCCCCATGGCGGCTAAGCCCGCCAAGCCCGCCGAGCCGGCAAAGGCCCCGGCGCCGGTGAAGGCGCGGACGCCGAATCCAGCCGCGCGCAAGAAGAAGTAGTCTCCGCCCCCGGCCTCGCGGCATCATGGAGCTATGAACGCCGCCGCGCCCTTCGTCCATCTGCACGTGCATTCGGATTATTCCTTGCTGGATGGCGCCTGCGACGTCAGCAAGCTGGTGGCGCGGGCGGCGGCGCTGGGGCAGCCGGCGGTGGCGCTCACCGATCACGGCAATCTTTTCGGCGCGGTGGCGTTCCAGCGCGCCGCCAAGGCGGCCGGGATTCAACCCATCCTGGGTTGCGAGTTGTACGTCGCTAAACAGGCCGATCACCGCGTAGGGCCCGGGGGTGAAGCCGCCGACGCCGGCGGCGCGGGCGCCAGCGGTCCCAGCGCCTATAACCACCTCATCGTTCTGTGCGAGAACGAAACCGGCTACGGCAATCTGGTCAAAATCGTTTCTGAAGCCAGCTTGCACGGCTTTTATTACAAGCCGCGCATCAGCAAGGCGTTTCTCGCCGAGCATTCCGGCGGCCTCATCGCCCTCTCCGCCTGCCTCAAGGGCGAGGTGCAGGAATGGCTGACGGCCGGCAAGCCCGAAGCCGCCGAAGCCGCCGCCGCCGAGTACCGGGACATCTTCGGAGCCGGCAACTTCTTTTTGGAGATCCAAAACCAGGACCTGGCGCAGGAGCACAAGATTCAGGCCGATATGCTGCGCGTGTCCGAGCGCACCGCCTTGCCGCTGGTGGCCACCAATGACTGCCACTATTTGCAGCATGACGATGCCCGCATGCACGACGTCCTGCTGTGCATCCAAATGGGCAAGCGGGTGGAGGATGAGCGGCGGATGCGCTTCGGCAGCGATCAGTTCTATTTGAAGAGCGGCGAGGAGATGCTGCGGATGTTCTCCGGCATCGAACACGCCGTGCACCGCACCGCCGAAATCGCCGCCCGCTGCCACTGCGAGCTGAAGCCGGTGGATTCGCCGTTCCCGCGCTTCGACGTGCCCGCGGGCGAGACGCTGGATGGCTATCTGGCGCGGATCGCGCGGCAGGGACTGGCGGAGCGCGAGGCGCACCTGGCCGCCCGGCGGCGCTCCGGCCGCGCCGGCCACAGCGCCGCGGAGTACACCGAGCGGCTGGAGCGGGAGTTGGCGGTGATCGCGGCGATGCGCTACTCCGGTTATTTCCTCATCGTCTGGGACTTCATCCGCTTCGCCCGCGAGCGGGGCATCCCGGTGGGGCCGGGGCGCGGTTCGGCGGCCGGCAGCCTGGTCTCCTACGCGCTGGGGATCACCGGCATGGATCCCTTGGAGCACGAGTTGCTGTTCGAGCGTTTTCTGAATCCGGAACGCGTCTCCATGCCCGACATTGACATTGACTTTTGCATGCGCCGCCGCGGCGAGGTCATCGAGTACGTCACGGAAAAATACGGCCGGGAGAACGTGTCGCAGATCATCACGTTCGGGACGCTGGGCGCCAAGGCGGCGATCAAGGACGTGGGGCGGGCCATGGACCTGCCCTACGGCGAGGTGGACCGCATCGCCAAGCTGGTGCCGTCGCAGCCGCTGAACATCCGCATCGAGGATGCGCTGGCCGCCTCGCCGGAGCTGGAAGCGCTGCGCGCCGGCGATAGCCGGATCGCGGAGTTGCTGGACGTGGCGCAGCGCGTGGAGGGGCTGTGCCGCCACGCCGGCATGCACGCCGCGGGCGTGGTCATCGCTCCCCGCCCGCTGACCGAGCTGGTGCCGCTGTACAAGACGAACCGGGATGAAATCGTCACGCAGTTCGACATGGAGGGGTTGGAGAAGATCGGCCTGCTGAAGATGGATTTCCTCGGGCTGACCACGCTCACCATTCTGACCGAGGCGGAGCGGTGGGTGCGGCAGCGCTCCGATCCGGAGTTCTCCCTCGATGCGTTGCCGGAAGACGACCCGGAAACCTACGCCTTGTTTTGCCGCGGCAATACCGGCGGAGTGTTTCAGTTTGAATCCGCGGGCATGCGCGACATCTTGAAGCGCTACCGGCCGGAACGGCTCAGCGACCTGACGGCGCTGAACGCGCTGTACCGGCCCGGCCCGATCCAGGGCGGCATGATTGACGATTTCATCGCCCGCAAGCACGGGCGCAAGGCGATCAGCTATGAACTGCCGGAGCTGGAGCCGATCCTGGCGGAGACGCTGGGCGTGTTCGTCTATCAGGAGCAGGTGATGCAGGCGGCGCACCATCTGGCGGGGTACTCGCTGGGCGAAGCGGATTTGCTGCGCCGCGCCATGGGCAAGAAGAAGCAGGAGGAGATGGACCGGCAGCGGGAGAAGTTCATCGCCGGGGCCACGGCGCGCGGCTTGCCCCAGGCGGCGGTGGCGCACATTTTCGACCTGATGGCGCAGTTCGCCGGGTACGGCTTCAACAAGAGCCATGCCGCCGCCTACGCGGAGCTGGCCTACCGCTGCGCCTACCTGAAGGCGCATTATCCCGTGGCCTTCATGTCCGCGCTGCTGTCCTGCTGCGGCGACAGCGACGGCGTGGTGAAATACATCGGCGAGTGTCGGCTGCTGCGCCTGCGCGTGCTGCCGCCGGATATTCACCTCAGCGACGCGTATTTCACCCCCGACCGCGACGCCATCCGCTTCGGCCTGGGGGCGATCAAGAACGTTGGCGAGGCGGCGGTGGAGCATATCCTTCAGGCCCGCGCCGACGGCCCATTCCGGGACCTGTTCGAGTTTTGCCGCCGCGCCGGTGGGCGCACGCTGAACAAGCGCGTGCTCGAGAGTCTGATCAAAAGCGGGGCGCTGGACGGCCTGGGCGGGGCGCCCGAGCGCGAGCCTGGCGCGGCGCGGGCGGCGCTGATGGCGCAGGCGGAGGCGGCGCTGGATGCGGCGCAGAAAGAGGAGAAGCGCCGCGCCACCGGCCAGCACGGCCTGCCGCTGCTGTTTGGCGGAGCGGAGGCGGAACCGCCCGCGCCGGCCTTGCCCGACGCCGCGCCCTGGGAGGAAGCCGAGCGCCTGGCGTCCGAGAAGGAAGTCTTGGGCTTTTACGTCACCGGGCATCCGCTCGACCGCCACGCCGACTTGCTTGCCGACCTGGGCATAACCCCGCTCGACGGCCTGGCGGAGCGCCGCGCCCATCCACGCGAGGAGTTTTCCGTGGCCGGGGTGCTGGCCGGCATGCAGGTGAAGCGCAATAAGAAAGGCGAGAGCTGGGCGGTGGCCAAGCTGGAGGATCAGACCGGCCGTGCGGAGGTGCTGTGTTTCGCCGAGGCCTTCCGCCGCCTGGAACCGATGCTGCGTCTCAGCGCGCCGCTCTGGCTGCGCGTGCGGCTGGCCAATGACGAGGAGACCGAGCGCCTGCAATTGAGCGACGCCAAGGAACTGACCTCGGTCCGCCCGGTGCTGCCCTCCGCCCTGCAACTGCGGCTGGATGTGGACGGCCTGGCGGATGAAACGCTGGAGTCGTTGCGGCAGTTGCTTGCCGGCCACCCGGGATCGGCTAAGATACATTTGCATGCCCGTTCCGGGCGGGAGGGTTTTGAACAGGTTCTGGAATTAGACGCCACCGTCGCGGCGGATGCGGGATTTCGCCGCGCGGCGGAGCAGTTGTGCGGCCCAGGCTGTCTGAGTGTTGTGGCTTGATCCGGCGCCGCCCCCAGGGTTCATTTTTCGATGAGCGATTCGTTGCCCAATTCACCGGATCCGGAAAGCCTGCAAGCGGCGGCCGAGGAGGCCCTCAGCCAGGAGTTGGCTGTCTTGCGCGGCGCGTCCGCTCCCGCCGCCGCGTCCTCCGCGGCCGGCGCCGAGGACGAACCCCGAGTGGAGAGCGAGGTCTGGCGCCGGGTCTTGCTGGCCAGGCACCCGCAGCGGCCCACCGCGCTGGATTGGATCGGCCTGTTGTGCGGCGACTTCGCCGAGCTGCACGGCGACCGCCGCTTTGGCGACGATCCGGCGATGGTGGCGGGGATGGCGGAGTTTCGCGGCCGGCAAGTGCTCATCCTCGGTCAGCAGCGCGGGCGCGACGTCAAGGACAAGATCCGCCGCAATTTCGGCATGGCCAAGCCGGAGGGATATCGCAAGGCGATGCGGCTGATGCGCCTAGCCGAGAAGTTTCACCGCCCCATCCTATCCTTGATTGACACCCAAGGCGCTTATCCCGGCGTGGATGCCGAGGAGCGGGGCCAGGCCGAGGCGATCGCCTGGAATTTGCGGGAGATGGCCCGCTTGCGGGTGCCCGTGGTGGCGACCGTGGTGGGGGAAGGCGGGAGCGGGGGAGCCCTGGGCATCGGCATGGGAAATCGCGTGCTGATGCTGGAAAACGCCATGTATTCGGTGATCTCGCCGGAGGGCTGCGCCTCGATCATGTGGCGCGATGCGGAGAAGAAAGAGATCGCCGCCGCGGCCCTGAAGCTGACCGCCGCCGAACTGCTCGCCTTGGACTTGGTGGACGAAGTCGTGCCGGAACCTCCCGGCGGCGCCCACACCGATCCCAAGGCGGCGGCGCAGATGCTGGGCGACGCGCTGGAGCGTGCTCTGGTGGGAATGGAAAATCTGTCCGGTGCGGACCTGCAAGCTCAACGCTGCGCCCGCTTCCGGGGATTAGGACATTTTTACCAGGAAGCGCCCGCCCGGTAGAATTTGCGCCCTCCCGGGAGGATTTTACTCGCGGGCGAGGAGGGGCGTCGGGCGCAAACCTCCTGAAATCAGCGGTGCATGGTTTGGCATGTGCGTTGCAAGAACAGAGAACAGACGAAGTGGCGCAACCAAAAGGGCTCTCGGGGCGAAATGCTTCGAGGGCCCTTTTAACGTTCGCGCGACGTTCCATCGGACCTCCGTTCGCCGGCAGTCGCACCCTCGCCTGACCGCACCCGCCAACCCGCGGCGCCAACCCGCGGCGCCAACCTGGATAAGCCGTGAGCGCTTGCGGGTATCCGCAGCGGCGCGTGCCGAGGTGGGGAGCCCGCGGGATAGCCGTTGGGGCGCCGTCTAGAGCCAGGCGCCTAAGCCGGTTCCGATGAAAGCCCGGAGGGGCAGCCGGACGCGCGCCGGCGCATCAGCGGCGCAGGCGCCGGCTAATCGCGGCCCAATTGCGGCTGGCCACCCCGGAAATCCACGGCGCGGCGCACTGGTTGCGGCGGCTGCGACGCATCGCGCTTCTGGTAAGCTGTGCTCGTTTCGGCCCGAGACGCCGCGCGCCCGTGTTGGATTGGGTGGATCAGCCGGCCCGCCATTGCCGGCGCCCCGACGTCGCCGAAACCATTCTCGGTACCGAGCAGGATTCGCATGAAGACCGCGTTGCTTTTGCGCATTGCTTCCGTGTTGACGTTGATTCACGCCGCGCTGCATACCATCGGGGGCGTTTTCGGCAAGCCCTCGCCTGGGGCCGCGGCTCATGTAGCGGGGGTGATGCAGAACACATCCTTTCCATGGATGGGAAATCCGCGCACCTACTGGGACTTCCTCATGGGCATGGGATTGGGGCTCAGCATCTTCTTGACCGCATTGGGAATCGTGTTTTGGCTGCTGGCGTCGCTAGCGCCGGAGGCAGGCGCGCGGCTGCGGCCGGTGCTGCTGGTGTTTGCCCTCGCATTCGTGGCATTGGCGGCGGATTCCTTGCGCTATTTCTTCTTCGGTGCGGTGATTGTCGAGGTGCTGATCGCCGTTTGCTTGGCGCTGGCGTTAGCGGTTGCGGGCCGGAGCGCCGGCGGCGAACAGCGGGAGGGGGCGGGCGCTCGGTAAAGCCGGCACGGCGGCCCGCGAAGCCAGGAGCAAGGCGGCGCATCAGCTGAGTCACTGGCTGGGGCCGCGCCGACCCCGCGTTCCCGACCGGCTGGGCGGTCGTCAGGTTGGGCTAAGTTAGGGCGCGTCACTCTAAATACGCCAGCGATGCCGGTCTGCTTGGAGGAGGTGCGGCGATTCGTTGCGTCAGGCAATGGGCAATGGCGGTGACAGCCACCGCCGGATTGGCGGGGTTCGTCTGGGCGCAGCAGCCCCCACCGGTGCCGGTGCAAATCCAGTCGGCGCGGACCGTCTTCCTGGCCAATGGTGGGAACACCTGTTCTTGGTTCATCGGCGCCAACCGCGGATATCGGCAACTGTACGCGGCGCTGCGGGCCTGGGGCCGCTACCAATTGGTAGCTACGCCGGCGCAGGCCAACCTGATTCTGGCGGTGTCGTTTGCGTGTCCCGAAAGCGATCCTGAGAACCAAATCGCATACGCGCGGCTGCGGTTACGAATCTTTCAGCCGCGGCCCCAGGTGTTGCTCTGGACGCTGAATGAGCCGGTGCGTTCGGCGCTCCTTCAGCGCAACCGCGACCGCAACTTCGATGCCGCGGTGCGGGCGATGGTCGCGGATCTGCAACGCCTTGGCGCCAATTTGCCCGTGGAAGAGCAACCGCCGAAGCTGCGGCCGAATTGGCTGCCCATTGCCGTGGCCGCCGCCGTGGGCGTGGTGCTGACTGTCGTATTGCTGATCGCGCGCCATGGGATGCGGCCGCCGGCGATGAGCCCGCCCCCGCCGCTGCCGCTCCCGCCGCCGGGATTCTAGCGTTCCGTGCCGGCGGCCGCCGCCCAGGGCGGCGGCGCCCTGCGCCCTGCATGCCCGTGGCACACTCGGCCGCGGGCCGGTACACTGGACTCCGAGGAGGATCATGATTCCGGTTGATTTGGAAGGCCAGGTGGCGGTGCTCACCGGCGGATCCCGCGGCATTGGCGCGGCGGCAGTGGGGTTGCTGGCTGCGGGGGGTGCGCGCGTGGTGTTCACCTATCGCCGCGATGCAGCGGCGGCGCGGCAAGTGGTGGACGCGGCGAATGGCGCCGCTGGGCGAAAAGACGGAGAGCCCAGTGTCGTTGCGCTGCGGCTCGACGCCTCCCAGCCTGGTTCCGCAAAACGGTTGGTGGCCGAAGCGGTACGGCGCTTCGGCCGGCTCGACATCGCCGTGGCCAACGCCGGGGTATGGCCGGCGGAGGACCGGCCGGTGGAGCGCATTACCGAGCGCGAATGGCGCGCCATCCTCGCTTCCAACTTAGATTCCGCCTTCGGCTTGGCCGCCGCCGCGGTGGCGCGCATGAAGCGCCAACGGGTCCTGCGCGGGCGGCCGCGGGGCCGGGTCATCTTCGTGGCGTCCACCGCCGCGCAGCGGGGCGAGGCCTTTCATGCGCATTATGCCGCCGCCAAAGGCGGCGTGATCGCCTTGGTGCGGGGCTTGTCCACCGAGGTTGCGCGGCATGGGATTTTGGTGAATGCGGTGGCTCCGGGCTGGGTCGCCACGGACATGTCGGCGCCCGTGCTGCGCACGCGTCCGGCGCCGGTGCTGGCCAAAATTCCGCTGGGACGGGTCGGCACGCCGCGGGAACTCGGCGGTTGCATTTTGTTTTATTGCACGCCCTGGTCGAACTTCATGACCGGTTCCGTGCTGTCGGCCAACGGCGGTGCGGTCTTGGCGTAGGCAGTGAGGGCGGCTTCGCGCCGACCGCGGCGGAAACCGGCGGCGCTGCTTTCCCACCGGTCTTCCGCGCTGGCGCGCACTCCGCGCCGGCATCGCGGCGGATAGGCCCCAGCGCGTTCTAGGCTTCCACGATGTGATTGCGAATGGCGAAGTGGACCAGGTCGGTCAGGCTGTGAAAGTTGAGCTTGCGCATGATGTTGGTACGGTGCGTCTCCGCCGTGCTGACGCTGATGTTTAGCGCCGCCGCCACCTGCTTGTTGCTGCGGCCCTCGGCCAGCAGTTGCACGATCTGGCGTTCCCGCGGCGTGAGCCGGCTGGCGGGCGTTCGCGAGTCCCAGTCCTTCCCCTTGAGAAACCCGTCCACCACCAGCTCGGTGATCTTGGGCGTGAAGAACGTCTTCTGCTCGTTCAGGGCCCGGATAGCGCTGACCAGGTCGCGGCCGGCGTCGCTTTTCAGCATGTAGCCCCGCGCCCCGGCTTCCAGCACATCCCGCATCAGCGCCTCGGACTGGTGCATGGTCAGGACTAGCACGCGGGTTTTCGGCGCTGCTTGGAGAATCTGGCGCGTCGCCTCAAGCCCGTTCATCTCGGCCATGCCTAGGTCCATGACCACGATGTCGGGTCGCAACTCCAGGGTTCGAGACACCGCCTCCGTGCCGTTTGCCGCTTCGGCGCAAACGGTCCAATCTGGTTCGGACTCGATAATCTTTCGCACGCCTTGCCGGACCACCTCGTGATCGTCAGCAATCAAAATATTTAGCGGCATCGTTCTACCCCCGTATGCGGTTTCAGCTTTAGTGTCAGAGCGCAACCCGTTTCGGGTCAAGCACTTTGCCCCTCATTTGGCATACGGAAAAACCCCTAGGCAAGGCTATAGACCAGGGGCTTCATCCCAAGGCCCAGTGGGAAATAGGCCCCCTAGAACGGAACGGGCGGGGCGGGAATGGCATCGAAACCATGCCGCTGCGCGGAGGAGAACCACCCCCAGCGGGCGCCGGCGTCAGTGCGATGGGGGCGGGGTTGTCGCCGGCTGCGGCGCCAGCGCCGCGGTGACGCTCGCAGGCAAATGATCCGCGTTGCGCAGCAGCAAGCTGACCTGCCACATCTGCGTGGGAGTCAACGAGCCGGAAAAACTGGGCATGCCCGTCAGGCGAATGCCGTTTTGCACCTTCCAATGCGTGACACCCACCGGGTCGTCAGTGACCATGCCGCGCTGCGTCCAGAGCGCGGGCGGCGGAGGATACATGCCCATGGAAATCGCCGTGACCGGGTGCTGGTGCGAGCCGTGGCACACGGCGCAGTGCGTGTTGTAGACCTGCGCGCCCGCCAGCAAATTGGCCGCGGTCGGCTGCATGGGGCTGAGGACTCCGCGCGCGGACCGCAGCTTGGCGTGCAAAGCCGTTTTCGCCAGCCAGCGTTCCATCGGCAGGGGCCCGGAATTGGTGGCGACGGGAATGATGCCGGCCACCGCGCTGAGAATGACGGCGACGAACAGCGCGAGGATGCCGACCACAAAACCAGACCAGAATTTGCCCATGGCTCTAAGCAGCTCTAAGCCATGATCCCACGTATCGCAGAATAGGGAAATGTCAGCGTCGGCTTGTGTTTCGCATCACACTCATGGCGCCGCGCCCGCGGTGGCGGCGGCGTTCCTGGGCTGGATGCTCGATGCCTTTGATTTTTTTGCCGTGGTGTTTCTTATCGGCATCCTGGCGCGGCATTTCGCCGTCTCCAAAACCGACATCGTCCTCACGCTGACCGCCACGCTGGCGATGCGGCCGTTGGGAGCGGTCCTGTTCGGATTGCTCGCCGACCGCTATGGCCGCCGCCGGCCGCTGATCGCCAATATCCTGTTCTTCTCCTTGATGGAGCTGCTCTGCGGTTTCGCCCCCAACTTTGCGGTGTTTTTCGTGCTGCGGGCCCTGTATGGCATCGGCATGGGAGGCGAATGGGGAGTGGGCGCGTCGCTGGCCATGGAGGCTGCCCCGCGGCGCCAGCGCGGCTTGTTCAGCGGCATCTTGCAAAGCGGCTATCCCGTCGGCTACCTGCTGGCCGCGCTGGCGGCGCGGTTCGTGCTGCCCGTCTGGGGCTGGCGGGCGATGTTCCTTCTGGGCGGCTTGCCCGCGCTGCTGGCTCTCTACGTACGCTGGCGCGTTCCGGAGTCGGAAGCCTGGCAGCGCAACCGGGCGCCGAGCGTTGGCGCGATTCTGCGCGCCGCGTTGGGCAACCGCAAGCGGCTGGCGTATCTGCTGCTGCTGATGACGGGCATGATGTTTCTGTCCCATGGCACGCAGGATCTTTATCCTGATTTCCTGCGCGTCGCCCACCACCTCTCCGCCGGCGTCATCGCCAATTTGGCCATTCTCTATAATCTCGGCGCCATCGCCGGCGGCATTGTCTTCGGGCTGGCGTCGGAGCGATGGGGCCGACGCCGCGGCCTGCTGGCGGGAATGGGGTTGTCCTTGCTGGTGATTCCGTTGTGGGCGTTCGGCGGCACCGTGGCGGCGCTGGCGGCGGGGTCGTTCTTGATGCAGGCAGGAGTGCAGGGCGCGTGGGGCATCATCCCGGCGCATTTGAATGAACTCTCCCCCGGGGCCGCCAGAGGCTTGCTCCCCGGCCTCGCCTACCAATTGGGCATTCTGTTCGCCGCGCCGGTGGGCACGGTGGAATTCGTTCTGGGGCATCGCTGGGGTTATGCCCCGGCCATGGCCGGATTCATCCTCATCACACTGGTGTTCGGCGCGGTGGTGGTGGCGCTGGGGCCGGAGCGGCGCGGCGTGGACTTTGTCGCGGCTGCACGCTCGGCGGCGCAAGGGGAACCGGCGGCGGACAGCCCGCGTTAGCCACATGAACGCCCGCGTTAGCCGTGCGAACGAAGGCGGGCGCCCCGTGCGCGCGCCTCCGTCCGCGTGTCCCACCCCGCCCGGCGGCGCTGACGCCACGTTATCTTGGAAGGAACATGCCGCAGTCGGGGCTGCAAGGCCTATTCAGCCTGTTCGTGGTGTTCGCCGCCGCCAAGGTGGGGGAGGAGATCTTCGAGCGCTTGGGCCAGCCGCCGCTGATCGGGCAAATCGTCTTCGGCTTTCTCGTCGGCCCCGCGATGCTGGGTTGGGTGACGCCATCTTCCACCCTCGATTTCATGTCGGAGATCGGCG
The DNA here is from genome assembly GCA_027314025.1 of Acidobacteriota bacterium. Lineage (GTDB taxonomy): Bacteria > Acidobacteriota > Terriglobia > Terriglobales > SCQP01 > JAKAUF01. The sequence goes on from DAHVCP010000069.1 coordinate 68,349, forward strand.
TCATTTTTCTCTTGTTCGAAACCGGGCTGGATACTCAGCCGGAAGAGATTTTGTATCACGGCGTCACCAGCTTCATGGTGGCTCTCATCGGCGTACTGACGCCGTTGTTGGTGGGATGGTGGTTCGCGCTGGCGGCCGGAGAAAATGCCGTGACCGCGCGCTTTGTCGGCACGCTCTTGGTCGCCACCAGCATCGGCATCACGGCCAAGATTCTGGAGGATTTCGGGGCCACGCACACGGCGTTCGGCCGGGTGATCCTGGGCGCCGCGGTGCTGGACGACATCCTTGGCCTGCTGGCTCTTTCGGCGCTGTCCAGCTTTTCGTCCGCCCATCCGCACATCGTCAATTTGCTCCTGACGCTGGGATTCGCCATCGCCTTCTTCCTGCTGGTGCTGCTGCTGCGGCACGCCGCCGTGCCCCGCGTCAGCGGGCGCATCGGGCGGCTGCGATCGCGCGCGCCCATTTGGTCCATGGCGCTGGTGGTGCTGCTGGCCTTTTCCGTGATGTCGGCGGAGATCGGCATGGCGGCGATCATCGGCGCGTTCCTGGCGGGCGTCTTTCTGAGCGAGCGCGAGGAAATCGCCGTTCCCCTGCGCCAACAGGCCGGCGCGGTCAGCAGTTTCGTCGTGCCGTTTTTCCTGGCCACCATCGGACTGCGCGTTTCCATCCACGCGCTGGCCAGCCCGCGCTCGCTATACCTGCTGGCGGCGATCACCGGAATCGCCATCGTCACCAAGCTGGTGGCGTGTGGCCTGTCGGCTCTGCCCCTCGGGCGGCGCAGCGCGCTGCTGGTGGGGTTGGGGATGATTCCCCGGGGCGAGGTCGGCATCGTGGTGGCGGCGGAAAGTCTGCGGATTGCCGCCATTCCCCAGGCGTTCTACTCCATCGGCATCACCATGGCGGTGCTGACTTCCCTGATCGGTCCCATGCTGCTGCGGCTGTTTCTGCGTCCGGAACGCCGCCCGGTTCCGGCGGTCTAGTGGCCTAGGGCGGCCAGCCTTGGCGCCGGGCAAACTCGCCCGCCGGGAGCGCGCGGGAGAGAGAGAGAGCGGCTACTGCGTGATGGGCGGCTTGTGGACCGCCGGGGTGGGCATCAGCAGGCCTGCGCGCTGGTCCAGCTCCCGCTCCGCGCCGAGCAGGTCGCGCAAGGTGGTGCGCGTCAGGACGCGATCCACGGCAACCTGCACGGTGCGCCACAGGGAGCGGATGGAGCAGTCTATGGAATGGGTGCAGACCAGTTCCTCGCCCGCATAGCGGCCGCAGAAGCTGGGGTCAAACAGCCGCCCGCCGAGCACCGCCAGAGCCTCGCCAACGAAGATCTGCTCCGCCGGCCGGGCCAGGGAATACCCCCCCGCCTGCCCGCGGGAACTCCGCACCAGCTGGCCGCGGCGCAGCAGGCGCATCAGCTTGGCGACGTAATCCGGCGAGATGCCCTCCAGTCGGCTGATCTCCGGAATCGTCAGGCTGGCCCCTTCCGCCTGCTGGCCCAGGCGCAGCAGGCAGCGCAGGCCGTATTCCTCTGGAGCGCTGAACTTCATGCCTCTACATCATCCCCAGTTGCAGTTTGGCCTCTTCCGACATCATACCGGTGTTCCAGGGTGGATCCCAGACCAGCTCGAAGTTGACGTCGGTCACCCCCGGGATGCCTCGCACCTTTCCCTCCACTTCGCCGGGCAGATAACCGGCGACGGGGCAGTTGGGCGACGTCAGCGTCATCCGCAGCCGGACCACGCCGTCCTCCTCGGCCTTGACCTCATAAATTAGGCCCAGGTCGTAGATGTTGACCGGTATCTCGGGGTCGAAGCAGGTGCGCAGCGCCTCCACGACCAGTTCCTCCAGCCCGGCGCAGTCGGATTGCCGGGCGCGCCACTCCGCCTTTAGCCGCGTGGCGTCGCCGCGCAGGCGCTGGGCTTCCGCCACGCGTTCGGGGCCGCCTAAGTCTTCTAACTCGGCCGCCCGCTTGCCCTTTTCCTCTGCTTGCGCTAGCAGGTGCTCGTCGGTGGGCATGCTTACTCCTCGGTGCTGACCGGCGCGCCGTCGCCCGACAAAGCCGCTTTTAAGGTGTGCCAAGCCAAGCTGGCGCATTTGACCCGGACCGGGTAGGCGGAGACGCCGCCAAAGGCGGCAAGTTTGCCCAGGGTTTCCGCCTGTGCTTGGTCCGCGTGCCCGGTCACCAGGGCATGAAAGCGGCGGAACAAATCCTCCGCTTGTTGTTCGCTCTTTCCCTTCACCGCTTCGGTCAGCAGGGAAGCGGAGGCGGTAAAGATGGCGCAGCCCGCACCTTGAAAACCTGCATCCCGCACCACGCCGTCCTCCAGGCGCAGGAACAACGTGATGCGATCGCCACAGAGCCGGTTGAAGCCCTCGGCCCTCCGGTCCGCGCCCTCGGGGACGCGAAAGTTGCGCGGCCGCTTGGCATGATCAAGGATCAGCTCCTGGTAAAGTTCGTCCAGCTCCGGCATGCGCGCTCCTAGCACTGAAATATGCGGCGAACTTTCTCCAGGCCTTCCGCCAGCCGATCCACTTCGCCCCGGGTGTTGTAGAACGCAAGTGACGCTCGCGTGGTCGCCGGGACTCCGAACCGGTCCATGATCGGCTGGGCGCAGTGATGGCCGGCGCGGACGGCGATTCCCTCGGTGTCCAGCACCGTGGCCACGTCGTGCGGATGCACTCCCTCGACCACCAGGGAAAACACCGCGGTCCGCTCCCTCGCCTGGCCGATCCAACGGACGCCGGGAAGGGCGGCCAAACGCTCGGCGCCGTAGCTGGCCAAATCCTGCTCATAGGCGGCGGCCCGTGCCATGCCCAAGGCTTGCAGGTATTCCAGCGCCGCGCCCAGCCCGATGGCGCCGGCAATGTGCGGCGTGCCCGCCTCGAACTTGTACGGAATGCGGTTATACGTCGTTCGTTCGAAGCTGACCGACGCAATCATGTCGCCCCCGCCTTGATAGGGCGGCATGGCTTCCAGCAGTTCCGCACGGCCCCACAAGACCCCAATGCCGGTCGGGCCAAAGACCTTGTGGCCGGAGAAGGCGAAGAAATCGCAGCCCAAGGCGCTGACCTGAATGGGCAGATGGGGCGCCGACTGGGCGCCGTCCACCAGCACCACCGCGCCGGCCGCGTGCGCCCGCTGCGTCCACTCGGCGACCGGATTGACCGTGCCCAGGGCATTGGAAATGTGTCCGAAGGCGGCGATTTTGGTGCGAGGCGAGAGCTGGCGTTCGAACTCCTCCATCTCCACCTCGCCGCGGTCGTTGACCTGCGCCACCTTCACCCGGGCGCCGGTGCGCTCGGCCAAAAGCTGCCAGGGCACGATGTTGGAGTGGTGCTCCATGCCGGTCAGCAAAATCTCATCGCCCGCGCGGAGGTTGGCGGCGCCGTAGGTGGCGGCAACTAAATTGATGGCCTCGGTCGTGCCGCGGGTGAAGACGATCTCCCTCGGCTCCGCCGCCCCTAGGAAGGCCTGGGCGGTGCGCCGCGCCCGCTCGTAGGCCTCGGTGGCCCGTTCGCCCAACTGATGCACGCTGCGGTGGATATTGCCGCAGTCCCGCTGGTAGTAGTTGTCCAGCGCGGCCAACACCGCGCGGGGTTTTTGCCCGGTTGCGGCATTGTCCAAATACACCAGGGGGTGCCCATTCACGAGCTGCGCCAACGCCGGAAAATCGGCCCGCACCACTTCCACGTCCCATGGCAGGGATGCGGCGGCGGCGGCGATGGAGACGACGTTAGCCACCGGAGGCCTCGGCTCCCTCGGGCGGCGTCAGCCCGGTCCAGCGGGAGAACAGCTCCGTTTCCAATCGCGTGCGCAGCGGGCTGGGGTTCAGGCGGCCCAACGCCTCGGCGGCGAAGGCGAAAATCAGCAGGTGCCGGGCCATTTCGGCGCCCACGCCGCGGGAACGAAGATAGAACAGCGCCTCTTCGTCAATTTGCCCGAACGTGGCGCCGTGAGTGCAGCGGACATCGTCAGCGCGGATCTCCAATTGCGGGTCGGCATTGGCGGTGCAGTCGGAGGAAAGCAGCAGGTTCTTGTCGCTTTGCACCGCGTCGGTATGCTGGGCGTCGGGTCGAACCAGGATGCGGCCGCGGAAGGCGGTGGTGGCTTGGCCATCCAGGATGCCCCGGTAATATTCCCGGCTGGCGCCGCGCGGCTCGGCGTGGTCCAGCACCGTGTGGTTGTCCACATGCTGCCGGCCCTCGGCGACATACAGGCCGTTGAGCAGCGCCTCGGCTCCCGGCCCATGGAGCACGGTGACCACGTCGTTGCGCGTCAGTGCGCCGCCAAAGGTCAGCGCGTGCAATCGCAGCCGGGAATCCGCCGCTTGGCGGGAGTGCACCGCGGAGATGTGGCAGGCGGCGGTATTTTCCTGTTGCAGCCGCGCATGCTCCAGTTCCGCATTTTCCGCGACGAAGATTTCGGTAACCGCATTGGTCAGATGAGCCGCGCCGTTCAAGCTAAGGTAGGTTTCGACCACCTTTGCCCGGCTGCCCCGGCCGGCCAGGATCAGCTGGCGGGGGTGAGCCATGGTCGGTACGCCCGCGCCGCCGGTGGCGAGGTGCACGATTTCGATTTGTGCGTCCACCTGCGCCCCGGGCGCGATCTCAACCCAGGCTCCGTCGCTAAAAAATGCCGTATTGAAGGCGACCAGCGTGTTCTCGCCGCCGATGTCCGCCAGCTCGCCGAGCCGGGCGAGCCGATCGTCACCAGCGTCGTTGGCGGCGAGCAGGGCGCCGGCGCGGACGCCGGCGGGAAGGGATTTCAGCCGCGACAACTCCGGCGTGAAATGACCGTCCACGAACGTCAATTGCGGGCCGCCGAACGCCGCCCCCGGGTGGGCGGCGCGTTCCGCTGCTCGCAGCGCCGCCGCTCCGGGTCGCTCCGGCAGAGCGAACGCGGAGCGCTGCAAGACCGCGGCTAGGTTGGTCTGGCGGTACTCCTCATGCTTCGAGGTGGGAAAGCCGCGCTGCTGCAATTGGGCGAAGGCGGAGCGGCGCAGTTGGCGCAACACGGCCGGCTCGCCGGAGCGGGCGGCGATGGCCGCAAACGCCCGTTCATAGGCGGCGTCAGGGACGGTATAGACGGCCGGGGCCGGGGGAGCGGTTAAGGTGGCGGCGCTCATGGGTTCGCTTCGCGGCCGTTAGACGGCGGCGGCCTCCGGCTCCAGCCAGCCATACCCCTTTTCTTCCAACTCCAAGGCCAGCTCCTTGCCGCCGGATTTCACGATCCGGCCGGCCGCGAGGACATGGACGTAGTCGGGAACGATGTAGTTGAGCAGCCGCTGGTAATGGGTGATGACCAGCATGGCGCGCTGCGCATCGCGCAAGGCGTTGACGCCTTGCGCCACGACCTTCAGCGCGTCAATGTCCAAGCCGGAATCGGTTTCGTCCAAAATCGCCAGCTTCGGTTCCAGCATCGCCATCTGGAAAATCTCGTTGCGCTTTTTCTCGCCGCCGGAGAAGCCCTCGTTCACCGCGCGCCGCGTCAGCGTGTCGTCCATTTCCAGCAGCTTCATCCGCTTTTTGGCGAGCTGGAGAAAATCCGCCGCGTCCAGCTCCTCTTCGCCCCGCTGCCGCCGCTGGGCGTTCAGCGCGGCGCGAAGAAAGTACAGGTTGCCGACGCCCGGAATCTCGACCGGGTATTGGAAGGCCAAAAATACCCCGGCGCTGGCCCGGTCCTCCGGCGCCATCTCCAGCAGGTCTTGGCCGGCATAGGTGACCCGCCCGGCGGTCACTTCGTAGCTGTCCCGCCCCGCCAGCACGCCGGCCAGCGTGCTTTTGCCCGAGCCGTTGGGTCCCATGATGGCGTGGACTTCGCCGGCGCCAACGGCGAGGTCAATGCCGCGCAAAATCTCCTTCCCCTGGACCGCGGCATGCAAGTCTTCAATCTTCAGTAATGGGTTCGCCACTCGTGTCTCTCCTCGTCCGTCGCTCCGCGCCGTTCAGCCGACGCTGCCTTCCAAGCTCACGCTCAGCAGTTTCTGCGCTTCCACCGCAAACTCCATAGGCAGTTCCCGGAAGACTTCCTTGCAGAAACCATTGACGATCATGGAAACGGCGTCCTCGGTGGACAAGCCGCGCTGGCGGCAGTAGAACAGCTGGTCCTCGCCGATGCGCGAGGTGGAAGCCTCATGCTCGATGCGCGCGGTCTTGTTCTTCACTTCCAGCACGGGAAACGTGTGCGCGCCGCATCGGTCGCCGATCAGCAGGGAATCGCACTGCGAGTAATTCCGTGCCCCGCCGGCGTTCTTGTGGATGCGGACCGCGCCTCGATAGGTGTTCTGGCCGAAGCCGGCCGAGATGCCCTTGCTGACGATGGTGCTGCGGGTGTTCTTGCCGAGATGAATCATCTTGGTGCCGGTGTCGGCCTGCTGCCGGTGCTTGGTCACCGCCACCGAATAGAACTCACCCACCGAGTCGTCGCCCATCAGAATACAGCTGGGATATTTCCAGGTAATCGCCGAGCCGGTTTCCACCTGCGTCCAGCTGATCTTCGAGGCGCGGCCCTGGCACTTGCCGCGCTTGGTGACGAAGTTGTAGATGCCGCCCCGTCCCTCGCGATCGCCGGGATACCAGTTCTGCACGGTGGAATACTTGATGGTCGCCTGATCCAACGCCACCAGCTCGACCACCGCCGCGTGCAGTTGGTTGCTGTCGCGTTTCGGCGCGGTGCAGCCCTCCAAATAGCTCACCGACGCGCCTTCGTCGGCAATGATCAGCGTGCGCTCGAACTGTCCGGTGTCCTGGCTATTGATGCGGAAATACGTGGACAGCTCCATGGGGCAGCGCACGCCCTTGGGCACGTAGCAGAAGGAGCCGTCGCTGAACACCGCGGAGTTGAGCGTGGCGAAGAAGTTGTCGGTGTACGGTACCACCGAGCCCAAATATTTCTCCACCAAATCCGGGTGCTCCCGCACCGCCTCGGAGAAGGAGCAGAAAATGATGCCCAGCGAAGCCAGCTTCTCCTTGAACGTTGTGGCCACGGAAACGCTGTCGAACACCGCATCCACCGCCACCCCTGCCAGGATCGCCCGTTCCTTCAGCGGCACGCCGAGCTTTTCATACGTCGCCAGCAGCTCCGGGTCCACTTCTTCCAGGCTCTTGGGGCCGTCGGTCTTTTTCTTGGGCGCGGCGTAGTAGATGATGTTTTGATAATCAATCGGCGGGTACTGGACGTTCGCCCATTTCGGCTCCCGCATTTTCAGCCATTGCTGGTAGGCCCGCAGCCTCCATGCCAGCATGAACGCCGGCTCCTGCTTTTTCGCCGAGATCAGCCGGATAATGTCCTCGTTCAAGCCCCGCGGGATCGTTTCCGCCTCGATGTCGGTGACGAAGCCGTATTTGTATTCCTGGAGGGCCAAATCCTCCACGCTGGCGACTGGTGTCGGCATAGAATCTGTCCGCGCCGGCGGCTCCGGCGGTAGCGGCGAACCTTTGCACCGCTTAACCCCATTTTGTCAATCCGGTACACATCAGTCAAGATTGAAAATCGCCCTCCAAAGGCGAAAAGCTCCGCGCGCGGTGCGGCTAACTGCCCGTCGCGACCCTCTCCCGCGGGCCCGGCGGTGACAGCGTGTTTGCGAGGAGCGCACTAATGTCGGCGGCGATTCAGCTCCTCGCGGTGGACGTGGACGGGACATTGCTGGACTCCCAGCATCGGCTTCCGCCCCGCAACGCCGCTGCCTTGGCGGCGGCGGCGGAGCGCGGCGTGGTGATTGCGCTGGCCACCGGCCGCCGCTTCAATTTCGTCCGTCCCATCGCCGCCGCGCTGGGCTGCCCCAGCCTGGTGATCGCCAGCGGCGGAGGGCTGGTGCGGGCGATGGAGGCGGGCGGTCGGCCCGGCGCGGAATGGTTTCGGCATTTTCTGCCTCGGGACAAGGCGCGGGCAGTGCTGGCGGCCCTGGCTCCGTATGAAGATCAGGCGGTGGTGACCATGCCGGAGGGGGCGGCCGGGAGGGAACTGTGGATGACTCCGGAGAGCGAGCAGGCGGAGGCGGCGCGGCAGGTCTTCGCCGGCTGGATGGCCGGCAACCGGGAGCAGATGGCCTATGCCGCGCCGCTGGAGAGTTGCCTGACGACGGATCCGATCCAGCTGATGTACGCGGGCACGCTGGCGCAGGACCAGGCCATCAGCGCGGAACTGGCAGCGCGGCCGCTGGCCGCGGGCCTGACGCTGCTGCGCACGCTGTATCCCCGCCGCGACCTGGGAATATTGGATATTTTGGACGCCGGGGTGGACAAGGGCGCGGCGCTGGCCGCGGTGGCGTCGCGCTTGGGGATTCCCGCGGATGCCGTCGCGGCCATCGGCGATAACTACAATGACGTGGGCATGCTGACCTTCGCGGGCCGGGCGGTGTTGATGGGCAATGCCCACGCCGCCATGGACCGGCCGGGGTGGGCGCGCACCGCCGATAACGACCACGACGGCGTGGCGCGGGCGGTGGAGATGCTGGGTTTGGCGGCGCCGGCCTAGGCCCTTCGCGGCAGCCCAGGCCCCTATACTGGAAGGGCATGATGACCATCGAGGAAGTGCTGCGCGCCGCCGAGGTGAGCACCGCGCCGAATGGATTGAGCTTCGCCTCGCTGCCCGGGACCGCTGGAGAAGCGCCTCTGGACCGGCTGGTCGCCGCGGTGCCGCAGAGCGTCACCGGCCGGCTGGGCCGCACCGTCTGCTATTTCGTGCCCTGGCTGGTGAAGCAGCGGCGTGGCGTGGCCGTGGCCACCGAGCCTGCCGCCGAGGGCGAGAACCGCAAAGAGCTCTGCCATCACCTGGACATCAAGCCGTCGGCCAATCTGCTGTTGATTAGCCTGCGGTTTTATCAAGACGACCGCTATGGTTTGGCCATGGAGTTTTTCGACAAGATCGCCTACATTGCCGCCATGGAACCGGCCTCGCAAAACGATTTCTACCAGCTGTTGGACCAGCAACTGGCCGGGGCGCAAAACGGGGAGCTGACGCCGGAAGCCAACGAGTGGCGGCGGGAAGCGCAGAAGCGGCGGGAGGGTGGATCGGCGGACCGGGAGACGGAACAGAATTACCGCCGCGCGGCGGAGACCGACAGCCTGGGAATCTACATGGCGTCATTGTTCACGGACGTCTTCTACGAGGATTTGGCCGAGGATGCCGGAGGCCCAGCCCTGCCGCCCGATAGCCTGTATGAACGCATGCGGGTTCTGGAAAGGTTGTACCCTCCCAACCGCGGCTATAGCCTGCAAATCGTCCGCCAGCGCCCGCGCAAATCCACGCGGGCCACGGCGACCTAGGTCCGCGCCTGAAACCCGGCGACTCGCCTTCGCCGCGGATGGCTGCGCCGGCGCGCGCGGCGGAGTGGGCGGCGGCTTTTACCGCCGCCGGGTGGCGAGCGCACCGCGGCGGTTAGTGTAATCTTGGGCGTGCCCCATCCAACGACGAAACAACCCCGTTCTACCTCCCCATCGGTGGCGGGCAGCGGCGAGCGGCGATTGCAAGCGCCCAACCAAGGCGCCGTGGATGCGCGCGCGAAACGCGGCGTGTTGCGGGACCGCGTGCGGCCCATAGACTTCGATCGCGTTTCCTCGGTCGCCGATCTGGTCGGCGCCATGCGCGGCGCCAGCATCCAGGCCCGCAACCTGGGCCTTTGCGCCGAGGTGCTGGAAAATTTGTATGCCGACCGTGGCCGGCCCACGGTGCTGCTGGGGCTGGCGGGCCCGCTGATCGCCGCCGGGTTGCGCAAGGTCCTGCGGGACCTAGTGGCGGGCGGGTACGTGGACGTCATCGTGTCCACCGGGGCGATCTTGTATCAGGACATTTATCAGGCCCGCGGCTTCGGCCATTACGTCGGCGATCCGCAGGCCGATGACAGCCGCCTGCGGGACCTGCTGATTGACCGCATTTACGACGTGTATGTGGATGAGGAGAAGTTCATGGAGACCGATAGCTGGCTCGGCCGCGTCGCGGACGAGCTGCCGCCGGGCAACTACTCCTCGCGGGCCTACATGGAGTTCGTCGGCCGCCATCTGGATGACGACCAATCCATCGTCGCCACCGCCGCCCGCCGCGGCGTGCCGATGTTCGTTCCCGCCCTGAACGACTCTTCGATCGGCATCGGCCTGACCGACCACTATTACCGCGCCAAGCGGGCGGGCCGCCCGCGCATCGCCATTGATTCCATCCGCGACAACTATGAGCTGACCCAGATCGTGGTGCAGTCCAAGAAGACCGCGGCCATTTACATCGCCGGGGGCGTGCCCAAAAACTACATCAATGATTCGGTGGTGATGGCATATATCTTCGGGGCGGAAAAAGGCCACAGCTACGCTCTGCAACTCACCGCCGACAACCCCCATTGGGGCGGCTTGTCGGGCAGCACCCTGAAAGAGGCCGTGAGCTGGGGCAAGATTCGCTCCAAAGCCACCACCGCAATGTGCTTCGTCGAGCCCTCGGTCTCCCTGCCCATGCTCGCCGGGTACGCCCTGCAACGGAAGTTGGCGCGGGGGCGCAAACGGCTGCGATTTCATTGGGATGGCGACGAGCTGAAGTCCATCCGCTAGCCACCGCCGCCGCGCGCCGCCGGCGCACATCCGGCGCATCTCCGGCGCAGGTCCGGCGCACCTCGCCGCGATCGCGCCCGGCAATTCCTTCGCCGGCCGGCGGGGTGCGTTAGCCTGGAACCTGCGGCCATGGCATCGCTCTCCTCCCCTCCCGTGCACTCCGCCGCCCGGGCGGGGCGGCGGCTGAAGGCGCTGGCGCTGGGCGTCAGCTTGTCGGTGCTGTCGTTCTTTGCCGCGCTCACGATCGCCTATCTGCAACGCGGCGCGGCGGCGCGCATGTCGGTGCCGTTGCCGCTGGTGCTGTATCCCAACACCGTCGTCTTGCTGCTTAGCAGCGGCGCCTTGCAAATATCCCTGCGGCGTCTCCGCGCTGGGCGCATGCGGGCGATGTTGCGCTGGCTGGCGGCCGCGGTCATCCTCGGCTGGGGATTTCTCGGGGGACAATACTGGGCCTGGCGGCAATGGCGGCGCGCGGGTGTTTTTCTGCGCACCGACCCGGGGAGCCGCTTCTTTTTTCTATTCACCGCCGCCCACGCGATGCACATCGCGGCCGGCTTGGCGGTGTTGGGCGCGGTCTTCACCTTGGCCTGGCGCGGCCGGCTGCGGGCCGAGCAGCCTGCGCCGCTGGAGGCCGCGGCGATCTTTTGGCATTGCCTGGACGCCGCTTGGCTCGGCCTGTTGGCGCTATTATTGCTGGCCTGAGATGTCTTCCCCGCCACGCCATCCGCCGGGGCCGGTGTTCGCCGCGCGTACCGATTGGGATCTCCGGACGAACCGCTGGGCGACCGCCGCCGCGGAAGCGCGGGGGACGGCGGACGGGTTCGACTTGACCATCACCAACCCCACCGCCGCGGGGCTGGCGTATCCCCGGGAGCGAATCCTGGCGGCGCTGGCGGCGCCCGCCGCCTTGGCCTACGAACCCTCGCCGCGCGGGGCCCTCGCCGCCCGGGAGGCGGTCGCCGCCTACTATGGCGCTCGCGGCGCGGACGTTGGGCCGGAGCGGTTGCTCCTGACGGCGAGCACCAGCGAGGCGTATTCGCTTCTGTTCCGCCTCCTGGCGAATCCCGGGGATCGCGTGCACGTGCCCTGTCCCAGCTACCCCTTGCTGGACCATCTGGCGGCGATCAACGACCTCGAGATGGCGCCGTATCCCCTGTGGCACGCCGGCGGCTGGCATGTGGACGCGGCCGAACTGGAGCGCGACATCAACCTCCGCTCCCGCGCGTTGGTCGTCATCCATCCCAACAATCCCACTGGGTCGTACCTGACGGCGGAGGATTGGGCGGCGCTCTTGGCGGTCGCTGCCCGCCACCGCATGGCGATCATCGCCGACGAGGTGTTTTTCGATTACGTTTGGGCCCCCGCGCTGCGCCCGCTGGATTTGGCCATCGCCGCCGCGCCCGAGGGTCCGCCGGTGTTTTTGCTGAATGGGTTGTCGAAAATCAGCGCCTTGCCCCAGATGAAGCTCGGCTGGCTGGCGGCGCTCGGAGGGGAGCAGGCCTGGCGGCAGGCGGCGCTGGCGCGGCTGGAAGTCATCGCCGACGCCTACCTGTCGGTGTCGGCGCCGGTGCAGGCCGCGGCGGCGGAGTTGCTGGCGCTGCGCGGCGAGCTTCAGCCCCAGATCCTTGCCCGCCTCCGCGCCAATGTCGCCGTCCTCGATTCCCGCCTCGCGCACCAGACGTGGGTGTCGCGGCTCAGCGCGGCGGGCGGATGGATGGCGGTGCTGCGCTTGCCCGCTTGGCGGAGCGGAGATGCATGGGCGGAGGCGCTGCTGCGGCGGCGAGTGCTGGCGCATCCTGGGGAGTTTTACGGCTTTTCCGGCGCGCCCTGCCTCGTGGTCAGTCTGCTGACTCCGCCGGCGGCCTTCGCCGCCGGCTTGGAGCGGCTGCTGGAATGCGTGGCGCAAGCCGTGCCGCCGGGCTAGTTCGCGGCGGCCGCCACCGCGGCGAGTTCGGCGCCGGCAAAGGCGCTGAACAGGCTCACCACCCGCGGGTCGAATTGCGTGCCCGCCGCCTCCTGCAAGCGCCGCAGCGCCTCTTCTACTGGCAGCCCGCGGCGATAGGGCCGGTCCGACACCATGGCGTCAAAGGCGTCAATCACGCAGATCACCCGCGCCCCCATGGGAATTTCCTCACCGCGCAGAGCGGCGGGATACCCCCGCCCGTCCATCCGCTCGTGGTGGTGCAGGACGAAATGGCTGACCGCCGCGAATCCGGGAATCAGCCGCAGAATCGCCCAGCCATATTCAGAGTGCCGCTTCAATACGGCGAACTCGTCGTCGGTCAGCGAGCCGGCTTCTGTAAAATGGCGTCCGGCACGCCGACCTTGCCGATGTCGTGCAACAAGGCGCTGATCTCAACCGCCTGAAACAGGCTCTCCTCCATGCCCAGCTCTTCCGCGACGCGGACCGCCCACTCGGCGAGGCGCGTGCTGTGGCAGCCGGTGTCCAGATCCTTCAGATCGAGCATCTGATGGAACGCGCAAACCAGCGCCGCATGCGTCGCCGCCAGCTTTTCTCCGACTTCCAGGACCTGCAAGCGCCCCGCCGCGGGCTTCGCCGCCCGCCGCGCGGGGCGCCGCGGCGGCTTAAGCCCTCGCCGTTGTCGCCGAACGCCCGGAGCGGCAGAATCCGCGCCGTCGGCGCCACCAAGTGAATGATGCCGGCGACCATCGTGCCGTGGCCGGAGTCGGAGTACGAGGACTGCGAGAGCGTGGTGGCGCTCTGCTGGTTCACCACCGCCATCGCGTATTGATTGACCTGCAACGGCGGGTAGGCGCTGTTGACCACGGCCATCGCGTACTGATTGACCTGGCTGTCGTAGCCGCCGGTTTGGTTGGTCAAAAAGTTATAGCCCGGGACCAGCACTTTTTGCAGCACCGGCTGGGTCGGATCCACGCCGGTGCCGATGTCCGCGACCACCGCGGCGCCGGTGGCATGCCACTCCCAGCGCGCCTCGGGCAATGCAATCTGCGTCAGCGCGGGGCTGATGGGCGTAGCCGGCCCATACCGCGGCGCCATAAAAATTCTCCGTGGTGCGGTTCCACAGCCCGGAAACGCTGGTCAGCGGTCCCGGCTCCGGCTGGTGCAGCAGGGCGTCGGGCTCGGCATCCACGATGCCGGGCATCGTCAGCAGGCGCGTCAGCAGGGACGAGATGCTGTTGTAGCTGGTGATCAGAAACACTTGCCCTTGATTGCCGTCAATTTTCTCCTGCACTTGGCAGCCGATCAGCCAGCAGGTCAGTTGCAGGGCGGTAACGCCGAGCGAGTCCCGCACGATGACCCGGTTTTCGGTTTGCGTCGTGCCGCCCAGCAGTCCGCCGCCGAGCAGTTGCGCCTGCGCCGGCCGCGCCAGCACGCCGCAGAGTAGAAGAACGCAGAGAATGGTGGCTCGTTTCATTGAGGGTCTCCTTGAGGCGCCGCAATGGTGCGGCTGGCCAGAATTCGCAAGGGAATGATCAAGGTTTCCGCGGCGCAGCCGGCATGGCGGTTGGCCGCGGCGGGTATATGAATCGCCAGATGGGTTTCCGCGCCCGCGCCCGCGGGCAGGGCAAGGTGGAACTCTCCCTGCTGGTTCGTGGTGGTCACATGCAGCACCCGCCGCCGCTGCCGAATGCTGACCGGGGCGTCCGCCGCGGCGCATTCCGGATCGGTCGCATGCAAAACCTGGCCGGAGATCTGACCAGCCAGAAGCGACGTTGGCAGCGAACGCGCCGCCGGCTCAATGTGAATATCCACGATCCAATCGCCGGCCATGAAGGCCGCATGCCGGGCTTCGGCCGTGCCGGAACGCAGGCCCGCCGCGACCGGTTGCAAGGCCGCCCAGCCACTCGGCCAGCACCAGCCGCCGCTTGCCGGGCCGGGCCCAAGCCATGGCGCCGATGAAGAAGCGGGTGGCGCTCGCCGGCGGCGTGCAGGCGGGCTCGGCGCGGAGGAATTGGGCCATCGCGCGGTACATCCGCTCCGGGCTGAGGCAATCTGGGCAATCGGCTTGGAGATGTTGCTGCATCGCGTTCCGTTCCGCCGGCGGCAAAACGCCGCGAACAAAATCGGTCCAGCTGCTTAGGGGGAAGTGATTGCGGACCATGGTGTCTGTAGCGGAGATTAGAAGTCTCTCAGTGAATAGGAGACCGCCCCTGGCCGAAAGATACGTGTGCAATCTTTTGCGGCGGTGGGGCCGTGCGCGGGGGGAGAAAATGCCCCAATCGCCCCCGGCCGGGGTCGCCGGCCTCCTCCCCAGTGCAACCGGCAAGCCTCCTGTTGGCAATCGTTTGCGCCATTTTCCGGGAGTGGAAAATCAGGTGCAGGTCAGGCTCCAGGAGGCCGTTATGAGCTTGACGTGGTTTGTCTCCCTGATCGCCGTTTTGGCGGCGGTAAGCCTGCCATTGCTCGTGATGGCGGAGCGCGTGGCCCAGTACCTGCGCCGCCCCGGGAGGGGCTGGCTGATGGTGAACGAGCGGGAGGAATTCGCCCCCGTACAGGATTGGCTGGACTGGTGGCAAGAAGGGGCGCAATCGAAGTAAGGCCTGGGACGCAGCGGCCGCGCCGCCAGCCGCTATAATCCCCCTACATGGATGCGGCGGCTCAATCCGCGGCGATGATCGGCCCGGCGCCCGCCGTGCGCGGCATGGCGCTGGAAGTGGTGGTGACTTCGGTAGCGGACGCCACGGCGGCGGCCGAGGGCGGAGCCGCGCGGCTGGAAGTGGCGGTGCAGATGGACGCCGACGGCCTGACGCCGCCTCTGGCATTGGTGCAGCAAATTCAAGACGAGGTGCAGCTGCCGCTGCGCGTGATGCTGCGCGACAGCCCGCATTTCACCCCCCGGCACGCGCAGGAAGTCGAGCATATGGCGGCCACCGCCGAGGCGCTGGCGCGCCTGGGGGTGGACGGCTTGGTGCTGGGCTTTTTGCGCGATGGGCGGGTAGACGTCGGCTTGCTCTGCCGCCTGCTGGCGGTGGCTCCGTTGCTGGCGGCGACCTTCCATCGCGCCTTCGACGCCGCGGCCCACCCGATGGAAGCTCTGGCGGCGCTGAAAACCTGTGAGCAGGTGGATTATGTTCTCACCGCCGGCGGCGCGGAGTCGTGGCCCGAGCGGCTGGAAAACTGGCGGCGGTGGCGCGTGCTGGCGCGGCCGGAGATGGCGGTCATCGCGGCCGGCGGCCTCGACGACTCCGCCCTGCGGCAGTTGCGCCAGGACACCGAACTGCGGCATTTTCACGTCGGCCGCTCCGCCCGCGCCAGCGCCGACTGGAGCCAGCCGGTCAGCGCCGACCGGGTTCGCGCCCTGTGCGCGGCGCTGGTCTAGCGGCGCCAAGGCGCCGCTAGACGACCAGTTCGGGGACCTCCAAATCGCGTTGGCGGAAGGCGTCGAGGAAGGCCCGGACCACCTGCGGATCAAAGTCCGAGCCCGCCCCTTTTTGAATGATTTCCTTGGCTTCGAACGGCGACATCGCCTGGCGATAGGGGCGGTCGCTGGTCAGGGCGTCGTAGACGTCGGCCACGGAAAGGATGCGCGCTTCCAGGGGGATCTGTTCGCCCTGCGTCGGGTGGTAGCCGGTGCCGTCGAATTTGTCGTGATGGCTAAGGATGATCGGCAGCACGCGGCGCAGGCTGCCGCCCACCGGCGCCAGCATCGCCACGCCGTGGTCCACGTGCAGTTGCATCTGCTTGAATTCATCGGCGGTCAGTCGCGCCGCCTTGTACAGCAGCTCGCGGCCCGTCTCCAGCTTGCCGATGTCGTGCAGCAGGGCGGCAGCGCGGATGTCCTCCAGCCGCTCCTCGTCCAGGCCCATCTGCCGGCCGATGCTGCGGGCGTAGATGGAGACGCGATAGGAATGGTTTTGCGTGTATTTGTCCTTGGCGACGAACTGCTGGAGGATCATCAGCACGCCATGGTAGGTCTCGCGCAGATCTTGCAGGTGGCGTTCGTTGCGCTCATGCAGCGTGCCCATGGCGTAGGCCACCAGCACCAACACCCCGCCCCAGACCGTGAATTCATACCAGCGTTCGTGGGGCAGGGCCGGCGAGTGGCCGAAGATCTCGGGCTTGTACCAGATCAGCAGGAGCACCAGGAAGACGCTGGCGAAGGCGGTCAGCACGGCGTGCCGGCGCCCGTAGAAGTACGCCGAGAAGACCGCCGGCAGCAAGTACAACTCCAGCAGCATCCGCTGCCCGGCGAGGAACCAATTCAAGACCGCCGCGATCACGAACAGCGAGAGCAGCAGCCACAGCTCCCGGTTCACTTCGGCCAGCCTGCCTCCGCGCACTGTATTCATGCCGCGTCCCTAAGGCCCTTTCACTACGGATTCAGTAGGGCTAGCGTAAGAGCGTTCCAATCCGTTGTCCATTGTCCTCGCGTACAGGTATGCGGACAGTAATTGCGCCGAGGAAATAGGGGGAAGGGTTTGGTGAATGGACCCGATCAGTGTGTTAGGTTCAATGTAGCAAGTTAGCAACAAATCTTCCGGCATTCGCCCCCGCCATGCCCGTGCATCTTCGTCGCTCCCTGCTCGCCGCCGCCGCCGCGGGCGGCGCCGTGCTCCTGGCCTGGACGCTGTGGAGTCCGCGGCATTTTGTCGCGCTGGGCGGCGTTTTGCTGCTCTATGTCCTGGCGGTGAGCTTGGGCCGGACGGCGGTGGTGCCGCTGGCGGCGGCAGTGGGAGCGGTGGGGGCCTATGCCGTGGCGTTGTGGCCGGGGCGGGGTGGGCCGGCGCCGCAGGCGGGCGCCGCGCTGGTGGCGCTGGCCGCCGCGGTGCTGGCGGTGATCGGCAGCGCCGCGCTGTGGCGGGCGCGGGCCCACGCGGGGTCCAAGGCGGTGCTGGCGCTGGAACGGCGCTACCGCCGCTTGGTGGACCACAACTTGGCGGGCGTGCTGTGCCTCTCGCCGAAAGGCGAGGTTACCGAAGCCAATGACGCCGCCGCGGAGATCCTAGGCTGCCGCTCCCGCGCCGATTTGCTGGCCCGAAACGTCGCGGCGTTCTTCCCCGAGGAACGGGAATGGCTCGACCTGCACGCGCGCGTCGCCGGCGAACATCACTTGGCGAACCTGGAACTGTGTTTCCGCCGGCCGAATGGCGCCTTGGTGTGGGCGCAGTGCAATTTCAGCTTGGCGCCCACCGGGTTCGGCGTTCCCGCGGGAACCATCGAAGCGACGCTGGTGGATCTTACCGCGCGCAAGCAGGCCGAGGACGCCTTACGCGCGCGGGAGCGCCGCTTTCGGGCCCTGATCGAAAACAGCGCCGACGCGATCGCGCTGGTCAACGCCCAGGGCGATCTAGTCTTCGCCAGCGACAGCACGGAACGGGTCCTGGGCTATACCCCGAAACAGTTCACCGAATTGCGCTTGGCCGAGCTGATCCACCCCGAGGACTTGGACGGTGCGTCGCTCTTGTGGCGCCAGGCGCTGGACCATCCCGGGACCAACGTCGAGGTGCAGTACCGCGCACGGCATGCCGACGGCGGCTGGCGCTGGATCGAGGCCACGTTCTGCGACCTTTCCCATACGCCGGGCGTCCGCGCCCTGGTGGTCAACTATCGGGATGTCAGCGAGCGCAAAGCCTTGGAGCAGCAGCTGCGGCAGTCGCAAAAAATGGAGGCCATGGGACGGCTGGCGGGAGGCATCGCCCACGACTTCAACAACCTGCTGACGGTCATCACCGGCTACAGCGACATCGCCCTGCTCCGCCTCAGCCAACCGGAGAATCTGCGCAAGCCGCTGGAGGAGATCAAGCGCGCCGGGGAACGGGCGGCCAGCTTAACGCGGCAGCTCCTGGCCTTCAGCCGGCAGCAGGCGCTGGCGCCCCAGGTGGTGAACTTGAATCATCTGGTGGAGACCATGGAGCAGATGCTGCGCCCCTTGATCGGAGAGGCGATCAACATCTCGCTGCGCCTGGGAACCGCGCACGCGATGGTGCGGGCCGATCCCGCGCAGATCGAGCAAATGCTGCTCAACTTGGCGGTCAACGCCCGGGATGCCATGCCCAATGGCGGCGCGCTGACCCTGACCACCGGCCAGGTGGAAATTCCGCACGGCGGAGTGGAGGCCGGCCGGCCCGCTCCCGGGCGGTACGTGCTGCTGTGCGTGGAAGATACAGGGACGGGCATGCCCGCCGAGGTGCAAAGCCGCATCTTCGAGCCCTTCTTCACCACCAAGGAGCGGGGCAAGGGGACTGGGCTGGGACTGGCGATGGTCTATGGGATCATGCGGCAGAGCGGCGGTTTCGTCGAAGTGAAAAGCGAGCCCGGAAAGGGCAGCCAGTTTTTCTTGTACTTCCCGTGGATGGAGGGCAGCGAAGCGGGCGCCGGCGCCGCCCTGGAGGCGGCGCCAGCGCCGGCTTCCGCAACCATCCTGGTGGCGGAGGACGAAGATGGCGTGCGCTCCCTGGTGCGGGATACGCTGGCGGCGCACGGCTTTCAGGTACTGGAGTCGCGCGATGGGCAAGAGGCCCTCAAGATCTGCGCGGAGCATCCCGGGCGGATTGACCTGCTGCTGACCGACGTGGTGATGCCCAACCTGGACGGCCGGCGGCTCGCGGAACGGCTCCATGCCATGCGGCCCGAGACCAAGATATTGTTTATGTCCGGATTTGCCGATCCGCAATTGGGCGACAACAACAAGCTGGGCCCATTCTTGCAAAAGCCCTTCGCTCCGGATGCGGTGCCAACCCGGGTACGCGAATTACTCGAATCCTGAGCGACGTTCGCGCCGCCGCGCGGCTATTTCTTCTTAGCGAGGACGGTTCGTTTGGCGGCCTTCTTGTCCGCCTTGTCCGCCTTTTTGCCCAGCTTGCCGCCGGCGATGCGCAAATAATCCCCGACCGTGCGGCAATCCTCCCACTCCTCTTCGCTGAACTCCCGCGCGCCCAGCATTTCCTCGGCGCATAGGAGCAACTCGGCCACGTCAATGTCATCCAAACCATGGTCTTCCAACAGGGAGGATTCCGGAGTCAGCTCCGCCTCTTCGATCGCCATTTCCTCGGCGATCAGGTGGGTCAGCTTGGTATTTACGGCTTCCAACGACTTCGGCATGGCTTCAGAATAGCAGGGAAACGTGGAACGTGAGAAAAAGTACAGAGCTGGCGTTTCCCTACGGAACCCTGCGCCGGGTCCCGAAGGCAACGTAGCTTTCAAGCAACAGCGGGCCGATAGGGGTTGCCGCCGGGGGCATTCACCCGAATGTGGGCGTCACCGACAATTCTGACGGTCGAGCGGTTGGCCTCCCGTGCCGTTGCGCCGCCGATCAGGCTGTCCCAGGCATCAGCGCAGTGGGCCATTCGGCGGGAGTTCCCGCGACGCGCGCTGCAACCAGCGCTCCGTGCCGTGGCCTTCGAGCGACGGCGATGGAATTGCAGAGTTGTGAATGGTTGCCGTCCTGGTGGGAGAAACCGGGAGCAGGCGCCAATAGTCGCGAGCGGCGGAGTGAACCAGCTCCGCCGCCGGCCGCGGCCTGGCGGGAGGAATGTATGCGATTCCAACGAATTCGGTCCATGGGTTTGACGGCGGTGCTGGTAGCGGCGCTGAGCGCGACGGGCCTTGCGGCGCCCCAGGCCAATAACGGTACGGCTTCCGATCAGCAAATTGAGGCCACGCTGCGGCAGGAGTTCGCGGCCAAGAGCGCCTTGCGCGAGGTGACGGTGGCGGTTCGCGGCGGCGTGGCGACGCTGGCGGGCAGCGTGCCGGATTATCGGGCCTGGCTGGAGGCGAATCATAAGGCGCGGCAGGTTCGCGGCGTGATCGGCGTCGTTGACCAATTGCGCGTGAACGCGACCAGCGTGCCGGATGCGCAACTGCAACGTCTGCTGGCGCAGCGGCTGGAGTACGACCGCATCGGCATGGGGCAGATCTTCAACAACCTGACCCTGGAAGTGCGTGACGGCATGGTGGTGGTGGGCGGCCAGGTGGCGAGCTACGCCGACCGAGATTCGGCGCTGGATATCATTGCCGACACGCCGGGCGTGCGGGGCGTCCAGGATCGCATCACCGTGGCTCCCACCTCCATCAACGACGACCGGATTCGTTTCCTGGCGGCGAGGGCCATTTACAGCAACCCCACGCTGCTGAAATATCGGATTGATCCGGCCCACCCCATTCGGATCGTGGTCGCCAATGGGCGGATCCGGCTGGAGGGCGTCGTGAACTCGCAGTTGGATAAGACCGTGGCCGGCAACGCCGCTCGATCGGTTCCCGGCGTTTTCGGCGTACAAAACAATTTGGTTGTGGCCAAAAATTAGGGGCCGCCAGCCAGCGCGTGACCGATGCGCAGGCGGAAGCGCCGAAACGCGGCCTGAGCGGACGAGGCGGGCATCCGCAGCTACAGAGTGTCTGGGGAAGGCTCCAGCCACGGTGGGTTCAGCCATGACGTCAGAACCCACCACTGGCGTCCCGCTCCTGCTTGCGCCAGTGCTCGCCGGGACGCGGGTGCCCAGGCTGCGTCATCGCGGGGGACTTGAGCGCCTGCGGCATTCGTTAGACTGGCAGCATGCCTGGCAACCCGTCCCCCTCCGCGCCGCGCCCGCCGGCCACGCTGCGGGCATTCTTTAGCCGGGGCGGGGCGTTGGCCCGGGCGCTGGGAAATTATGAATACCGCTCCGGGCAATGGGAGATGGCCGAGGCGGTGGAGCGGGCGCTGGCGGAACGGCGGCACCTGCTGGTGGAGGCGGGCACGGGCACGGGCAAAACGCTGGCCTATTTGGCGCCGGTGCTGGCCAGCGGGCGGCGGGTGCTCATTTCCACCGGGACCAAGAATCTGCAAGACCAGCTAATGCACAAAGACATTCCGTTGCTGGCGCGAGCCGTCGGACGGGAGCTGAAAGCGGTTTGCCTGAAGGGCCGCAACAACTACGCCTGCCGCGCCAAGATTGCCGACCTGGAACGGCAGCCGGCGCTGCTGGGATTGGCCGACCTGGACCGTTATCGCCATATCCGCGCCTGGGCGGAAGAAACCGCCACCGGCGACCGGGCGGAGTTGGAGGACTTGCCGGAGGTTTCGCCGCTGTGGGAACGGCTGAACGCGCGGCGTGACGCCTGCACCGGCTCCAAATGCCGCTGCTTCGACGACTGCTTTCTGACCGCCATGCGGCAGCGGGCGATGGAGGCGGATCTGGTGGTCGCCAACCATCATTTGTTTTTCGCCGACCTGGCCATCAAGAGCCGGGATCTACCGGGCGTGCTGCCTCCCTATGAAGCGGTGGTGCTGGACGAAGCGCATGAACTGGAAGATATCGCCGGGCAGTATTTCGGCGTGGGCCTGAGCAATTTGCAGTTGCAGGATCTGGCCGCCGACGGCGCGGCGCTGGCCAAGTTCATTGCCGCCGGAAACGGCGAGGTGGCCAATACCGCGGGGCAGGGCTGGCTGCCGGCGCTGCAACATGCGGCGGAAGCCGGCGGCCACTTGTTCGCGGCTCTGGCCGCCGACGGCGAAGGGCGGGCGCCGCTGCGCGACCGCGCCGCGTTCGTCGCCGCCCATCGTGCCGTCTTCGAGCGCCTGCGCGGCGGCTTGGCGGCGGCCGAGGCGGGGATGGAAGCGCTGCGCCCGGCGCCGGAAGAACTGGAGCCGCTGCTGCGCCGGGTGCGAGACACGGCCGCGAAGGTGGAGTATCTGTTTACCGGCGAGGCGGAAGGGGTGGTCTTTTGGCATGAGCGGCGGGGCCGCGGCGTCTATCTGCAAGCGACGCCCATCGCCGTCGCCGCTCTGTTGGAGGAACGGCTGTTCGCCGCCACCGACACGGTCATCCTGACCTCCGCGACGCTGGCCATCGAGGGGCGATTCGATTATGTCCGGCAGCGGCTGGGCGTGCCGCACGGAGGCGAGCGCGTGGTCGTCTCCCCCTTCGACTACGAACAGCAAGCGCTGCTGTACCTGCCCGAGGATCTGCCCGACCCCCGCACGCCGGAATTCGCCGCGGCGGCGGCCGAGGAGATCGCCGCCATCTTGCAATGCTCGCAGGGCCGCGCCTTCGTGCTGTCCACCAGCTATGAGCAGATGCGCGAACTGCACCGGCGCCTGGCGCCGCGCCTGCCCTTCGCGACGTTGCTGCAAGGCGAGGCGCCGCGGCATATCCTTTTAGAACGGTTCCGGCAGACGCCCGGGGCGGTGCTGTTCGCCACCAGCAGCTTTTGGCAAGGCGTGGACGTGCAAGGGGAACAATTGAGCTGCGTGATCGTGGACAAACTGCCATTCGCCGCGCCCAATGATCCGGTGCTGGAAGCGCGCATCCGCGCGATGCAGGCCGAAGGGCGCAATGCGTTCATGGAACTGCAACTGCCGCAGGCGGTGCTGGCGCTGAAGCAAGGCTTTGGCCGGCTGATTCGCTCGCGCTCCGACCGCGGCGTGCTGGCGCTGCTGGATGGCCGGGTGTTGCGGCAGCGCTATGGTTCGGTTTTCTTGCAGAGCCTGCCGCCCTATCGCCGCACGCGGCAATTGTCCGAGGTGAAGGCGTTTTTCGCCGCCGCGCCGGGCCCGGAAGCCCGCGCCGAAAAAGAGGCGCGGGCATGAGCGGCGCGGGGAAGGGCGGAACGCGGAGCGCCGCGGCGGGACATGGCCTGGCGCGGATTCTGGCGCGGGCGCAAGGCCGGCGGATCGCGGTTTGCGGTGACGTGATGTTGGATCACTTTCTGTGGGGCGATGCGACGCGCATCTCCCCGGAGGCGCCGGTTCCGGTAATTTTGCTGGAACGGGAAAGCGACACGCTGGGCGGCGCCGCCAACGTGGCGCTGAACATCGCCGCGCTCGGCGGCCGCGCCGCCATCTTCGGTTTTGTCGGCGACGACGCGGCCGGGGCGCGGGTGCGGGAACTGCTCACCGCCGCCGGCGTGGACACCGGCGGGCTGCTGATCGCGGCGGGCCGGGCCACGACCGTGAAGCAGCGGGTCTTCGCGCGCAACAAGCATGTGGTGCGCATTGACCGCGAACAGACTCTGCCGCTGGATGGCGCCGGCCGCCGGCGGCTGCTCGCCGCCTTCGCCGCCGCCGCCGCCGACGGCGGTTTCGCGGCGGCGGTGGTCTCCGATTACGGCAAAGGAGCGGTCACGCCGGAGCTATGGCGAGGCTGGATGGCGGTCGCGCGGCGCTGGCGGCTGCCGGTCTGCGCCGATCCGAAATCGAACCAAATGCGCTACGCTGGCGCCACGATGCTGAAGCCCAACACCCGCGAACTGGGCCACCTGACGGGCCTGCCGGTCGAGGATGAAGCCGCCATCGCCCGTGCCGCGGCCCGCGCGCTGCGGCGGCATGCCTGCCAATCCTTGCTGGTGACGCGCGGCGGCGAGGGCATGCTGCTGTTCACCGCCGGGCGCATGACCCGCATTTCCAGCGCCGCCATTCAAGTCGCCGATGTCACCGGCGCGGGCGATACGGTGGCCGCGGCGCTGGCCCTGGCGCTGGCGGTCGGCGCACCGCCGGCGGCGGCGGCGAGACTGGCCAATGCCGCCGCCGCCGTGGTGGTCGCCAAGCCCGGCACCGCCGTGGCCACCGCCGCCGAGGTGCGGGCGGCCGCCGGCTCTCTGTCGAACCCGCCCAGCGGCGGCAGGCGGCGAACGGGAAAGCCGCCAGCGGCGGCACGGAGGCGACGATGATCGTCATTACCGGAGCCGCGGGATTTGTGGGCAGCGCCTTGGCCTGGCATTTCAACCGGTTGGGCCGCACGGATTTGTGGCTGGTGGATGAGCTGGGGCGAGACCAGAAGTATGCCAACCTGGCCGGGCTGGATTTCTGCGACTACGCGGAGAAAGGCGAATTCCTGGAGCGCCTGGCGGCCGGGCCGGTGCCGCAGGTGGAGGCGGTGTTTCACCTGGGCGCCTGCTCCTCGACCACCGAGAGCAACGCCAGCTACCTAATGCGCAACAATTTCGCCTATACGCGGGCGCTGGCCAAATGGTGCCTGGCGCGCGGCGTGCGGATGGTTTACGCCTCCAGCGCCGCGACGTACGGCAACGGCGAACATGGCTATAGCGAAGACTCCGCTTTGCTGCCGCGGCTACAGCCGCTCAACGCCTACGCGATGTCCAAACATGCCTTCGACCTGTGGGCTTGGCATGCGGGCGCGCTGGATAAAATCGCCGGACTGAAATATTTCAACGTCTTCGGCCCCAACGAATACCACAAGGGAGAGATGCGCAGCATGGCGCTGCGCGCCTTCGAGCAGATCCAAAACCTGGGGCGCGTGCGGCTGTTCCGCTCCGAGCGCGCGGAATTCGGTGACGGCGAGCAGGAGCGGGACTTCATCTACGTCAAGGACGCGGTGGCGATGACCGCATGGTTCCTGGATCACCCGGAAGCCAACGGCATTTTCAACGTCGGCTCCGGACGGGCGCGAACCTGGAACGATCTGGCGCGGGCAGCGTTTGCCGCCTTGGGCCGGCGGCCGGCACGGGTGGAATATTTTTCCATGCCGGCGGAGTTGCGCGACAAGTACCAATATTCCACCACGGCGGAGATGCGCCGCCTGGCCGCCGCCGGCGGGCCCGCAACGCGCTGGACGCTGGAGACCGCCGTGGCCGATTACTTCCAAAACTATCTCTGGCCGGGGCATCGCCGCCTGACCGAGGTGCGGGAAGCCGAACCACCGCCGCTGCCTGCCGCGGTTCCGGTCGGGCCCGCAGTGCAGCGCGCGGCCCAGCCCGCCGAACCGCGCGCCACCGAGCAGGAATAGGCCGGGTACACCCGCAGCCGGGATGCGGACGAGGCCGTCCGCGCCCCAGGCGCCAATGAGCTCCGGTGAACCCCGGGAACGAGGGCGGTGCGCCGAGATGGCTGCGGAATGGCCGGCTGAGCGGCGGACGGATGGCTAGTGGGCGGCGGCGCCGGCGCCGCTGGCTGCCGCCTGAAAGGGCAGATAGGCCGCCCCGAGCAGGCCCGCCTCGGCTCCCAACTTGCTGGGCTCGATGCGGGTCTGGGTGGCGCGATAGACGACCGAACGCTTTTGCACTTCATCCATCAGATGCGCTTCAAAGGCGTCCCAACCGCGGGCCACGCCGCCGGCCAGAACGTAGAGCGGGAGGTTGAAAATATTAACGAGGTTGCCGATGGCCACGCCCAGCGAGCGGCCGACCAATTCGAAGATCTCCCGGGCCACCCGGTCGCCCTGCTGGGCGGTGATATAGATGATCTCGGCGGTCAGCTCGCCGACCTCTTCCGCCGCGCGGCGCAGCGCGGGCGATCGGCCAACGTTGATAGCCGCATGGGCCATGCGTAAAATCGCCGTCGCCGAGGCGTAGGCTTCGATGCAGCCGAGGTTGCCGCATCCGCACAGGGCGCCATTGGGGTCAATGGTCATGTGGCCCAACTCGCCGCCCATGCCATCCTGGCCATGCCAAATCTTGCCGTCCAGGATGATGCCGCCACCAATGCCGGTGCCGAGGGTCAGAATGCAGAGGCCGGAGACTTCCTTGCCGGCGCCAACCCAATGCTCGCCCAGGGCGGCGGCGTTGGCATCGTTTTCGAGAATCACCGGCGCCTTGAGCAGGCGCTCGATGTCATCGCGCACGGGGAATTCGTTCCAGCCGGGCAAATTGGGCGACTGCCGGATCATCCCCGTGGCCAGGTTGATGACGCCGGGCACGCCGATGCCGATACCCGCCAAGCTCGCGCCCCGCATTCGCCCTTGCAGATCGCGGATCGCCCCGACCATGTCGGCGATCACCCGCTCCCGCCCTTCCTTGACTTCGGTGTCCAGGGCGATCTTTTCCAGCAGTTCGCCTTGCGGGCTGACGGCGGCGATGCGCAGGTTGGTCCCGCCCAAATCCACACCGATGCTGAACGCTTTGGCTTGGCTCATGGCAATCCGATTTTACCCTGCCGTTCGGGTTGCGCCGTTGCCGCGCCGCTACGGCGAGCGAAGCGGGTGGCCGGCAGGCGCCGTGGGGCGGGACGGCTGCGGGCTGAAGCCCGCAGCGCACAGGCTGAAGCCTATTCCACGGGCCCGGCCCGGCCGCACGCAGCGCCAGCGCAGGCAAGCCGGAGGCATACCCCACAACCTGACAGGCGGCGGAAGCATTGGCGCGCGGCGAATGCCGGTAGCCAAGCGCGGCCCCGTGCCCCTACAATAGCGCCACGATGCCCGAAACCGCCGGCGGTCCCACCACCTCCACCACCTCATCCTCATCCGGCGGTTTGGTCAAGAGCCTGTCGCTATTGCAGGCCTCCGCCTTCAACATGTCCAACATGGTGGGGATCGGCGTGTTCCTCACCGTGCCGATGATCCTGAATGCCTTGCCCGGACCACAGGCGCTGCTGGGCTGGCTGGCGGGGGCGTTTCTCGCCATCTGCGACGGGATGATCTGGTGCGAGCTGGGCGCGGCAATGCCCGGTTCCGGTGGGTCCTATCTTTATTTGCGGGAGACGTTCGGGCCGCGGCGCTGGGGCCGGCTGATGGCGTTCTTGTTCATTTGGCAGTTCATTCTCAGCGGCCCGCTGGAGATCGCCTCGGGCAGCATCGGCTTCGCGGATTATTCGCGCTATTTCTTTCCGCACATGGCCTTCCTGTGGCACGGGCTGCTGGCGGCCGGGATGGCGCTGCTGGCGCTGGTGCTTGCGTATCGCAAGATTCAGAGCGTGGGCAAAATCACCGTCGTGCTGTGGGCGGGGATGATGATCACGGTGGGGATGACCATTGTGGCCGGCGCTACGCATTTTTCCGCGCATCAGGCGTTTCACACCGGGCAGCCGTTCCATTGGAACGGCGCCGGCATGATGGCGCTGGGCGCGGCGATGGCGTTCGTCATCTACGACTTCCTTGGCTACTACGTGGTCTGCTACATGGGCGAGGAAGTGCAGAATCCCCAGAAGACCATTCCCGGCTCGATCATCATTTCGGTGCTGGGCGTCACGGTGCTGTATTTCGCCATTCACCTGGCGATTACCGGCGTGCTGGGCGTGACCGCCGCGCGGCACAGCGCCTATGTGGCGTCCACCTTCATGGAGCATGTGTGGGGCGCGCATGCGGCCGCGCTGCTGACCGTGCTGATCCTGTGGACCAGCTTCGCCTCGGTCTTCGCGCTGATGCTGGGCTATTCCCGCATTCCCTACGCGGCGGCGCAGGACGGCTATTTCTTCCGCGCCTTCAAACACGTCCACCCCAAGGGACAGTTCCCGGATTTGTCGCTGCTGGTGCTGGGCGCGGTGACCATTGCGGTCAGCTTCGTGCCGCTGGCGGCGGAGATCGCCATCTTGCTGACCTCGCGCATTCTGATTCAGTTCATCGCGCAAGGGTTCGGCGTGTTTCTGCTGCACAAACGATTTCCGCCGAACAAGCGGCCGTTCCGCATGTGGCTGTATCCGATTCCCGTGCTGCTGGCCATGGCGGGGTGGGTCTATGTCTTCACGGCGTCGGGCAGCACGACATTCGGCGGGGTGACGCATTCCAATATGTTTTGGGGCGTGATCAGCCTGGTCGCGGGCATCCCGGTGTTTTTTGTCTGGGCTTGGCGCATGCGCTTCTGGCCATTTGAGCGGCGCGGCGGCGCGGCGGCGAGCGAAACATAGGGCGGCGGGAAAATCTTCAAGTGATACTTGAGCTGCGCCGCGTGGCGGCTGGTTGCAATCTGTATTTTCGTGGCCGGGGATAGTAGGGTAGCCGTCCTCGGCCGCCGAGCGAAGCTGCCGCCCCCGGGCCGGCAAAAGCGGACAGGCGAGGACGCCCATCCCACTTTCTCCGCCGCCAGCGCAGCAGCTAAATTGGCGCGGGCAGACCGAGGGCTTCGCGATGGCTGCGCATGGCCGCTTGCTGATGGGTCACGAGGCGCAGGGGCGAGCGGGGCCGGGCGGTGCAGGGGAGGATGAACTCGGCGGCGCGATCTTCCGGGAAATAACGCCGCGCCGCCGACTGGTCCACCTCGCCCGCGCCGACGATTCGCGCCGCGCAGGTCAGGCACCAGCCGATGCGGCAGCGGGAGGGCAGATCAATGCCGGCGCGGCCCGCAGCCTGCCACAGGAACTCATCCTCGGCGACGGAGATGGTGTGGTCGCCGGCCGGCGTCTGGAAGGTGATGGGATAGCTGCGCCCCACGCCTCATGCTAGCCGTATTTGCCGGCGGCGGTCGGACCTGGCTGCCGCGCTGAGGTGCGGACGAGGCCGTCCGCGCCCCCAGAAAGCGCCGCGACGGAGAGCCGCCCCGAGCGGCTGACCGTGTTCCGCCGCGAGCGCACCAGTAGGGTAGCCGTCCTCGGCTGCCGAGCGAAGCTGCCGCCCCGGGCTGCCAAAAAAGCGGACAGGCGAGGACGCCCATCCCACTTTCTCCGCCGCGAGCGCACCAGTAGGGTAGCCGTCCCCGGCTGCCGAGCGAAGCTGCCGTCCTCGGCTGCCAAAAGCCGACAGGCGAGGACGCCCATCCCACGATCCTCGCGCGGGCGGCTGGGCTGGGTATTTCCGCCGCCCGGAGGGCGACGGCACGCAGGGCCGGAACCCTACCCACGAGCGGCGACGGCACGCAAGGCCGAAGCCCAACCCGCGAGGGCGGCGACCGATGCGGAGATGCGAAATTCTCGTCGCCTATTGCGGCTGGTAGCCGATGTAGCTGCGGCGATAGACGGCTTTGTTGGCCGGCGCCAGCGGGGCCATCTGCACCCGAATGCGGTGCACCGCCGGCACAGGGCCCAGGTCGTTGGGTTGGTAATAGAGGTGGTAGATGCTGCGCAAGGCGTTGGCCACCTCGCCCAGCCGCCGGTCGAACTGGCGTTCATTGCCGGCGTGCAGGTCCAAGCCGCCGGTGGCGTGGACATAGTTCCAGCGGCCGGACTGGAACACGCTGCCGACCGCCTGGGCGATGGGGAAGACCAGGGCGCCGAGGTTCATGGCGTCGCCGGGCGCGGGCGGGGGATTGCCCTTGGCGCCGACGGGCGGTACATACGGCTGCTCGCGCTGCGAACCCGCGCCGGCGCCATTGGTTTCCGGATTGATGGGGTTTTCGGGCTCCGGGCCCGGCGGCGTCGGCGCATACACGCGGAAGATGGGGATGGCGTTGTCCATGGCGCTTTCCACCACTTCGCGTCCCATCGAGCCGACGTGCGGGCTGGACTGGGTGATGACCACGACGGCGCGCGTACGGCTGTCGGGCTGCATGCGCAGGCGCAGCAGGGCCAGTTCCAGGGCGTCGGAAAGGCTGGTGCGGGTGGGCCCAAGCTTCAGCTTGCGCAGGGTGGTCACCAGCGTCTTCGCGCCGTCCGTGAATTTGGAAACTTGCTTGGGCGTATCGCCGGGAATGAATACCGCGGCCCGTCCACCGTTGCCGACCAGCATTTGCGTGAAGACACGCGCCGCGCGCTGCGCCTGGAACAGCGCCGCCCATTGGCTGGTGTCCACCACGATGGCCAGGGAAACCGGGCGCGGCGAGGAACCGAAGGCGGAGATCCGCTGCACGCGCCCATCGTCGAGCAGGCGGAAATCGCCGCGAGTCAGCGCCGGCACCGGCTCGCCTTGGCGGTTGAGCGCGAGCACCGGCACATCCACCATGGTGACGCCGGTGACGATGGTCGGCGGCGCGGGGCGCTGTTGCGCCGACGGCTTAGCGGACTGCGACTTGGCCAGTTGCGAGCTGGGCGTTTGCGCCGCCACCGCGAGCGCCGTCAGCAGAAGTGTCGCCGTGGCCAGCCCGGCGCCGCAGCGCACCGCCCACGACCGCAGGTTTTTCCGCACCAATTGCCTCACCCCCTCACGTTACCCCATCCGCTACCTGAATGGGTTTGACGGCTGCCACTTTTGCCGCCGTCTTGTCATTTGTCATTGGCGGACGCATTTCGCGGCCGGGCGCGCGCTGGGGCCGATGGTATGGGCGGTTGGCCCCCAACGATTTCAGGCGGCGCTCGCAGCGAGCTGGCGATCGGTGGGCGGTTGCAAGCTCGCGGCGCCAAGCGGCGGGGCGTCGGGGGTACGATGCAACCGGCCGTACGGTAAGCTAACCCGTCCCGGCTCAATCACTTGCCGGTGATATAACGGAATTAGGTTGAAGCCGGCGCACAGCCGGCGCTGGGGGAGCCTTTGGAACTGGAACTGACCGCGGAGCAGCAAGATTTGCAGCGCACCGTCCGCGCCTTCGCGGAAAAGGAAATCGCGCCGCATGTGATGGAGTGGGATGAAGCGCAGGCCTGGCCGGGCGAGGTTGTTGCCGAGCTGGGGCGGATGGGGCTGATGGGCATGCTGTTCCCGCCGGAACTGGGCGGCGCGGGGATGGGCTATGCCGAATACGTCATCGCCATCGAGGAGCTGGCGCGGGTGGATCCCAGCGTGGCGCTAATCGTCGCCGCGCACAATTCGCTTTGCTGCAACCATATCTTTCTGTTCGGCACGGAGGAGCAAAAGCGCCGCTACCTGCCCCAGCTGGCGCGGGGGGAATGGATCGGCTGCTGGGGGCTGACCGAGCCCGGCGCCGGTTCCGACGCCGGCGGCACGCGCACGACGGCCGCGCGCAACGGAAACGGCTGGGTGCTGAATGGTTCCAAGACCTTCACCACCAACGGGCATCACGCCGATGTTTGCGTGGCCATGGCGGTGACCGGGAAGCAGGCCGCCAAGCATGGCATCTCCGCTTTTATCGTCGAGAAGGGCACGGCGGGTTTCCGCGCGGGAAAGAAGGAAAACAAGCTGGGCATGCGGGCCAGCGATACGGCGGAGATGATCTTCGCCGATTGCCACTTGCCCGGCGCGGCGCTGCTGGGCGCCGAGGGCGAAGGCTTCGTGGATGCGCTGCGCGTGCTGGACGGCGGGCGGATCGGCATCGCCGCGCTGTCCGTCGGGCTGGCCGCCGGCGCGCTGCACGCCGCGCGGCGCTATGCGCTGGAGCGGCGGCAGTTCGGCAAGGCCATCGCCGAGTTCGAAGCGGTGCAATGGAAGCTGGCGGATATGGCCACGGCGCTGGAGGCCGCTCGGCTGCTGACGCGGCGCGCGGCGGCGCTGAAGGATGCGGGCCAGCCCGTCACCCGCGCCGCGGCCATGGCCAAACTGTTCGCCAGCGAGGCGGCGGTACGCGCCGCCGACGACTGCGTGCAGATTCACGGCGGCTACGGCTTCATGGACGAGTTCCCTGTCTCGCGTTACTGGCGCAGTGTCAAGATCAACGAGATCGGCGAAGGCACAAGCGAGGTACAACGCATACTCATTGCCAAGCAGCTTGGTTGCTAGCACAAATCGTGTATTAAGAGAAGGAAAGAAGAAACGGCATAACAGGCGTGCGCCTGTTATGCCGTTTCTTCTTTCCTTCAGATGTAGAAAAAAGCTCATGTGGAACGTTCTAACTTAGAGACTCTGCAATAGTAAGAAAGGATTTTTCTCATGGACATTACTCCGTCTCACCATACACCACAACATAGCGCAAGCTCGCGCAATCTGTTCGCTGGCATTCAAGCATATTTCCCTACCTTTAAGCATGACCATCCTCCTGTAATGGATGTTAACAAAGTTGCCGATGAGCAACTTAGTATGGGTGATAGAATTGCCGATACTGTGGCAAGTACGGTAGGGAGTTGGCCTTTCATCATCACCCAGAGTATTATTCTTATTGCATGGATTGTTGCAAATATCATATTAGTAATCTATCACAGAGCATGGGATCCCTATCCCTTTATACTCCTGAATCTAGCTCTTTCTTTTCAAGCAGCATACGCGGCACCGTTTGTGATGATGTCTCAGAATCGGCAGGCATCTAAAGATCGCTTGACGGCAGATAATGACTATAAGACGGATGTCAAGGGCGAGGTTGAGGTTTGCAATATCATGGAGCATCTCGACCATCAGGATAAGCTCATTTTGCAACTGATCGAGCGCGTGGACGCTCAACACCAGCAGATCATACGACTGCTGAACAAAATGGACCCAGAGATGGCACAAAGCTTGCACTCGACGCAGGGTTCATTGACGGGCGAGGATGCCTCTTTATAGCTTATTGCCCACCCTTGTCATATTCTCTTGGGCTTTCGAACTCTTAGGCACTCTCAGCGCACGATAACGTGCAGGCGTGATTCCAAAGGTAGCTTTAAACATCCGACTGAAATGCGCTTGATCAGCAAAACCAGCCTCTATGGCGACCTCGACTAGCGGTCGGTCCTGGGCGAGCTGTTCGCGGGCAAAGTCAAGACGCCGCATAAGCAAATAGCGGTATGGACTGGTCCCACACATAACCCGAAACTGCCGAGCCAGATCGTAGCGGGTGAGTCCGGTCACCGCCTCCAACTCCAATGAGTGGACGACCTGCGTTTTCTGGGTGTCAAGATACTGGCGTACTCGTTTCAAGGCAACAACATCAAGGTGACGAGGAAGGGGGACTTGCTTGCAATTCGGATCTGCCTCCATTAACCCCTCTGCCAATTGCACGATGAGACTATCGACCGCCAGTGGTTCGCGGGTACCCTCAAAGGCACTGATGATTGCGGCAGACAATTTCCGATTCATTGAAACAGGCGTGCGTATAAATGGTAGCGAGCAGGTATGAGGACACATGGTCTGGATCGCTTCAAAAATCAAAGCCGGTTCCACATACAACTGCCGATATCCGAAGCCCTCTTCCGTGCCTGCATGCCCATCATGGACCTCATCAGGGTGTAACACCACCACCTGGCCTGGTGTGCTAATCTCCGAGTTGCCTCGGTAGTCGAAGGCTTGGACGCCAGTGGTCGTCAGGCAGAGCGCATAGGTGTCGTGGCGGTGCTTCTGATAGGCATTGCCTTGAAACCATGCTTCTAAGAATTCTACACCGTATTCCATATCAGTACTCTGCATCCAATCCTGTCTGCACAATCGTTCAAGACCAATGCCGCTATTTTTGCTATGCTTCTCAATCATAACATCTGACCTCAACAGTTCTGGAATAAGGAGAGATATCAGTGATGACAGCCGGTCAAGCTATCACCTTTTTGCTCTTCGCGGTCGTTGCCGCTATTACGCCTGGACCCAGCAATCTCATCTTAACCTCGACAGGTGCCAACGTTGGGTTGCTTCGTGGGCTTCCTTGCCTGGGTGGGGTGGTCATCGGGATGGGGTTCATGATGTTCCTTGTTGCCTTCGGACTGGGAAACGTTGTTCTGGCGAATCCAGGACTCATCCTGATTCTCAAGTGGGGGGGCATTGGCTTTCTGCTCTGGCTGTCGTGGAAGATTGCCACGGCAGGTCACAGTGATGCGGCAACAGAGAAACAACCTCTCGGTTTTTGGAGCGCAGCTGCTTTTCAATGGATCAACCCTAAGTCGTGGCTCGTTAGTGTCAGCGCAGTGAGCGTCTACTTGCACCCTGCAACAGGGACAGCATTCACACAGGCGATGAGCTTTGGTCTGCTGTTTCTCCTTGCCGCTCTGCCGAGTTGTTTCATCTGGCTAGCTTTCGGAGCAAGCTTACAACGATTTCTGTCCACGAAACGAACCGCAAGAATATTCAACGTTGCAATGGGAATCCTGCTCGCAGGATCTGTTCTTCTGTTCATCTGGTAGCTAAATAGTCCACGGTCTCTTTCGAAAGGAGAAGGCTCACTCACCTGGATGAGTCAGGGGTGAAGCTCGTGGCTGGTTCGCTCGTAAGATGATCTGACTTCAGCATAATGCCATTATACCATAGGTAGGAGTCCGATGGTATTGCTACTCTCAGATGGGAGAGAAAGGTGGTAAGAGACATAGTGATTCTTTCGTGCTTAGTCTAACATACAACCGAGCATCACAAATCAATGAAGACCCTCAAATCAACTGGTATAATCATGCTCGGCAAAATATGGTATGATGAAGTGATAAACATACCCTGGTTACAACGGCGTACTCTGAGACTGGTAGAGTCCAGAGCAGGGAAGAGCGAAAGGATAACAAACCCAAATGAGCATCCAGTCTATTAATCCCGCGACAGAAGAGGTTTTACACAACTTCGAGCCATATAGCTCAGAGCAGATCAACGAGGCACTTGAGCAGGCGCACAATGCGTTTCTAAGCTGGCGCGAAACCAGTTTTGCCGAACGCGCCGCCTCTATTCGCCGCGTCGCCGCTTATCTACGCGCCAACAAAAGCGAGCTAGCCCGTATTGCTACCCTGGAGATGGGCAAGCCGATTATAGAATCTGAGGCCGAAGTCGAGAAATGCGCGTGGAACTGCGATTTCTATGCAGAGAATGCGGAGAAATTCCTGGCCAATGAGGCAATCGCTACAAATGCGGCGGAGAGCTATGTTTCTTTCCAGCCACTTGGCGTGGTGCTGGCCTTGATGCCCTGGAACTTCCCCTACTGGCAGGTGCTGCGCTTTGCCGCACCTGCACTCATGGCTGGTAATACCGCCGTCCTCAAACATTCCTCAAATGTCTCCATGACGGCGTTGGAGATCGAGCATATTTTCCGCGAGTGTGGTTTCCCGGAAGGCGTCTTCCGCACCGTGTTGGTGCCAGGGGCCGAGACTGGCAAACTCATCGAAGACTCGCGCGTTGCCGCCATCACGCTGACAGGCAGTGACCCGGCTGGCGTCGCGGTCGCCTCGACGGCAGGCCGTGTTCTCAAAAAGACAGTCTTGGAGCTGGGCGGCTCGGATGCGTTTATCGTATTGGCTGATGCTGACCTGGATGGCGCGGCGCAGACAGCCGCTCGCGCACGTTTCCAGAATACTGGCCAGAGCTGTATCGCAGCCAAACGCTTCATCGTCGTCGAAGCAGTCGCCGAAGAGTTCGAGCGCAAGTTCGTCGAAGCGGCAGCGAAACTGCGCGTCGGCGATCCACTGAGCCGCGAGACGCAGGTTGGCCCAATGGCACGCAGCGACCTGCGCGACATGCTAGATCAGCAGGTGCAGGCTTCTATTAAGATGGGAGCGCGTGTGTTACTGGGTGGCAAGCCACAGGATGGC
>DAHVCP010000003.1 GCA_027314025.1 Acidobacteriota bacterium
GCGGGCGGCGCCGCGCGGCTGCCGGCGGCGCCGCGGCGGCGCCAGCAGCCTGGGGCCACGCCGGCGCAGCCCGGCCGTGACCGCCGGCGGCCATACCGCCTCGATCCTGCGCTTTGCCGCGTTGTTGGCCTTGGCTCTGGCCATACCGCGCGTGGCTGCGGCGCAGGCGCTGCCCCCTGCGGCGCAGGCGCAACTGCGGCAAGCGGCCGCAGCGGTGGACGCTGGGCATACCGCCGCGGCCATTCCCCAGCTCCAGCACCTCGCCCGGCAATTTCCCCAGAGCCCCGCGGTGGCGGAAACGCTGGGACTGGCCTGGGTCGGCGAGCAAAAACTTCCGGCGGCGCTGCCGTTCCTGCGGCGCGCGGCGGCGCTGGCGCCCAATTCTCCCTCCGTGCTGGCCAACCTGGGGATCACCGAACTCCGCCTCGGCCACCGGCGCCGCGGCATCGCGGCGTTGCGTCGCGCCGTGCGGTTGGCGCCGGACAATTTCGAGAACGTCTACGATCTGGGCCAGGCGCTGGCCGCCGCGGGCGACTATGCCGCCTCGGCCCATTTTCTCGGCCAAGCCCACGCGCTCCAGCCCTCCGACCCGCGAGTCGCCTATGATCTCGCCTGGGCCCAGCATCGCGCCGGCCGCAACGCCGATGCCGAGCAAACGCTGGCCGCGGCGCCGGCGCTGCGGCAGGTCGCCGCCGCGCAATCCCTGTGGGGCGCCGTCGCGGAGGCGCGCGGGCAATATGAAGCGGCGGCGCGCCACCTGCAAACCGCCGCCCGCCTCGCCCCCACGGAAGCCAACATCCTGGCGCTCGGCGCCGAGTTCCTGCGCCATCTCACCTGGCGCGCCGCCCGCCTCACTTTCCAGCAAGGACTGGCGCGCTATCCCCACAGCCGTGCGCTGCGCACCGCGCTGGCGGTCACCGCCTATGGCCAGTTGGATTTTGCGGCCGCCATTCACCGCCTCGGCCCGCTGACGCGGCAATATCCCGACGACGAATTCCTCGCCGGTCTTCTCGGCCGTTCCTGCTTGTCGGGCGGCATGGCGCGCCGCGCCCCCTGCCAGGACCTAATCACCCTGGCCGCCGCGCATCCCGGCAACGCCACGGCCGGCGCCTATGCGGCGGTGATCGCCGTGCGCACCGGCGCCGGCGGCGAGACCGCCCTGGCGGAGCGGCTCGCCCGCAGCGCCATTGACCGCAACCCCCGGCTGGCGGAGGCGCATTACGCCGCTGGACTCGCGCTTGCCCATGCCGGCCAATGGCGAGCTAGCATCCCGCAGTTCCGCGCGGCACAGCGGCTGGACCCGCGCAGCGTGTCCAGCGTCTATCAATTGGCCTTGGCCTATCTGCGCACCGGCCAAAAAGCGCTGGCGCAACAAGCCATCCATCGCCGCGCCCAGTTGCAGGCGGATCGGCAAAACGCCCTCCAGCGTCATTTGCAACAGGTCCGCCGCTTCGTGGTCGCCGTCCGCCAGCCCGCGGCAGCGGCGCGCTGAACCCGCGCGGCCGGAGCGTGCCAAGGGTCGCATGGGCAGCCGCGTGGTGCGTGGCGGCGGCGGATCCGGAGCCGCGGCAAGCCGCTCTGCGATTACCTACCGCCCGATGCCGGTCGCGCAGCGCGTCAAGCAGTCCCGCACCGCTTGCAGGTGCGCCCGGCCCTCGGCCGCCAGCCAGCGCTCCAGCCCCGCGGCGCCCGCGGCGACGTAAATCGGAATGCCATCCTGCCAGATCGCCCGGCCGCAGAGGGCGCCGGCAAACGGAACCCCGGCCTCGGCCACCAATTCCAACCCCGCCACGAACTCCGCCGTGCTGGCCCCGCCGGATAGAAACACCACCGGCGGTCCCGCCGGCGCCAGCGCTTCCCGCGTGCTCGCGAGCGCCTCGGCGCGGGTGAACGCGGCATCCGCCCCATTCCCGCAGTCGCCGGCGGCGACCGGCAGCTCCAGCTTCAGCACATCCACGCCGTAGCGCGGATGGGAAAACTCCGCCGCCGCGGCGGCGATCCACCGCGGCCGCTGCCGCAGCCACGCCGCGCCCGTTTGGCCGTGGGGATCGTAGGTGAGGATCTCCAGAAAGAAGGGGATTTCCTGATCCCGGCACTCGCCGCCGATGCGCTCAATGAAGGCGCATTTTTCGTCGTTGATCTCCGCCGCCTCCAGCCCGCTGAAATGCAGCAGGATCTTGATTCCCTGCGCTCCCGCCGCCCGCAGCCGCGCCACCGACTGATGCGGCAGCAAGTCGGGCCGCCGCCCGGGCCGGGTGTTGTCGTAGCCGCTCTTTTCATAGGCCAGCAGCAGCCCGCTGCCCGCGGCGCGCTGCTCCGCCGCGGCCAGGCCATACTCCGGGTCCAGCAGCATCGCCGTCGCCGCACCCGAAAGCCCTCGGGTCACGCCGGCCTTGAAGCCCGCCAGCTCGGCGTCGGAAATCTCCCGTCCCGCCGCCTGCGCCAGCATGGCGCGCAAATTGCCGCGATGGTCCACCGCTACGACCGCCATCCGCCCCGCGGCGTCAGCCAACGCCGCCATCCGCTGCCGCTTCCCGCCCGAGAGCGGCGAAGCGCCGGCAGCGCCATTGGCCGCAGCGGGGGACGATTCGGCTTGAGCGGAGGAGCGAGGAGCAGCGGGCATGGAAACGTGATCCTAACATGCGCGCCCTGGCCGCCGCCGGCGTTTCCTGCACCAACGCGATGCTCGCAACCCGCGCTCCCGCCGTCGAATAGGCGAAACGCCGGAACCATGTTCCCGTCGGATGCCGGTCTTTTCGCGCCCTGCGCGCAGGTTGACGCCGCGGCGCACGATCCGGTACTGTCGGGCCGGGGCCGCCGGGCGACCGGCGGCTCCCTTTAGCCAATGCCCGCTCGTCCGCCCGCCCCGCTCTCGCCGCCGCCGTCAGTGTCCCCCGCCGTTCCCGCTTCCGGGCCCTCGCGCCGCGCGTTTTTGGCCGCCGCGGGCGCCGCCGCGGCCGCATCCCTGCGCCCGCCCGCTCTGCGGGCCGGCGTTGCCACCGAACCGCCGTACGCCGCGGAGGCCACGCTGCGCATCGCCGCCGCGCGGCCCATCAACGCCTTCGATCCCGACCAGGCCCTGGGCAGCACCATGGATGAACTCTCGCCGCAATCGGCGGCGAAGATTTACACGCCGGCGATCATCCAGGCCAGCCTCTCGGCCGGCTGGGGACCGATCTCCTACCGCAACCACACCGAACTGGCCATCGAAGCCTGGCATTGGAATCCGGAAGGCGCCTGGAGCGACGCCGCCAGCGATCCCGCCAATCCGCGCGGCTACTTCACCGGCAACGCGCCGCCCTCGGCCCACCCCATCCATCGCTCCTACGGCTATCCCTTGCCGCGCCGCGGGACCACGCGGGATGGCGGCGCTTCGCGCGGCTATTCGCGCATTACCGACGGTGATTCCACGACCTTTTGGAAAAGCAACCCCTATTTGACGCAGCGGTATACCCACCAGCCCGACAGCCGCCATCCGCAATGGGTCATCCTGGACCTGGGCGCCGAACTGCCAGTCAACGCGGTGCGCATTGACTGGTGCGAGCCGCGCGCCACTCGGTTCGAGGTGCAATATTGGACCGGCGGAGACCCCATGAGCTGGGAAGCGCAGTACAGCCCCGGTGGCGCCGGCGTCGCCGGCCAGGCGAACGGTCGCTGGAACGCCTTCCTGCGGGGCCGGAACGCCGACGGCGCGCCGGGCAGCGTGCTGCTGCGCCTTATCGCCGAGCCACTGCCGGTGCGCTGGCTGCGCATTCTGATGACCGAGTCCTCCAGTCTGGCCTGCCCCGGCGCCAACCCCAATGGCGACCCCCGCGACCGCTGCGGCTACGCCATTCGCCAGCTCTATGCCGGCTTGCTCGACGCCGACGGCACGTTTCTCGATTACGTCACCCACACCCCGGACCAGAATCAATCCGTCACCTACGCCTCCTCCACCGACAGCTGGCACCGCGCCTCCGATTTGGAAACGCGCCGTGTCCAAACCGGCATGGATCTGTTCTTCACCAGCGGCATTACCAACCATCTGCCCGCGATGATTCCGGTGGCCGTGCTTTACGGCACGCCCGACAACGCCGCGGCTCAAGTGGCGTATCTCCGCGCCCGCGGATACTCCGTCGGACACATCGAGATGGGCGAGGAATGCGACGGCCAATACTGCATGCCGGAGGACTACGCGGCGCTGTACATGCAAGCCGCCCAGGCCATCCATCAAGCCTGGCCCGGCTTGCCGCTCGGCGGGCCGGTCTTCCAAGGCATCAACCAAGACATCACGGTGTGGCCCGACGCGCAGGGCCGCAGCTCCTGGTTCAACCGCTTTCTGGATTACCTCCGCGCCCACCACCGCTTGCAGGATCTCGCCTTCGTTTCCTTCGAGCACTATCCCTTCGACCCCTGCAACATCACCTGGGCCGATCTGTTCCGCGAGCCGGAGCTGACGCGCAGCTGCCTGCAATCTTTCCGCACCGACGGCCTGCCCGCCGGAGTCCCGCTGATGATCACCGAAAGCAATCTCAGTTGGAACATGACCGAATACATGTCGGAGATCTTTTCCGGCCTGTGGCTGGCCGACAGCGTCGGCTCGTTCTTTCAGTACGGCGGCAGCGCCTACTATCACTCGCCCATCCAGCCCCAGCCGCCGAACCGCGGCTGCCACGGCTGGGCCACCTGGAGCAACTTCGTCTGCGACCGCAATTTCAAGATCACCGGCTACACGGCGGAGTACTACGCCAGCCGCCTGATCAATCTCGAGTGGGTGAAGCACGGCGCCGGCCGGCACCGGATGTTCGCCACGAACGGCACGGTCACCGACGCCGCCGGCCATCGCCTGCTGACCACTTACGCCGTGCGCCAGCCCGGCAGCGAATGGGCGCTGATGATCGTCAACAAGGATCCGGACAACGCCCACGCCGTCCGCGCCGTGTTCGAACTGCCCTCGGGCCGCGTGGCGGCCTTCCGCGGCCCAGTGCGCATGGCGACCTTCGGCAAACAGCAGTACGTTTGGCACGGTGACGGGCCCCACGCCCACGCCGATCCCGACCTGCCCCCGGTGGTCCGCTCCCTGCCCGGCGGTCACGCGGCCGTCTACCGCTTGCCCCCGGCATCCATCACCGTCCTGCGGGGGCGGATCGGCTAGGCGGGCGGCTCAGCCGCCCAACCTTGGACGCTCCCGTTGGTCGCTGCGGCTGGGCTTCGACGGCCGGCAACGGACTTCCGCTGGCGCTCGGGGCGTCTCCAAGTTGCCGCGGCCGGTCCGGGTTCCGCGCCGTTATCCGGCGGCGGCGGGCGCGGCTTCCAACTGCGCCAACAGCTCCTGCGCCGTGCGCAGGAAGAACTCCGCCGAAGCGCCGCGCACCGGCAGGGTCAAAACGCCTTGCGGCGTCAGCCGCGCTCCGGGCGTTTGCGCGGCGATCTCCGCCAGCCGCCGCGGATCCAATCCCCGCCCGCCGGTTCCGCCCGGCGCGGCGAAGCGCACGCTCAGCCGGTCCCGCTTGCGCTCCAGCACCTCGATGCCGCAGCGCCGGCAAGCCGCCTTCAGCGCGGCGTACTCCAGCAGATTCCGCACCGCCGCCGGCGGCGGGCCGTAGCGGTCGCGCAGTTCCCGCTCCGCGTCCTCGCGCTGCCGCGCTTCTTCGGCCGTGGCCAGGCGCTTGTACATGCGCAGCCGCTGGCTCTCCTCGCCGATGTAGTCGTGCGGGATGCGCACCTCCAGCCCGAGCTGGATCTGC
The DNA here is from genome assembly GCA_027314025.1 of Acidobacteriota bacterium. Classification (GTDB taxonomy): domain Bacteria; phylum Acidobacteriota; class Terriglobia; order Terriglobales; family SCQP01; genus JAKAUF01. The sequence continues at coordinate 5,727 of DAHVCP010000003.1, forward strand.
GGCTCCAGCGCGCCGCCGACCTCCTCGCCCTTCAGCTCCCGCACCGTCTGCTCCAGCATCTGCACATAGAGGTCGAAGCCCACCGCCTCCATGTGCCCGCTCTGCTCGCCGCCCAGCAGGTTGCCCGCCCCGCGCAGCTCCAAATCCAGCGCCGCGATCTTGAAGCCCGCCCCCAGGTCGCTGAACTCCCGCATCGCCGCCAGCCGCTTGCGCGCGATGGGCGTGATCTCCGTCTGCGCCGGAATCAGCAGATACGCGTAGGCGCGCCGGTTCGACCGCCCCACGCGGCCGCGCAGCTGGTAGAGCTCGCTCAGGCCCAATCGCTCGGCGCGGTTGACCAGGATGGTGTTGGCCAGGGGAATGTCCAAGCCGTTTTCGATGATGGTGGTGGAGACCAGCACGTCGGCCTCATGGCGGATGAAGCGCAGCATCACCTTCTCTAGCTCCCGCTCGTCCATCTGCCCGTGGCCGACGGCGATGCGCGCCTGCGGCGCCAGTTCCTGTAGCCGCGCCGCGATCTCCCAAATGCTGTCCACGCGGTTATGGACGAAATACACCTGCCCGCCCCGCCCCAGTTCGGTCTCCAGCGCCGCCTTCACCAGCTCCTCGTTCCACGGCGCCACCACCGTTTGAATCGCCAGCCGGTCCTTGGGCGGCGTCTCGATCACCGACATATCGCGGATGCCGCCCAGGGACATGTTCAGAGTGCGCGGAATGGGCGTGGCGGACATGGCCAGCACGTGCACCTCGCGCTTCATTTGCTTCAGCCGCTCCTTATGCCGCACGCCGAAGCGCTGCTCTTCATCCACCACCACCAGCCCCAGGTGCTGAAAATGGACGTCCTTGGACAGGACCCGGTGCGTGCCCACCACGATGTCCACCTTGCCCTCGGCCAGGCGCTTCAGCGTCTCCTTCTGCTCCGCCGGGCTGCGGAACCGGCTCAGCATCTCGATGGTGACGGGAAAGGCGGCGAAGCGCTGGCGAAACGTCTGGTAGTGCTGGAAGGCCAAGACCGTCGTCGGCGCCAGCACCGCCACCTGCCGGTTGTCATTGACCATCCGGAACGCCGCCCGCATCGCCACCTCGGTTTTGCCGTAGCCGACGTCGCCCACCAGCAGCCGGTCCATCGGCCGCGGCTGGGCCAAATCCTTCAGCACGTCGGCGATGGCCCGCTCCTGATCCTCGGTCTCGGTAAAAGCAAACGAATCGTCGAACGCGCGCTGGAAATGGTCGTCCTCGGCGCAGGGCGCCACGTGCACCGCCTGCCGCGCGGCGTACAGCTTCAGCAGTTCGTCGGCCATGTCCTGCATGGCCTTTTTGACCCGCGCCTTGCGCTGCTGCCACTGCGTGCCGCCCAGCCGGTCCAGGACCGGATGCCCGGCGCCGTCTTCGCCTGCCGCCGCCGCCGAGCGGTATTTTTGCACCAAATCCAGCCGCGTCAGCGGGACGTACAGTTTGGCGCTCTCGGCGTACTCCAGAATCATGAACTCCGCGCTTTGTCCGCCGCCGCCCGCCTCGTCGCCCAGCGTCTTCAGCCCCAAATATCGTCCGATGCCGTGCTCGACGTGCACGACGTAGTCACCCACGGCCAGGTCGCGAAAATCGCTGAGGAAGGTCGCCGCCCGGGCCCGCTTCGGCGCCGGCGCCGCCGCCCAGGGCGATTCTTCCTCGCCGGGGAAGATATCGCCGTGCCCGTAAAACGCCAGCCCCTCGTCGGGCAGGGCAAAGCCGCGGCGCAGCCCGCCGGCGAGCAACACGATCGTCGGCAATTCGGTGGAGTAATAGGACTTCTCGGACAGGAAATCCTCGCCCCGCTCCGGGCGCACGCCGAGCTGAAACGGCAGGTCGTATTCCCGAAACACATCCGCCAGCCGCTCCACTTCGCCCAGGTTAGCCGCCACCAAAACCCGCTGCTCCCGCGCTTCCAGCGCCGCACGCAACTCCTCCACCAGGCGCGGCAGCCCGCCGCCGCCCGCCGCGATGGGACGCGACGGCCACGCCAGCTCCCCGCCCCCGTCCGCCGGCGCCAGCCGCAACTCGCCCAGGTCCGCGCCGGGCAAAGCCCCGAGCATGGCGGCAACCTCCTCGGGCGGAAACATCAGCGTCTCCGGCGCCGGCCCGCCGCCCGCCCCATGCGCCGCGTACTGGGCGTGCAGATGCTCCCACCCCTTGCGCAGCTGCCGCGCCACCGCCGCCGGCTCCAGCACCACCACCAGCGCCTCCGGCGCCAGGTCGAAGAGCGAATGATGGAAGTTCTCCTGGCCCGGCGCCAAGAACTCCCAGCCCGGCGGCGGCCCTTCGTTCGGCCCCAAGCCCAGCCGCTCGCGCCGCTCCGCGGTCAGCGGCAGGGAGGTCAGCGGCAGCAGGACCGCGTGCGTCAGCGGACGCAGGGAGCGCTGCGTCTCGGGGTGAAACTCCCGCAGTGATTCGATCTCGTCCCCGAACAGCTCGATCCGCACCGGATGCTCCGCCTCCGGGCTGAAAACGTCCAATAACCCGCCGCGGATGGAGAACTGCCCGGGCGATTCCACCGGATCGCTGCGCCGGTATCCCGCCTCAATCAGATGCTCCGCCAATCCCTCCAGGTCCAGCAGCCCGCCCTGGCGCAGCACCCGCGCCAAGTGCCGGTAGTGCGCCGGCGGCGCCAGCTTGGCCGCCGCCGCCGCCGCCGGCGCCAGCAGAAACGGCAGCCCCTGCGTGGTCTTCCACAGCGCCAGCGCGCGCCGCTCCAAAATCTCCTCATGCGGCGACAGCCCTTGATAGGGATCCGTCTCGAACGCCGGCAGCAGCAGCGCCGCATCCTCGGCCTGCTTTTTCTCCGTGAAGCGGCGGAAGGTCTCCACCGCCGCCCAGGCGGCCTCGGCGGCGGCATTGTCGGCAGCCACCAGAATCAGCGGCCGTTCCAGCCGCCGCGCCAGCAGCACCGCCGCCAGCGCCTGCGCCTCCGGCGTCAGGCCCTCCACCCGCGGCCGTTGTCCCGCGGCGATAGACGCAACGGCGCCATCCAGCGCCGGCCGCCGGCCCAGTTGCAGGATGAAATCGCGAACGAACGGGACAATCATGGACCGGTATTTCTAATTTTACCCGCCGCCCCGTCCCCCGCCCCGACTGGCCGGATCGCGCACGCCAACGGATGGATTCCTTGGTGACCACGTCGCATGCTAACGTCGTCCCATGTGCGTGGGTGTTCGCAGCCTCAAGGCCCGGCTTTCGGAGTATCTCGACCGCGCCTCCCGCGGCGAAACCATCTGGGTCACGGACCGGGGCCGCCTCAAAGCCGTTCTCGGCCCGGTGCCCGGCCAGCTTCGCCTGGAGCAGGGCGTGGCGGAAAAATGGATTCGCCCCGGCGACATCCGCCCGCCGGCGCGCGCCCGCCGCTTCCCTGCCCGCGCCGCCATCGCGGACGTTCTCGCCGTGGACCGCGACCAGTGAACCGTCGGGCGGCTCAGCCGCCCAACCCTGGACGCTCCCGTTGGTCGCTGCCGCTGGGCTTCGACGGCCGGCAACGGACGCCCACTGGCGCTCGGGGCGTCTCCAGGTTACCGCGACCTGCCCCTTTACCTGGACACGAGCGCGCTCTTGAAACGCTACATCGCCGAACCAGACAGCGCGGCATGCGAAGAACGGATGCTCGCCGATCCGGTATGGATTACCCGCGCGCCATACGCTGGTGGAGGCACGGCGCAATTTGGCGCGCTTAATGGCGGGAGATGAATTAGCCGCTGCCCGCCGTCAGCTCGCCGACGACTGGCACCGGATCAATGTAGTCGAGCTCGACGCCGTCACCTGCGACGCGGCTGCCGCCATCGGCGAGGCCACCGGCGCCCGCACGCTCGACGCTCTGCATCTTGCCGCCGCGTCCCGCCTTGGCGTTGGCGCCATCGTGCTGATAACGTTCGACGCGCAACAGGCCCGCGCGGCGCGCGCCCTGGGCCTTACGCTCTGGGAGGCGCCGGCGGCGGGGCGCTGGGGCGGAGCAACGCGCCAGCGGGGCGGAGCCCCGCGGCAGGTAATCGCTGGGCTGGGGCGGGCTGGTGTCCCCGACCCAGCCGGACGCGTAAGCGGGACGCGCGGCGCACCCGGGGCCCCAACGCGCAGCGGTGCGCGTTGGGGTGGGTAGCCGCGCTGGGGCCCGCGCCAATCATTGCGGCGTAACCCGGGGACCGCCGGCGGTCAGCGCGGCGAGCACGCGCAGCTGCAGGTCCCTATCGGCGGCGGTGAATAGTACGAAACGGACCAACTCCATTCCCGGCAGCGGCAACAGTCGCGTCACCTCGCCCAGCGCCACCTCCGCGGCTTCCTGCTTCGGGTAGCCGAAAATCCCCGTGGAAATCGCCGGAAAGGCGATGGAGCGCGCGCCCCGCTCCTGCGCCAGCCGCAGGGCTTGGCGATAGCAGGCGGCCAGCAGCGCGGCCTCCGGCCGGTCCACGCCATAGACCGGACCCAGGCAATGGATGACCCAACGGTTCGGCAGTGCGTGCGCCCCGGTGATCACCGCCTGGCCGGGACGCAGCGGCGCCAGAGGGCGGCATTCGGCATAGAGGCCGGGGCCCGCGGCGCGGTGAATGGCGCCGGCCACGCCCCCGCCGGGCATCAGCGCCGCATTGGCCGCATTCACCACCGCATCCACGCCGGTTTGGCGGGTAATGTCTCCTTGCACGCATTCCAGCCGCGTGCCGCCGATGGCCGCCCCCGCCGCGCTCATTGCTTGGCGCGGCCCCCAGCCCCGCCCGCGGCGGCGCGTCCCGCTGGCCGCGCGGGCAGCGTCGCGCTCTCTTCGCGCTGGATTTGGCCCCAGGCGCACGCGGCGCGACCGCGGAGAAATGTGATTCCGCGCATGACGCCATTATCGTCCGCGTTATACTCCGCCGAGAGATGCCCAAAAAGCCCCGTCCCGACGCCCCTGCCGCCAACCCTGCCCGCGAAGAGCCCGGCGACCGCGCCCTGGGCCTGGATCAGCCCATCCAGCGCCGCGATTTTCTCAACGCCAGCCTGCTGGCCACCGGCGGCGCGCTGCTGCACGCCGCCGCGCCGCAACACATGTTCGCCTCGGGCGCCGACTGGACCGGCTATGGCGGCGTCGGCGATTACCGGCATTCCAACGGCAACACCGAAACCGTGATGCTGGCCGGCCATCAGATTCGCGACCACGACTTTCCCCAGCTGCCCGCATCCACCCACGACACCGGCGAAACCTACGACTTAGTGGTCATCGGCGGCGGCATCAGCGGCCTGGCCGCCGCCTTATTCTTCCACCGTGAGGCCCCCAATCTCCGCTGCCTGGTGCTGGAAAACCACCCCATCTTCGGCGGCGAAGCCAAGCGCAACGAATTTTTGGTGGACGGCCAGCGGCTAATCGGCCACCAAGGCTCGGCGTTTTTCCCCGTGCCCTATCCCTACAGCTTCATCGCCCGTTTCTACCGCTCCATCGGCTTGGAAAATTTTTGGCTCGACTACCAGCGCTGGGACGGCCCCGGCCCGGCGATGCCGCTCAGCCAAACGCCGTATGATCAGGTCGGCGCCGAGGGCCCGCAATACGGCTTTTATTTCGGTGGCAAGTTCGGCCAAAACCCGGGGATGTGGCTGGTCAATCCCTGGGGCAAAAAGCTGGCCGACGCGCCGATCTCCGCGCAGGCGCGGGCGGACCTGCTGCGCTATCATTTCGGACCGCCGGCATACCACCAGCCCCGTCCGCAAGTCCCGGGCGACGCCGTCTCGCGGCAACTCGACGCCATCACCTACGAAGACCTGATCATGCGCGTGCACGGCATTCAGCGGGAAACCATCCGCGAATTTCTCTCCCCGGTCACCGGCGGCGGCTATGGCCTGGGGCCGGACGCATTGTCGGCGTACTGCCATTACGCCCCGGATTCGCTGCACGCCCTGCCCACCGGCGACCGCAACGGCGGGCAGATGTTTCCTGGCGGCAACACCGGCTTCGCCCGCCTCATCACCAAGGCGCTGATTCCCGGCGCCATCCCTGGCCCGGCGACGGTGGACAACGTCACCCGCCGGCGCATCAACTTCGCCGCGCTGGATCCCGCGAACGCCGCCGCCCCGGCCCGCATTCGCCTCGGCGCCACCGCCGTCTGGGTCCAGCATGACGGCCCGGCGGAAAAAGCCGAGACCGTCACCATCGGCTATACCCACGGCGGCAAGGTCTACAAGCTCCGCGCCCGCGCCGTGGTCGCGGCCGGCGGCTGCTGGACCACCCGCGCCATCATCCGCGACCTGCCCGCTGCGCAGCGTGAGGCCTACGCGCAGTTCTACCGCTCCCCCTGCTTGATGGCCAACGTCGCCGTGCGCAACTGGCGCTTCCTGTACAAGCTGGGCATCTCCGGCTGCCGCTGGTTCGAAGGCTTAGGCGACTATACCGAGGTTTGCAAAACCGCCTTGTGCGGCGCGCCCACGCCGGCCATCGGCCCGGATTCGCCGGTGGTGCTCAACCTCAAGGTGCTGTTCGCCCATCCCGGCCTGCCCGTCGAGGAGCAGGGCGTGCGCGGCCGCTTCCAGCTGCTGAGCACCACCTACCGCGCCTTTGAGCGGCAAATCCGGCAGCAGTTCACGGACATGTTCGCCCGCGCCGGCTTCGACGCCAAACGCGACATCGCCGGCATCATCCTCAACCGCTGGGGCCACGCCTACGTGAACCCGCAGCCCGGCTTCTTTTTCGGCCGCGACGGCCAGCCCGCGCCGCGGGAGATTCTGCGCCGCGCGCCCTTCGGACGCATTGCCTTCGCCAATACCGATCTCGCCGGGCTGGCCGATCATCGCCACTCCATCATGGAGGCCCGCCGCGCCGTCTCGCAGTTGCTGGATCAGGTGCTAACCTAGCCCGGCGTGGCGCCTCCGGCGGCGGCGCGGGCCGGCGCATGACCGCGCCGC
>DAHVCP010000005.1 GCA_027314025.1 Acidobacteriota bacterium
CCGGGCCGAGCCCCTCCCTCGATTGGGTGGCGTGGCCGGGCCGCGAGGCAATCGTCGCGCTGGATGGCGACGCCCGCACCAACCCCGATGTGCGGCGGGCGCTGCGGGGGCTGGCGGGCGAGTTGGCCGGGCGCGGTGCGAATGTGCGGGTGGCCGCGATCCCCGCCGACGCCGGGCCGAAGGCCGGACCCGATGACGTGATCGAGCGCCTCGGCGATGACGCGGTGCTGGCCACGCTGGACGCGGCGCGGCCCTGGGCGGAGTGCGCGGCGGCGGCGGCCGAGGCGGCGGTAGGGGCGCTAGAGGCGCTGGCCGCAGCGGCGCGGCGCACGGCGGAACCGCCGACGGCGGAAATCGCCTGCGTGGCGGACCCGGCGCTGCGGGCGCGGCTGGTTGCCAGGGTGGCGAGCCTGCGGCTGCCCGGCGCCACCAAGGGCGAGATCGGGAGGGCGGTCGGGGCCGAGCTTGCGGCGGCGGCGGAGAGGCGGGCCCAGGCGGCGGAGGCGGCGCGGAAGGGGCGGCTGATGGGGCTGCGCGTGGACGGCGCGGCGCTGTTGACCGACATCGCCGCATGGATGCGACTGTACGTAGTGATGTCGGCGGCCCAGGCCGACGCAGTGGGGCTGTGGGTGGTACATACGTACGCACTGGACGCGGCGGACTACACGCCGTACATCCACGTCACCGCGCCCGAGAAGCGATGCGGGAAGTCCCGGCTGCTGGAGGTGCTGGAATTGCTGGCCGCGCGGGCGTGGAGGTGCGACCGCACCACGGCGGCGGCGCTGCTACGCAGCGTGGAGCGCGACTCGCCGACGTTGCTGCTGGACGAGTTTGATGCCGCCAGCGGCGGCGGCGAAGAATACGCCGAGGCGATGCGGGGCCTGATGAATAGCGGGTTTCGCCGCGGCGGGGCGTACCGGATGTGCGCCGCGCCAGACTGGGAGCCGCGCGACTACCCCACCTTCTGTCCGAAGGCCATCGCCGGGATTGGGCGGCTGCCGGACACCGTGGCCGACCGGAGCCTGACCATCGCGCTGCGCCGCAAGGCCCCGAACGAGCGGGTGGCGATGTTCCGGCGGCGCGAGGCCGAGCCGGAGGCCGCCGTCCTGCGCGAGCGCGCCGAGGCGTGGGCCATGCGGGTCATGGACCGCCTGCGGGCGGCCAGGCCGGAGCTCCCGGCGGTCCTCAATGACCGGCAGCGGGACATCACGGAGCCGCTGTTGGCCATCGCCGACTTGGCCGGCGGCGAGTGGCCGGGGCGGGCGCGGCGGGCGCTGGTGGCGATATGCACCGGGGGCGCGGCGGCGGACGATTCCATCGGCGTGCGACTGCTGGCCGACGTGCGCCAGACATTCGGCGACCGGCAGGCCGACCGGATCGCATCCCGCGATCTGGCGGAGACGCTGGGCGGGATGGAGGATCGCCCCTGGGCGGAGTGGGGGCGCGCCCAGAAGCCGATCACCCCGCCGCAGGTGGCGCGGCTGCTGGGGCGGCACGGCATCGCGCCGCACACCATCCGCGATGGCGAAGCGCGATACAAGGGCTACCTGGCCGCCGATTTCGCGGAGGCGTGGGCCCGCTACGTGGCGCCCGATAGACCGCCCGATGATCCCCCGCCCCCCGATATGCCGCTTCCAAACGGTGACACGGTGACAAGGCCCGTAAACATTGAGCGAAACGGCAATTTCGCTGCGGTGACATCGGAGGCTTGTCACCGCACGGAAAACGGGGTTTTGACCAATGAACATGCGGGTTGTCACCGTGTCACCGCTCGAAACCCGGAAAACGGTGACGCGGCATCACAGAGGCCCCTTTTCGGCCCGCCGCCCGGCGAGGAAACCCTGGGTGCCGCTTATGCCCGCGCCCGACGCGAAGGCAGGCTGCCCGCCGAGCCGCAACGCGGGCCGGGCGGGGATGGCTCGGCGGTGCGAGGCCGCGAGGAGGTGTCGTTGTGAGCGCCGCAACACTGTTAGCCGCCGCCCGCGATCTTGACGTGATTGTCCGCTTGGAGGGCGACGGCCTGGTCGCCACCGTACCCAAGCCGCTGCCCTTGCCGGCGGCGGATGTGGTGGAGCAGATCAAGGCGCACCGGGGCGAGGTGATCGAGTTCCTCCGACTCCAGGCCCCGCCCCCGCCGGAGTCCCGGCCCGCCTCGCGCCAGCCCAAGGCCGATCCCTGGGGCTGCCCCTGCGGCGAGCGGCACGGCGTCTGCGTTTTTTCCCGGCGCTGCCCGCTGGAGTGCCCCTGCAACCTCTGCGACGGCTGGCGCAAGGGGCAGGCCTGGGCGGCGGCGCACCCCCGGAGGCCGGTCACGGAGCAGCCACGGCCGGAGCCGCCGGAGCAGCCGCTTGACGAACGGGCGGAACGGTTGAAGCGGGAGTTTAACTTTTCGCTGCATCATGCCCGGCTGGCGGCGTCCCTGAACTGCACGGTCCTAACCCCCGACGGGCCGGGACGGCTGCTCCAGCTTTTCGCCGACCGCGCCACCGTGAGCACGGGCGACACCGCCAAAGACGGCCAGCCGACGGTGCGGTTCTATGACCCCGGCGCGCTGGAGGTCATCCAATGAGCACCAGAGCCATCTCCACCGCCGCGCCCGCCACGCTGACCTGGACCGTCCACGGCTTGCCAGCCCCCCAGGGGAGCGCCCGAGCGTTCCTGCATCGCAGTACGCATCGGGTCATCGTGACCCACGCCAACCATCGCACCGTGCCCTGGCGGCAGGAGATCGCCGCGGCGCTGATTGCGGCGCTGTCCGCCGCCGGGCATGACCCGCACGCAGTCGGGCCGCTGTTCCCGCGCCCCGCCGCCGTGAAGGTGCAGGCGACGTTCTACCTGCCACGCCCCAAATCCCTGCCCAAGCGCTTCGCCCTGCCCGCCAGCCGCCCTGACCTGGACAAGCTTGTGCGCGCGGCTCTGGATAGCATGACCGGCTTATTGTTCGCTGACGATTCGCAGGCGGTCAGCATCGCCGCCAGCAAGGCCTACGGCGCGCCGCGGGCCGAGTTCACAGCGGAGGCAGTCGCATGACGCCCGAGCCCGCCGCCACCATCCAGCCTGCCCGCGTGATTGCGATCTGGAACGGCGTTTGCGAGCGCGGCTGGACGCTGGAAACCACGCTGGTCGAGTTCGCCCGGCAGGTTCTCGCGGAGGCCAAAAAGTTAGCCGCCGCAAAGGAGCACGTATGACCACAACCATGCTCGCCGTCCTGTGCGCCGCCGAGTGCGTTTTTCTTAGCTGCTGCGCCGCTTGCTGCGTCGCCGCCGTCTATTCCAACCGAAAGGAAACCCGCCATGAACCCTAACCAACATTGCCAACGCCGGCGCCGATGCGGCAATTTCCGTCCGCGGCGAGCGTGCCACCGCTGGCCTGGCCGCCGCCGCGTTGGCCCGGTTGCGCCGCTCGATTCCGCGCTAAACCCGCCCGTTTGGCGTACGGAGGCATACTGGCGCATATGGGCCTGTTGACGGTGAGGGAGGCGGCGGAGGAACTGGGCCTGGCCGAGGTGACGGTGCGGCTGTGGGCGCGCACCGGGCGGCTCGGCTACGTCAAGCTGGGGACGGCGGTGCGCATCCCATCCGAGGCGGTGTACGAGTTGATTCTGGCTGGGACGGTCCCGCGTACCGCGCGCGCGGCCGCGAACGCCACTAGGCACCAGCGGTTCATGGACGGCGTGAGCATCGAGGAGATCGCCCGACAAGACGGCGTGCCGGTCGCCGAGGTGCGCCGCTCGATCATGGGCGCCGTTGGTCGGAATGGGGCGCTGGAGGATGCCACGCGGGACCGCGAGGCGGCCCGGCGTTACCGGGACTGACCCGCTTGCGACTCCGCCCCCGCCCAAAAAAAATTGGCTGTCCCGCCAAGAGCTAAAAAACGAGGTTCGCGCAACGGGGTTACGGCCCTTTTGACGCGCCGCCCTGGGCTGCCGAACCCCGCATCGCAGTATAGGTGTCCGGGCGACGCCCTGGCCGCCTGCGCAACGCAATATAGGAGGCACCCCGCCGGACGGCCCGCCAGCCGAGGCGGCCACGTGACCGGTCCGAACCTTGCACTGGAGAGTACTTTGCCGTGTGGAGATCCCCGCGGTGGCGAGGACTTTGCGGCGGCAAAAATCTGGTGCCGGATCTGGTGCCGGATTGTACGGGATTTAGCCGCGTTCGGCTGCGCGGCGCTGCGGAGCGCGAATCGCAGAAAATCCGCGTCAATGCTGGGGTTTTGCGCTATGCTGCGGGATGATGCGCGGCGCTGCGAAGTGGCCAAAATACGATTTTAAGTCCCGTGCGTCTGCCGATTTCGCCACCCGGGCGGCGGGCTTGTATCGCTAGTTTACCGGCGATCCCGCCGACTGCCCCACTTCCTTGGATCGCGGACGGCCCGGGCCGGCCCGCGGCGCTGCCGCCCGCGAGGCGGCCGCCCGTTGCAGCAGCTCGGCGGCATGGCGGCGGGCCGCCGGGGTAACCGCCCCGGCTAACATGCGAGCGATCTCCTCGACCCGCTCGGCGCCCGCCAAGGGTGTCAATTGGGTCACCACCCGATTCCGCTGCGGTGTTTTCTCAACGCGCAGGTGGCGATCGGCGTGGCTGGCGATCTGGGCGAGATGAGTCACGCACAGCACTTGATCGCGCCGGGCCAATGCGGCCAGTTTTTGCCCCACGGCTTCGGCGGCGCGCCCGCCGATGCCGGCATCAATTTCGTCAAACACGCGGGTGGGAGGCGGACCCGCTGACTGGGCCGCCTGGCGCGCCAGCGCCGCGGTTTCGAGGGCGAGCAGCAGGCGACTGCGCTCCCCGCCCGAGGCGATGCGATCGAACGGCAGCAGCGGCTCGCCCGGGTTGGTCGCGGCGAGAAAGCGGATATGATCCCAACCCGCCGGCCCCCAGGCGCCGACGTCCGGGGTTTCGTCCGTGGCGTTTCCAAACGCGATCTCCAGGCGAATCTTCATGGCCAAATCCGCCGCCTCAAGGGACACCTGATCCTGCAGCCGGCGGGCCGCGGCGCGGCGCCGGACGCTGCGCGCATGCGCAAGCTCCCGGTATGCCGCCTCGGCGCGCCGACACGCGCTCTCCGCGTCCCGGCGCCATTCCTCATGGCGCTCGATGCGGTCCAATTTGGCGTCCAGTTCCTGGGCGTAGGCGAGGACGGCGGCCAGATCGGGGCCGTATTTCCGCTTGATCCGATCCAGCGCGACGAGCCGCTCCTGCACCTGCGCCAGGCGGTCCGGCGCCGCATCGGGTGGCTCGAGCCAATCCCGTAACTGCCCCGCAACGTCCGTCGCCTCGATACGCAGCGCCTCCAACCGCGCGGCCAGCGCCTCCGCCGCGGGCTCCATCCGGCCCAGATCCTGGACCTGCCGTTGCGCGGCCTTCAAGGCAACGATGACAGCGCTCGGATCGTCATAAAGAAGAGCATAGGCCGCGGATGCGGCGGCGCCGATCTTTTCGGCATTGGCCAAGCGGCGCTGCTCAGCGCTCAGTTCGGCGTCCTCACCGGGCCGCGGCGCGACGGCGGCAATATCCTGCCGCTGAAAGCGCCACAAATCCGCCTCTCGCTGGCGCTCCTGGTCCTGCCGCAGCCCGTCTTCCAGCTGGCTGCGCGCGGATTGCCAAGTCGCGTAGGCTGCGGCTAACGCCTCCAGCTCCCTGCCTTCGGCCACCGCGGCGTCGAGCCGGACCAACTGCGCCGCCGGCGCCCAACCCGCCAGCGCCTCATCCTGGGCATGGACCTGCGCGAGCCACGGCGCGAGGCGTCGCAATAGAGCCACTGTCGCTGGTTGATCATTCACCCAAACGCGACCGCGGCCGCCGACTTCACGCCGGATCAAGACCTCCCCGGCCGCCGCTAACCCCAATTCCTCCAAGACGCGATCCAGTGCCGCCGACCCGGCCGCGAAGACGCCTGCCAAGCTGGCACGGTCTTCGCCCGCGCGCACCGCGCTGGTCTCCGCGCGCTGACCCAAAAGCAGCGCGAGCGCATCCACCACGATGGACTTCCCCGAGCCGGTTTCGCCGGTCAACACGTTCAGTCCGGGGGCAAACTCCACGGTCAAGTGGTCAATCAGGGCGTAGTTTTCGATGTGCAACGACAACAACATGGCGGCTTCTGGCAAGCATAGCGGCAATCCACCAGCGGCGTGGGAGTTGAATCTGGGCCACCGCTGCCGGTCCCCCGCCGTGGACCCGGCCCGGGCCGCGGACAACCGAAACGGAGCCAGCCCGGATACCGTCAAATCCTCTAGCGGGCACAGGTGAAAACCTAGGTTCATGGGCCTCTCCGGAGGGTTCGGCGAGGTTCGTAATGTGCTAGCGTAATTGGTTAAATCGCGGGAATTTAGGAGCCGAATTGTCGCTGCTTTCCGGGGTAATGACCAGCGTCGTTGGGGGAGGGGCGGTGTCGCAGATGATCGCGACATCGGGACCGACGGTGCGCATTGTGTTGCTGATTCTGCTGGGGTTTTCGCTCCTGAGTTGGGCGATCATCCTGCAAAAATGGGCGGCCTTTCGCCGCGTCCGCACCCAGATGCGGCGGTTTCTGCGGGCCTTTCGCAAAGCCCGGGCGCTGCCGGAAATTAGCGCCGCGGCGGACAGCTTTCGTCCCTGCCCGCTAGTGGAGGTTTTCGAATCCGGATACGAGGAATTCACGCGGCAGTTCACCGGTGGGGGGCCGCGCAACCTGGAGGCCGTCAACCGCGCCTTGAAGGCGGAAAGCACCGAGCAAGTGACGCTGCTGGAGCGACGGTTGGGCTGGCTGGCCACCACGGCGGGCGCTTGCCCGTTCATCGGCCTGTTCGGGACCGTCTGGGGAATCATTGACGCCTTTCACGCTCTGGGAACCGAGGGCGCAGCCACGCTTCGGGCGGTCGCTCCGGGCATTGCGGAGGCGTTGATCACCACCGCGGCGGGTTTGGCGGCGGCCATTCCCGCCCTCATCGCCTATAACGCCTACGTCAACCAGGTCAAGGAAATGGCGGCGCGCACCGACGAGTTCGCGCTGGAGTTTTTGAACCAGGCGGAATCGCAAGCGACGGCCCACGGAGCGAGACAGGAAACCGCCCTGCGCGGCTAGGAACGCGAGATGGCATTTACCGCACCCGACGGCCGAACACGGAGCGCGCTGGCGGACATCAACGTCACCCCGCTGGTGGATGTGATGCTGGTGCTGCTGGTGATCTTCATGATCACCGCGCCCGTGATTCAATCCGGCATCCAGGTTTCCGTGCCGTTCACGCACAATACCCGCATTTTGCGCAAGCAACGCATGGTTGTCACCGTGGACCGGGCGCAGAATGTGTACATCAACGATCGGCTGGTGAACATCCACGCGCTGGCGGCGGACCTAAAAGCGCAGTTGCCGCCGGGCGCGGCGGAACGGGTCATCTACGTGCGCGCCGACCGGCATGTGCCCTGGGGAGCGCTGGCGCAGGTGATGGACGCCATCAAACAGGGCGGCCTCAAGCAGGTCAGCCTGGTGACCCAGCCGTATACACGCTGATGCCCGCGACCAACCATGCGTCTGCGCGATGACAATCCCCGCGGCGAATCCCTGCGCGGAGGATTATGGCTTTCCGTGTTGGGGCACGTGGCCATAGCGGCGCTAGTGGTCTATGGCGCTAGCCTCTTCCCTGCCCTGGACATAGGTGGCCAGCACCCAGGCGGAGCGGGGGAAGGAACGATCATCGCCAAAATGGTGGCTAAGGTTCCTGGCGGCGTGGTGCCGATGCCGTCGCCCACGGACGTGGTCACGAAGAACCGGCTGGCGAACAACAACCCCGGAGTCACGGTGAGCCGGCCCAAGCCGCAGCTGGCGCCGATTCCCCATTCCATCCCGATTCCCGTGCGCCGGCGGCCGCATTTCAAGCCCAAGGACTTGGCCAAGCAAATGGCCGAACAACAGCTGCGGGAATTGGCCCGTGCGAACCCACCCAAACACCCGAACCACCGGGTTGCTTACGGCGCCGGGGGCGCGGCTTCGTTTAGCTACAGCATGACCACCGGGGTAGGCGGCGGGGGCGGAATGGCCTTTGGCGACGCCAGCTTTGGGCATCTGTACACCGGCTGGATCAATCACCTGCGCGACCGATTGGCCTATTACTGGAACATGCAGACCCGAACCTCCTCGATCCCGGTGGGCCGATTGGTATACGTCGAGTTCTCAGTGGATCGCGCGGGACATATCTCGGACATCCAATTTTCGCGGCGCAGCGGCGTCCCCGCGTTGGACGCGATGGCGCTGCACGCGGTGCAACAAATGGCGGCGTCGGAGACGGATCCCCTGCCTCCCTCCTACTCCCATTCCAGCTTGCAAGTGCGCGTCTCCTTTGAATTGCAATGAACATGAATCCCTTCAACCCGCGCGGGTGGCGCATGCACCCGCTCCTTCGTTCCGTTCTCGCCGCCGGCACGGTACTGGCATGCGTGGCTGCCTTGGCGGCGGCGCCGCCGCAGGTGAACATCGCCATCACGGGCGCCAAAAAGCTGCGGCTGGCGCAACCGGTGTTTCGTCTGCTGTCGCCGCCCACCAGCAGCCATCAGGCGTTGCAAACCACCTTCGACTCGGTGCTGTGGAATGACCTCTATCAGTCGGGATTAGTGATCATGGTCAGCCGCAGCTTCTATCCGCAGCAGCAGCCATCCACCCCGCAGGATTTGCCGGCGGCGCAGCTAACCGTCTGGAGCCAGCAGCCCACCACCGCGCAGCGATTGGTGTTTGGCAACATTCAGGTGGCAAATCATTTGCTGCGGATCGAGGGCTACCTCTACAACATCACCAACCCGCAGCAACCGTTCATGATCGGCAAGCGGTATACGGACCAGGCCACGCCGGCCGCCGCGCGCGAGATCGCGCATGAGTTCGCCGACGCCATCATCCAAGCCCTGGGCGGGGGACCCGGAATCGCGCAGAGCAAGATCGCGTTCATCAGCAATCGCAGCGGACACAAGGAGATCTGGTTGATGGATTACGACGGCCACGGCCAGCACCAGATCACCCGGCTGCAAAGCATTTCGTACTCGCCGCGGCTATCTCCCGACGGCAGCAAGATCGCCTTCATGAGCTTCGCCAGCGGACGGCCCGAGATCCGCATTTATTCGCTGCTGACGCACCGCTACCTATACTTTCCGGATTTTGGCGGCACCAACGCCACGCCGGCCTGGTCTCCGGATGGCTCGCATCTGGCTTTTTCCTCCTCGATGCACGGCGGCTACATGGAGATCTATACGATTCGCGCCAACGGCACCCACCTGCGGCAATTAACCTATTCCCATTCCGTGAACATGGCGCCGGTCTGGAACCCGAGAACCGGGGCCCAGTTGGCGTTCGAAAGCGACCGGACTGGACTGCCGCAGATCTACACCATGGACTCCGACGGCACCAACCAGCGGGATATTACTCCGACTGGCTACGCGGTCAGCCCCTCCTGGTCGCCCAACGGGCAAGCCCTGGCCTTCTCCTGGCGGCGGAACGGCCAGGGAGAAGAAAACGCCGGCGGCTATGACATCTATATTTTCAATTTGGCCGATGGGTCCTATACTCAGTTGACTCATAATGGTCTGCGCAATGATTTCCCTAGCTGGGCGCCGGACGGCCGCCACCTGGTGTTCGCCTCCGGGAGCGGTCGGCATTGGCAGCTGTTCACCGTGTTGGCGGACGGTTCCGATCCGACCCAGTTGACCTTTGCCGGCAGCAATACCATGCCGAACTGGTCCTGGCACTGAGGGTACGGTTTCGTCGTCGAGCGCGAGCCAGGCGGCGAGGTTTTGAAACGCACATCTCTCGCGATACGTCTCACTCACACCCTATGGCGACGCACTGCCATTCACTTGGTTCACCACGGAGGAATCCGATGTCCCATGCCCGCTCACGCTACCTACTCACATTGGTAGGGGCGCTCGCAATGATGATGGTTCTGGCCGGCTGCAAGCATAAACCCGCACCGGCTCCGCCCGCTCCGCCGCCTCCGCCCGCTCCGGCCCCGACGGTCACCTTGAACGCCAACCCGGACACCATCCAGGCCGGCCAAAGCGCCACCCTCACCTGGACATCCAGCAATGCCCAGCAGGTGCAGCTTAACGGCTCGACGGTTGACAACAATGGCTCGGAGACGGTTTCCCCGGCGCAGACCACGACCTATGAGATCGTGGCCACCGGGAGCAACAACCAAACCGCCAACGCCAGCGCCACGGTGACGGTAACCCCGGCGCCCGCGCCGCCGCCGCCCACGCCGCAGCCTAAGGTGGAGTCGCTCGCCGACCGCTTCAAGCAGAACGTCGGCGACATTTACTTTGCCTTCAACAAGACCAACATCAGCCCCACGGCGCAGGAGACGCTCCAGCAGGACGCCACCTGGCTGAACGCGCACCCCAGCGTCAATATTCTCATCGCTGGACACTGCGATGAGCGCGGCAGCGCGGAATACAACATGGGTCTGGGCGACCGCCGGGCCAATTCCGGCCGGAGCTACCTGATCCAGTTGGGCGTGGCCGCCAATCGCATCCAAACCATTAGCTATGGCAAGGAGCGGCCGTTCTGCACGGAGCACACCCCGTCCTGCTGGCAGTCGAATCGCCGCGATCACATTACAATGGCCGCGAACGGCGACAAGTAAAGCTTCCGGCAACGCCGGGATTACGGTCGGGCGGCCCGCGGGCCGCCCGATTTTTTTGCCGGCCGCACCACCATCCGCCGCCCAGGAACCACGGCGGCAACCCATGCGCCCGCTAGGCGGAGGCGCCAAACCCCAGTACAATTCGAGTTATGACCAAGAAGCTGCTGGCCGCTCTGCTGTTCATGGTGGTGCTGGCCGCCCCCGCCTGGCCGGTGAACCGGCAAATCCTGGCCCTGCAACAACAGGTCTCCCTGCTGATGTCGGAAATGCAGAATCTGCAACAGACCTTTACCGCCAATCTCGCGTCACTAAAGACGCTCATTGGACAAAACGCCGACAACATCAACAAGTTGGAACTGGCGCTGAATACACTGCAACACAGCGTGGACCGTGCGGACGCCAACAACGGGCAGAATTGGCAGCAGGCCAACCAGCAGTTCCAAGCGCTCAGCCAGAGTCTGAGCGATCTGCAAGCGCGCCTCAACACGGCGAACGAAGCGCTGCAACAGATCCAGCAGGCGCAGCAAAATCTCCCCGCGCCGCAAACCCCGCCGGCGGCGACCGGCAACAACGGCGCGGCGGCCGCATCGGGCGGTGGCGGCGCGGCGGCCAACGGATCGCCGGTCCTGCCCGCCGCCCAGCTGTACCAAAACGCCGTCTCGGACTACGTCGCCGGCTCGTATCCGCTCGCCGCCAGTGAATTTCATCAGTTCCTGAAGGCCTATGCCAGCGACGGCCATGCGCCGGAAGCCGCCTACTACCTCGGCGACATCCAAATGAAGGAGCGGCACTATAAGTCCGCGGTGCAGACCTTCGATTCCGTGCTCAACAACTTCCCCGACCAAAAGGTCGCCGCCGGAGCGCAGTTGAAGAAAGCGTATTCGCTGATCGCGTTGCGGGAACGCAGCGCCGGCATCCGCGAACTGCGGAACTTGATCCACCATTTTCCACACACGCAGGAAGCCGACCAGGCGCGCCAAGAACTCCAAGCGCTCGGCGTGTCGGCGCGGTAGCTGCTCTCCGACCGCATCGCGTTAGCCCCTTTTCCCGCCCCGCCGCCAAGCGTAGCGACCCTTCGGGCTGCAACTGCCGCCACGCCACGGCGCATCGCAACCGCCATAATGCCGGATCCAGCGACGCAGAGGCGAGTGCGGCGCGACCAGTTCCAGGGCAAGGCGCCGTCAACACAAGCGGGGGAGTTCGTGCGGGAGGAATTCGCACACGCACGAGAGGGAAAACACGCGGTCAAGTCTCCACGCCAGGCGGTCGCCATCGGACTCGCCAAGGCGCGCCGCGCCGGCATCCCGGTAAAACCACGCACGGGCGGCGCCCGGCCGGGAGGCCGCAAACCAGCAGCACGCGTATCGAAACCCGCCCGCGCCGGCGGCCGTCAGGGAGCGGGAAGCAACCGAGCCGCACGGCCCAGCGCCCGGCGCACCAACCGATCGCGTAACCAATCCCGCAACCGGCCCTAGGTAAAGCGCCGCCCCTCCCCTCGTGCCCCAGCTAGCGGCGCGCCGCCTAACGGGCCGAGGGCAGCGATCCGGGCGGCGTACCGGCGGCGCGGCCGGCTTCGCCCGCGCGGAATTGCGGCCCCGCGGCCCGTGCCCCAGCGCCGGCGGCGCATGCACTAAGGCCGGCGGCGCGGGTCGTTCCGGCGGGCGCCATGGCGATCGGCGACTGGCAGCGACGGCTGTCGTTCCGATGGCCGGCCTTTCGCTGCGCCGCCCAGTACTACGCTACAGGGCGCGCGGCAGGGAGAGCGGAGACCGCGCAGCTGAACGCCGCTACGGTATCATTTGCCATGGACAGAATCGCCAGGAGCATCCCCACGAGCCAGGAGTTGCGCCCACCGGCATGAGCGCGACGATTTTGGATGGAAGGCGCATAGCGGCTGAGATCCGCGCCGAGGTTGGTGTTCAAGTCCACGCAATCCGGCAATCGGGTCATCAACCGCGGTTGGCGGTGGTTCTGGTGGGCGACAATGCGGCGTCGGCGGTCTATGTCCGCGGCAAAGTCAAAGCCTGTGCGGAGCTGGGAATCGCCTCCGAGCAGGTGCTCCCGCCTGCCGACATCCGCACCGCCGAATTGCATCGGATCATTGCCGGCCTAAATGCAAACCCAGCCGTGGACGGCATTTTGGTGCAATTGCCTCTGCCGGCCCACATTGACGCCCGAGAAATCCTGGTGGCGGTTGATCCCGACAAGGATGTGGATGGCTTCCATCCCCTCAATGTCGGCAACTTGGTCGCCGGCCGGCCCGGCCCTCGCCCCTGCACCCCGGCGGGCATCATCGAGTTGCTGCGGCGGCACCGCATCGCAATGGAGGGGCAAGAGGCGGTCGTGGTGGGACGCAGCGACATCGTGGGCAAACCGATGGCGCTGCTGTTGCTCCAGGAAAACGCCACGGTCACCATCGCCCACTCCCGCACCCGTGACCTCGCCGCGGTTTGCCGCCGGGCGGATATCTTGGTCGCCGCGGTCGGCCGGCCAGGTTTCCTCGGCCGGGACGCCATCCGGCCCGGCGCGGTGGTCGTGGACGTGGGCATGAATCGCCTGACCGACCCAACCGCCGTGCAACGTTTCTACCCCGGCGACGAGCAGCGTCGCGCCGCCTTCGCGCGCAATGGCTCCACGCTGATCGGCGACGTGGATCCGGCGGCCGCGATGGAATTGGCCGCCGCTTTTACCCCCGTTCCCGGCGGGGTAGGGCCCCTGACCATCGCCATGCTCATGGCGAATACGGTCGCAGCCGCCCAGCGCCACATTTCCATGCCCAAGCCGGCACGGTAGGGTAAGCCCGCTATGCTGCGCGTAGGTCTGACCGGCGGCCTGGGAGCAGGCAAGAGCACCGTGGCCCAATGGCTGCGCGAGGCGGGAATCCCCGTGCTCGACGCGGATCAGGTGGCACATGCCTTACTGGCCCCGGGCGGCGAAGCGGCGCCCCAAGTGATAGCGGCCTTCGGGCCCGGCATCCTCGACGCCGGCGGGCACGTGGATCGCCGCAAGCTCGCCGCCGTGGCGTTCGCCGATCCGGCCCAGCGCCGCCGCCTGGAGGCCATCCTGCACCCGCGGATCATCGCCGCCAGCAACGGCTGGATGGCGGCGATGGAGCAACAAGGCCATGGCGTCGCGGTGGTCGAAGCAGCCCTGATCTTCGAGGCGGGGTCGGCGGGACGTTTCGATCGCACCATCGCCGTCGTCTGCCCCCGCGCGCAGCGCACGGAACGCTGGCGGCGCGCCGGGGGCGACCCGGCGGACGCCGAGGCGCGCCTGGCCGCGCAGTTGCCGGACGAAGAGAAGGCGCGGCGTGCGGACTGGGTGATAGACAACTCCGGCGCACCCAGTCACACACGGGCACAAGTCCAGAAGCTAATTGCCGATATGGGTTGTAATACCGGCGATTAATCCACTCCGGCGGCGCACCAATGCCGATCGCCGGACGGGCCGCCCGCTACCTCCCGCTCGGCTCGGTCACCGGCGGCGGCGCGCTGGCCACCACCGGCGTCAACCCATGGCGGGCCAGCGAGCGATTGAACGCCACCATCTCCTTGCCCATGAGGCTGTCGTAAGCCGATTGCCCCTTTGCGAGCTGGGCCTCAATTACATGCAATAAGTGATAGGCCGTCCGCGTCGGCCCTTCGCCCGCGCTGCCGGCCACGTCGCCGCCGCCGGGGCCGATCTCCGCGTTGAACCAGATGAGGTTGAGATAGGGCCGGTAGGCCTGCGTGTAGTATTTGTCGTCGCTATTGCGGTCCTCGCGCGCGATCAGCATGTCCTCGACATGGCTCATGCGCTTGCGCATCGCCGCCACAGAAGCCAGCAAAGAGGCGCGGCTCCCGCCCGCTCTCCCGGCCGCGACGGCGCGCACGGACGCCGGAAGCGGACCGGGCGCGGTCGTGCGCAGCATACCGTACACGGCATCGAGCTGCTTGCGCATCCATTCCAGTTGATCCACCATCGCGGTCACATTATCAATGTCCGCGCGCACGCGCAGGCCGAGCCGCACCGAGGCTTCAATTTGCTGCACCGTGGCACGATCTTTTGGATCCTGGAGGACGGTGAAGGGCCGCGTCACGCTCCGCCCGTCGGCGGTCAGCCGCAACGTATACCGGCCCGGCGCCACCATCGGCCCGCGGTTGGCGCCCCAAATGCCCCAGTGGATGATTGGCCGCCAGTCGTGGCCCCAGAACTGCGGCTCTTCATAAATGTATGGATTGTCCGGCGCTGGCGTGCGCAATTTGATGGTTTGGGCCGGTGCATAACGCATATCCCAAAACACACGGTGCAGTCCGGCGGAGCCGGGACCGTGCAGCGTGCGCACGACATGGCCCGTGGCATCAAGTACAGTGAGGGTCACCGGCTTCTGGGTGGCGGCGCCCATGCTGTAATCGAATATCGCGCGCCCAATGCGCGGCAACCGGTACGCCGGAGTCGGAGCAAACAGGTGGGCCGTGGCGCTCCAGTCCGCCGGAGACATGCGCTCCAACGGCGCAACATCGTCCAAAATATAAATCCCCCGTCCATAGGTCGAGACCACCAAGTCGTGGGTCTGGCGCTGGATCACCGCCCAGGTCACCTTAGTGTGCGGCAGACCGTGGTTCAAGGGAGCCCAGTGCGCGCCATTGTCCAGGGTAAAGAACAAACCGCTGCTGGTGCCCGCGAATAGCAGGCCGCGGCGATAGGGATCGGCGCAGACAACCTGAACGTCGGGAATCGCAGTTTTGTCTACCCCATGGCCGATGCCGGTGGCGATGTTCGTCCACGTGCGGCCATAGTCGGTGGTCATGAAGATGTACGGATGCCAGTCCCCCATCATGCGCCGCGTGATGGAGACGTAGGCGGTGCCGGGTGCAAACGGGGAGGGCGCAATACTGGTGACCTCGCCCCAGGGCCCAATGCCAGGAATGTTCTTGGTGACATTCGTCCATTTGCCACCGCCAGCGGTCGTATACCAAACCTGGCCATCGTTGGTTCCCGCCCAAATCAGGCCCTTGCGGATCGGCGAAGGCGCGATCGCATAGACGGTTTCGCCATAAAACTGGCCCAGATTGTCCTCGGAAAAACCGCCGGACGGCTGGAGGTATTTGGGATTGCCCGTGGAGAGATCCGGGCTGATGATGCTCCAGCTTTGTCCCTTGTCGCTGGTTTTGAATATGACCTGGCACCCGTAATACACCGTGTTGGGGTCGAAGGGATCAATCGCCAATGGCGGGGTCCAGTTGCAGCGATACTTCGTTTTGTTGGGCGGAGAGTCCAGCGTGTGCAGCCACGGACTCACCGACCGCGCCAAGCCCGTCTTGGCATTCCAGCGCGTCACCTCATCGCCGTAGCAGGACGCCCACACGATATTGGGGTTCTTGGGATCGGGCAATGTAAAGCCCGATTCACATCCGCCCATGTTGAAGGTCCATCCCGCCGAGGGCGGCACGCCGTAGCCAAATTGCGTGCGCACGCTGGGCCCGCGCATGGTGCCGGCATCCTGCATGTTGGTGTAAAAGTTGAATGGAATCTGGTTATCCACGGCGACGTGGTACATCTGCCCGATGGGCAAACCGACCCGGTGGAAGCCCTTGCCGCCGTTGGTGGTGATGTTGATTCCGCCGTCGTCGGTGACAATGATGCGCTTGGCGTTCTGCGGGTCCACCCAAATATCGTGGTTGTCCCCGCCCCAATACGTGGGATGGAAGGTTTCCCCGCCATCGCTGGAGATCCAGAAGGAGCTGTTGGCGATGTAGACGGTATTTTCGTCAGCAGGCGACACGGCCAAGCGAATGTAATAGCCGGCGCGCCCAATCAGGTCCCGGTTCCAATTCTCCACATGCCAGTGCCGGCCGCCATCATCGGAGCGCCACAGCGAGCCTTGGTCATGGGTTTGAATCAACGCATAGACGCGGCTGGAGTTGGTGGGGGCGACGGCGACATCAATTTTGCCCAGGGGGGAATGCGGCAGGCCGTCGTGCACCAACCGCGTCCAATGATTGCCGCCGTCATGCGATACGAAGATCCCGCTGTTCGGTCCGCCGCTATCCAGAGCCCAGGGCCGCATCTTCACCTGCCAGAACCCGGCAAACAATTTGTTTGGGTTGTGCGGATCCATCGCCAGGCCGGAGCATCCCGCATCCGGCGCCACGTACAAAATCCGCTGCCACGTTTTGCCGCCGTCGGTGGTGCGGTACACGCCGCGGTCCGGCCCTGGGTCGGCGGCGTGGCCGAGCGCACAGACGTAGACTTCATTGGCGTTGCGCGGGTTCACCACGATCCGGCCAATGCGCCCCGTATTGGTCAGTCCCATGTGCTGCCAGGTGCGCCCCGCATCCAATGAGCGATAGACGCCATCGCCGCTCATATCGCTCGCGCGGATCAGCCAAGCTTCTCCCGTTCCCGCCCAGACCTCGTTGTGGGCGCTAGGAGCCACCGCCAGCGCCCCGATCGCTTGCACCGGCTCATGATCGAAGACCGGCCGCCACCGCAGCCCACCATCCGAGCTTTTCCAAACCCCGCCCGAGCTGGCGCCGGCGTAATAGACATTCGGATTGCCGGGCACGCCAACGCCGGCAGCGACGCGATTGCCGTGCATCGGACCAACAAACCGGAAGTGCAAGGCCTGCGTCTCCGCTTTCGGTACGACTTGGGAGTTCGCTCGGGGTGCGGCCACCAGCGCGGAAACGGCGAAGGCCACGGCGCCGAACCGGATCCTCGCTCGGCGCGTTGCCGCAATTCGGGTTGGCAGAAGTCGAGTAGGCAAAAACCAACGAGCATGGGACATCAGGGAATCTCCTCGAGCACAGGCTGGCAACCCTAGATAGCTACTCGGGCCGACGCCCTTATTTTGCATACATTGTGGGATTCCGCAAGCGAAATCCGCCCCCGCGGTTCGGGGAACGCCGTCGCGGCCCGCGCCATTCCAGAACGCGGTGGCGCCTCGCCCGGGCGCGCCCCCTATGCTGTTCGTCGCCGACCGGTGTAATGCTTCTCACTCTCGGTCACTGCCTCGGTTGCGCCCCGGCGCAATGGCTACAATGATGGTTCGAGTTGCTGCGCCACCGCGGCTCCGCGGTCGCGCTGGGCTGGCCCATGCGCTACTCCCATTCGCCGGCGGCGGTAACCGGCACGCGGGATGTGCGGGACCTCTCGCGCCAGGCCGTGGGAGCGGCGCGCAGCCGGTGGACAGACGCAAAATGACAGAGGCCTCCACTTCAGGACTGAATCTTACCTTGGCCGTCACCGGCGCCAGCGGCGCGGCGGTCGGCCGCTGCGCTTTGCAAATGCTCCTCGCCGATCCACGCGTCGGACATCTCAATTTCGTCGTCTCCCGCCATGCGCGGCGGGTGGCCCAGGAGGAGCTGACGGTAGCGGACAACGTCCAGTCCGCCGCGGAGTTGGCCGCCGCGCTGGCCGAATGCCGTCCATTGCCGGCGAAGCTGCGGAATCTAGATCCGGAGGACATTGCCGCCAATATCGCCAGCGGGTCCTACGCCAGTGATGGCATGCTGGTGGCGCCATGCAGCATGGGAACTCTGGCCGCGATCGCCCATGGGCTGTCGAACAATCTAATTGAACGGGCCGCCGATGTCTGCTTGAAGGAGCGCCGCCGTCTCGTGCTGGCGGTGCGGGAATCGCCGCTGAGCGTGATCCATCTGCGGAACATGCTAGCCGTCAGCGAAGCCGGCGGCATCATTTTTCCCGTGATGCCGGCGTTTTACGACGCCGCGACTACGCCGCACGCCGCGGTGCGGCAATTCACTTCGCGTTTGCTGGCGAGCCTGGGCCTTCCCCAAACCGCGGCGTTCCAATGGCCCGGAGGCGATCGGACCTGATCACCCGGGCGAACGCGCAGCCGCTGGGCTCTGCCATGCCGCCGCCAATGCCTCCGCAACGGCGGCCACGGAAACGTCCTTCACCCACCGCCTGGCACGCACCGGAATCACCCGGCCGACGGGATCAAACATCGGGATTTCGCCGACGGTCACCACCGCGGAACCCGCCGCCGCGGCAATATGAGAGGGACCGCTGGCGTTGGTAAGCGCCACGCGGCATCGCGCCAAGGCCGCCGCCAGCTGGGGAATGGAAAGTCCGCGGCAGATCCGGGCGCCGGGCAACTCCCGCAACCCAGCCAATTGCTCCTCATCCTCCTCCGGCCCGGCAAAGATCACGACGCCCGGCGCTGGAGTCAGCGGCTGGATCCACGCGGTCACGGCGGCCGCAAATCTTTCCGCCGGCCACCGCCGGCTGGGGTGCCCCGCCCCGGGGCAAATTCCCAACCATGCCCGGTCCGCGGGCAATTCGCGCTCCGCCCACGCCTGAACCTCGGTGTCTGCCCGCAGGCGCGGTTGGCGGTCTGGAACGGTAATCCCCAACGGCTCCAG
Organism: Acidobacteriota bacterium; assembly: GCA_027314025.1. Classification (GTDB taxonomy): domain Bacteria; phylum Acidobacteriota; class Terriglobia; order Terriglobales; family SCQP01; genus JAKAUF01. The sequence goes on from DAHVCP010000005.1 coordinate 18,970, forward strand.
CACGCGGCAATACCGGTCCAGCAAATGCGCCGTGGGGTCGTCCGGCGGCGGCCGGTGGGTAATCAAGCGCGGCCACGACCGGGTGGGCCGCAACATCGCCACCCGCGCCGGCGCTCCGGCCGCCCAGGCGAGCAGGTTGGTCTCCTTGTAGGAATGGAGGTCCACGCTGAGATCAAATCGCCGCCCCCGCAGCTTTGCCACCAGCGCCGGCATCTCCCGCGCCGCCCGCCAGGGCGAATCCCGCCAGCCGGCACGGTCCACCGCCCAGACCGGGGAAAATCCCGCCAAGCGGAAAACCTCCGCGCCCGACCGTCCGGCCAGCACCGTCACCTCGGCGTCGGGATAGGCCTCCCGCAGCGCCCGCGCCACGGGCAGCGCCAACACCGCATCGCCCATCTGGCCGAAATGAAGCAGCAGAATCCTGCCCGGACGGGATGGCAAAGGGACCCGCGCCATTTATTCGCCAAGGAACTTGGCGATCACCCGCTTGGGCCGCTGCCCGTCAAATTCGGCGTAATAGACCTGCTGCCACGGACCCAAATCCAAGCGGCCCTGGGTGATGGGCACGATCACTTGGTGATGGACCAATAGGCTCTTCAGATGGGAATCGCCGTTGCTCTCTCCGGTGCGGTGATGGCGATAGTCGTCCCGGTACGGCGCGAGATGCTCCAGCCAGGCGTCTATATCCGCCAACAGCCCATCTTCGGCGTCATTGACCCAAACGCCGGCGGTAATGTGCATCGCCGAAACGAGGACCATACCCTCCTGCATGCCGGTAGCCGCCAGCGTCTTCGCCAGCCGATCCCTGATGTTGATGTACTCCCGGTGCTTGCGCGTATGAAACGTCCAATATTCCGTATGCGACTTCATAGGCCTTACACCAACGATAGCCCACCGTCCACGAGCAGCACTTGGCCGGTGACGAAGCGGCTACATGTGGCAAACCAGCGCACCGCTTCGGCGACCTCCTCGGGCTTGCCGCCGCGGCGCATGGGCGTCCGCGCCGCCATCTTCCGCTCCCAGGCCGTCAACTCCGGTTCAAAGGTGATCAGCCCGGGCGAAACCGCGTTGACTTGTATCTCCGGCGCCAACGCGCGCGCCATCACCCGCGTCAGGTGTTCCAGTCCGGCCTTCGAGGCGCAGTAATGCGCATGGGTGGGAAACGCGCGGGAAGCGCCCACGGATCCCAGATTGATGATCCGGCCGCCGCCATTGGCGCGCAACATCGGCGCTGCTTCCCGGCTGACCAGGAACGGCGCCCGCAGATTCGCTTCCATCATGGCATCCCACTGCGCGTCGCTGATCGCCTCGAACGGCACGTCCTCGTACCGTCCGGCGTTATTCACGATAATGTCCAGCCGCCCCAGCGCCGCGTGGGCGGTGGCCAAGGCATCATGGATCGCGTGACTATGCCGCAAGTCGAGTTGGATTCCCAGCGAGGATGCACCGATTCCCCGCAGTTGCCGTTCCGTCTCAAAGGCATCCGCCGCGGATTTTCGGTAGGTAAACGCCACGGCGGCGCCGGCGCGCGCCAAATCCAGTGCGATCGCCCGGCCGATGCGCCGCGCTCCGCCGGTGATCAACGCCGCTTTACCCGCCAATGGCAGGGGAGAGGAAAAATCGGGCATGAAGCCAAATTATGCCCTGGTCGCGGCGAATCGGCTGGCGGCGAGCGCCGGATTCAAGGCCAAGGGACGAGGGCCATCGCCCATAACCGGCAGGCACACGCGAAAGGTGGTGCCCGCACCCGGAGCGCTTTCCACGCTGATGGTCCCGCCGCTCTCGGCCACCAGCCCATAGACCACGGCCAGGCCGAGCCCACTGCCCTCGCCAACCGCTTTGGTGCTCGAAAACGGCTCAAACACCCGCGCCTGCATCGCTGGGTCCATGCCGCGGCCATTATCGGCGATGGCCAGTTGGACCCAGCGATTCCCGGCGCCCGGCGCGGGGCCGGCGCATTCCGTGCGCAGACTGACTTCGCCGCCGGTATTGAGCGCGTCCCGCGCATTGCTGGCCAAATGCCGCACGATCTGCTCGACGGACGCAGGATCCGCATATAACAACGGCAGATTCGGAGCTAAGCTCAATCGCAGCGCAGTGCTGCTGCCCAGCAACTCGCGGATGTCCGGCTCCAAGCGCAGGAGAAGCTGATTCAAATCCAGTTCGCGCGAAGCCGACGGTTGCTGCTGGCTGAATGCCAACAGCCGCCTCGTCAGCGCCGCGGCCTGGTCGCTGGCGCGGAGAATCTGCTGCAGGCCGCTGCAGGCATCTCCGTTGTCGGCCCGGTGCAGCAACAGATCGGCGCGCCCCTGAATGATGGTCAGCAGGTTATTAAACTCATGGGCGACGCCGGCGGCTAAGCGCCCCACCGCATCTAGCTTCTGAGCCTGCAATAAACTCGCCTCCAGCCGCCGGCGCTCGCTCACGTCGCGGTAATTGACCACGACTGCGCTGATCTCCGGCGCCGCCAGAAGGTTGGTGGCTTGCGCTTCCACCCAATGCCAGCGTCCATCGGCGAAACGCGCGCGACACGTAAACCGCACGCTGCCGTTGTTTTGCCGCAGGAGCCGCGCCGTATGGACCATTACGGCGCGCCGATCCGCGGGATGAAGAAACGCCGCGGCGCCCCGGCCGACTACTTCGTCCAGCGCATATCCCGTCTGGCGGCTCGTGGACGGCCCCCCATAAAGAATGCTGCCGTCCCGGCTCAGGAGCGCGAAGGCATCCCCGCTGCGTTCCACCATGGCGCGAAACCGGCGTTCCGATGCTTGCAGCGCCCACCGCGCCCCCTCCCGTTCCGCCCATGTTCCCGCCAGCAGCAATCCGGTCGCCGTGGCGATCAGAATGGCAAGCACGTAGGCCGCCATCGGATGGGGGGAGACGACATGGCGAAATCGGTACAACGTGGCCGCCAGCGTGCTCCAACCGATCATGCAAATGCCGGAACCTCCGAGCCGCAGCGCCGCCCACACCACGACCGGAATGATGGGTAATGGCAGCGGACCCAGCCGGTGGTGCCCCATGGAAAGGTAAAACACGCGCAGCATCACCACCAGCAACGCCAAGATGACGCCGGCTTCTAGCCAAACCTTCCATGCCGGCAGCCGCCATCCGCGCCGCCGCCACGCCAATACCAGCGGAACCGTAGCCACGATTCCCAGCGCCTGGCCCAGCGCATTCACGGTCAGCGCCCAGGCCGCCGGCTGACGCGGCAAACTGCCCAGCCCGAACCACAGCAGCGTTGCGCCGCCTGCGGCCAGCATCCCTGCGCTCGCCGCCGCGGCCAAGAACATCGCCACGGCGGAAATGGTGGCCATCCCGCCGTCCCACCGCATGCGCCGCAACCATTTGACCGTCAGCCACAGCGCCGCCGCGTTCCAAACCGCATCGCTGGCGCCGGCCGCAGCGCTGGCCGGATGTCCCGGCAGCCAAGCCGCCACGACACCGCCGGCCAGGATCGCGCCGACGATGGCGTTTTCGCCCCATAGCCACATCAGCGCCATGCCCACTCCCGCCGCCGGCCAAAACGGAGGCGCAAAACCCAAACCGGGCCCGGTCCAGCGCGCCAGCACTTCCCCCAACCATGCCAGCGCGGTCCATGCCAATGCAGCGACGAAGAGCTTGCGAGGGAGGGTCATGGCGCGCACAGGCGATGCATGATCCTAGCGTTCGCGCCACGGATTCGGAACTGGCCGCCCGGCCGGTCCGATTTACTGCCCTGGCACTGGCGGCGCGCCGCCGCGCGCTTAACGGCTGGCGAGATAGAACGTTTGTGTCACCGCTCCGTGCGGACAATATGCGGTCCAGCGGAGCGTTTGCCGGTTCACCGGATCGCGTTCCTCGCCCGTGTCGCACTCGGCTTCGTGCCGCACACAGCGAAACACCCCGTTCCCCGCGTGCACGATCTCACAACCCGAGCGATCTCCCAGTACCTGCTGCGCCCGCGCCACCGCCGCCTCGATATGGGCCGGCGTCGCTACTTCCGGCGCGAAGCATTCCAATTCGGAATCGAAATCCTCCACCAGGAAAATCGCTTGCACGGATCCCCCGCCGCCCAACTGTCCCGGAAGCAGGAATAGAACGTCGAGTCCGGCGGCGTGGGCGCGGCTCCGGATCGCTTCCCGGCATTGGGCTTCGGTCATCGCCACACCCAGTGTAGCAAGCCGCCGCCACCCAGCGGCGCCCAAGGCAGGTTCCGCCGCCATGCACCCGAACGTCAGTGCGGGATAGCGTTACGGCCGCCGGTTAGTCAGCGGCAACTTGCGCCATGCGGGCGCAGGCCAGGCGGTACTGCACCGCTTGATAGGCAACCAGCCGCCGCAGCTCTTGCTGCAGCGGTCGCGCCGACCCGGCCACGCTCTGCAAGCCCCGCAAGACGGTGAAATACCCTCGAACCCAAGGTTCTGTTTCCATTTCCACCGCGCCGGAAATCGTATGCAACAGATAGGTGACCGTGCGGAAATCCTGAGCCAAGCTGTTGTTGCGCTCCAGCAACCCGCTCGCATGCAGCCGTTCCCATTCCGCCACATCAATGCCGATCAAGCGGCCGTGGGCAAACGCAAACACCCCGTACCCCAGTCCCAGGCAAGCCAGCGCCAACACGGCAATTGGATAAATCATCGCGTCCCCTTTTTGCGCTTCACCAAATTGCTCGCCATTCCCGATGCACCTCACGGGCCGTTTCGGCCACGCAGCGTAAACGGTTTACTTTCCACCATTTTACCTCGCTGCATGCGCCGGAAAAGGGAAAATTTCTGCCACCTTTCCGCCGTTTTCTGCCCTCTGGGCCAGGTTAGATCAGGCTAACCCGACCGGACGGCCAGTGGCCGATGGTCCGGCGGGGATCTACCGCGGCGGCGCCGGCGGCTGGCTCCTTTGCAGGCCTTGGATCTCGCCGAGCGTTTGCTTCGCGGCCACCGCGTACTTTCCATGCGGCGCTACCTGAAGGTACAGCTCAATATCCCTCTTCGCCGCCTCCCACCGCCGCAAGCGAATGTACCCATTCGCGCGCAACAGGTGCGCCGCCGCAGGTCCCGCTGGAATGGTAGCCAGCGCCCGCCCCGCCGCCGCGATTGCCGCGTGCGGGTGATTTTCGTCCAACTCTAGCTGCGCCATCTCAAAGTACTCCTGCCATAATCCCGGCTGGACCTGCATTGCGCGTTGCAGGTAAAACCCCGCGCTGCGCAGTTGGTGCTGCCGCTCATAATCGGCTCCTAGCGCGGTCAACGCCATCGCGTTATTCGGATTCGCCGCCACCGCTGCGCGCAGATCTTGTTCCGCCAACCGGAATTGTCCCTGCTCCATCCACAGCACGCCCCGAAACATCCGCGCCTCACCCCAATGCGGGGCCGCCGCCACCGCTTTGCTGCCCAGCCGCATGGCCTTCCTCATCCGATGACGCCGCAATGCGGCGCGGGCTTGTCGGAGAGACTTCTTGGCCGCCTTGGGTGCGGCCAAATCGTTCATGGAAACGACGTCCCCGGCCGGATTGGCCGCCGGTTTCGCCGCCCGACGCATGCCCACGTGCGTGCGCACGATGGTGATCACTCCCGGGTTATTCGCGGCAAAGTCGCTCTCAAAAGCCTGGCCGCGATAGCTGCCGCGCAAGCGGTACACGCCAGGTGGAACGCCCTGGAACGTGAACGATCCCCCCCCATCGGTCACTGCCGTGCCCATGGGCTGACCCGACCAGCTCTCCAACTCCACGTTGGCATACGGCAGCGGGGCGCCAGCATCGTCCTCCAATTCGCCCTGCACCGAAGTCGTTGCGTTCGGCATTTGCGCCGCTAACGGCCGTGCGCACGCGCAGCCAGCGGTCAAAATGGCCATCATGACCCATGCTCCCCAACCAACCTTCGGCATCGTTGCGCCCCCTCATTGCGCGAGCGGATGGCGGTCCTCGCGCGTTTCGCAGTTGCGATGCCTGGGCCTTTGCTGGTGTCCACGAAAAATCCATGTTTTGGAAATTGCGCCGACCTTTCCTTCCACAAATCGAATGGCGCCTCGAACCATCCGAATTCCGGGCCGCAATCCACCCCACGGGTTCCCGTCGCCGACCGTCGTAGGGGCGCAGCCTTTAGGCGAAAGTGGGGCGGCCCTTTAGTCGCACTCCGCCAGGTAGCTCTCCAATTGCTTTGCGCGGTGCTCACCACTGTGCTCCTGCAAGACCCGCTGCCGCCCGGCGGCGCCGACACGGGCGGCTTCGGCCTCGCCGGTATCGGCCAGCAGCGAAATCATCTCCTCCGTGCCGTCGGCCAAGAATATTTCCTGCCCCGGTCGAAAAAATGCCGCAAGGCCCGGCCACGGATCCGTCACGATTGGTGCTCCGCATGCGGCCGCTTCGAAGAGTCGAATGCTCGGCGAATATCCCCAGGCCACCATCGCCTGGCGCGTAAGGTTCACGCAAAACCGGCAGGCGCGGTAAAAATCCGCGTGCTCGCCTGGACCCAGATGTTCTTTCCGCACCACGTTGGCCGGCCAGGTCTGGGGCGGATACATGGGACCCGCCACGGCAAACCGCAGGCCGGGCAACCGGCGCGCCGGCGCCAGCACCAATCGCTCCAATTTCCCCTGCCGGTCCGCGGCATAGGTTCCCATGTACCCCAACTCCCATTGCCGTTCCGCCGCACCCGGACAATAGACTTCCGGATCGCAGGAGCAATGCAAGGCGCGGGCACGGCGCGCGCCCCATTGCCGCTCCAAATGGCTCAGCATCGGTCCCGCCGTGAAACTGAGGTACAGATCCACGCAAGGAATCTGTTCCACGCGCAAATAGGCACAGCCTCGGTGCTGCAAATATTCCAGCGTCACAGGCGTGTCAATGTCGTAAAACCCTACCACCGGCCCATCCGCCTGCCACCGTTGCAGCAAATCGTCCAAGATCACCGCGCCGTCGGGACAGTAGCTGCCGACCAGCGCCGCCTGGCTGCGCTCCACTTCCGTCAGCGCCTCGGTTCGCACCTCCTCCCATTGCCGGTACATGCGAATCTCCGCGAACTCGCACCTGCTCCAATCGCGATTTGCGGCATACCAAGGAGCATCACGCTCGTAGAACAGCACCCGCCAGCCCCGGCGGTACAATCCCGCCAGCAAACTCCGGTAGGTAGTGGCATGCCCATTGCCCCAGGAAGACGTGATGGTTAGGCCGAACACGACCAATTGCTTCATGGCGCGCCTCGGCTCTCCCCCTCGGTCGCGGCGCGCAGGATCGCGTCCACGGCCTGGGCCCGGCGGTCGTAGGTGTGTTCTGCCAGGGCCCGCGCACGCGCCCGGGCGCCGATCGCCGCGGCTTCCTCGGCGCTCAGCGACCGGATGTACCCTTCGACCTGCTTGCCATCCTCCGCCGGCAAAATTTCTTCCCCCGGCGCGAAAAATGCCTCCATTCCGGCCCATGCATCGCTCACGATGCAGGCCCCGGCGCCCGCCGCCTCGAAGATGCGGGTCGGCGGCGAATACCCGCATTCCGCCATGCTGGCCCGGTTGATGTTCAGCACGATCCGGGCGGAGCTGTTGATAGCGTTGTGCCAGCGGCTGGGCGCGTGCCCGGCATATTGCACGTTGGTGGGCAACGCGCGTTCTTGCCATCCCGCGCCGGCGAGCAGAAAGCCTAAATCGGGCATCCGGCCCGCGGGCTGGAGAAAGAATTCCTCCACCCGCGCCTCGCGGTCGGGCAGCCGATGGCCGACAAAACTCGCGGCGCAGGCGAACTCCCGCGCCGGCGCCACCGGATGGTGCGTCGTGGGATCAAATCCGTTGTAAATCGGATGACAACAACGCGCGCCGTAGCGCCGAAAGCCCTCCACAACGGCGGCGCCGCCACCATAGGTAAATACCAAATCAAAGGCGGAAAGCAGAGAGCGCAAAGGGTGCCGATCCTGGGCCGCCATCTCCGCCAGCGTGGCCGGTGCGTCCACATCCCAATACGCCGCCCGCGCCCTGCCCAACCCCGCCGCCCGCACCACTCCCGCCGCCACGTAGTCGTCGTCGGCGCCGATGCCGCTATGCTTGACCAGCAACTCCGCGTCGGCCGCCTCTTCCAATAACGCATCCAACTCGTCGCGGCCCCGGTAGACGCGGACATCGGCATAGCTGTAGTTCCCCTCTTCGTCCCGGTGTTCCTGGCGTCCGTAGATATCGGGCTCGGCAAACGTAATCTGGTGCCCGCGGGCGTGCAGGCCCTGGTAAATGCCGCGGTAATAGGTCGCCGCGCCGTTCCAATAGCAGGACACCAGGCTGGAGCCAAAGACGAAGATCTTCATCGCACCACCCCTTCCCGCGCCGCACTGCCCGCCATCGCACCTTGCCCGACGCCATTTCCCGTTGCCCCGGCGATATCCGCCACGATCGCCTCCAGTTCCCGCGCCCGGTGGGCGCAGGTATGGCGCTGCAAAATGCGCGCTCGCCCCTGATTTCCCAATCGCCGCGCCGTCCCGGTGTCGCGGTTCAATTCCGCGATCATTGCCGTGCATTCACCACCGTTTTTGGCCAGCACGTAGTCCGTCCCCATCTGAAACAAACCTTCCACGTCGCTCCATGGCGCCGTAATCAGCGCGGCGCCGCAAGCCAGAGCTTCGAAAATGCGAATCGTCGGAATGCCCGGCAATGCGCCCGCATACGGCGCTCGAGGAATGTGTAACGCCACGGCGCAGTCGCGGTACGCCGCCGCGGCACGCAGATTGGGCAGATAGCCGTGAAAGCCGATGCCCCGGGCGCGCAATTCCGCCAGCCCCTTCGGCGGATACCGCACCCCGTGAACCGCAAAGCGTATTCCCGGCAGCCGCTGCGCTGGCTGCAACAAATACTCGTGCAGCGCCCCCGTTCGTTCCTCATCGCCCCAGTTGCCGATCCAAAGAACGCCTTCTCGCTCGCCCGTCCGCGCTCCGGGCGCAAACACCTCCGCATCGGCCGCCTCGTGCAGGGTAAACGCCCGCACTCCCCACCGCCGCTCGTACAATCGCCGCAACGACTCGCCAAACGCCAACACGCCATCCAGATCCTTGAGCGGCAGAGCGGCCAGGCTGTCCGGATCGGTCTGTCCGCGGTGATGGGTGTCGTGCAACAGCAGCATGAATCCATGGCGCCGCCGCAGCTTCGCCAGGGAGTGGAACAACGCCGGGCGATTCCATTCGTGCACAATCACCACTTCCGCGCCCCGCACGGCGGTTGGCAGCCAAACCTCCCCTGCCGGCCCCAGAGGATAGAATTCAACCTCCAACTCTGGGTAGGTGGCGCGGAATTCGGCGATCGTGGCCATGGCCGCGAGCGGCTCTTCGCGCACCAAATTGGCCAAAGACCAATCTCCCCACGGGCCCGGCAGCGCCTCGTACAACTTCAAGCGGTGTCCGCGCCGCACCAGCGCGCGGGCCCATCCACGCAAAAAATGCGCATTCCCATGATTCCAGTCGGCCAGCCAAGAATGGGCGAAAATCCGAATGTCCACGGCGTTCACGCTCGCGCGCCGGCGCGCGCATGCCCCCGCACGCGGGCATAGGCGGCCAGGTAGCGCCGCACCATCAACTCCCGCCCGTAGCGCTCCCGGGCGCGGCGCGCCGCCGCCCTGGCCAACCGTTGCCGCCGGCTGGGCTGGGCCGCCAATTGCTGCAATTCCCTTCCCAGCGCCACGGCGTCATCGCGGGCAAAATAGGCCGCCGCATCGCCCCAGACCTCCCGTAGCGATGGAATGTCATTCAGCAGCAGCGCGCAGCCGTGCCGCGCCGCTTCCAACGCCCCTAGGCCGAACGGCTCATAGCGGCTGGGCACGATAAACACCTCCGCCCCGGCGAGCAGGTCTTGCATGTCGGCCGGCGCTAGATTCCCCACCCATTTCACCCCTGGCGGCGCGGGCCCCCAGTCCGCTCGCGCCGTCGCGCCATCTCCTGGGGCTTCCCGTGGCCCGGCGATGAGCACCGGCAGCGCCCAGCCGGAACGCCACAAGATCCGCAATTGCTTGCCCTCATCCCACAACCGCCCCGCCGCGGCGGCATAACCGCGCTTCTTTGTGTCGCCCCAATCGCCGCTCATGCCGTTCGGAATGACCGCTAGTTCCCCGCCCGAGCTGCCGCCTGGGTGGAAACTGGCGCGCAACCCGTCCCGCGCCGCCGCCGTGGGGGTCACCACCAAACTCGCCGCCGCCAGCCCCGCTCGCGCCATGCCTTCATAAAACGCCGTGAACCGCGTCCGTGGGGGAGCGCACCCATGCACCGCCCGCCACCAGCTCACCACGTCGCTATGAACCGCCAATAGGCAGGCCGTTGGCGCGCGTGCAGCCGCGGCGGCAAACTGGTTGGCGTGCAGCACATCGGGGCGCAGCTCCTGCACCAACTCCCGCAGCCGTTGCTGTCCGGCCGCGACCTCCTCCTCGGCTCCCGCCATCCACTCCAGTCCTCCGCCCCCATGCCACACGGTCACGCCACAGGCTTCCGCCCATGCTCTCCCCTGCCCCCCTGCCCAGGGTCCAAATACCGCCACCGTTACCCGCCAACCACTGTGCCGCAGTCCGACCGCCAACTCTCGCGTATGCGTCCAGACGCCACCCACGCCGTCGCAGGTGATCACGATGTGTGGGCTGGCGTCGTGGTCGCCCATGGGGAACCCACTCTCGGCGGCCTCACCCGCCCAGGCCAAACGCGCGCAGCTCCTCCCTTGCGGTCTGCACCGGCCGTACCTCCGGCTGCCTTTCCAGCCATGCCGCCAACTCCCCCAGCCCCTGCCGCCGCTGCACCTCCGCGCGAAATCCCAATTGCCCAGCCGCCGCGGTGGTATCGGCCAGGCAATGGCGCACATCCCCGATGCGGAATGCTCCGCCCCGGTCCCTGCGCAGCGGCCGCCCTAGGGTGGCCGCCAGTTCCTCGGCCAGCGCGGCAATCGTGACCGGCTCGCCGGAGGCGATGTTGAACGTCCCGCTGATGCCGGATTGCAGCGCCAAATGGCAGGCGCGCGCCGCATCCCGCACATTGATGAAGTCCCGCTGCTGCCGGCCGTCTTCAAAGATCGGCACCGGTTCACCCGCCCGCAGTCGGGCGCTAAACAGCGCCGCCACCCCGGTATACGGATTGCCCAGCGCTTGGCCCGGCCCATAGACGTTGAAGAATCGCAGCGCCACCGCCGGGATTCCATACGCTTGGCCGAAACAGCGCACCATCTGCTCCTGCGCCAATTTGCTGATGGCGTAGATCGAACGCGGATCAGCAGCTTTGTCTTCCCGCGTCGGCTCTGGTTCAGTCGCGCCGCCGCAATGGGGACATTTCGGCTCCCAATCGCCGTGCTCCAACTGCTCTCTTTTTCGCGCCGCCACCGTCACCGGACCACAGGCCGGGCAATGCCCGGCTCCCTCTCCATACACCGACATCGAACTCGCCACTACCAGCCGCCGTACCCGAACGCCCGGCTCACGCCCGCGCCTCCCCCCCTTCCCCGCCACGCGCCGCGCGGGCAGCAAGGCCTGAAGTAACGCCGCCGTCCCTTGCATATTGACCGCCGCGTAATCGGCAATGCGGTACATGCTTTGGCCCACGCCAACGGCCGCCGCTAAATGGACGACGCCTTGGACGTCGCGGAGCGCGCGCCGCAGCACCTCTGGAGACCGGACGTCGCCCACCATCACCTCCGCTCCCGCCCGCTCCAACCATCCACCTCGGGGTTCCCGTACCGAGCAGCCGCCTTCTCCGTGCACCTGCGGGGCAAACGCGTCCACCACGCGCACCGCGTAGCCTGCCGCCACCAGGCGCTCGGCCAAGTGGCTTCCAATGAATCCCGCGCCGCCGGTAATTAAGATCCGTTCCAAAACCGCCGCTCCGCTCGCCGCTTGGCTCTGCACGTGGTCACGCCACCCCGCTTCGCGCTGGGCAACCTGCGACGACGCCGGCTTTCTGCTGGTCCCGCTTTCGCGCCGGCCCGTAGCGTTCCGCAACCCACTCGGCAAACACCGCGAACTCTTCGCTACTTCGCGGGGGGCTGGCGTAGTGCGCCTCCAGGCCCAGATGCGCTGGTGTGTAACACAACGTCAGCGTGACGTCGAACTCCGCCAAAGCCGCCATTTGCCGGTCAAACCACCTCACCGCTCCCGGCCGGAACCAATCGGCCCAACTCATCCCCGTACGCACCCGGCGCACCCCTAAACGGCGCAACCATTGCACCGCCATCTCCAGGCGATGGTCCTCGAAATGAAACCACTGGCAGATCCCCATTTCGGCCGGAAAGTGGTCCACCGCCGGTTTCCCCTCTCCTTCGGCGGTCAGCAGGCCCATGTAGTAGTGCCGGTAATACGCGCTGCCCTCGCTCTCCTTGTGACGCGTCGTGGCCACCCAGGCCGGTGGCAGGTCCAGGAGGCTGTACCAGTACACCCGCTCCGGTTGTCCCTTGCGGCGGAGCAGCAGCCGTGCCGTGGTTTCCAGCCCAAAAATCTGGACTTCATCGGCGCCGAAGCTGGAGGCGCCAACCTCGGTAGCCCAGATTGCCTTCTCCGTTTCCGCCGCCACCTCGTCCACTTTCCGCGGCCAGTCGTGAATGCGCCAGTGGTTCCAATCCAGCGGAAATCCATGAATGCCGATCACGTCCACCGCGGTCAGCACGCCTTCCGCGTCCAGCAATCGGACGAACTCGGCGTCAATCGGCGAAATGCCGCCGGCCACAATGGTCAGCGCTGGCGCCTGCCGCCGTACCGCCGCAGCCGCCTGCCGCACCATGGCGGCATAGCGCCGCCAGCCTGCGTCCAAATGGAAGTTCCAGTGCGATAGGTTGTTGGGCTCGTTCCACAGCATCAGCGCTTCTAACACGCCGCCTCTTCCTCCCCCGCGGGGTTCCCGTTCGGCGGCCGGGTCGGCCCGGCCACTGCCACCAGATGCGCCTGCTCGGCCCCAAGTTGGGTGACCAACGCCGGACCCTGAGCCCAACGGCCGCCAGGAAAACGACGATTTTTTCGATTCTTTCCATGCGAAGTTTGAATCCCGAGTCGCGTCATCGCTCCAGCCCCGGCCGCGGTAGCCGCTATAATTGAAGGTTCTATGGCTACCGCCGACCTCGATGTGCGCCGCGGCGCCCCCGCCCCCAAGGACCGCTTGGTCAATGACTTCAGTCTGCAAGTCGCGACCGTGAATGGTTCCGGCAGTCAGTCCTCCAACCTCGTCCTGCTCCGCACCATCTTTCAGATGGGTATTCCCGTCTCCGGCAAGAACCTATTCCCTTCCAACATCGCCGGCCTGCCCACTTGGTACACCATCCGCGCCAACAAGAATCACTACGTTGGCCGGAAAAAGGAGGTGGACTTCCTAGTCGCCCTGAACGCGGAGACCGCGCGCGACGATGTCGCCGCTCTTGAGCCAGGCGCTGCCGTCTTATATGACGAACCGCTCCGCCTCGACGCGCTCCGCTCCGACCTGGTTTTCTACGCGGTTCCTTTTGATCGCCTGGTCGCCGCCGTCTGCCCGGAAGCCAAGCTGCGCAAGCTAGTCCGCAACATGATTTATGACGGCGTGCTGGCTCATCTGCTGCATCTGGACCTCGCGCAGTTGGAAAATGCCCTGCGGCGTCACTTCCGCAAAAAGCCGAAAGCCGCCGATCTCAACTGGGCGGCCGTTCAGGCCGGCTACGAATACGCCAGCCAGCATCTGCCCAAGCGGGACCGCTGCTGGCTGGAGCCGATGCAGGAAAATGCCGGCAAGATCATCATTGAAGGCAATGCCGCGGCGGCGCTGGGCTGCCTGTTCGCCGGCGTCACCGTCGTCGGCTGGTATCCCATCACGCCTTCCAGTTCGCTTTGTGAATACCTGATTTCCTATCTCCGCGCCTACCGCTTGGACCCCGCGACCGGCCAAGCCACCTACGCCGTTGTGCAAGCCGAGGATGAGTTGGCCTCCGCCGGCATCGTCCTGGGAGCGGGATGGATGGGCGCGCGCTCCATGACCAGTACCTCCGGCCCAGGCATCAGTTTGATGTCGGAGTTCATTGGCCTTGGGTACTACGCGGAAATCCCCGGCGTCTTTTTCGACGTGCAGCGGGTTGGCCCGTCCACCGGCATGCCCACCCGCACCGCCCAGGGTGATGTCGCCTTCGCCGCCAACCTCGGCCACGGCGACGCCCGCCATATCGTGCTGCTGCCGGGAACCGCGGGCGAATGCTACACCCTCGCGCTCGCCGCCTTCGACTTGGCGGAGGAGTTCCAAACTCCCGTCTTCGTCCTGAGTGACCTGGACCTGGCGATGAACCATTGGATCGCCGACCCCCTTCCCTATCCAGACGCGCCCCTGCGCCGCGGCAAGGTGCTGGACGCCGCCGGCTTGGAGCGCATCGGCGAGTTTGCCCGTTACCGCGACGTGGATGGAGACGGCATTCCGTATCGCACGCTGCCCGGAACCGACCACCCCGCGGCGCCCTATTTCACCCGCGGCAGCGGCCATAATGATCGCGCCCTCTACAGCGAAAAACCCCAGGAATACGTCGCCAACATGGACCGGCTGGGGCGCAAATTCGATACCGCGCGCGCCCGCGTGCCCGCGCCCGTGCTGGAGCGGGATGGCGCCGGCGAGGTCGGCGTTATCGCCTTCGGCTCTAGCCACTTTGCCACCCTGGAGTCATTGGATCAGCTCGCCAGCGAATCCGGCCTGCACGCCGCCTACCTCCGCTTGCGCGCCTTCCCGTTTAATCAACAGTTGCGCGACTTCGTCGCCCGCCATCGCCGGGTGTATGTCGTGGAGCAGAACCGCGATGCGCAAATGTTGGATCTCATCCGCCTCGAACTGGCCGCCAACCCCGGCGGGCCCGCGGACCTGGTCTCCCGCCTTCGTTCCGTCCGCCATTACAATGGCTTGCCGGTGGATGCGCGGTCGCTGACCGACGAAATCCTGCGCCAGGAGGCCGAAGCCTAAGCCATGCCCGACCGTCTCAACCATATCGGCCTCGCCCCCGCCGACTACCGCGGCGCCAAGACCACCCTCTGCGCCGGCTGCGGCCACAATGCCATCAGTGAGCGCATCATTGACGCCTGCTTCGAGCTGGGCTTGCAGCCCCATCGCGTCGTTAAGCTCAGCGGCATCGGCTGCTCCAGCAAAAGTCCCGCCTATTTCCTCAGCCGGTCATTCGGCTTCAATTCCGTTCACGGGCGCATGCCCAGCGTGGCTACCGGCGCCTTGTTGGCCAACCGCACCCTGCGCGCCATCGGCGTCAGCGGTGACGGCGATACCGCCTCGATCGGCATCGGCCAGTTCATCCATCTGATGCGGCGCAATCTGCCGCTGGTCTATATCGTCGAGGACAACGGCGTCTATGGCCTCACCAAGGGCCAATTCTCCGCCACCGCCGACGAGGGCCAGAAGCTCAAATCCGGCGTCGTAAATCAGTTCCCCGCCCTCGACCTCTGCGCCATGGCGATTGAGTCCGGCGCCACGTTCGTCGCCCGTTCGTTTTCCGGCGACAAGCGCCAGCTCACCCAGGTGCTCAAAGCGGCCCTCTCGCACCAAGGCATCGCCATGCTGGACATCATTTCGCCTTGCGTCACGTTCAATGACCAGCCGGAGAGCACCAAGAGCTACCAGTACGTCAAACAGCATGAATCTCCGGTCCATGAAGTGGATTTCATCCCCTACTTCAACGACATCACGGTGGACTATGAACCCGGCGCCGTCACCGACGTGCGCCTCCATGACGGCTCCCACCTCCGGCTGCGCAAGCTCGACCGTGATTACGACCCCACCGATCGCCGCTCCGCCTTGGGCCTGCTCTCCAACGCGCACGGCGGCGAAGAGGTCCTCACCGGCGTGTTTTACCTGGCGCCGGAAAAGCCTGATTTTCTCGCCAGCCTCAATCTCGTCCCCGAACCGCTGGCGACGCTCCCGGACGACCGTGTACGCCCGCCGCAATCGGTTCTCGAGCGCATCAACGCGTCCTTGGCCTAGGCGAACAGCGGTCGCTTCCCGCGCGCGGCTCCGCCGGTTCCGCGGCGCCCATTGCGCCTGCCCCTCGCCTGCTGGCTCGGTCATACTACCGGCATGAGTGCGCGTCTCGCCTCCACGCCTCGTTGCTGCGCCGCCGGCCTCGCGGCGCTGCTCTGTCTCCTTCCCGCCGGCGCCGCCGGCGCGCCCCACTATGCCGCGCTCGGCAAGCAGGAGACCCAACGTCTCGCCGCCAGCCGTTTTGCCGCCGTCGAGCATCGCTTCAACCCCAAGTTGAGGGCCGCCCTGCCCACCACCAAACTGGCCAAGGTGTGGTCCCAGGTCGTCCTCCAGGCGGGCCCGTTCCAGCGCACCACCGCCATCCATTCCCTCGCCTACGACGGCGTCCATATCATCATCGTGACCGTTGCCTTCGCCCATGCCCGCCTGGACGTTCGCTGGTCCGTTACGCCGCAAGGCCAAATCGCTGGCCTGTTTTTCGCCCCGGCCGCGCCTGCCGCCAAGACCGTCGGCGCCGCGCCGGCGCCTTAGGCGCTCGCCGCCCTGCGCGGCGCTACCATAAAGCCATGCGCGACACGGATTTTGACGACCTGGTCAACACCTTGTTGCAGAAGACCAAGCAGGGCCGCCTGCCCTGGAAGGACGCCAAGGACCGCGACGCCTTCTCCTGCGCCCTGGGCGCGTTCACCTTCGACCTGCGCCGTGTCGAGGCGGACGATCGAACGGTCATTCAGTTGGGAATCAAGGATTCGCCTGGCCATCTGCTCTGGGAAGTACGGGCTCGCAGCGCCGTCTCCAGCGTCCGCCCCGAGGGGCAGGGCAATCTTTACCACCATCTCTGCGATCTGCTGGAACTCGCCCGGAATCAGGCCCTCGGCCTGGACGCCAAACTGGCCCTCTTGCGGGAAACCCTGGCCAACGCCTAGGTCCTCGCCGCTCCCTCGCCGCCCGGCGTTGCCTCCGCTTCGAGTTCCCGCGGACGCGCGTAAAGCGCGGCAATTTCCGCCGCGTATTTGGCTTCCACGGACTTCCGCCGCACCTTCACCGTGGGCGTGATCTCCCCGCCGGCAATCGTGAACTCGTCCGCCAGCAGCGCAAATCGCTTGATGGTTTCGAAGCGAGCCAGCCCGGCGTTCACCTGCTCCACCACCGCGCGAATGCGGTTGTAAAGTACGGGCAGGCGGCATAGTTCCGCGCGCGTAGCCCAATCCCGGCCCGGCTCCAGCCCCAATTGCCGCGCCTCGCTCTCCAGGCGCGCGAAGTTCGGCACCAGCAAGGCCACGACATAGGGCCGCCGGTCGCCGACCAGCACCGCCTCGGCAATGTAGGGCGATGCCTTCAACTTCGCCTCGATCGGCTGGGGTGCGATGAACTTGCCTCCCGCGGTTTTCAGCAAATCCTTCTTCCGGTCGGTAATAAACAAGAAGCCATCCGCATCGAGGTGTCCGATATCGCCGGTATGAAACCACGGCCCTCCGGGATCCTGATCAAATGCCGCGGCATTCGCCGCCGGCATGTCGTAGTAACCGGAAAACACCGATGGTCCCCGCACCATCAGCTCGCCATCCGCGGCAAAGCGGACCTCGACGTTGGGCAGCGGCTTGCCGACCGAGCCGATCTTGCGGGCGCCGGGTACGTTGACGGCGATCACCGGCGACGTCTCCGTCATGCCATACCCCTCATCCACCACCAGCCCCAGCGCCAGCAAGAACTCGCCCAACTCCTGCCCGAGCGGCGCGCCGCCCGCGATACAAGTGATCAACTCGCCGCCCGTGCGTTCTCGCAGATGCCGGTATACCAGCCGGTCCGCCACCGCCCTTTGCAGCCGCAGAGCCAGGCTCGGCGCCGCCGCGCGCCGGTCACCCGGCCAACCACCCAGCAGATATGGTCCCAGCCGCCGTCCCACCCCCAGGCTCCAGGCGAATACTCGCTCCGCCAGGGGCCCTTTGGCGGCAGCTTCGGCCTTCACCTTGGCCGCCATCTTTTCGTAAACCCGCGGCACCGCCGCCAGGCAGTGCGGCCGCACTTCCAGCAAATTCTCTGGGATCTTCTCGATGCTCTCCGCGAAATACGTCGTCAGTTCCAGCGCCAAATCGGCATAGCCCAGCATCCTTTCGGTGATATGCGCCAGCGGCAGCACTGACAATCGGCGTTCCGGCCGCAAGTCGAGGCGCGGACATACCGCATTCAGGTTGGCCGCCAGGTTCCCGTGGGTCAGCATCACGCCCTTGGCCCGCCCCGTCGTCCCCGAGGTGTAGATGAGCGTCGCCAGCCGGTCCGGGGGCGTCGCCGCCAACTCCGCCTCGAACTCCGCATCCGGCGCCGGCGCCCATGCCAACATCGCCTGCCATTGCGGATACCGCGGCCCCGTTTCCGGCCCGGCGGCAAAGCTGCAAATCCACTCCAGTTGCGGCAAATACCGCCACTCCGCCTCGACCTTGCGCTGCTGGTCGCCATCGGCGACGAACACCCCGCGGGCGCCGCTATCGCGCAGCAACTCCGCCGCCTGCGCTCCGGTCAGGGTCGGATAGATCGGCACGTCGGCAACCCCCGCCGCCAAACACCCCAAATCCGCCAGCAGCCACTCCGGCCGGCTCTCCGCCAGCAACCCCACTCGGTCACCCGGCCTTAGCCCTAATCCCCGCAACCCCGCGGCAATCGCCCGCACCTGCCGGTAGATTTGTTCCCCCCCGAGCGCCTGCCACCGTCCCTCCCGCTTGGCCCACCACACCGGCGCCGCGCCGCGTGCTCGCAGCCGCAGCAGCAGTTGGTTAATCGTGGCGATCCCCGGATCAGCGGGCGAATTCCATAGTCGCGTGCTGGCCATTGTTTTCCCGAACCCTTGTCCGCAGCATAGACCCTCGGCGACCGGCCATGAACTCCGGCGGCCCCAACCGCCCGCCGGATGCGGGCGCGCGGCGAGAACGCCATCCCCGCCCAACGCCGGGCTTATCCGCCTAGGGCTTGCGCGCCGCAGGCGCCACGAACTGCCCGATTACGGCCTGCGCCACGTGCGCCAGCACCAGTAAACCCGGATTCTGCGCCGTCCATTGGTGGTCCGCAAATCCATAGGCGAATCCGGCCAGCACGATCGGCCCGGCCGGCGTCGTCGCCACGCCTACATCGTTGCGCACGGCGTCCAAGGCCCCGGTCTTGTGCGCCCAGCTCACTGCGGGAAACGCGGCCATGTAGCGCGGAAACGCGTTGTTGTCCTGCTGATCGGTCAGGATTTTGAGCATATGATCGCAGGCCCCCGGGGTCAGAATCTTGTGCTCCTCGATCATGGTCAGCAGCCGCACCATGTCCGCCGGCGTCGTCTCCCCTAATCCGAACTTCTTTTCTCCCGCTGAGCGCGGGCGCACCGCATGGAACACATACGCATAGAGCGTCGTATGCCGCAACCCCAGCCGCCGCATGCGCGCATTGACCGCCCCGATCCCGACCGCCCGGATCACCATGTTGGCCGCGGTATTGTCGCTGAGGTCAATCATCAGCGTGATGGCGTCCCCCAGCGTGAACCGCGGCGCCGGCGTCCGGGCGAAAAACTGCAAGATCCCCGATCCCGGCACCTGGTCCCAAGCCGTGAGCGGCGCCACCTGCGACCAATGCAGCTTCCCTTCCTGCATCTGATAGAAGGCCTCCACCATGACCGGCAGCTTGATAACCGACGCCGTCGGCACCTGGCGGTTGGCGTTGAGACCAAAATGCGCCCCGCTCTTGAGCGCCACCCCAGCTACGGCGAGCTTTCCCGGAAACTGCGCCGCAATCACCCGCAGTTTCCGTTCCAGCGCTTGGCGCGGATTACTTGTCGCGGCTTGCAAAGCGGAGGCAAACAGGCATACTGTGCAAGTAATTGCAACCACCACTTGTCGTGTAGTCACTCCGCAACCGCGCGACTGCGATTCGAGCATGAATCCCCTCCTGAACTCATTACCCAGAGTGCAAAAACCTTCGCACCCCATGCAAGATTTTTCCTATTCGCGCGCGGCGCAGTGGGCGATGACTGCCGCTCGCAGCGGCGCAAAGGCGGTAAATGCCGCAGTTTTGCCCGTTCTTCTGGAAATCCCCTCCGATTCCCATAGTGGCCACTAGCGTGCAACGAAAACCCAGTGGCCAAAGGCGGCCATGCGATGACGGAGGCTTGCGTCTTGGGTAGACAGGGAGGTCGTGGTGCGGGCAGGCTGGCCCTAGCCGTACCCGTTGCTGCGCGCAGCGGGCCGGGTGATCGCGGCTCTGCCGCCACCAGCCCCGCCGCCGAACGGCGCCACTGGGAACGCATCCCTGTCACCATTCCCCTATTCGTCCGCGCCGTTGCCGACGGACGCCGCGTGCTGGAGTTCGCCAACGTGCTGAACATTAGCGCGGGCGGGGCGCTGCTGGTGGTTCGCAGTTATGTCCGCCACCCCACCAAGGTCTCTCTCGAGATCCCCGCGGCTCCCGTCGCCGAAACCGCCGCCCTGCCCGCTTCCGCCCGGCTCATTGAGGCCCGGGTCCTGCGCGTTCAGTCCGCCGAACGTTCTTTCCTGTGGGCGGTTCGTTTCACTCGCCCCCTCGCCGCCGCTGCTCGCCGTTCCCGCGCGGCCGCGCCGCGGCGTCCCCGTACCGCTCCAGCCACCGCCGTGAACGGCAAAAAATCGCCTTTCCCCAACCCGCCGCGCCCTGCCAACTAACCGGCGTGGCGCCGGTTACCGGCCCTCCGTCGCAAGTTTGGCGTCCCCGGCGCGTGGCCTTTTACCGCCGCACATGGCGCGCGGTTGCGGCCAGCTGAAGTTGAATCCGCCTGGGCAGCAGCCGGCGCAACGCCGGATCCAACCTTAACCCCGTCTCGATTTCCCAGCGCGCCTGCTGGGTCAGCCCGCCATGGCTTCGCGCCAGCAGCATCCCGAGCGCCACATGCGCCTTCCCCAGGGCCGGCGCCAGCGCAATCACTTGCCGCAACGCAGTCTCTGCGGCGCCCTTCTTCCCCTGCCGCTCCAGAGCCGCGGCCAAGTTGAGGCGCGCGCCGACATCCAACGGCGCCGCCGCCAGCGCGGCGCGAAACTGCCGCGCCGCCGCCGCGGCGCGCCCCTGCGCCAGCAGCACCAGTCCCCAGTTACTGCGTGCCTTCGGATACGGCCGCCGCAACCGCACGGCCAGCGCGAACTGCCGCACCGCACCCCGCGCGTCGCCGCTGAGCGCCAGCACGCTGCCCAGATCGTTGTGCGCGGCGGCATAGCCGGGTGCCGCGGCCGCCGCCCGCCGGAATGCCGCCGCGGCCGCCTGTAGTTGGCCGGCGTGCCACAGCGTCATGCCGCGGTCCGTCTCCTGCTCCGCGCGCAGCCGTGCCTTCCGCGCCTGGATCCGCGCCCGCACCCGCGCGAACGCCCGTTGCGCCTCCGCCGGCTGCCCGGCCGCCCTTAACGCCGCCGCCAACCCAGCCAACGCCGCCACCGAACTCGGCCGTGCCGCCAATGCACGGCGAAACAACGCTTCGGCCCGCCGCGCTTGTCCCCGGCGCAGGTCGGAATCCGCCAAACCCAGCAGGGCCGGCGGATAGGCCGGCCCCAATGCCAGCGCCGCGCGAAACTCCGCCGCCGCGGAGGCCGGATGGCCCAGTTGGCTCGCAATCTGGCCCAGCCCCACGTGAATGAACATCGCTGCCGGTCCGCACTCCACCGGCCGCGCATCCCCCGCGCAAAACCGCCCGATCCGGCCGCGACCACCCTGTAGCGCGGCGTGAAATTCCGCCGTGGCGCGCGGCAACGCGCCCAGCCGCAACAGCGCTTCGGCGGCGAAAAAATGGGCGCTCGCCAGCCCGGGCTCGCAGCGCGCGGCGCGCAGATCATCCTTGGCCGCCGCGGCCCAGCGCCCTGCGCCCGCGCCCAGTTCCCCCGCCAGTAGCCAGCCACGGCACAGACGGGGATTCAGCTTGAGCGCGCTGCGCAGCGCCGCCCGCGCCGGCTGCGCTGCGCCGCTTGCCGCCAGCGCCTGGCCGAGCCGTAGCCAGGCACCTGCGGACTTCCCATTCGTTTGCAGCTCCCGCCGCGCTTGTTCCACCTCCCGCATCACCGTCCGCGCGTTCCTGCTTCCGCCGGCGGCGCTCAGCTGCGCGCCGCTGACCTGCGACATCTGCCCATGCGCCACGGCCGCGAGCAGCAGCGCCGTCCGTGCCGGAGCGCCCCAGCGCGGTCGCAATCCCCCCCGCCGCCTCACGGCCGTGCGTCTCCCTGACGCAGGAGGTATTCGCGGTCGGCCGCCAGACCTCGCCAGATCTCGATCCCGCCATCCGGCCAGCGCACCTCGACCATATCGGCCTCGGCGGCCGCGCCAATGCCGAAATGCAATCGAATATCGTTGCAGGAAATATAGCTGCCGCCGCTGGTCACGAAATCGGTCTGCCGCAGCCCTCCGGCGCTAACCCGGGCCCGCGCTCCGATGGCATCGCGATTGCACCGCGCCCCTTGTAACCGCAGCCGGAGCCAATGGCCGGGCGGCGACGCTGCCGGCCGATACAAAAATGGGGCCGAGTCAATATTGTTGACCACGACCGACATCGCCCCACGGTTGTCCAGATCCCCAATCGCCGCCCCCCGGCTGCTCTGGCGCTGCAAGAAGCCACAAGCCTCCGTCGGCTCCAGCGCGAACCGGCCGTCACCCAGGTTGCGGTACAGCTGGTTCGGCTGGCGATAATGATTGCCCGCCTGCGACGCCTGCGGATAGATGTGACCGTCGGCGACAAAGATGTCCCGCCAACCGCGGTTGGCCGTATCCACGAACGCAGTTCCCCACTTCAGCAGCCGCAGGTTATCCGCCCCCAGGCCGGCGGCGAAGGTCACATCTTCGAACTGGCCGCCGCGATTGCGGTACAGCGTGCTGTAATCCTCGGAAAAATTCGTGACGTACAAGTCCATCCAGCCGTCGTTGTTGTAATCGCCCAAGGCCACACCCATGGACGACTGCGCTCTGCCGTCGCCGCTCAGCGCGCAGCCCGCCTCCAGGCCAATTTCCTCGAACCTGCCGCCGATGTTGTGCCAAAGGAAATTCGGCATCGAGTCATTCGCCACGAACGCGTCCAAACGCCCGTCGCCGTCGAAATCGCACCACACCACGCTGAAACCATAGGCCGCGGGAGTCCCCCCCATTCCCACCTCGCGCGAGACTTCGCGGAACTTGCCGCCGCCCTCGTTGTGATAGAGCAGATCCGGCAAGGCCGGCAGCCCGCGCGGTCCGCAGGCCACCGGCACGCCCAGATAGCGGCAAAATCCTCCCGCGCCGGGCGCCGGAATCCGTTCGCGGTGGAAGTCCACGTACCGGGCCACATACAGGTCCAACCGGCCGTCGCCGTCGTAGTCGCCCCAGGCGCATCCCGTGCTCCAGTTGCCGCCCCCGACACCCGCTTCATTTGTCACGTCGGTGAACGTCCCATCACCGTTGTTGTGAAACAGCGCATTCCGCCCAAAGTTGGTGATGTACACGTCGGGGTGGCCGTCGTTGTCATAATCCGCCACCGCCACGCCCATGCCCCACCCGGTATTGACCAGCCCGCTGGCATAGGTCACGTCGCTAAAGGTTCCGTCGCCGTTGTTGCGATACAGCCGGCTCGAAGGCGCCGGCAGTCGCGGATGCGGCGGCAGGCCAAAGCGGCTGCCGCTGATCAGCAAGATGTCCGGCAGACCGTCGCCGTCATAGTCGAAAACCGCGACGCCGCTGCCCACGGTCTCGACCAGATACTCTTTTCGCCGCGATCCGCACACATCCCGAAAAGCGCCCAGCCCCGCCTCGCCCGCCACCTCGTCGAACAAAGGCAAGCCAGCGGAGTTCCCGCCCGCGAGCACCCACGGCGCCAGCAGCCACTCGCCGCGGCGCCGCCGCGCCATCGCCGGCACCACCGCCGCTACCGCCCCCCCGCTGTGCATTAAAAACGCGCGCCGCGGTAGTTGCCGATCGCTCCAATGACTCACCTGGACCCCGCCGTTTCACCCGCCGTATGCTCCACCTCGCTGACCTGCCAGTCGGTCGGGAAAACTGCCCGTCACCTCGCCCGCGACAGCTTGCCCTAAAAACCCCGGTTCTGCCGCGAGCGTACCTCGGAATCCAATATGGTGACGATCCATATTTTTGCTATTGACAGCAGGATCAAACAATACAAAAATTGCCGACGTGTGTGGAAGTCAATACATCCGGAGGCAGCTGTGACCGCTCACTCTTCCCCTTCGCACCGCATCGTCCGCTGGCTGGCCGTTCCCTTCCTCGCTCTCGCTCTCGTTCCGCTCACGCTGTGGGCCCAGGCGAATAGCACCGGTGGCCTCACTGGGCGCGTTACCGATCCCTCCGGCGCGGTCATCGTCGGCGCCACGGTGAAGCTGGTGAATCCTGCCACCGGCAACGCCCAAACCGTTACCACCGACCGGGACGGGCGATTCATCTTCACCAATCTGACCCCGGGCTACTACAACGTGGTGGTTAGCCACTCCGGTTTCCAAAGCGTCACCTTAACCCGCAATTTGGTGGTGACCAACCAGGCCCTCGCGCTCAAGGTCGCTCTGAAGGTCGGCAGCGCCAGCACCACGGTTGAGGTCAACGGCTCGGCGGGCCCGGCGCTGCAAACCCTGAACGCGACGATGAGCAGCACCATTACCGCCAGCACGCTGCTGCAACTCCCCAGCCTCGACCGCGACGTCACTAGCCTGATGAACCTCCAGGCGACATCCACTCCCAGCTATGGCCGCCGGGGTGACATCACCTCCGGCTCGGTCGCCGGTTCCACCCCCGACCAAAACACCTTCGTTCTAGACGGCGGCATCAATACCAGCGGCTTAGAGGGCGACAACGGCTACATCAACGGCTTTAGCGGCAATCAGCGCGGCGTCGTCCCCACCCCGATCGAGACCATCCAGCAGTTCACCGTCAGCACCAACAACATGACCTCCGACTTCGCCACCTCCAGCGGCGCCGAGGTCCTGGCGGTCACCAAGCGCGGTTACAACACCTGGCACGGCTCAATTTACGACTACCTCCAGAGCAGCGTGCTCAACGCCAACGGCTGGAACAACAATTTCCACAACAGCCCTCGCCCCAAGACCCACCAAAATCGGTACGGCTTCGATCTCGGCGGCGTGCTGTTCCCTCGGTTCTGGGGCGGCAAGACCTATTTCTATTTCGATTACGAAGCCCAGCGTTATCCGCAGAGCGGCTTCTACGAAGCCTACACGCCCTCCCCCCTGCTGCGCCAAGGCATCATTCAGATCAACACCAGCCGCGGCGTTCAACAGTTCGACTTGGGCAGCGGCAAGCTCGCCGTCTGCGGACCGAACGGCAACGGCCTCTGCGATCCTCTCGGCGTCGGCATGAGCTCCGCCGTCTCGCAAATTTGGTCGAAATACATGCCTGCCGCCAACGATCCCTCCGGCGGCGATCAGCTCAACGCCCTCGGGTTCCGCGGCATCCTCAACACGCCGGTCAACAACGACTTTTGGGTTGGCCGCTTTGACCATGATTTCGGCTCCAACTGGCGCTGGATGGGCACCTACCGTTGGTACAAGGACTACAACCCCGTGAGCAGCCAGGTGGACATCGGCGGTTTGCTGCCGGGCGACACGTTGGGTCAGCCCGCCGCCGCCTCGGAAAACATCAATGAACCGGCCTTGATCGTCACGGCTCTTTCCGGCTCGATCACGCCCAATCTGACCAACGTCTTCCACTTCACCTACACCCGCAACATGTGGGGCTGGATCCGGAATGGCCTGACGCCACAGCTCGCCGGCATGCCCGGCGTTCTCGAGATCAACGGCGAGGGCAAGACCAGCGAACTGAACCCGGTAAACGCCGATACGCAGGACTCCCGCCAGCGGTCGTGGTACGAACACAACTACGACTTCCGCGATGAAATGAGCTGGCTGAGCGGCAACCACCTGTTCCAGTTCGGCGGTGACTGGCTGCACGAATGGTGGCATTTCAACCGCTACGACAACGTCGTCGGCGGCTTGACCTCCCTCGTTTACGAAGTCAGCGACGGGTCCCTGCACATGACGCCGACCTATCAGCCGCCCACGTGCAGCGCCACCATCACCACCAACTGCTTCGACAGCGGCACGCTCGGCGCCAGCGAGATCAGCACCTGGAACAACTACTATGCGGACCTGCTGGGAATCGTGAACCATTCCTCAA
Source organism: Acidobacteriota bacterium (assembly GCA_027314025.1). GTDB lineage: Bacteria > Acidobacteriota > Terriglobia > Terriglobales > SCQP01 > JAKAUF01. The sequence continues at coordinate 45,000 of DAHVCP010000005.1, forward strand.
TCGTGGCCACCCGCACCGGGGCTAATCTCCAGCTCAATCCCCTCGGCACGCCGCTGAGCAGCTTGGTCACGGTGAACACGCCCGACCTGTATTTCACCGACACCTGGCATGTCCTGCCCACGCTGACCGTCACCTACGGCCTCAACTGGGGCGTCCAGATGCCGCCCTATGAGCAGAACCGCGAGCAGGACATCGCCGTCAACGCCGCGACGAACCAGCCGATCTACTTCCAAAGCTTTATGGCGAATCGGGTTGCCGCCGCGGAAAAGGGGCAGGTTTATCTGCCCACCCTCGGCTACTCCCCCATCGCCAAGGTGCCCAGCCTGGGCAAGTATCCCTTCGCCCCGTATTACAAGGAATTCGCCCCCCACGTCTCCGCGGCGTGGAACCCCGACTGGCATAATTGGTTCGCTGGCGATCAGGGCTTGGTCATCCGCGGCGGATTCGGCCGCTTCTTCGCCCGCGATTTCGGCATCAACGTCATCTCCAACCCGACCCTCGGCGACGGCTTCCTCCAACCGGTCTCCTGCACGGGACCAAGCGTCAGCGGGCAGTGCCTGGGCCAGGATGTCGCCACGCCGCAAAACGCGTTCCGGATTGGCACCAACGGCTTGACGGTGCCCCTGCCGCCTATCACCCAAACGCTTTCCTCGCCGGTGACGCCGGGCATCAGTTCTCCCTACGCGACCCTGCTGGACATCATGGACCCGAACTTCCGTCCGGGCGTCAGCAACGAACTGGATTTCAGCGTGCAGCGCCAGTTCGGGCAGAACACCACCTTGGAAGTCGGTTACGTCGGCGTTTGGGCCAACCACCTCTTCCAGGGCGTGGACCTGAACAGCGTGCCTTGGATGATGAAATATGGCGGCCAGCAATTCACCCAAGCCTGGGACAACTTATACAACTACGTCCAAGCTCATGGCCTGGGCGCGGGCGCCATCGCCAACGCTCCCTCCCAGCCCTTCCTGGAGGCGGCGCTGGCGGGACAGAACTACTGCGCCAACTCCTCCGGCACGGCGGTTACCTGCGGCTCAGCGGGAGCGAATTACCCCAACTACACGCAAGCCGTCCTGGCCAACGAGGGCCAGAACATTGCTGGCGACAATCTGATGAACCTTTGGAGCGACCTCGACGGGTCGTGGGCCTTCGGTCCGACGCTGTACTCAACGAACCAGGGCTTCTACGTCTACGGCAACACCTCCACCGGCTTCTCGAACTATCAGGCCATGGTGGTCAAATTAAAGGAGCGCGCCGCCCGCGGCCTCACCTTCAACGCGAATTTCACCTATAGCCACGACCTTGGTACTCTAGGCCTGTCCCAGACCTATACGTTGGACAGTCCCGACAACGTCTATAACCTGCAATCCGACCTCACTCCCGCTCCTTGGGACCAAAAGTTCATCTTCAATTTCCTCGGCACATATGAACTTCCCTTCGGCCAGGGCCAGCACGGCTGGATCGGCAAGCTGATCGGCGGCTGGCTCGTCTCTCCGGTGCTTACCATGTCCAGCGGGTTGCCGGTTGAGGTTTACACCGGCAGCTTCGGAGAAATGGGCGCCGGCTTCGCCGAGAATGGCGCGTCGGCCGTCGCGATCGGCGGCAAGGTCGGCAGTTCCAATTGGCCGAGCACGCCCATCCTGGGCACCGTCGTTCCCACGAACGCGTCCAACCCCAACTCCGTTGGCGTCAACGGCAACCCCGCCAACGGCGGCACCGGCGTCAACCTGTTCGGCAGTGAGGCGATCAACTACTACAATTCGTTCCGCCCATTCTTGCTCGGCGTGGACGGCGCTCCCAGCCCGGACGGCGAGTACCGCGGCATGCCCCGTTGGAATATTGATCTCGGGGTCACCAAGGACACGCAGATCACCGAGCGGGTCCACGCCCAGATCTTCGCTCAGGCGTTCAACCTGTTCAACATCATGCAGTTCAGCAACCCCTTCCTGGATCTGCAATATCCCCAGGCTTGGGGCGTGCTCGGCGGCCAGGCGAATCAGCCCCGCATCATCCAGTTGGGGCTGCGGTTCTCCTTCTAGCTCGGCAGCCTAACAAACTCCGCGCGGGCCCAGCCTCAGCCGGGCCCGTTCTTTTTTGTCTCACGGATCTATTTGATGGGTGCGCGTCCCTGCCCCGCCGCTTCCCTTGCCGGGGGCAGCCCGCGGCGCTCCTTCGTGCGCCGTGGGCGCACAGTCAGTTTCGCGGCCTTCGCGCACCTGCCCTGCCCACCAGGCACTGGCGCGGCCCCGTGAACGGTTATGATGCCGGACCCGACAAGACACCGCGCCGGCTGGTTCGCTCCCGCCTTCTAGTCGCCCAAGTCCAACTGCGCGTAGGCCGCGTCCAGCAGCCACTGATTTTCCAGTCCCGCCTCGCCAGGAATCGGAAACGCCGGTCCGCCTTCCAGCCCGGCCGAAAAGGCGTCCACCTGCCGCGCATAGGCGTCGCTGTTGTCTACTTCCTCCACATCCACCACCCGGCCCTCTTCCACCAGTTCGATCCGCACCGGCGCATCCACGGTCAGCCCGTCGTCCGCCCGCAAGGTTCGCTTCTCCCCGACCAATTCCAGCGGCGTCCGGTACGGCGCCCGTATCGAGACCAGCACCGTGCCCAGCGTGCCGCGGCGAAACTCCAGGCTCACCACCGCCGCCGCCTCCACCGAACCGGAATCGGCATCCCGCCGCCCCAGCGCCACCAAGCGCGTTACCTCGTCATCCAGAATGAACCGCAAGGCGTCCATGCAATGCACGCCGACATCCGCGATCGGCCCGCCGCCCGAGATGCGGCGGTCCAGCAACCAACTACGGTGATGGTTGCGGCCCCAATAGGAAAACTCCGAGCGGGCAAACACCGGCGTGCCGATCTCCCCCGTCGCCACGCGTTCGCGCAATCGCCGCGCGCCGGCCTCGAACCGGAACACCAAAGCCACGCCCAGCGGCAGCCCCGCCTCCCGCGCCGCCCGGATCATCTCCTCGCATTCCGCGGCGTTCATCGCCATGGGCTTTTCGCACAGCACCGCCTTCCCGTGGCGCAGCGCCAACAGCGCGTCGGCGCGATGCTCGGCGTTCGGCGTGGCGATGAAGATCGCATCCACCTCCGGGGAGCGGCACAATTCCTCCTTGGAATCAAACGCCAGCGGAATCCCGTACCGCTCCGCCGTCGCCCGCGCCCGTTCCAGCGAGCGCCGCGAAATCGCCGTCACCCGCGACTGCTTCGCCCGCGCGAAGCCGGGCATCAGCCGCCGGTCGCCGTGCGCCCCAAATCCCAAAATCCCGTATCGAATCATTCCCGTGCTCGCTCTCTTTCCTCGGTCGCGTTTCCCGCCGGTGCATCGTCCCGCCAAGCAATGGCGGCGAAGCTGACAATGGATTGCGCATCAATGTTCCATTGCCCATAATGCAGCAGCTCTCCGCGCGCTCGCGGCATCGCCCGGAGAAACGTGTACAGCGCCGAGGAGCCGCACCAGTTCAGCCCCTCGCCTCCGCGGGCATAATCCTGCTCCGCCATCCGCCGGAACTCTTCCGCCTCGCCCGCCAATACCGCCGCCAGCCGCTCCCGGTCACGCCGTTCCACTTCCCGCGCCGCCGCGCTGCCCGCCTGCACCGCCTCCCTGCCTCCATAGCGCCGGCCGATGTGGGCCAAATCCACCCCCAGCAGCCAAAACAAATCCCCGCGCCGCGATTCGGCCAGCTGTCCCAGCGCGGCATAAAAACCTTCCGCGCCGCCCGCCGGCCCCACCATCGGACCGCAGAGAATGGGCAGGACCTTGGCGCCGGCCGCCCCGGCATACTGCGCGAAGACCAGTTGAAACTCGATCGAATGCTCGATCGCGTGGCAGTAATCCTCCAAGTCGGCGGCGTTCCCGGCCCGGCCCGCCAAAAGCTCCACCGCCTCCAGATCCGGCTGCGCCATTCCTAGCGGCGTGGCGAACGGTTTGCGCGTCAGCCCAAACCGGTTCCACGCGCCATGGTGCGACGTTCCCAGGATGACCAGCGTTCTGCCGGTCAAATCCCGCGGCAGGCGGCCATACGCCGCGGCGTAACCCTCGACGCCCCCAAACGGACTGACATGCGGCGCAGCCAAACCCACCAGCCCGGGATCGCCTCCCCCGTTTGCGCCCGCCAGGTAACCACTCAGCGTGCGCCGCAACTCCACCGCTTCCGCCGGATAGGCCGAACCGGCATGCGCCGCCTGCCGCACCGGCGCCGCCGCGAATTCCAACTGCCGCCGCTCCCGCAACGCGGTGAATTCCGGCGTCGCCAGGAAGCCCTCCTCGCGCAGCGTCTGTACCATCGCCGCGATCGTCTCCCCCGGCACGATCTCTCCCGTCTGCCGGCTCACCGCCGCCTGGCAGTCCAAGACGCCGTGCCGGCCGTCGAGACAGGCCAATGCCGGCGCCAGCACCCAAGGCAGGCGCAGCACAGCGGCGGCGTAGCCCATCGGATCGCGCAGCAGGATTCCCGGCTGGCCCGCATCCGGCGAAGGCAAAAGGTCCAGGTCCGCGCGCAGCCGCGGCAAACAGCCATCCGCTGCGACCTTATCCGTCATGCTTCCCTCGCCTCGCTCATGTCGGCACGCGCAGCAGCAAATAGACTCCGGCGATCAAAAACAGCAGGTCCGGAGCCCAAGCGGCGGCGGCGGGAGGAATCTGCCCCAGCCCCCCCAGCGCCGCCAAAAATCCGCTGCCCACCCAATACACGATGGCCACGGCGATCGCCGCGACGATGCCGGCGACGGTTCCCCGCCGCCCCGCCGACAGGGCGAAGGGAAAGGCCAGCAGCGCCATGATCAATGTAATCACCGGATAGGCGATCTTCTTATCCAGTTGCACCGTCAGCCGGCTAACATTGTAGCCGCCGCGCCGCAAATCGCGAACGTAGCGGCTCAATTCCCGATAATTCATCTGCGTGCTGACCCGCGTGTCGGCCTTGAAGTAGGCGGGCCGCTCCCGTACGCGGCTGAAACTGGCGATCGCGAACGGCTGGTAGCGGGTGACCTGCGGCCCGGAAAAATCGCGCAGCCAGCCCGATTCGAACACCCAGGCGTGCAGGTCGCGGTCCCAATATGCCAGCCGTGCGTGGATCCGGCGCGTCAGTTCGAAGGTCCGCGGATTGAAATCATAGATGGACAAATTGCTGAACTGGTTGGTGGCGGGATCGAAGTACTGGAAATAGAAAATATCGTTGCGCTTGCCCATCACCCAGTGCCGCTCCGGCTGCTGATAGGTCCGGGCGGGCTGTCCCTTGATGCGGGCGCGCAGCGCGTCTTGCTCGCGATTGAACCGCGGCAGCCAGGACTGGCCAACGCCGAATTGCAGCGCCGCCAGCGCCAGCGCCACCGCGACGATCGGCGCCAGCAGGCGGTAGACGCTGATGCCGCAGGCCTTCATGGCGGTGATCTCGTTGCCGTTGGACATCAGGCCGAAGGTGATCAGCACCCCCACCAAAATCACCACCGGCGCCAGCAAATACATCATCTGCGGCGAGAGATAAAACAAATAGCGCGCCATGATGCCCAAGCCGGCGTGGGTCCGCAGCATCGCCCCCAGCAGCTCGAAAAACGTGAACGCCAGGATCATCACCAGCAGCCCCGCCGTCAGCAGCGCCACATAGCCCAAAAACTCCCGGATCACGTAGCCGTCCAGCAGCGTTGGCATCCACCGCTGGCCCCGCCCCATGGCCGTCCGGGCGGCGGCGGCTTCGCCGCCCGCGGCGCCGCGGAAGCTCCGCAGCCATGCCGCCGGCCGGCTCACCGCCGCCCGCAACCGCGCCGCCGGATCCCGCGCCGCGCCGGCGCTATTGGGCAGCCGGTCCATGCCCAGCAACAGACCCATGCCGACGGCAGCGCAGATCGCATTGGCCGCCCAAACGCCCACCGCCGGCGCCGCCGTCCCCTGGTGCGCCAGCGCCAGCCCGGTAATCAACACGATGTAGTAGCCCAGCACCAGCAGCAGCGTCGTCACCAGCCCCGCCGCCTTGCCCCCAGCGCGCATGCGCAACCCCAGCGGAATGCCGAGCAGCGCCAAGGCCATGCAGGCAAACGCCAGCGCCAGCCTCCGGTCCAGTTCGATCTGCGCCTCCCGCCGCCCCTGCCTGGCCTGGGCGAACAGCGCCGGCGTCGCCAGCGCCGGCAGCGTCCGCGTATTGACCTTCGCCGGCGGCAGACGCAGCGGCAGGTCGCTGCTGACGAACGAACTGGCCAGGGCCACGTCCGGACGGTGGCGGGAGATGCTGTAGCTGGTGCCATCCTGCAAGTGCAATTGCACCTCATTGGGCCCGGTTGCGGCCAGCATGCCCCGCCGCGCCATGGTGATCTGGGGGGAATTGGGATCCCGCATGTCGGCGACAAACACCTGCCGCCAACTGCCTCCGCCGGGCGCAATATCGCCGATATACACCACGGCATGGGGTATGGTCTCCAGGAATACCCGCGGCTGGGCGGCCAGCACCAACTGGGAGTTCCGCAGCCGCGCCTCCAGGCGCAGCAGCGCCCGCGCCCCTGCCGGCGCCAGCCATAGCGTGAAGCTCAGCGCCACCGCGGTCACGGCCACGCTAAAGGCCAGCAGCGGCCGGGCCAGTTGCCAGCCGCTGCGGCCGATGGCGCGCATGGCCACCAATTCTTGGTCGCCGGCCATTCGCCCCAAAGCGATTAAGATGCCGACCAGCGCCGCCATGGGCAGCGTGAAGATCAGCGTCGCCGGAAGCGCGTACAGCAGGGCCAGCAACAACGACCAGGAACTTCCTCGCGCCAGCAAATCCAGCAGCTGCCCCGCCTCGCGCATGAAAATGACGAAGGTAAAGACCAGCAGACCGACGCCAAAGTACAGCAGCGTCTCGCGCAGCAGGTAACGGTCGCCGATCCTCACCTCTTCATCGTACCGGCTTCCCGGGCGCGGCCGCAGGACATGGATGGGCGCGGACCCCGCGCGGTTACGCCCTGCGCCCCGCTTAGGCGCCTGGCTAGGCCAGGAGCCATGCAGGCCCAGCCTGACCGCTGCTTGGCGCGGGGCGCTGCCCCGCTTACGCATCGCTGGGGGCCGTGCCGCTTCCCTGGCCGAGGCGAGGCGTGGCCCGCGACCGCGCGCCGTGGGCGCCATGGGCGCGCCGGGGATTCGCGAGCTTCCGCGCCTGTCGTGCCTCCCGGGCCAAAGGCGCGGGCTCCGCGATTAGAAGATCCGCTCTTGGGTCTTTAGATTCCCGAAGGTGCCTACGTTCGCCAGCGTGAAGTTCACCCGGTATTCATTCTCGCGGCGCAGGTTGGCCAGGGCGAAGCGCCGGTATTGGAAGCTGAATCCCGCGCAACTCCAGTTGTAGCTCGCCTGCGCCGTGGTGTATTGCAGGTGGCCCAAATGGGAGTCGTAGGCGGCGGCGAAGGCCACGCTCAAACCCGGGCGGCTGGGGTCGCCGTAGCCGACGGTGAACTGCATTTGGTTGTACTGCGTCGGCAGCACCCCGCCCAGCGGAATCAGGCCGAGCGGCGTATGAATCACGAAATCGCTGCCCGCCAGCAGGAGTTCACCAATGTGGAACGCCCCGGTGAACGCGCTGTCGTCCACCCGGCCGTGCAGGGGATCGTAATCCAGCCGCCAGTCGCCGTCAAAACCCTTGAGCGGCGAGACGCGGATCAGCGAATCAATCGGCGATTGGTGCAGCGCCTGGGAAGCAAAGGCGAACGGCGTCAGCATCGCCGTGGTCAAAAAAACGTTCTCGGTGCCCGGGGTCAAGGCGCCGCCGAAGGTGGGGTCAAAAAAGTATTTCTGCTCCAGCCGCCATGACGCCAGCTCGCGCACCTTGCCGCTGCGGCTGCGCGTATAAAACGCGTTGGTAAAGCCGTAGTCCAATTCGTTGGTGTCGGTCAGGATGTCCAAGGCATCGAACCGGATCACGTTGTCAGGGTTGGAAACACCTGTCGTATAGCGGTATTCGATGCGCGGCTGGAAGACATGCTTTAGCTTTTCTCCCAACAGGCCGCCCGGCGTCGCGTAGACGCGCTCCAGCGACGGTGGCGTCCAGAGAATGTCAATCGTTCCCGAGTTCTGGGACAGCCCCAAGCCGGGCGCCAAGGCCAACGGCCCGGGCCCGGAAAAGCCGCCGGCGAGCCGCCGGGAATAGTCCGCCGTCTCCGCCGACAGGGACACGCTCACCATTCCCGCATCCGTCCGCAACGGCGCCGTCAGCCGCGGCGCGGCCACGAAGCGCTCCAGGATGCCGCTCTGAAAGCCCTGTTCCGTCCGGTCCAGCAGGCCGCCATTGACGTTCCAGGACAAATACAGCGGCACCGCTCCAATCTGCGCCACGGGCCGCGCCACCGAACTCCAGTCCACGGTCGGCAAATCCGCCAACGATACCGCACCCCGGGGCCCGGTGGAAAAAAAGTTCTGGTAGCGGTGCGCCGTGATCGCCACGTCCTGGCCATCCCATTGCCGCTCCAAAAATCCCGTCGAGACGACCTCGGAGTTGATCGCCTGGGCAAAGGTATTGGTAAACGCCAGGCGGTAGATGAACGAGGACAGATAATTGGCATCCAGCACCGCCCGCCAGCCGTTGCTCCCGCCGCCCGATCCACTACCGCCCGCGCCGGTTCCCGGCTGGTATTCCGCGATCACCCGGGCCTCCTGCCCGCCCTGCTTGATGCGCGCCCCGTGGGCCGCCGCCAAGCCCCGGTCCACGACCCCATCCACATGCAGGTTGAGATAGGTGTGCCGCGTCGGATAGCTGGCGGCGTTGAGCAGGTCACCCCAGCCGCGGGCGCTCAGGTATTGCCCGCCGATGGTGATGCCGGTGCTGCGGTTGGGCGCCCAAAAAAAGCTGTCCCCGAGGATGTTTCCCTTTTCGCTGCTGCGGCCCACCAGCGGCAGCAGGAACCCGCTATGCCGCCCATTGCCCTGCGTCGAGTGCGTCAGATAGGGAAAGTAAAATACCGGCACATTCCATAGATGAAATACGGCATTGTGCAGAGTGGCTTTGGCCCCCAGTTCCACCGTCACCTGCTGCGCGGATAAGGACCATTCCGGACGGGGCAGCGTGCAGGAAGTGATGGTCCCGTCCTCCAGGCGATACTTGCGCGGACCGAGGCGCTCCAGTTTGCGGCCGGAGAACACCAGCGGATTGCGCGATTGCAGTTGCACGTTACGCCGCCCGACATGCAAACCGCTCACGCCGTGAAAATCGTCGAACGCGCCGGTCGAGGTGCGCAGATTGTACCGGCCGCGCCGCGCCTCGATCTGCGTCCTCTCCGCCGCCAGCGTCAGCATCACGTGGCCGGTGGCGGTCGCTTCGCCGCTGCGGTTGTCATAAACGATCCGGTCGGCGCGCAAGCTGACCCCGCGATAGACGATCTGGACATCGCCGCGGGCAATGTAAATTCCGTTGTGGGCCGCCAGATGGCGGAAATAGAGGGTAGCGGTTCCCCCACCCGCGCCGGAGGGAAACAGCGGTAGGCGCCGCTGCCGGCGCGGTGGCGCCGCGCGGCGAGACTGCCCCGCGCCGGCGCCCGCCCCGGAACCAGGGGCGGCAACGGCGGCGCAGGCTTTTTTTGCCGCGCCGGCGGCGCAAAGCGCCACGGCGGCGGCAATAATCAACAATCGGACCCGATACACCAGCATGCCAAGGCGGTATTTCGCAAAGTATCACACGGCGCCACGACGGCGCGGTCTGCCGGCGCACGGGAGTCCCCAGTGAACCGCTGCCCGGCCTGCCGCCGCCCGGTCTCCGGCGCCGCCGCCTGCCCCTGTGGCTGGCGGCCCGCCGCGCTGCGCGCCCGGACGGAGGCCGATCCGTTGGCCTGGAAGCAGGAGGTGCGGGCCAGCATCGCCCGCCATCGCCAGCGCCGGGAGCAGCTGACCGGCGCCGCCCAGCCGCCGCAGGCTCTTAGTTCGCCCCCGTTACCCAACGTCATTCCCTTCCATGCAACTGCGGCCACGGCGCCGGCGCCTGCCGCCGGCGCTCCCAGCCTCCACCTGCGCCCCGCGCCGCCCGCCATCCCGGTAACGGCGCGGCCGTTCTCGTCCCCGCCGCAGGCCGCCGCCGCGCGGGTGTTCGCGCCGCCGGCCGCGCCCG
>DAHVCP010000009.1 GCA_027314025.1 Acidobacteriota bacterium
CAGGCTGCAGGGTTTGCCGCGCAGTAGGGCACGCCGGTGGTGTCCGCATTTACCAGACCCGGCGGCGAGAGCCCGGCGTAGACGGTTACGGCGAAAGTGGGGCCAGGTATTGGGAGATTCCCCCAGACGTTAACCGTGAAGATGGCCGGGCAGACCCCATCCACGGGCTGGCCAACGCCGCAGCCGGTGCTGCCGTTGCCATTGAGTCCCAGCGGGTCGGCGGCCTCCAGCGGCGTGTCGCTGACGTAGGCGTAGGCGTTCCAACTCTGCGGGTTGGTGGGGTTGACGGCGGCCAGGCCGGATGGGTCGGGAGAGAGCCAGCGGGCCATCATTGGGGCTAGCAGGCGATGCTGGAAATCGTTCAGATTATCCGGCGTGTCCACCCATTGGCCGGTGAAGGCGTCCGGCCCGGAGCCAGCATAGGCAGCGCCGTAGGGAGAATACGCGAGCTCGCCCGATGCCGTGCGCGAGGGCGATGATGCCAGCCGCCAGCTTCCCTCCCAGTCCGGGTGGGCGTAGTACCAGAGGCCGCCGGATGCATACATCGCGACCGCTCCGCCTGGCAGCGGGACGCCGGCGAAGTTCAGATTCTGGCCGTTCATGTTCGCGGCTTTGTACCCGTCCGGCGTCCAGACGTACTCGGCCGGGCTAGAGCTGTTGTACACCAGCCTCCCGAAGGCGTCGAAGGTTTGGCTGACGCCGTCCACCGTGACCGGCCGGCCGTCGGCGTCCCAGCCGTAGACGTTCCGCGTCTGGGTCAGCGGATTGTCGAGCAGGTTGCCATCGGCGTCGTAATTCGGCGTGAAGCCGTTCGCGCTGCTGATGCGGTCGTTCAGGAACTGCGCCGGGAACGCGTCGTTACTGCCGGAGGTGACCGCGACGTCGCCGAAAGGATCGGTCGAGAAGGTCTGCGACCACTCGCTGCCGCAGTTTACGGACGCCAAGCGGCCCAGATCATCGTGCGTAAACGTGCAGTCCTGCGTGTCGCCGGCGTCGAAAGGATCGCTGATGTCGAGCGAGCCCAGCGTGCCGTCGGCGTTCAAGCCCAACGTGCCGGTTTCGGTTTGTCCATTAATGTCCAACGCGTAGGATTTCATGAGGCCCGTGGTCACGTGGTAGGCGAAGGCGTCGGCGTCGCCCGAGCCGTAGGCGATCCCGGTGAGCTGTCCAGCGACATTGTAGCTGGTGCCGGTGACGGGGTTCTGCCCGCTGGCCGCGTCCACCGCGGCGATTTCGCCCACGGCGTTGGGATTGTAGGTGATCGTCGGGACCCCGGGGATGCCGAGCTGATTGGGCTGGCCGTCCTCCCAGTAGCTTTCCGTGGTTTCGTAATAGCCGCTTGAGCCTGGGGCCATTTCGAATAATGCCGCGGGCCGTCCCATGGAATCGTACCCAAACCCCTCATCGGTGATTTTACCCCCGCTGCTGCCCGTGTAGGCCTCGGCCAGGCGGCCGGCGGCGTTGGCCATGTTCTGGCCGTTTACGGTCGCGGCATCGTAGACGAACGTTTTCGGCGGAGTGACGCTGGCGTACTGCCCGGAGGGATAGGTTATGGCGGTCACCCGGCCGAGCGCGTCATGGGCATAACACGTTACGTTGCCGATGGCGTCCACGCGCTTGACCAGGGCGCCGCTCGCCGCGCCGCAGGTGGAGTCGGTGTCGTAGGTGAAGTCCGTGGTCCCGGACTCGGGCGTGGTTTCCGCGGTCATCCGGCCCAGGGCGTCGTCAAGGTTTTCTAACGAGCCATTCGAGTCATTACCGAACGTATTATTTACTCGAAGGTATACACGGAGCAGTCCTGGCGCGCGGGCGGCGCTCCCGCCGATGGTTGCGGTAGCGGCGGAGGCGGCTTGGGCCACGGGCAATACGGCGGAGAGGTCTCAGCGGCTCCCGCGAGCGACAGTGCGCGACCCATGCCGCTGACCGGGGCGCCACGCCCCACCCGGTTCTCGCCTGGGGTCCCCCCGGGCCGGAGGCGCGCCGCCCGGCGGAATTTCCCGGCCCGTTCGCCCCGGATCTGGCCGAGCGCGGCGCGACCCCGGCGGCTCGGCCTATTCCACCGCGAACAGGTCCAGCTTGCCGCCGCCCAAAAACGCCAGCGTGCTGTGCTCCAGGCAGCTGGACATGGCGTGGTAGCTCAGCTCCAGCTGGGCCTCGCCCACCAGCCGCAGATCGTCGCAGCGCCAAATGCGAAGCGTGTTGAAGTCTCCGTCGGCATCTTCCTTCAAACAAAGGAAATACGCGCCATCCTGGGAGAACTCAAAGACCGGGAGCGTATTGGCCTCCAAGGGCAGCAGGTTGGCCTCGACGCCGGTCTCGGCGTCCACCAAGGAGACATGCCGCTCGTTGTTCTTGAAGTCCACCATCTCCACCGCCAGCAGCTTGCCATCGGGCGAGAGGGCGCAGACGCCGGCGCCGATGCCGAGGTCGAAGTCCTTGCGCATGGCGCCATCCGGCCCCACGCTCAGCAAGCGGAACTTGCGAAAGATCAGCTGCGCGTTTTCGACCGTGTGGGTGGCGCCGATGGCTTCCCGGGCGAAGCAGACCCAGCCGCCGCCGGCGGCGGCGGCCAAGGCGCGGATCTGCTGGCCGGGCAGCGGCAGCGGCTCCAGATTCTTGCCGCACAGGCTGGCGCGGCCGATGCGCGCCGCGACCACTGCGGCGCCGCCCTCCACCGCCGCCTCCATGCGGGCGTCGTTCCAAGCGATGCGCCAGGCGTCGCCGTTCCCGCCCGGCTGGAAGGCGCAGGTTTCGACCGGCAGGGCGGCTTCGCGCTCCAGCGCCGCCGCGCCGGTGGCCGCGTCGAAGACGGTCAGCCGGCCGCGGGTGTTGGGGTGGTTGTCGGCGACGTTGACCGCCGCGAGGTAACGGCCGTCGGGACTGTAGCGCAACTGGCCGAGGAACTCCGGAAAGGCGAACTCGCGCTCCACCGCGCCGCTTTCGGCGTTCAAGGCGCGGAACGCCTTATGTCCCATCGCCACCTGGGCGGCGTCGGGAGACAAAGCGATGCGGGTCAGCAAAAACTCCTCGACCAGAAAGGAATGCAAGGGCGTCAGCCGCATGCTCGGTGCTCCTTGCCTGCCCCTAACGTTTTCGGCATATCGCCAATCCATCCCGCAGCGGAACGATCGCCGCCTGCAATCCCGAATCCGCGTAAATCGCCCGATTGAAGGCGAGAATGCCCTGCGTATCCGCGGAGGCGTCCGGCGCCGCCACCTTGCCGCTCCATAGCACGTTGTCGGCGACGAACAAGCCGCCGGAACGCAACCGCGGCAAGCCTAGCTCCAGCGCCGCCGGGTATTCGTGCTTGGAGATGTCGCAAAAAATAATATCGAACTCTCCGGGCGTTTCGCGCAGCGCCGCCAGCGCTTCCTGCTGCCGCTGCTGGATGCGATGCTCCAGTCCCAGGCGGCGGAAATAGCCCGCCGCTTCCCGGGCGTTGGCGGCGCTGCTGTCGGTATAGAACACCTCGCCTTCCGGCCCCACCGCCTCCGCCCACCAGATGGTGGAGTAGCCGATGGCCGAGCCCAGTTCGAAGACGCGCCGGGCGCCGTGAATCCGCGCCAGCAGGGAAAAAAACCGCCCCACCGCCGGCCCGACGATGGGAATGTTCCGCTGCCGCGCCTGCGCCTCCATCTCCGCTAGCACGGCGTTGCGCGGCGGCAGCAAACCATAAAGATATTCTTCAACTTTGGGTTCGAGAATCATCGTTGCTCTTCGCCCAGCGTCTCACCCGGCTTCAGCGCGATCATCTCGCACTGCGGCGCCGCCTGGCGCAGCGCGCCGGCCAACTCCTCCGGGCGCCCGGTCAGCGGTGGGAAGGTGCCGTAGTGCATCGGGATGACCGCTTTCACGCCCAACATTTTGCAGGCCTCGGCGGCGTCGGAAGGGTTCATCACGTAGAAATCACCGATGGGAAGCAGCGCCAGTTGCGGATGGTAGCGCTCGCCGATCAGGCGCATGTCGCCAAACAAGCAGGTGTCGCCGGCATGGTACACGCAGAGGCCGCCGGGAAAGCGGAGGATGTAGCCAGCTGCCTCGCCGCCATAGACGATCTTGTCCCCGTCGTTGATGCCGCTGGAATGCAGCGCATGGACCATGGTGGCGCGCGCGCCGGCGGCGGCGACGGTGCCGCCCTTGTTCATGCCCACCACTTGCTCCTGCTTCAGCCCCTTGCTCATCAGCCAATAGCCGATCTCAAAATTCGCCACCACCGGCGCGTGAAAGCGCTGGGCGATGCCCAACGCGTCGGCGATGTGGTCGTAGTGGCCGTGCGTCAGCAGCACCGCGTCGGCGGCCGTGGGGTCCTTTTCCCCCGCCGGACAGGAGGGATTCTCCTTCAGGAACGGGTCTATGTAAATGCGCTTGCCGCCCGCGTCAATGCGAAACGTTGCATGGCCGCACCAAGTGATTTTCACGCCATGGGTATCGAACATAATTTCCCTTCTTGTCGCGGCAACTGGATTCCCCCGAGGCCTTCCGGCTCTGGTTGCCGCCGTTCGCGGCCCGGCCCCAGCCCCGCCACCGGCGGAGCATCCACACCTGAGCGGCTGCGCCGCTCCACACCTGGGCGGCTGCGCCGCTCCTCGGCCGCCCGCCCATTGTATCCCGTCCGGCGCCGCCGATGGCGGCGCGGCCGACCATTTTTGGCGGCCCGGCGTTACGGGACTGTTGCGAGGATGCCGCGCCGCCGGCGCCGGAGCGCGCCGCGGCTCGCGGCGCAACCCGCGGCGGCGAATGGACGTCCTCCCTTCGAGCGCGGACGGCCCCTCCGCGCCGCGGCGGCCGCAGGCCGGCGTTTCCGGCGCGAAAGCGCTGAGTGCGGCGCACCGCGCCAGACGGGCGCGCCGCTGGCAGGAGCTACTCGATGTTCTGGACTTGTTCGCGGATTTTTTCGATCTCGCCCTTGATGGCCAGACCTTCGCCGGTGACGCGCAGGCCATCGGCGGCCAAGCCGCTGGTTTTGGACAGCAGCGTATTCGCCTCGCGGTTGAGCTCTTGCAGCAGGAAATCCAACTTTTTGCCCACCTCGCCGCCAGCATCGAGCGCCGCGGCGAAGGCGGCGAGATGCGCCTCCAGGCGCACCAGCTCCTCGCTGATGTCGCCGCGCTCGGCCAGCAGCGCCGCCTCCTGGGCCAAGCGCTCGGGCGGAATGGCCGTGCTGGTTCCCGCCAGCAGCTCCTGCAAACGCTCCCGCAGTCGCGCCAAATACGCCGCTTCCACCGCGCCGCGCAGGGCGCGAATGGCGGCGGCGGAGCGGGTGATGGCCTGCAAGCGGCCGCGCATGTCCGCGGCCATGGCCGCGCCTTCCTGCTCCCGGCTGCGGCCGTGCTCGGCCAAACAATCCGCCAGCACGGCCTGGGCCAGTTGGCCCAGCGCGGCGGCATCGTCGGGTTCCTGGGACGGCGCCAAAATGCCGGGCAGCCGCAGCAAATCCCAGGCCAAGCCTTCCGGGGGCGCGGCCGGCAGGGAGAGCGCCTGGGCCAGCCTGCGCCAGGCGGCGAGATAGGCCGCCGCCATCGCCGTATTCACCTGCGCCCCCACCGCCGCCTCCCGCTCCACTACCGCCACCAGCTGCACGTGCCCGCGGCGCAATGCGCCGCGCAGCTGCCGTTCCAGCGCCGCCTGCGCGCCTTCCAGTTCCGGCGGCAGGCGCAGCTGCAAATCCAGGAAGCGGTGGTTCACACTGCGCAGCCGCATGCGCACGGTGACGCCGCCGGCGGCGCGGACGGCGGCGCCGTAGCCGGTCATGGAACGGATGGGAGTCGCGGCGGGCTGCGTCACGCGTTTCCTAGGAGGCGCCCAGCGCCTGGCCCGGCGCCGCCGCTTCCGTCCGCCGCTCCATGGGCTCGGCATCGCCGGCGTCGGCGAATTGCAGGTCATAGAGGCGGCGATAGCCGCCGCTCAGCGCCATCAGCTCCTCATGGGTGCCGGTTTCGCTGATCTGGCCCCGCTCCAAAACCAAGATGCGGTCGGCGCGGCGCACCGTGGACAAGCGGTGGGCGATGACGAAGACGGTGCGGTTGCGCATCAAGTTGTTCAGCGCCCGCTGCACCAGCATCTCGCTCTCCGCGTCCAGCGCCGACGTGGCCTCATCCAAAATCAAGATCGGCGCATCCTTCAGCAGCGCGCGGGCGATGGCGATGCGCTGCCGTTCGCCGCCGCTGAGGCGCAAGCCGCGTTCGCCCAGGACGGTGTCGTAGCCGTCGGGCATGGCGGCGATGAAATCCGCCGCCAGCGCCGCCTGCGCCGCCGCCCGGATGTGGCTGGGATGGGCGTCGTGCACGCCGTAGGCGATGTTGGCCGCGGCCGAGGTGTTGAACAAAATGGTGTCCTGGGTGACGTAGGCGATCTGATCGCGCAGCGAGCGCAGCGTCAGCTCCCGCACGTCCTGCCCGTCCACCAGCACCCGCCCGCCGGTCACATCGAAGAAGCGCGGAATCAAGTTGACCAGCGTGGTCTTCCCCGCCCCGCTGGAGCCGACGATGGCCACCACCTCGCCGCGGCGCACCGTCAGGTCAATGCCGCGCAGCACCAGCTGGTCCGGCCCATAGCCGAATTCGGCTTGATCGAAAACCACCGCCTCGCGGAAGGGACGCATGCGCCGGGCGCTCTCCCGTTCGGGAACTTCCTCGGCCGCGTCCATGTAGGTGAAGACCTGCTCGGCCGCGCCGGCCGCCGCCTGAAAACTGTTGTATACCCCCGCCATCCGGCGCAGCGGATCGTACAGCCGCAGCAGTGCGTAAAGAAACGCAATCGCCGCGGTCAGATCCATGAGACCGCGGTTGATCTGCCCGCGCATGTACAGGGTCATCAGCGCGAAGGTGACCACGCCCAGCGTCTGCATCAACGGCGAGCTGACGCCCTGCTCCAGGATGTAGCGCAGCTTCACCTTCAGCAGCCGCACCGCCGCCTCCCGGAAGCGCTGGATCTCCCGCCACTCCATGTTGAAGGCCTTGACGATGCGGTTGCCGGTCAGCGTCTCATGCAGAATGTGCTGCACGTCGGCCAGCTGATCCTGGCCCCGCCGCGTCGTCCGCCGCACCTTCCGCCCCAGCCGCGCCGCCGGCACCAGCACCAGCGGCATCAGCACCATGGAAGCCAGCGCCAACCGCCAGTTCAGGGCCAGCAACAGCAGCACCAGGAAGATCGAGGTGAAGCCCTGTTGCAGCGCCATGGCCAGGCTGTGCGAGGCCGCGGTCTGGATGCGGTCCACGTCGTTGATCGCCGTGGACATGATCTTGGCCGTGGAATGGCGCTGAAAGAAGGCGGCCGATTGGTGGATCAGCTTCTCATAAAGCGCGTTGCGGACGTCGGTGACCACGCCGAACCCCACGAAATTGGTGAGGTAGGTGCCGGCGTATTCCGACACTGCCCGCACCAGGACCACCACCACCAGGGCCCCCAGCACCACCGACGCGGGGTTGTGGGAAAACCAGGAGGGAACGAATTGGTTCAGCGTGATCGGGTGGCGAATGAAACTGAGCCCGTGGGGCTTGTAAAGATAGATCGGCCCTTTATTGCCCCGCGGCTGGAGCACGGTGCTGAAGACCGCCCCGACGAGCAGCGCGAAGATGCCCTCGGTCGCGCCGACCACCATCATGAAGATCATGGCCGCCGTCAGCGCCGCCCAATAGCGGCCGGTGAATTTTAGTAAACGGGAGAACTCGCGCATGTGCGGCCGCGGGCCGGCGCCCCGTTGGCACACCGGGGGCTTCCTGCCTATTGCCTTCGAGCCTACGGGTTTACCTGCCCCAAAGCAACATTCCCGCCATCCGGCGGCTCCCTTTTGGTTAGCCCCCGGCGCCGGTGGGGCGACCGCGGCGACTCGCGGGGGCCGCGCCTTTTGCCCGGGGGCAGAAGCAAGCGCGGAAAGGCCGCGAGACTCCCGGCGCGCCCTCGGCGCGGGGAAGAATGCTGCGGCGCGCCGAAGCAGGGAAAGCGGCGCGGCACCCAGCGGCGCGGCACCCAGCGACGCGCCGGCTGGGCTGGGGCGAAAGGGCCCCCCGCCCAGCCGGGCGCGTAAGCGGGTCGCGCGGCGTAGCCGCGCTGGGGCCCGCGCTCGTCAATCGCCTATTTGCCAATGTCGCGATGGCTGACCTTGACGCTGTAACCGGCGTCCGCCAGCCCCTTGCGCACCGCCTCGGCGATCATCACCGAGCGGTGCTGCCCGCCGGTGCAGCCGAAGGCGATGGTGAGATAACTTTTGCCTTCCTCGATGTAGTGGGGGATCAGGTACACCAGCAACGCGGTGATGCGGTCAATGAACTCCTTGGTCTGGGGGAACGAGGCGATGTACTTCGCCACGGCCGGGTCCTTGCCGGTCCGATTCCGGAACTGCGGAATGTAGTTCGGATTCGGCAAGAAGCGCACGTCGAACACCAGATCGGCGTCAATGGGCAAGCCATGGCGGAAGCCGAAACTGCCCACGCCGATGCGCAAGGCGCGGCTGGCGTCGGCCTGGATGACGCGCTCGGTGACGAACTCGCGCAGCTCATGGGGATTGAACTTGGAGGTGTCCACCACCAGGTCCGCCGCCTCGCGAATCTTGGCCAAAAACTTCCGCTCCGCCCGAATGCCCCGGATCAGGTTGCGGTCCTGGTCCTTGCCGGTGGCTAGGGGGTGGGGCCGCCGGGTTTCACTGAAGCGGCGGAGCAAGGCGGCGTCGTCGGCCTCCAAAAAGACCAGCGTGGTGGGCAGATCGGAGCGGCGCAGTTGCTCCACCAGGCGCGGCAGCGTCTCCAGCCGCTGGCCTTCGCGAATGTCAATGACCAGGGCGGCGCGGGCGATCTCCCCGGAGCGCCGCACCAGTTCGACGAAGGTGGGCAGCAGATCCACCGGCAGGTTGTCCACGCAGTAGTAGCCGCTGTCCTCGAACGCCTTGATCACCGCGCCCTTGCCGGAACCGCTCAGGCCGGTGACGATGGCCAGGTGGCGGCCCTTGGCGGCGCCGGCGGCGCCCGGCCGCAGCGG
>DAHVCP010000018.1 GCA_027314025.1 Acidobacteriota bacterium
CCCCAGACGCTGGACCGCTATGTCTACACTGCCGACAACCCGGTCACGCTCACCGATCCCACCGGCCTCACCCCCTGCGCGGGCAAGTCCGGTGCCCCCTGCAAGGTCAAGAACGTCGTCGAGGAGAGGCGCCCCGGCAGCGGCTCGGCCCAACAGCAGAACGGGCAACAAACCTCGCAAAGTTCAACAAGCAATTTCAAGCCAAATCCTGGCCCGGCCCCCACAAATCCAGATGGAAGCCCCAAAGCGCCCAATATTCCCGCCCCGAACGGCGTCAATGGGAAGCCAACGCACTGGGTACCTATACCTGGAAGTGGCAAAAAGCCGGGCGTTAGATGGGTGCCCAGCGGCAAAGTACCGAGTCCCGATGGCAAGGGAGGCAGACCACAAGTAGTCTGGGACCCCGAGGATGGCTACTGGACACAGGATGACGGAGGCGGGCGACGCACTCACTGGGATCCGAACACTGGTCAGCAAATAATTAAGGCAACGGCTGCAGGTGCAGTAGCTGTCGGCGCAGGTGTCACTATCTGGCAAATTTTGGAAGATGCCGCTATGGGAGCGGCAGCGTTTTAGGAGAGGGAAATGAAATCATTGAAGGAACAAGAATTGCGCGAGTGGTTTGATGCTTCGTCCTCGACTATCGCGATCAATCAGCATGGCCATCTGGTTTATCGGGCAGCGAAGAATTTCGGAATCAAGGTCAATGTCCCGGCAGATGCAACCGGCGCCGTTGCGCTGACTTCTGTTTTGTTCTCACCACAAGAAGAGTTTTATGGGGGAATCCTCTTCTATAACGAGTGGGACCTCGGAACGCCGTCGATTGAAAAGTGTGGGCTTAGAATCCTGGAAAAAATGAGAAACGGCTATGGTGTGACCTCTTCGATTGAGAATGCTCCAGCCCAGCTTTTCCGAAGCGACGAGCTCGTCGATGCGCAAGCTTTTTTTTCCCTGGCTATTCTCTTTGGGTGGGACGCATTTTTTGCGCCACATGACGGTCGATATATAGCCTATTCACGGCGGAATGCCTCTCTCTTTGTGATCACCCAAGATGAGCATTCCCTACAGGCACTTGAGGAGTCATTTGGGTTTTATCAGCCAGTGCGCGGCCTCCCATCGCACTTGCTGCGTGCTGTATAAGGCCGGGCCTTTTCACCGGTGACTACTTCCGCTGGTGCATCGGGGTTGCTATGGTGCTGTGCGCGCTGGCCATGCTGCGGTTCTCCCTGGGCGGTGACCTGCTCCTAACCTGCCCCCGATTCCGCACGAGGGAGTGTAGCACTAACCGCAAGCCTGCTGGGAAGTGGGGATGGGGGTGCGGGGGAAGGGGCCGGCGCCCCCTGCAAGGTCAAGAACGTCGTCGAGGAGAAGCACCCGGGCAGCTCGGCGCACAAGAAGAAAAAGCCCAGCATTTTCCAGCGGCTAAAGCAGGCAATCCTCAACAACCTCCGGAACCAGCGTCCAACCCCCGGATGGATGCAAATGCTCATGCTGGCTTCTGGGGTTCCCGAGGCGGAAAGCGCGGATGTAATCGAGGCCGGCGCCGAGGCGGGCACCGCTGCGGACTCCGCAACCGATTTAACGAGCCACGCAGCGGGCAGGATGACCGAGCGCGGAATCTCCCGGGCCGAGGTCGACGAGGCGATGAGCTCAGCAAAAGAAAGCGGGGACGTAACCACACGGTTGGGGAAATACGGTAACCCGCAACGGGTCTACAAAGGGACGAACGGCGTGACGGTCGTGGTCGAGACTGCGGGCCGGAACGCAGGGAAGGTGGTCACGGTTTGGAAATGACAAGCGCCAGAATACGGCAGCTGCAGGAAATCATGAGCGCCGAGGACGTCGAGGGGCTGTTAGGGCTCGGGGCCCCGCGCGATGAGTACTCGGCGGAGGTCGAGGGCGTAGCCGCCGCGCTCCAGCGCCTGACGGCGGCGACGCCGTCCGAGCCGGATGTCCTGCGTGTTCTTGAAACGGTCTGGCGTAGATCCTTCGGCCCGTTCTCCGAGCAGCAGATGGCCAGGAGGTCCCCCGGCCTGCGGAAGGTCGCCCGGCGGATCGTCGAGTGCATCGGGGGCCCGGGGGGAGCGGAGGGCGGCCGAAAGACGGAGGACTAGCGGCCAACGACGCAGCGGGTACTAATGCGAGGGACAAACACGACGGGCACCGCGCTCGGCCGGACCCTGAGAACTCCCTGGGAATCGTTTTCCCGCTCACCCACGGCGACGCCGTGCTCCGCCGGGCGTGACCTGCCCCCAGTTGCTGGCCCAAGGATGCCTTCGGCCGCACCTCCTTTGACCTGCTACCCAACAAAATCGGTCCCCAAATCATGACCGACGTTGAAATCCGGGATGAAAACGTTCGGGCAGCCGCCGCCGAGTTCATCCGGCAGCGGTTAGCGCTTGGGGGATCGCTAGGAAGACTTCTCCTTGGGACAGCCGATTTCGAGGGCGGCAAGGTCGCGGCCCTCAGCGCAGGGCCGCTCGAAGCAGGTGACGTCGCGCAGTTCGGGCGGGGGCACGCCCGCGTGACAAATTCCCAGCCGCAAAGCATCACGATCGCGGGAAAGACCTATGCGGCCTACCCAACACCAACCGCGAGTGAACGGCTCGCGGACACCATCTACCGTCTACTCCGGAGCCCGGCGGACCTATGCCTGTTTGAAAATTTCCTCGCTCGGGCCGGCGACCCGAGCACAGCGCGGGCAAGGTCTCACCTGCTGTTTCACGGCAGCGAGGTCTACCACGCGGTGTTCGGCGCGGACCGAGACAAGGCCACGATCATAAATGCCATTCGCGAGGCCGAGAGCCTACCCGTCTTTTTTGGCGCCCTGGGACGGAGCCCACGGGCCCGCAGGGCCGAAACGGAGCGCGCCCGCAACCTCATGACCCGCACCCCAGAAACTGGCCCATAGCCGAGTAGGATTCGAGCGACCGCGCCGGCCCGGAGGGCCGGGGCGGAGGAGGGCGGGATGAAGCGCGAGTTCACGGAGGAGGAGAAGACCGCGGCGATCCGGCAGATGGAGGTGGGGCGGCCGGCGGAGGAGGTAGGGCGGGAGCTGGGGGTGTCGAAGCACGCGGTGTACGCCTGGAAGGCGAAGTACCGTGTCGAGGTAGCGCTCTAACCAGCTGAGCTGCGCGCCTAGGAGGGCGGTGAACGGAGCGCCGGCTTGGGCGGATCCGCCGCGGCGTGGCGGGGCGGGATGGGAATGCCGTGGCGGCGGCAGTAGCGTTTGGCGTAGGCGATGCGCTGGGCGTCGGTGGGATGGTTGAAAAACCACCAGACGATCCAGCGCGGCGGATTGGGGTCAATGAGGTCGGTGCGGAGATCCTTGCGGAATCCGGTGATGGCCGCCGCCGGATCGGGGCAGTGGCGCAGGCCATAGGCGTCGGCTTGGTGCTCGAGATGGCGGGAGAAGGCGTTGATGCCGGGGGCGGCGAGAAAGAACATCCCGCTGAGCAGCAGGGCGATGAGGGGCAGGCCCGCGACGTCGGCGAGGCCGCGATAGCCGAGCGCGGGCGCCCAGCGGTCGTAGAGCCAGAAGCTGAGGAACAAAAAGGCGAGCAGAACGGCGGCGCCGAAGAGGGTGCCCTTCCAGATGTGGTGCATGACGTAATGGCCCATTTCATGCGCCATGACGAACTCGACCTCGGCGGGAGTGTCGGCGCGCAGCAAGGTGCTATAGATGACGATGCGCTCGGTGCCCAGCAGGCCGACGACATAGGCGTTGGTATGGCTGCTGATGCGGCCGGAATGCTGAATGTAAATCGCGCCGGCGGGAATGCCGGCGCGGTGGGCCATATGCAGGAGTTCGGTGCGCAACGGGCTGGGCGGCATGCGGGTGAAGCGATAAAACAGGGGCGCGATGAAGACCGGCTCAATGGCCACGGCCAGAACCATCAGGGCCACGCAGGGAACCCAGGCGCGCAGGGCGGCGGTGGACCAATGGCGCGCGGCGCCCCAGGGGCGCCCACGGCCGAGCACCCAGTAAAGCAGCACCGCCGCCAGCGCGACGGCGAGCAACTCGACGCCGTAGGACTTGCCCCAATCGCCGAGCCAGCCGGCCAGGCCCTGGCGCTCAAAGCCGAAGCTGCGCTCGCGAAAAAAACCGAGATAGACGGAGAAAGGGAACTCGGCGACGGCCAGCACGGTCAAGGCGACGGCGGTGAAGGCGGCGATGGCGGACCAGCGCCGGCGGAGACGCCGCTCCGCCCAATCCCGCAGGCGCACGGCCCAGCCGCTGCGCACCATCCAAAACAGGACGGCGAACATCCAGAGCTGGGCGACGACGCCCCAAAACAACCCGCCGTACCAGTATTGGCGGGCGCGGGCCAGTTCCACCGCCCGCGACGGCTGGGCCCAGAGCGGCAGGGCGGAGATCCCGAGCAGGGTGACCGCCAGCCGCCACGCGTGTTGTCCGATCCGCCGCATTTGAGGGTAGGCTGCGCCGCGCGCGACGCCACCAAGGGCCCGCCTTATAATGGTGAAACAACCTGCCATGAGCCGCAAACTGACTTTTTTGGTCCTGGCCATCTCGTTTCTGCTGGCCGCCTACGTGGTGGCCGGCGCGGCGCTGAACCGCCAGCAGCATCCCGATGAGCCGTTCGAGCAGATGAACGTGTACCAGGAAGTGATGGAGTATATCCGCCGCGATTACGTCACGAAACCGAATTTGAACGCGGTGACCGACGGCGCGCTGCACGGGCTGCTGGCTTCGCTGGATGCCGATTCCAGCTATTTGAGCCCTGCGGAATACCAGGCCTTCTTGCAGGATGAGAAAACGCCCCACCCCGGATCGGTGGGGCTGGTGGTCACCAAGCGCATGGGATATGCGGCCATCGTGGATGTGACGCCCGGCAGCCCGGCGGCGCGGGCGCATTTGATGCGGGGGGATTTTCTGGAATCCGTGGACCACCACAGCACCACGGATCTGTCCCTGGTGGCGATTCGCTCGTTATTGACCGGGCAGCCGGGGACCTCGGTGCAGGCGACGGCGGTTGTGGTGCACCATGTGCAGCCGCGCACTTTGACCTTGCAGCGGGCAAAGCTCGCGGAGCCGGCGCTGGGCATCCATCTGTATCCGGGACATATCGGCTATATCGCGGTGCCCGACCTGCGCCAGGGACGGGCGGAACAGGTCCGCAAGGCGCTGGAGGTGCTCAAGCACCGCGGCGCGCAGCGCTTCATTTTGGATCTGCGGAATTGCGGCAGCGGGCGTTACCGGCAAGGTGAAGCGCTGGCCAACTTGTTTTTGCGCGCGGGCGCCATCACCACGCTGCAAGGGCAGACGGTGGCGAAGAAGGTGGTCGCCGCGCAGGCGGGACAATTCGTGACCGCGGCGCCGATGGCGGTGCTGATCAATGCCGGGACGTTCGGGCCGGCGGAGATTACCGCGGCGGCGCTGCGCGATAACCATCGGGCGCCGCTGATCGGCGACCAAACCAGCGGCGAAGGTTCGGTGCAGCAACTGATACCCGTGGGCGACGGCTCGGCGGTTTACCTGTCCGTGGCGGATTACTACACGCCGAACGGCAAGCGCATCCAGGGGCGTGGGGTGAAGCCGAGCATCGAGCAGGTGCGCTACGCCGGAGCGATGCCGCAAGCCGACATTCCGTTCGAGGGAATGCAGAACACGGGGCCGGATCTGCAATTGCAAAAGGCGCTGTCGGTGGTGCGGGACGAGACGAAAACGGCGCATGCCTGCCCGCTGCCGCAGCCCGCGGGCGGACAATACGTGGACGCTAGCTACGATACGCGCCAGGGGGCGTAGGCAGTCGGGATGGAGAAGGCGGAAGGCGCAGCCTTCCGATGGGCGGCGGCCGCGGGCTGAAGCCCACCGTGCACATAGGCAAAGCCTATTCCACGGCCGGTCCAGCCGCGCGCAGCGCGACCGTACGCAAACCGAAGGCATACCCCACGATGGCGGCGCGGGAGCATTGGCGCTAAAGCGTGGGGTAGGGCTCCTGCCCTGCGTGGCGTCGCCCCTCTGGGCGGCGCACGGACATCCGGGCGGCTGCGAGCGGAGATTATTTGGCGGGACGGGCGCGGCGGACGGCCGTCATCAGACGGCTGTGAATGGCCGCAGGCAGGGGCGGGAGCGGTTCCGAGCGATAGAGCAGGATGGTCTGGCGACAGGTTTCCACCAGCTGGCGGCACTTGCGGCAGGCGGCGAGATGGGCTTCAAAATCGGCCCAGGCCTGGGGGCCTTCCTGGTCCAGATAGGCACACAATTCAGCAATTAACTGCGTGCATCGCATGGGGGCGAACCTAAGCTTGGCCCTCCGGGCGGGCCGCACCGGCGGGAAGCGAACCGTCCCCGGGGCGGCGGAAATAGCGGCTCAGTTTGTCCCGCAACTGAAGCCGCGCCCGCAACAGCCTTGATTTTACCGCCGGCACCGTGAGGTGCAATGCGTCCGCGGTTTCCTCGGTGGAAAGCCCTTCGACATCGCGCAACTGGAAGACGACGCGATAGGGCAGCGCCAGCGAAGCGATATTTTGGTTGAGCAGATCCTGCAACTCCTGGCGCGCCATTTGCTGCTCGGGATTGGGCCGCCAGTCCTCGACCTCGCGCGGCAGCAGATCTTCGCCGGTATCCAATTCCTGGTCTAGGGGCAGTTCGCGGTCGCCGCGGCGGCGACGGAGCTTCATCAAAGCTTCGTTGACCGCGATGCGCACGACCCAGGTGTAAAAGCTGGACTGGCGCTGGAAGGAATCGAGCTTGGCGTAGGCCTTGAGGAAGGCTTCCTGGAGCACATCCTCGGCGTCGGCTTCGTTGCCGACGATGCGCATGGCCAGGCGGAGAACGCGCGGCTCGTAGCGCTGCATCAGCTGCTCGAAGGCGCCCAAGTCGCCGCCTTGGGCGGCGGCCACCAGCTCCGCTTCCGGCACACCAGGCGGAGCGGAGGGGGGCGAAGGATGGGTGGAGGTGCTCACGAGAGGCCTTTGCCTATTTTGCGCCCATTGCAGTGCGGCTGGCTGGGGACGGAGCTGCGGATGATGGCGGCGGGCGAGGCCGCCCGCGCCCCCAGGCTGGGCGCCCCAGGCTGGGATTGGATTGTACCTAGGGCAGGGCTGATCCCGGCGGGCGGCGGCGAATGACAGCCGGGACGGCGATCCCACTTCCGCTGCGGCGGGCGAGCGGCGGCGATTTAGCCCAGAAGGCGGCGGACGGCGGCGTTGACCGCCTTGCCGTCGGCGCGCTGGCCGGCGGCGGCGAAGTGGGCCATGGCGGCTTTCATTACGGCGCCCATGTCCTTGGCGCTGGTGGCGCCGGTGGCGGCGATGGCCTGGCGGACCGCGGCCTCGATGTCGGCATCGCTGACCAACTGGGGAAGATATTCATTGAGGATGGCGATCTCGGCGCGCTCCTTGGCGGCCAACTCGGGACGGCCGCCGGCGGTGAACTGCTCGGCGGAATCCTCGCGCTGTTTGATCAGCGTGGCCAGCACCTGCATGATCCCGGCGTCGTCCAATGAGGCGCGGCGCTCGACTTCCTTGTATTTCACCGCGGCCAGCGCCATGCGCAGCGTGGACAGACGCAGTTCTTGTTTGCCCTTCAGGGCCGCCACCATATCTTGGCGCAACCGTTCCGCCAGGTTCATAAGATTAAGCCTCCGTGTCTTGGGATTGCTTCGCCGCTTGCTTTTGCGCCGCCGGCGCTGAGTCATCCATGCGGGGGCGCAACGCCGCCAAAGACAATTTTCCCGTATAGATCGCCATGCCCAGCACCGCGTCGCAGTCGAGCGCCGCCAGGGCGGCGATTTCTTCCTGGCTGGCGATGCCGCCGGCGATGCTCAAGCGGTGCGCGGTGGCGGCGCGAAGAGCGCGGACGGCGGGCAGGGAAGTGCCCTGCATCAGGCCTTCGGTATCAATGTGGGTGTAGAGAAACTCGCCCACCCAGGGAGCGGCCTGGCGGACGGCGTCGGCGGGGGAGATAGGCAGCAAGCGCCGCCAGCCGCCGATGGCGACCTGGCCCTGGCGGCTGTCCACGGCCAGAATGAGGCGTTCCGTGCCGAGCGGCGCCAAGCTGGCGAGAAACTCGGTATTGACGCCGGCAGCGGTGAAGGCGGCGCTGCCGACGATGACACGGCTGGCGCCCCATTGTAGAATCTGCTCGGCGCGGTCGCGGGAGCGGACGCCGCCGCCGAAGCGGACTTGAAAGCCGGCCTGGCAGCAGCGGCGAATCAAGGCATCGTTGTTGCCCACGCCCTTGGCGGCGTCCAGGTCAATGACTTGCAGCCAGGGAAAGCCCTGAAACGCCGCCAGCATCTCGTCGAGGCCGCGTTCTAGGGCGAGGCGCTCGCCTTGGACGAGCTGCACCACGCGGCCACCTTGCAGATCTATCGCCGGGATCACCATAAATTACGTTACGCCGTCCGGACCGCGACGCCCACGGTCGCGAGCTGTTGCTTGAGGGATTGGGGAGACAGAGCGCCGGTGTGGAAGATGGAGGCGGCCAGCGCGGCGTCGGCGTGGCCCTGCTCGAAGACGGCGCGGAAGTCCGCCGGTTCACCGCCGCCGCCGGAGGCGATGACGGGAATTTGCACCGCGCCACTGACGGCCGCGGTCAAGGCGTCATCGAAGCCGGAGCGGGTGCCGTCGCGGTCCATGCTGGTCAGCAGGATTTCGCCGGCGCCAAGCGATTCGGCCTCCCGGGCCCAAGCGACGGCATCGCGGCCGGAAGATTGGTGGCCGCCGTGGGTAAAGACGGTCCATCCGGCTTCGCCGCGGCGGGCATCCACCGCGACCACCACGGCTTGGGAGCCGAAGGCGGCGGCCAGTTCGCCGATCAATTGCGGGCGGTTGACGGCGGCGGTGTTGACGGTCACCTTGTCGGCGCCGGCGGCCAGCAAGCGCTCCCCATCGGCGAGCGAGGCGACGCCGCCGCCGGCGAGAAAGGGAATGCGGAGCTGGCGGGCGACGGCGGCGACGGTGCCGATGAGGGTATTGCGGCCCTCGCGGCTGGCGGAAACATCCAGGAGCGCCAGCTCGTCGGCGCCGGATTGGTCGTAGGCCGCGGCGAGTTCCGCGGGGTCGCCGCTGTCGCGCAGGGCGGCGAAGCGGACGCCCTTGACCACCCGGCCGCCGTGGACATCCAGGCAGGGAATAATGCGGCGGTACGGCGCGGTGCGGGGTTGCGAGCGGGCGGGGATGGCCACGGGCGCGGCGCGCGGCAGAGTGACGAAATTCTCCAGGACCAGGCGGCCGACCGCGCCCGATTTTTCCGGATGGAACTGGACACCGTGGATATTTCCGCTCTCCGCCGCGGCGGTGAAGGGCTCGGGATAATGGCCGAGGTAGGTGGTTTCGGCGCTGGGCGGCGCGAAGTAGGCGTGGGTGAAATAGAAGCTGGGGACCAAGCCGGTGCCGGCGAGAATGCGCGAGGGCCGCAGGCCGGTCACTTCCGCCCAGCCGGTGTGCGGAACTTTACGGCCGGCGGGAAAGCGCCGCACATGGCCCGGCCAGACGCCAAAGCCGGGGCAGTTGGGGGCTTCCTCGCTGCCCTCATACAGCACCTGCAACCCGATGCAGATGCCGAGGAAGGGGCGGCCGGAGGCGAAAAACGCCTGCAGCGCGGCGCGCAGGCCGCGGGCGTCGAGGGCGGCCATGAGCGCGCCGAAATGGCCGACGCCGGGCAGGATGACTTTTTCCGCGGCGGCGACCTGCGCGGGATCGGCGGTGATGCGGCCGGGATAGCCGAGCGCCTCCAGCGCGCGGGCGACCGAGGCAGGATTGCCGGCGCCGTAATCAACGATGGCGATCATAGCAGGCCTTTGGTGGAGGGCAAAACCTGGCGCAGGTGCGGATCGCGCTCGCAGGCGGCGCGCAGAGCGCGGGCAAATGCCTTGAAGACGGCCTCGGCTAAATGATGGCTGCTGCGGCCATAGAGCGTTTTGACATGCACGTTGGCGGCGGCGCCTTGGGCAAAGCCGGCGAAAAAATCCGCCAGCAGTTCGGTTTGCAGGTCGCCGATGCGCCCGGCGCGAATGTTCAGTTGGCAGACGGCATGGGGGCGTCCGCTCAGGTCCACGGCGGCGAGGGCCAGCGTCTCATCCATGGGCATGACGAACCAGCCGGCGCGATGAATGCCGCGGCGATCGCCGAGCGCTTGGGCGAAGGCCTGCCCCAGGGCCAGGCCGACGTCCTCGACGGTGTGGTGCTGATCCACGTCCAAATCGCCGGTGGCGCGGAGGCGCAGATCGAAGGCGCCATGGCGGGCGAAAAGCTCCAGCATGTGATCCAGGAAGCGAATGCCGGTGGCGACGTCGTATTGGCCGCGACCGGCGAGAACCAAATGCACCGCGATTTGCGTCTCCGCGGTTTCGCGGCGCAGGCGAGCGCGGCGGGGCGAGGCGGCGGCGCGCGGCAGGGAGCGGCGGCGGGATGGGTTGGGAGCGGTCATAGGCGGACAGCCTCCGGGAGGAGGGCCAGGGCGTCGGCAGCGGATGGGACCACGCCGAGGCAGCCAATGGCGGTAAAGCGCTGGGCCAGCGCCTGCGGCGCGGCATGGCCCGGAGGCAGGACGCCGATAAAGGGGACGGCGGCGTCCCGGGCCGAGGCGGCGTCATCCACCGTGTCGCCGAGGAAGGCGGCGAGCGGGCCTAAGCGGTCGGCCAGGATCAGCAGGCCGTCGGGCGCGGGTTTGCCGCGGGCTACGTCCTCCAGCCCGAGGCAGCACTCGAACGCCGCGGCGACGCCGAATTCGCGCAGCGCGGTTTCGGCCTCGCCGCGCGGGCGGCCGGTGAAGATCGCCAGGCGATAGCGGCGGCGCCAAGCGGTCAGCGCCGGTGGGGGCAGCAGCCAGCGCTCCGTACGGCGCAGGCCGTCACCGTTTTCGCCGTGATAGAGGCGGTTGAATGCGGCGATCACCGTCTCGCGCGGAACTTCCACGCCGCGGCGGCGCAGCAATTCACGGGATAGGTCCCAATCATTGTTGTAGCCGCCGGCGTCCTTCATGGCTTGGATTTCGGCATCGGCGACGGGCTCGACCCCTGCGCCGCCGAGGGCCGCGACGGTGGCGGCGATGGCGCGGCGGTAGGAGCCGCTGACGTCCACGAGGACACCATCCATGTCGAAGACCGCCACGGGCAGGGCATTGCCTTTTGTCGGCCGAGGAGTCGCCGCAGGCTGGGACGGCGCGGATCCGGGAGGCGTGGCGCTGGAGGCCGGCGCGCCGGCATGGGCTTGTGAAGGCGTGCCGGACCGGGCCGGCGCTGGCGGGGATGAGCGGGTTGCGGGCGGCGGGGCCGCTGGGTCCGGCGGGACTCCGCCCCGCGGAGCGCGGCCCCGCGGAGCGCGATAGTACTCCTGCAACAAGGCGATGGCCCGATCGGTATCGGCCAGCGGGCCGCAGGTGATGCGGACCGTGCCGGCAACGTCGCGGCCGCGGTCGCGGACCAGGATGCCGCGGGAACGGCAGAACTGGACCAATTCCGCCGCCGGGCGGTTCCGTGCCGGGCCGCCTTCCGCCTGGAACAGGACGAAGTTGGCTGCGCTGCGCCACCACGTGAGGCCCAGGGCGGCGAGGGCGGCTTGCAGGCGCTCGCGGCTGGCCAAGGTTTGGCGGCGATACTCGGCCAGCCAATCCGCGTCGGCGAGGGCGGCGCGGGCGCAGATGAGAGCCAAGGCGTTGACGTTGTAGGGCGCATGCGCGCGGCGCAGGTAGGGTTCCAGGGCGGGCGGCGCCACCAGAATGCCCAGGCGCGCGGCAGCCAGTCCATGGGCTTTGGAAAACGTCCGGGCAACGACCAGATTGGGCTGCCGCTCGACGGCGGCGAGAAGGCCGGCGGGATCGGGAGTGAAATCGGCGTAGGCCTCATCCACGAAAAACAGCGTGGCGGGATGGGCGGCGGCCAATTCCAAGATGGCGCGGTTGGGCAGCAGGGAACCGGTGGGATTGTTGGGATTGGCGACGATCACTACGCGGGGATGTGGTGACTGCGCCAGGGCGGTGGAAATGGCGGCGGGGTCGAGGTGAAACACCCGTCCCTGGCCGGGAGCGCCGGGCAGATCCTGGTATTGCAGGGCTTCGATGCGCAGGCCGGCACGTTCGGCATAGAAGCGATACATGGCGAAGGTGGGCTCGGCGATGACGACGGTCTCGCCGGGATCCGCGAAGGTGGTGAGGGTGAGGAAAATCGCATCGTCCACGCCGTTGGTCAGCAGGACGCGGGCGGGATCCAAGCCAAAATGGCTGGCGATATCCGCCTGCGCCGGGCCGTATTCGGGATAGCGAGCCAGGTCTTCGGCGGTTAGCGAGCGCAGCGCCGCGATGACGCGCGGGGAGCAGCCGCTGGTGTTTTCATTGAAGTCCAAGCGCAGGCCGTCGCGGCCCTCCAAGGGCGGGTGGTAGGGGCGCATGGCGGCGACGGCGGCCCGCGGCTTCAGGGCTTCGGAGTCGCGGGTCATTTGCGCCTCCGGGCGGGCGATTGCGCCGCACCGGCCGAGCGCATCTCGATGGAGCGGGCGTGGGCCTCGAGCCCTTCCGTGCGGGCCAAGGTGGTGATGGCCGGTGCGACGCGGTCCAGGCCGGCGCGAGACAGTTTCTGCGCGGTGATGACTTTGAGAAAATCCGCCACCGACAACCCGCCGCGGCGGCGCGCGCCACCGGAGGTGGGCAAAACGTGATTGGGACCGGTCAGATAATCGCCCGCTGCTACGGGCGAGTAGGCGCCGAGAAAAACCGAGCCTGCTGAGCGCAGGTCCGGCAGCCAAGCGGCGGGCAAGGTGACGTGCTCGGCGGCGAGATCGTTGGCGATGGCCATGGCATGGGCTCGATTCCGCGCCACGAGGATGGCGCCGCGCCGGCGCAGGGATTGCCGGGCGACGGAGTTGGGCGCGGCTTCGAGCTGCTCGGACACCGCCGCCGCCAGTTCCGCCGCCTGGTGGCGCGAAAGCACCACGGCCCAGGCGCAGGCTTCGGGATCGTGTTCGGCTTGGGCAATGAGGTCGGCGGCGATGTAGGCGGGCGGCGATCGGCGATCGGCGAGCCAAAGGATTTCCGTGGGGCCGGCGAGAAAATCAATCTCACAATCGGGCCAAACGATTTGCTTGGCCGCGGTGACGAAGCTATTGCCGGGCCCGACGATTTTCTCCACCGCCGCAATCGGCCCGGCGCCATAGGCTAGGGCGGCGATGGCCTGGGCTCCGCCCATGCGGTAGACCTCGGTTACACCGGCAAGCCAGGCCGCGCCCAAGACCGCGTCGCCGGGATCGGGACAGGCCACGGCGATGCGCGCGACCCCGGCGGCGCGCGCCGGCACGGCGGTCATCAGCAGGGTCGAAGGCAGGGGATGGCGACCGGCGGGCACGTAGCAGCCGACGCTATCCAGCGGCCGGACGATTTGGCGCACCTGAACGCCGGGAGCGATCTCCCGCGTCCACTCCGCCGGGCGCTGCCAGATGGCCATTTGGCGGATGTGGTCCTGCGCCTGGCGCAGCGCGGCTTGCAGATCCGCCGGCAGGCGGCGCCAAGCGCGGGACAGTTCCCCTGGGGGAACGCGCAAGGGCCGGGGCGCGGCGGCGCCGGCGGGGCGTTCCAGGCGGCGGCGCCAAGCTTCCAGCCCCGCGGCGCCCCGGCGGCGCACGTCGGCGACGATGCGCGCCGCCACCGGTCGGGCGCGGTCGCCATCGCGGCGCGACCCGGCCCGCAGCGCGGCGACCGTCGCGGGGGTAGCCGGCATTATACGGAGCGCGGAGCCTGGCCCGCCCGTACCGCGTCGCGGGCTACGACTGGGTCCACCGCGCGCTTTTGCGCTCACAGCACCACCTTATTCAGCGGATACTCGACGATTCCTTGCGCTCCAGCCGCCTTTAGGCGCGGAATGATCTCCCGCACGCGGCGTTCCTCAATGACCGTATTCACGGCGATCCAATCGGGATCGCTGAGCGCGGAGATGGTGGGGCGCTTCAGGGCCTCCAGCACCGCCAACACCGCGTCCAATTCGCTCTTCTTGACGTTCAACATCAGGCCCACGCGGCCGTGCGCGGCGATGGCGGCGTTGAGCAGCAGGGCGATGGTCTCGATCTTTTCCCGCTTGGCCGTGTCGGCCCAGGCGGCGCGATGGGCGATCAACTGGGTGTGGGATTCCAGCACCGTGTCCACGATCCGCAACTGGTGGGCGCGCAGCGAGGCGCCGGTTTCGGTCACCTCCACGATGGCGTCGGCCAGCACCGGCGGCTTGACCTCGGTGGCGCCCCAGCTGAACTCGACGTTGGCGGTGACGCCGTGCTCCTGGAGGTAGCGGCGGGTGACTCCAACCAATTCGGTCGCCACGGTCTTGCCTTGCAGATCCTGCGCCGAGCGGACGGGCGAATCCTCCGGCACCGCCAGCACCCAGCGCACCTGGGAGAAGCTTTGCTTGGCGTAAACCAGGCCGCAAACGGTATGGACGTCGGCGTTGTTTTCCAGCACCCAGTCGCGCCCGGTCAGGCCGACGTCCAGAATGCCGTCTTGGACATAGCGCGCCATTTCCTGTGCGCGGATCAGCATGCATTCGATCCCGGGGTCGTCAATGGAAGGGAAGTAGGAG
Source organism: Acidobacteriota bacterium (assembly GCA_027314025.1). Taxonomy (GTDB): domain Bacteria; phylum Acidobacteriota; class Terriglobia; order Terriglobales; family SCQP01; genus JAKAUF01. The sequence goes on from DAHVCP010000018.1 coordinate 14,529, forward strand.
CGGGAGTGGACGTAGATGTGATAGCCGGCGCGGTCGAACAGCTGAATGGTCGCGTCTTGCAGGCTGCCCTTGGGAATGCCCAGCTTCAGTTTGCTCATCGTCCGTAGACCTCGGCGGGATCGAAGACGCGGCGGCCTTGGACCTCGAAGCCCTCGCCGCGCCATTCGCGGAAAAAGCAGCCGCGGAAGCCTTCATGGCAAACCGCCTGGCGGCCTTCAATCTCGGCTTCGACCAGGATCGCATCGCCGTCGCAGTCGGTGAAGACGCGGATCAAACGCAGGCGGTTCCCGCTGGTTTCGCCCTTCACCCACAGCTTTTGGCGCGAGCGGCTGTAGAAGGTGACAAACCCGGTTTCCAAGGTTCGCCGCCACGCCTCGCGGTTCATATAGCCCAGCATCAACACGTCGCCTTGGCGGGCGTGCCGCACGATGGCGGGCAGGAGTTCCGATTTTTCAAATGCCAATTCCATGGAGCTTCTCCGGTGACCACTAAAACAAAACGCCCGCCGCGATGAGGCGGCGGGCGCGAAAACTGGGATGTCCCGTGCTCAGAGCAGCCCAGAGCCGCGCGCGCCGTGCGCGTGGGAATGAGGGGCGTGGCGATGTGAGCACCGAGTCATTGAAAATACAATATAGCATAGGCGGGTTTCTGGAGGAGGTCGGCGCAGCACGCGGGGGCGGGAGAACGGTCGAGGCGGCGGTTCAGGATGGGTGAAGTAACACGGCCTACTAAGTAGCAAACGGCTCAGCAGCGTGTTATTTATCACCCATGCGCGTGTCCGTTACATCGGGCGGCTTGGGCCGGCGCGCGGGCGCCGGCGGCGGCCGTGGCGGCCATGGTCCGCGGCTCCGGCTGTCCGTCTTGGCGATAGTGGTTGCGCTGGGCGCGGTTTCTGCGCAAGGGCAGTCGCCGCGGCGGGTTGCCGTGGGTATCCGACTCATCGCGGTGGGCACGGTGCACCCGGTGACCACGCCCTCCGCCGTGGTGGGATCGGCTTAGAGCCTGAACGCCGGCTTCGGCGCTGACGTCGCCTTCGCCGTGCACGGGCGTTGGAGCCTGACGGGAGCGGAGGACTTCATCCGCTCGGACGGGTCCTGGCAGAACCGGTTGACCTTTGGCCCCCGATTTCGGCTCTTCTCCGGTCGGGCCTGGCGCTTGGATGCCAGCGCGCAGCCGGGCGTCTTTTTTGGAGATCTCTGCCAATGTGCAACGTTTGGCGGTTTCGGTACGACCATCGCCAGCTTTGCCCTGTATGCCGGTGTCTCCGCCGCGCATCGGCTAGGCCGGCGATGGACTTGGCGAGCCGGCGTTGGCGACCTTTTTCTGCTGAGCCCGCAGGGGAACTTCGGCGGCAGCAATCTTGAGCTGGCGACGGGCCTGGCCTTCCGCTTCTAGGCGCGCGGGCCCGGCGCGGGACGGGGCCAGGCGCGAGCGACGGTCGCGCCGTAGGCGGCATCTCTGCCGAGGGCCGATGCCCGCCGCCGAAGCCGTCGTCTGCGCATTATGCGGCCGGCCCGCCGCGGCAGGGCGGGAGCAAGCGATCGCCGGCGCGTGGCACACGTTCTGCTGCCCGGGCTGCGCGGAAGTGTACGCTCTGTCTGCCCGGCTGGGGGTGACGCCCGCTGCCGGCGCGGCGGCGCCGGACACCGACCTGGCGAGCCGCGCGGCGGGAACGGCAAGCGGAACCGGGCGAATACTGACCTACCAAATCGGGGGAATGTGGTGCGCCTCCTGCGCATGGGGCATTGCGCGCTATTTGCGCCAATTGCCCGGCGTGCGCGCCGCGGCGGTGAATTATGCTAGCGGGAGTGCCGAGATCGAACTGGCGCCGGAAGCCGGCGACGGGCAAGAGCGCGTCAAAGCCGCCATCCGGGCGCTGGGCTATCAGCCACTGGCTCCGGGCGCGGAGCTTCTCGCCGGCCCAGGAACCGGCCTAGCGCTGCGCGCGGGGCTGGCGCTGTTTTTGGGCATGGGGGTGATGACGGTGAACTGGGCGCTCTACGCGCCGCAGTTGCACATCTCTACCTTGGACTCGGCCGGCGGACGCAACCTGCTGAACGGCGCCGGCGCCGCAGTCGCGGCAATCGCAGCACCGCGACCCGCTCGCGGAGGGCGGCAAGATCGCGCATAATTGTCAGCTCGATCGCTGCACGGCTTTCGCGCAAGGCGGCCAGAAGCTCGGCATGGCGGGCATCCGCCTTTTGGTCCATGGCGTCCAGCCGCCGGTCCATTGAGTCCAGGCGCTTGTCCATTGCATCAAGGCGCTTGTCCACCTCGGAGCGCTGCGCGTTGAATTCAGCGCGCAGCTCGCGCAGTTCTGGGACCAAAAGATCCTGGACGACCCGGCGAATGCCATCCACGATGTTCTCGGTCACAGCGCCCGCTCCACAGCAGTAGTGTATGCCAGCTTTAGGTCTCCAGACGCATCTCACGCAGCCCGCGCAAACGGTCGCGAATCGCCGCGGCGCGCTCAAATTCGAAGGCCGCCGCCGCCTCTCGCATTTCCGCCTCCATCTGGGCCAGGTAGGCGTCCAACTCCTCGCGATTGGCAAAGCTGGAGATCTCCCGCTCGGGCGCCGCCTCGCGGGCCTCCGGTTCACCGGCGGCAGTGGCCACCAGGGACATATCCAACGGCCGGGCAACGCTGCGGGGAGTGATGTTGTGTTCCCGGTTGTAGGCGGCTTGGATCTCGCGCCGCCGGTTGGTTTCCGCCAGCGCCTGGCGCATCGAGTCCGTCTCGACATCGGCGTACAGGATCGCCCGGCCATTCAGGTGCCGGGCCGCGCGGCCGACGGTTTGGATCAGCGAGCCGGTGGAGCGGAGGAAGCCCTCCTTGTCGGCGTCCAAAATGGCGACGAGAGATACTTCCGGCAGATCCAAGCCCTCGCGCAGCAGATTGATGCCGATGAGCACGTCAAAGTCGCCGCGGCGCAGGTCGCGCAGGATGCGGATGCGTTCCAGCGTCTCGATCTCGCTGTGCATGTAGCGGCAGCGGACGCCGGCTTCGCTGTAATACTCGGTCAGATCCTCGGCCATGCGCTTGGTCAGCGTGGTGACCAGCACGCGTTCGCCGAGGGCGGCGCGGTCGCGGATCTCGGCCAGCAAGTCATCAATCTGCCCGCGGCTGGGCCGCACCTCGACGACCGGATCCAGCAGGCCGGTGGGCCGAATCACCTGCTCCACCACCACGCCGGCGGATTTGGTCAGTTCATGAGGGCCGGGCGTGGCGGAGACGAAGATCACCTGGCTGACGCGGGCTTCGAACTCGGCGAACTGCAGCGGCCGGTTGTCCAATGCGGAGGGCAGGCGAAAGCCAAAATCAATCAGCGTCTGCTTGCGCGCCCGGTCGCCGTTGTACATGCCGCGCAGTTGCGGCACGGTCTGATGGCTCTCATCCACCAGCACCAGCGCATCGGGAGGAAGATAGTCGAGCAGCGTCGGCGGCGCCTCGCCGGGCTGGCGTCCGGTGAAGTGGCGGGAGTAGTTCTCGACGCCGTGGCAATAACCGATCTCCCGCATCATCTCGACATCGAAGCGCGTGCGTTGCTCCAGCCGCTGCGCCTCCATCACCTTGCCCTGGCGCTGCAACTGCGGCCGCCATTGCTCCAGCTCGGCGAGGATGGATTGCAGGGCCCTTTCCTTGGTCTCCGGCGTGATGACGTAGTGGGTTTTGGGGTAGACCGCCAGCCGGGTGAATTTCTGCTGCACGCGGCCGAGCAACGGGTCCACCTGCGACAGCGATTCAATCTGGTTGCCCCACAGCTCGATGCGTTGGATGTAATCCTCGTAGGGCGGATAGATTTCTATCACATCGCCGCGCACGCGGAAGGTGCCGCGGCGGAAGTCGGTGTCCGCGCGCTCATAGAGGATTTCCACGAGCTTTGCCAGGATCTCTTCGCGGCGAATGCGCTGCCCCTTTTCCAGCAGCAACAACATGCCGTAATAGGCCTCCGGCGAGCCCAGGCCGTAGATGCAGGACACGGAAGCGACGATCAGGCAGTCGCGGCGCTCGAACAGCGAACGGGTGGCGGAGAGGCGGAGCTTATCCAGCTCGGCATTAATGGTCGCTTCTTTTTCAATGTAGACGTCGGCGGCGGGAATGTAGGCTTCCGGCTGGTAGTAGTCGTAGTAGGAGACGACGTACTCGACGGCGTTGTGGGGAAAGAAGGAGCGGAACTCATGGTACAGCTGCGCCGCCAAGGTTTTGTTGTGGGCCAGCACCAGCGCCGGCCGGCCGAGCGCCTCGACGACCTTGGCCATGGTGTAGGTTTTTCCGGACCCGGTGACGCCGAGCAGCACCTGGTTGGGTTCGCCTTGGCGGGCGGCGCGGATCAACTCCGCGATCGCCCGCCCCTGATCCCCGCGCGGCTGGTAGCCGCTCACCAGCTGGAACTCCATTCCCTAGCGTAACGTGGGACCTTTCCGCACCGCTGGATCGGCGGACCGACCACCGTTCCCGACGACGACCGGCTTGGGGCGGCGGCGTGCAAGCCCTTCCGCCGAAACCGGAATGCCGGGAGGCGCATCTAAATGGATGAGAGAATGCGTCGAGAGGAGTGGAACGGGGGCCCGTGGGTCCGCCGCTAGCCACCTGAATTCCGTATGCAAGTTTTCAAGACCACGCTGCTGCTGACCATTTTGACGCTCGCGTTCCTGCTGGTCGGGGATTGGCTGGGGGGACAGTTGGGCATGATCATCGCCTTGGTCTTCGCCGCCGCGCTGAACTTCGGCTCCTATTTCTATTCCGACAAAATCGCCCTGCGCACCTATCGGGCGCAGGCGGTCAGCCGGGAAGAATCGCCGCGCGTGTATCGCATTCTGGAAAATCTGACGGGCCGGGAGAACCTGCCCATGCCCAAGGTCTACGTCATTCCCACCGATTCACCGAACGCGTTCGCGACCGGCCGGAATCCGCAGCACGCTTCCGTGGCGGTCACCGCCGGCATCCTCAATTTGCTGAATGACGAGGAGTTGACCGGCGTGCTCGGCCACGAACTCGGCCATGTCCGCAATCGCGATATTTTGATCAGCTCGATCGCCGCCACCGTGGCCGGAGCGATCATGATGATCGCGCGCTTTGCCGGCTGGGCGGCGATGTTCGGCGGCTTCGGCGGGGAGCGCGACCGCGGCGACGGGGGCGTATTCGGGGCGCTGGCGCTGATGATCCTGGCGCCCATCGCCGCGCTCATGATCCAGATGGCGATCTCCCGCTCCCGCGAATACGCGGCTGACGAAAGCGGCGCCAAGTGGACCGGCAACCCGGTGGCATTGGCGCGGGCGCTGGAAAAGCTGCAGAATTACGCCCATGTCCGGCCCATGGCGGCCACCGCCTCGACCGCGCACTTGTTCATCATCCAGCCGCGGACGCGGCAAATGTTCGCCAATTTGTTCTCCACGCACCCGCCCATTCCCAAGCGCATTCAACGTTTGATTGGGCGTCCCAGCGTCGAGTATCAATCCACGGAACTCGGCGGCTAGGCGCCAGTCGCGCGGCCGGATCTGCTGCTCCCTTCACGCGAGGAATTGACCGGCGCGGGCGCCGCCGCCGGCGGGGGCGTCCTGCCTTGATTGGCGCGCCTGCACCACCCTGGCAACATCGCGCGCCCCCGCGATCCGTGCACCGCCCCCGTTTGGGCGGATTGCCGCTAGCGCTGCGATTGCAGGAGTCTGGAGGCTATGCAAAGCAACCGCTGTCTGCGCGGCGGGGCGGAATTGTTGCTGCTACTCTGCGCCACTGCCAGCGCCGCCGGCTGCGGCAGCCATCGCCAGAGAATCTTCGCGTATCGCTTGCCGAATTATCCCTTGGCGGCACGCGCACCCACGGCGGCGGTCAGTCCTGACGGTCGCGCGCCGGCGTCTCGACGCGATTACCGCGATCCGGCGCGGCGCTCGCCGCGCCTATTCTCCGACACCAGCTACCTTCGGTCTCGCCGCCGGAACGCCTTGCGGCGGTCGCAGCGCGTCGGCAGGGAAGCGCGCAACCGGCCCTTCCGCCGTACACCGCAGCACCCCAGGCGGCGCGGGTACCGGTATGGTCATCGCCGCAGCCGGCCTGAGGACCTCAATCAGATCTCGCTATCTCAGCTGGAGCGTATTCCCGGGTTGACCCCCGCCTTGGCCGCACGCATCATTGCCGCCCGGCCGTTCCGCTCCAAACGCACTCTATTGCTGCGCGGCTATTTGCCGCGGGCAGCCTACGACCAGGCAAAAAGCTACCTGGTCGTGCATCGCGCCGACCGGATGCGCCGACGCTAAGCCGCCCGGTGGGTGGAGGGCTGGGCCGTCTTGGCGGCGCGCGCCGCCGTTTTGGCGGCATGTTGCCGGCGGTGTTCCTCCCAGCGCCGCTTGGCCGCTTCCGAGATACGCGCCCGGCCCTCGGGACTCAGCCGGTTGCTGGGCGCCCCGGACAGCAATTCCTCCAGCGTGCGAATCGCCTGATTCAGCCGCACCTGCTCGCGCCGCAATTCATCCAGTGACCGTTGCAGTTGAGATGTGTTCACGTTCCACTCACCTTTCTACAAGGAACTCACTCACTTTAGACGAAGATCAGCGCCGGAAGGATGACCTGTCCGGGGGGAACTCTCCCCGCCGGTATGAAATCGGGAATACGCCAAAGATGTTCCCGTTCTGGACCGCTAATGGCTGCTGGGCCGTTTGAGGACCGGCGGACCCGGGAGCGCCGACTTGGGCGGCGCCGCCGGCTTTCCGACCTTGGCCCCGTGGAGGATCTTTTTCAGCCTCATCTGCATCTGATTGAATGCCGAGGTATTGACGATATACTCGGGGCGCGGGGGCAGATAATCCCGGATTTCCATGTCGCTGCGCTTGATCCGCGCCGGGGTCTGCGGATGGCTGGCAAACGCCCGGGCCATAAATCCCGGTTGCGTTTGCTGATCCTTCTCCAGGGTTTGAAACGCGCGCACGAGTCCGTTCGGGTCGAAGCCCGCTTTCCACAGATACTGAATCCCGAGCCAATCGGCCTCCCGCTCGTCCGCGCGGGAGAAGCGCTCAAACTGCAAAGGCAGGGCGACATTGGCCGCTTCTTCCGCTCCCAGCCCCGCCAGCCCCGGACCGGCGGCGATCACCAGCGGAATCGAGGCGAGCGACAGCAGGTCACGCTGGGTCATCTTTTTGGTCACATGCCGGCAGGCGACATGACCCAGTTCGTGCGCCATTACCCCCGCCAACTCGTCCTCATCGTGCAGGGCCACGATGGCGCCGCTGTTGACGAAAAAATATCCGCCGGGCAGGGTGAAGGCATTGACTTGCGGATTGCGCAAAACGTAGACCGTGACCGGGATGTGGACGTCGGAGTTGCGCACTATGTTCTGCGCCAGGCGGTTGACAAACTCATCCACCACCGGATCCTTGATGACCACGCTGGTGGCCAGGATTTGGTGCGCCCAGGCCTGGCCCATGGCCAGCGCCTTTTTCGCTGAATAGAAATTCAATCCCCCGGCGACATTGCGATGGCCGATGAGGTAGACGTCATTGATCGGCTTCTGCTTGCTGGGGTTGTACTTCTGCGCCATCAGCGGAATGCAGAGCGCCGGCGCCAGCAGCAGGCTCAGCGCCACCTGCGGGGCCCAGTGGCGAAGAAGGGGACGCATGCGGATGCGGCGCAATGGAGACAGCAGCGAGAACCGGGGCATCGGCAGGCTCCGCATGGGGTGGGGGGTGAGAAACGCGCTCATATTTAAGACGACATCCGGCGGCGTCAGGTTTCAACCCGCGCCCACCCGTGGCCCGGCTCACTTGCCCACGCAAAAGCGCGCAAAGATCACTCCCAGTATATCTTCGGTCGTCGTTGGCCCGGTGATCTCATCCAGGCTCCGCAACCCCGCATGCAGATCCACCAGCACCGCTTCGTGCGGCAGGCCGCCCGCCAGCGCCGCCGCCGCCCGCCGCAGCGCGTTTTGCAGTTCCTGCAAACAGTCGGCATGGCGCGCATTGGTCAAAAAGTCACCGTTTCCGTCTAGGTCAGGCAGGCAATGCCGCCGTAGCTGGCTCCGCAGCGCCTGGACGCCGCCTCCCGTGCGCGCGGAAACTAACGGAACCGCTTCCCCAGCCATCCAATCGCCCCCCGCCCCAGCCCATGCAGCTGCCAGCTCGGCTGCGCTCAGGCGGGGCGCAAGGTCCCATTTGTTCAGGGCCGGTAGGCAATGGGGCCAATGCGCTAGCCGGTGCAGCAGCGCCGTGTCCTCCGGCTGGAGGGGTTGGGAACCGTCAAAAAGCGCCAGAACCAGCTCTGCATCGGCGGCCGCCTGCCAGCTGCGCTCGATTCCCAGCACCTCCGGCTCGCTTTCCCCTTGCCGCAGCCCGGCGGTATCCACCAATCGCAGCGGGATGCCATCCAGATCCATGGCCTCCGCGATCGTATCCCGCGTGGTGCCCGGCGCGGCCGTCACGATGGCTCGCTCGCTCGCCAACAGCGCATTGAACAGGCTGGACTTGCCCACGTTCGGCCGACCGACGATCGCCACCGTCAATCCTTCGCGCACGATGCGCCCGTGGCGAAAACCCGCCAATGCCCGCGCCGTCTGCCGATCCAGTTCGGCAATGCCGGCGGCGATGAATGGATCGCTCGCCACGGGAACATCGTCTTCGGCGAAGTCAATCCCTGCCTCGAGTCGGGCAATCCATTCCACCAGGACCTCCCGCAACGGCCCGAGCTGGCGGGCTACCGACCCTTGCATTTGCCGCGCCGCCACCCGGGCCTGCCAAAGCGTTTCCGCGGAGATCAGGTCATGCACCGCTTCCGCCTGGGCCAAATCCAGCCGTCCATGGAGAAACGCCCGGCGGGTGAATTCGCCCGGGGCGGCCAAACGGGCCCCCGCACCTACCGCCGCCTGCACAATCGCCGCCAGGAGCACCGGCGCCCCGTGCCCGGAAATTTCCACCACATCCTCCGCGGTGTAGGAGCGGGGGGCCGGGAAGTAGGTCACCAAGACTTCATCCAAAGCACCGGCGCCCTGCGTGGGCTCGCGACCGGCGCCATTGGGCTGAGCCACCGCAACGGGGAAAATCATCCGCCGCACCTGGCGGGGAACCAGCGCCGGAACCGCTCCGTCCTCTAAGCGCAAAATCGCCCGCGCGACGTCCGCGGCGCGGGGGCCGGAAAGGCGGACGATCCCCAGGCCTCCCCGTCCGGCGGGAGTGGCCACGGCAACGATGGTCTCCCGGTCTTGCGCGCGCCAATCCTCCGACCTGTCCATGGTTCCATTTTCTCCCGCCCTTCCGGCCAGGACGCAGGAAAGCTAGCTGGGCGGAGGGCCAATTTCATAGCCATTGGGACCAATTTTGTGAAAGGATGTTGCCGTGGCCTACAGCATCCTACTCGCCGATGACAGCCAGCATGCGCAGCGTGACGGCAGCCGCATTCTCTCCGAGTTGGGGTATGAGGTGGTCACGGTTAGCAATGGCTCCGCGGCATTGCAGCAGCTGGAAGGCCGGCCATTTGATCTGGTCATTGCCGACACCTCCATGCCTGGGTTGACCGGGCTGGAAGTTTGCCAGCGCATCCGTGAGCGCCCCGAATGGACAAGCCTTCCCGTCCTGCTGGCGTTGGCCGCCTTCGAGTTGTATGACGCGGGCGAAGGGCGCCGCGCCGGTGCTGACGACGTCATTCAAAAGCCGTTCATTCCGTCGGCGCTGGAGCGCACCGTTCAGACACTTCTGGCGAAGTCCGGCAAAGTCGCCGTCCCCGCCGCCGCCGGGGATGCGACCGTGAAGACGAATGCCGCCGCCGAGGGCGCTGCCTCAGCTCTAGACGCCAGGGAAGCGGTGGGCGACGATCGCCCGCCGGCCCCGGCTGAAGAGTCCGCCTCGGCCGCCAGCGAACCCATGTCCGCTGCGCCGCGCACTGAACCTGCACCGGAAGTCGAAACCGATTTCGGCGCGGGCGAATCCGAGCCGCGGGTGGAATCGCCCGCCCCCGCTCGGGGACCAGCGGTGTCTGCCGCCGCGGTGGATTCCGCCGCTGAGCCGGACACGCTGGAAGCGGTCCCGGCCTTGCCATTCCCGGCCGTGGAAGCATCCGACCAGCCACCCCACGCATTTTCCGCTCCGGCGGAACCGATTCGCCCGCGTTGGGAGGTGGAAGCGTTGGAGGTGGTTTCAGAAGACGATGTAACGCCCATGCCCGCCACTCCTCCGCCGGCAGCCGCCGCTGCCGCCGACGCCGGCCCACTGCTGTCCGCCTCCGCCGCCCCCGCGCCGGGTAGCTGGCTGGCGACGTTGGCCGAACTCAAGACTGCGGTGGAGTCCGCTCCGCAAGCGGCGCCTCCCGCGCCCAAACCGGCGGCCGCCGCCGAGCCGGAAGATGTCTTGTTGTCGGCGTGGCGCGAGGCCATGGCCGCCGCACCTAACTCCCGTGCCCAGGTGGATTTGGCCGCTGCCCTGAATGCGGTGGATGAAGTTTTGGCGCAATATCTGGCGCCTATGATCGCGGGCGAAGCCAGCGACCAAATCGGCCGCCGCCTGCGGGCGTTGTCCCACTGAACTCCATCCGCCGGGCCACTGCGGCGATGCTTCGCTTCGCGGTCTCACTTCACCCCGTGCGGGACGGCATGGGATGGCTCTCGCAGCACCGGACCTTTGGGTGGTAGCGCCGCAGTGACGCGCGCGATTTCCCGCAGCAGCGGAATGGCCTGGGCCGGCGGGGGCACCGTGCCCGCCAGGACTTCCTCATGCCGCGTCGCCTTGCCGTACATGGCGATATTGCCGGTATCGTCGGGCTGAACCACGGCGCCGCTTAAGTCCACCCCAACGAAGGCGCCATGGCTGCGGGAATAGGTCAAGATCGCCGCGTTTAGGGAGGGATTGGTGCTGGCTTCCGCTTTCCGCCCGATCGGGCCGGCCGCGGCGCTGGCGCTAGCGCCGATCTTGATCTTATTGCTGAGCATGCTCTCCAAGCCGTGCTTGCTTTGGAAGATCAGCACCATATCACTGGATTGGCCGCCGATCTGGAAGCCGTAACTGACTCCCGCCAACGCGATGAACGCCGGGGCCGACCAGCGGTTGTGGTTGCGGCAAGTGACGAGCCCCTTGCCGTACTGTCCGCCGATTCCCAGGGCGAAATGCTTCTCTCCCGGAATGATGGCAATGCACTTGGCGCCGTGCAGGATGCCCGAGGGGATGGTCGTATGGCGAAAAATGCGCGTGGCGGCCTGAATGCGCGAGATATCATCGTCGCGATTCGAGGTTGCGGAAAAAGTAGGCGCCACCAGCAGCAACACCGCCGAGGGCAGAAGCGCAAAGAAGAAAACCAGAGGCCACCATCGCCGCATACACTCTCCCTCCAACGGGATGAGAGCCCGGGAGAGGCTCTCGGGTTGCCATTCCCGGCTGCTTCCCTTGCGTGGCTGGAAACCACGGCCGGCGCGGCGCCATCTTTTGTCTGCATGGCGGTGGTGTGGAGCGGCTATCTCACTTTCGGCCTGGTCACGCTGCCGGTTCGCCTGTTTTCCGGGGCCCGGGGCGAGCGGGTCAGCTTTCATCTCCTGCACGCCAAGGATCACGTGCGGCTCAAGCAACAGATGGTCTGTCCCGAGGACGGCGCCGTCGTTCCCCGCAATGAGAGCCTGCGAGGCTATGAATATGCCAAGGGAGAATACGTCACCCTGAGTGAAGAGGAAATTCGCCAGGCGGCGCCGGCCACGCAGAGGCAAATGGAAATTTTGGCCTTCTGCCGCGCCGCGGAAATAGATCCGTTGTGGTTTGAATCCTCCTATTACCTGCTTCCCGAGCCCGCCGGCCTGCGCCCCTACCGGCTGCTGTTCGCAGCCATGGAGCACACCGGCTTCCATGCCCTCGCCAAGCTGTCCATGCACAACCGCGAGTACCTGGCCGCCCTGCGCCCCAGCCGCCTAGCCGGCGTTCCGAACGCCGCCCAGCAGCCCGCCGGGTTGCTGCTGCACACCCTGTATTACGCGGATGAACTCCGCGTGGCTGAAGGCTTTGGCGCCGCGGCCGGGGAGGACAACGCGGTCACCGCGGAGGAGTTGCGTCTGGCCGAGCAATTGATCTCCGGCTGGAAGCAAAACTTCGACCCCAGCCAATACCATGACACGTATCGCGAACGCCTGGAGGCTCTGGTCGCTGCAAAGTTGGAGGGCCGACCGGCGAAACCCAAGGAAAAGGCGCCCCGCTTGGCTCCGGTCGTGGATCTCATGGACGCCCTAAAGCGCAGCTTGGCGCAGGGGGCGAAGGAAAGAAAGCCAAATGGCGCCCCGGCAGCGGACAAGAAAGCCTCGCATCGCCGCAAGCGCTCCGCCGCCTAATGGTCGTGCCGCTCTCTGAGCCGGATCGCCTGTGTCACCGCTCGCTGCCTGGCTTTTAACCCACTGGGATGCGCCGGTCGTTGCGATCCAGCACGCCAGCCTGGAAACCGCTCTCGCGGAATTGCAATGGGCAGGCGCGCCCTCCTGGACCGCTCGCTGCACGCTGGCCCCCGCTTTAAGCCAATGACGGATCCCTGGGGCAACCGGCCTGAATTCGCTCCATTCCCGGGATCCGCCGGGGCGCGCCCGGGGCGGCGCCGCGGCGCGATCCGCGATTACTCGTAGCGCAACGCCTCCAGCGGGGCGATGCGCGCGGCGCGCCGGGCAGGGAAGTAGCTGGCCAGCAAAACCAACAGGACCATGCCGACCGTGACCAGGGCGAATGTCAGCGGATCGAAAGCAGAAACGCCGAATAACATGCCGGCAAGCAGCCGCGTCAGCAGCGCCGCGACCGCGATTCCGATGCCGGCGCCGATTAGGCCCAGCCGCAGGCCCTGCCACAAAACCATCCGCTGCACCGCGCGCGGCTGCGCCCCGAGGGCCATGCGCACGCCGATTTCTCCCGTGCGCTGCGTGACGGTGTAGCCGACGACGCCAAACACGCCAACCGCCGCCAGCACCAACGCCAGCCCGGCAAAGAGCGTCAGCAGCAAAAAACTGAACCGCTGCGGCGCCAGGGACGCGGCGATCACGCGCGACATCGGCTCCATGTTGCCCACCACCAAGTTGGGAGCGACCGCGTGGATCGCATCGCGCAGATCCGCCTCGGTTGCCGCCGCCGGTCCTGCCGTCCGCACCATCGGCGCCAGAAAGGGAAGCGGCGTCTGCGCATACGGTACATAGATGTGCAGCCCCGCCGGCTTCCCGAGGCTGGTGTATTTGCTGTCGCCCACCACCCCGACGATGGTCCTCGGCGTCGAACCCAGCGGGACAATGCTCGCTGGCGCGCTGATTGTTAGCGTGTGTCCGATGGGGCTTTCGTACGGGTAAAATCGCCGCGCCAGCGTCTCATTGATGATCGCCACCGGCGCGGTGCCCGCGGCGTCCGTCGCGCGAAACGCGCGCCCGGAGACGACCGGGATGCCCAACGTGGCGAATAGCCTTGGACTCACGCCATCCAGATCCGCGGACAAATGGTGCGCCGCCGCGCCTTGCGCGATGCCCGGTAGACTAAAGGACAGGCTAATGTTGCTGCCGCTAAGCGGCTGTACTGTAACCAGCGCAGCGTTGGTCACTCCCGGCATTGCCGCCATGCGCCTCTCCAATGCTTCACCGAAGGCGCGTAGGCGCGCAGCATCGGGATAGGCAGACTTGGGTAGTTCCAGCTGTGCCGTCAGCAGATGGCTCGGCTGGCGGAATCCGCTGGGCACATTTTCCAGCCGCCAGAAGCTGGTGATCAGTAATCCCGCGCCGGCCAGCAGCACCAGCGTCAGCGCTACCTCCGCCACAATCAGTGCGTTGCGCGCCCCGGATCGCGCGCCTGCGGCGGCGGACCGGCCGCCTTCCTTCAGCCCCGCTTGTGGATCGCCGCGCGCCGCCTGCCACGCCGGCATGGACCCAAAGAGCAACCCGGTGACGACGGCGATGCCCGCCGTGAACAGCAGCACCGGCCAGCTCAAACCGGCCGGCGGCAAATTGGGCAGGTTATTCCGGCCCAGCCGCGCCAGTGGCGCCAGCGCCCATCCCGCCACCAACACCCCGCCCGCGCCGCCCACCAGTGCCAGCACGACGCTTTCCGTCAGCAATTGCCGCATCAGGCGTCCTCGTCCCGCCCCTAGCGCCAGGCGCAGGCTCAATTCCCGCTGCCTCCCTGCGCCTCGCGCCAGCAGCAAATTCGCCACGTTGGCGCAGGCAATCAGCAGCACGAACGCCACCGCCGCCAGCAGCATCAGCAAGGCCGGTCGCACCCCGCCGGCGATGTCTTGTTGTATCGCCACTACGCTAACGCCTTCGCGCTCGCCGCTGTCGTACTTCCGTGCCAGCGCCGACTGGATCGCCGTCATCGCCGCTCCCGCCTGTTCCCGGCTTACGCCAGTTCGCAGCCGGGCGATGGCGCGCAAATAACGTGCATCGCGGATGGTCAGCAAGGAGCCGCCGAGCAGCGGGTCATTCTCCTCCGCCACCCAAGCTTGCATCGTCGGCCGCTGAATGGGATACGCAAACCCGGCAGGCATCACGCCAACGACGGTGAAGGCCCGGCCACCGAGCCGAATCGGCTTCCGGATGATCGCCCGCCCGCCCAAATCGTTCTCCCACAGCCCGCGGCTGATCACCGCCGCCAGCGGCCCGCCGCGCACATGGTCGGCGGCACTCAACCCGGTGCCTTGCGCGGGCCGCATGCCGAGAGTCCGGAAAAACCCGGACGTGACGTAGGCCACTTGCAGTGCCCGTGGCTCGCCGCGCCCGGTCAGCGTGATTTCATCAGTACGGAAGCCGGCCAGGCTCGAAAACACCCGCCCCGACTCCGCCCGCCAATCCTGAAGCGTCGGATACGAGACCTGACCCCGTGCAACTCCCCGTGAAGGGATCGTCGTGTAGAGACTCACCAACCGGCGAGAATGCGGAAAGGGCAGCGGACGCAGCAGCACTCCCTCCACCACGCTGAACATCGCGGTGTTCAGCCCAATGGCCAGCGCCAGCGCGACCACCGCCAGGCCGAAAAACCCCGGGGCTCGCCGGAGCTGGCGCAACGCAAAGCGGAGATCTTGGATCAGGCCCATCGGAAATCAGGCTAGCAGTCCGTGGGCCACGTTCCAGCACGGAAGGTAAAGGATTTAACCGCTCCCGCGCACAGTGAACTGTCCGCTCTCGGGACGCTCGCGTCCGGGTGCGGACAGTTCGCCGGGACACGAGTTTACATAATACATCTTATCGGACGTTACCGTGCCCGCATTCATGCCGCCTTCTTGCCCGAAATGGCCTCAATCTTCACTTCCCGCGGCAGCGCCTTTTCCGAAATCGGCGCCGTCACCTCCAGGACGCCGTTGGTCATCTGCGCCTGCACCTTGTCCGGCTCCACGCCTTCCGGCAACGGCACCACGCGCTCAAAGGCTCCATAGCTGAACTCGCGTTGCAGGAATCGCTCGTCCGAGATGTTTTCATCGCGCCGGCGTTCCCCACTGATGGTCAGCTCGTTTCCATGCACCTGAACCCGAATGTCCTTTTGTTCGACTCCAGGCACGGCCAGCCGCACATGGTATTGATTCTGGTCCAGGTAGCATTCCACCGGCGGCAGCCATCCCACTGCCTGGCCCCGCCCCGCGAAGAACCCTGGCATGTCGAACCAGCGACCAAAAATGTCATCGAAATTGCGGCGGAAGTCCCACAGATCCTGAAGAACCGGCTCCCGCCGCGCCAAACCCCTTTGCGCCATATCGGCACCTCCCGGTAGCGGTTGGATGCGCGCCGGGATCGTATTGTCGGATGGCTACAGCTTGGCCGCCATCGCGAAGCCGCTAATCGCCGTCCGCAGCATGGGCTGGATGCGTCGTTCGTTCACCAGCCGCTCGATCTCCTCGCCCAAATGGACCTCCGGCGGCGTCAACCGCGCCACCTCATCCACCCGCGAGCCGGCCGCCAGCGCCTCCGGCTGATCCTCCGCCAGAACTTCGACCTCTTGGCCCGCAAACGTCTGGCGCAAGATGTCCAGGAAGCCAGCGAACACCAGCCGCAGCGTTTGTCCCGCCCGCTCCGCGACCTCCGGGTTTCGCATCAGGTCTGACCACGGAAGCAGCTCATCCCATAGGATTTGTGAGTATGTCAGGACCACGGTCCCCAAATCCTTGAGGCGCAACTCGAAATCCACATGGTAAAGCAGTTCATCGGGCAGGCAGTTTTCGACATCCAGGCGAACCTCACCCACCTCGATTTCCTCCAACCGATGCCGGTACTTCGGCACTGGGGCCACCGGCTGTTCTCCTCCAGGAGGACCAGCGGGAAACAACGCCCGGTTCACCGCCGCCCGCAGATCGAGCGGCCAAGCCAAGTACCCCATCGTCTGTCCGCCGATTTGCAGCCACTCCGGCTGCAGCCCGATTTTGGCCATCAAGCCTTTCAGGTCCGGCCGGCCAAGCTTGTTTTGCAGCAGGATCAGATTATCGTCGCTGGCCGTCATTGGACCGGTCTGGAACTGAAGTTCGCCGGCCTCATCCTGGCTCGCGATCCAATGGTTCCGGCACCGGTCACCCAGGCCGCAGATGGGACATTCCGCCATCTGCTGATTGTACCGGCTCCGCCATTCTCCTGCCCCCCGGCCAGCACCCAGCGGCCCATTTCGTTCCCCAGCCCGCACAGCCCACGCATCGCAGAACCGCCGGAGCGCCGCTCTCCGTCCCGCGCCGCGGCCGCCCGCCCGGCCACCGACTACAATGGGCGCGTATGGCGGAAACGACCTCGGCCAGCCATTCCCTGCCCGCCGGCGGCGGCGCGCCCGCCCAGCCCATCCGCGCCCCCCGCGGAGCGCGGCGCACCGCGCTCGGCTGGGCGCAGGAAGCGGCGCTGCGCATGCTGATGAACAACCTCGACCCGGCCGTGGGCGAGCGTCCGGCCGAGCTCGTCGTGTACGGTGGCATCGGACGGGCGGCGCGCGACTGGGAGAGCTACGACATCATCGTCGCGACGCTGCGCCGGCTCGAGGCCAACCAGACGCTGCTCATCCAGTCGGGTAAGCCGGTCGGGGTGTTCACCACCCACGAGGACGCCCCGCGCGTGCTGATCGCCAACTCCAACCTGGTGCCGCGTTGGGCAAGCTGGGAGCACTTCAACGAGCTCGACCGCAAGGGCCTGATGATGTTCGGGCAGATGACCGCTGGCTCGTGGATCTACATCGGCAGCCAGGGCATCGTGCAGGGCACCTACGAGACGTTCGTCGAGATGGGGCGGCGTCACTTCGGGGGCAACCTCGCCGGCCGCTGGTTGCTCACCGCCGGGCTCGGCGGCATGGGCGGTGCGCAGCCGCTCGCGGCCGTGATGGCCGGGGCCTCCTGTCTGGCGATCGAGTGCCAGCGCTCGCGCATCGAGATGCGGCTGCGCTCCGGCTACGTCGATCACGCGGCCGAGACCCTCGACGAGGCGCTCGAGATCGTGCAGCGCGCCTGCGCCGAGAAGCGCGCCGTGTCGGTCGGACTGCTCGGCAACGCCGCCGAAGTGCTGCCCGAGCTGTACCGGCGGGGCGTGCGTCCCGACATGCTCACCGATCAGACCTCGGCGCACGATCCGTTGAACGGCTACCTGCCCATCGGCTGGAGCGTCGAGCGGTGGATCGAGATGCGCACGCGCGATCC
>DAHVCP010000022.1 GCA_027314025.1 Acidobacteriota bacterium
GGCCCCGGGCCTATGCCTGGCGCAGCAACGCCTCCCGCCCCGTGGAATGGGCTTTAGCCCGTGTGGCGGCGGGCTTTAGCCGGCCGCGTCGCGCGCACCCGCGGCCCCGGGCCCAGGCTGGCGCAGCAACGCCTCCCGCCCCGTGGAATGGGCTTTAGCCCGTGTGGCGGCGGGCTTTAGCCGGCCGCGTCGCGCGCGGCCGCGTCTGGTGGCAGCGGCAGGCGCGGACGCCGCGGCGCCGGCGGTTCCAGCCGGATGCGCAGCCGGGTGCCCGCGGGAAAGACCACGTCGTGGCCGCGCGCCAGGAAATGCGCATACACCGTCTTGGCGGAGCCCACATAGCCCAGCGCCAGCGCCACCGGCCGCGCCGAGCTGAAAAGCGCCGCCATCGCCGTTCCCCATACCGCCAGGTGCGTCCCGCTACCCGCGTTCAGCGTCCAAGCGTTGTCGCTGTCGCCCTTGACCGTGCTGTTCAGCAGCACCGCTAGCGCCAGCGCGGGCGCCGCCGCCGGCGCCGTGGCTTGCACGCCGCCCTCCCGCCCCATGCGCAGATGCTGCCCCGCCGCCGCGGCTTGCAGCCGCGCCTGCACCGCGCGCCGCGCGCCGCCGGGAAACTTCAGTTGGGAAAAGGTAAATCGCAGGCTCCCATTCCGGTCCAGCCGCCGCGCCGCCTGCGCGTGCGTCACATAGCCCACCAGCCGCGAGCCTTCGGGAATCAGCAGCCGCCCGGCTTTGCTGATCACCGGCTGGTCCACCACCGCCACCACCGGCGCGCCCCATTTGGCGGTGGCGGAACTCAGGCCGCGCCGCAGCCGCGCGTGGATGATCAGCCCCGCCGGCAGTTGCGGCCTGCCCGTCGCTTCCGGCAGCGGCGCCGGGCCCGGATCGCTGACGCGAATCGCGGTCTGTAGCCGCGCCTCATAGGATGTCCCGGCGGGCAAGACGTTGGGGTGATAGGGCAGGCTCTGCAGCGCCTCCTCCTTCACCACGCTCCAATTCCGCTGCTGCCCCAGGAAACGCCATAGCCCGTGGACGCGGCTGCTGACAAAGCCCGTCGCCCGCTGCCACAGGCTGGGCCGCTGCGGCGGCCCGTTCGGGCTGGCCACCAGCCGCAGCGGCGGGCCGGCCGGGCTGGTGGTGGTGCGGATCGCCGCCTCCCGCCCGTCCGGCAAGCGCAGCGAGGTGAAGGTGACGGCCACGGCCGGCTGCGGGCTGAAGTCGCCGCCCAGCGCCGACTGCGCCCGCTGCCACCAAACTTCGCCATGGATGGCCGTGATCTTCCCCTTGACCTCGGTGCCGGCGGGCAGCGCCAGCCGGTTGGCGGCAAAGATTGGGTCGGACAGTCGCGCCTGGAAGACCTGTCCCGGATGGTGGATGGTAATGCGCCGCGCCAGCGCCAAATCCATCCGCACGCCCGCGGGAATCAGCACGCCGGGGCGCAGGGCGGGGGCCGAATGCCGGCGCGGCGGCGTCGCCGCGCCGGCCGCGACGACGAGCATGCCGGCGAACCCCATGACCGTCGCACACCGCCAATGCCCCAAAACGGCCACGCAACAACTCCGCCTCTAAGTTTAACGCCCGCGCCGCCCGGCAAAATCCCTCTTTGGGCAGAAGCGGAAGCCAGATCGGGCGATCCGGACAGTCTGGCGCTCGCCTCCGTAAGCGAGAGCACTGGCAATTTCCCCATTGCCGCCGCCGCTGCGCGGCAGACCCCCCGCTGGGTCCGGCGCGGCCCGCTTAGGGGGTTCGACCGATTAGCGAAGCGGGCACCCCCAGTGGGGAGGGGATGGAGCGGCCGGCTGCGGCGGCGATATACTCAGCCCAAGCTGCTGGCGCATCTCTTCGCTGCCGAACCCGATTGATGCAGCAACCCGCGCGAAGCCGTTCTCGGCGCCTCGCACCGCGGGACTGGGCGCGGCGAATTGTGCGTTTCATTCCGCTGACAAGCCAACGCTACTAACTGGGTGCGGCCAAAATCGTCCCCCAGCAGTAGTGGTTTTGTGCTTGCGTCGCGCCATGCCAACGGCTACCATCCAGTTGCACCACTTGTCCAGCCGCCCCCCGGACCCGGAGACGTAAAATGCTGAAACTGAAGAAGTTGCAAGTGACGGGATTCAAGTCGTTTGGAGACCGGGCGGAGTTGGTCTTTCCCGGCTCGGGGGTAGTCGCGGTGGTCGGCCCCAACGGCTGCGGCAAGAGCAACTTGGCCGACGCCATCTGCTGGGTGCTGGGCGAGCAATCGGCCAAGACGTTGCGCGGTCAGCGAATGGAAGATGTCATCTTCAGCGGCACCCGCGACCGGCCGGCGACCGGCATGGCCGAGGTCACGCTGACGCTGATCAATCCCGACGAGTTCGACATCACCCCGGAGGAAGCGGCGGCGGAGGCCCACCCGCTGATCCCCGGCGGCGAGGATTGGGATGGCGCCGGACAAGACGCGGAGGAGTTAGCCGCCCCAGGCGCGGAGGACGGCGCGCCCGAAAATAGCCTGGTGCCCTTCGAGGCTGGGGCAATAACGGGTTCCGGTGGGGACGCCGGAAGAGGGGAAGAGGCTGTAGTCCTGCGGGTACGGCCGCGGCGCAAGTTCAAGCCGGTCAACCGGCGCGGCGAAATCGTCGTGGCGCGGCGGCTGTACCGCAGCGGGGAAAGCGAATACCTGATGAACGGCCGGCCCTGCCGCCTGCGCGACATTCAGGACATTTTTCTCGGCACCGGCTTGGGCCCGGAAAGCTACGCCATCATAGAGCAGGGCCGCATCGGCCAAATCCTGAACTCCAAGCCGCATGAGCGCCGCGGCATGCTGGAAGAGGCCGCCGGCGTCACCAAATACAAGGCGCGCCGCAAGCTGGCGGAGGCCAAGCTGGAGGCCGCGCGCCAGAACCTGGCGCGCATTCACGACATCTTCGAGGAAGTCGGGAAGCAGCTCGGCTCCTTGAAGCGGCAGGCGGCCAAGGCGCGCCGCCACGAGGAACTGCGCCAGGAGCTGGAGGGCATGCAGCGCCGCCTGCTGGCGGCCAAGGCGGCGCGGTTGGCCACGGAATGGGAACGCCTGAACGCGGAGCTGGCGGCGCGCGCCCAAACGCTGGAGGAACGCCAGGCGGCGATGGCCGCGGCCGAGCAGGCGCGCTCGCAATGGATGGAGGACACCGGGCGCAGCGAAACCGAGCTGCGCGCGGCCGGCGAGGCGCTCGCCCAGTTGGCGATGGAAATGGACCGCGCCGAGCGGCAGATCGCCTTCAACCAGCAGCAGTGCGAGGACCTGGAGCGCCGCGCCGCGCGCCTGCGCGAGGAAGCCGCGGCGATCAAGGCCGAGCGCGAGCGGCAAATCGCCTCCGGCCGCCAAGCCGAGGAGCAGGACGCGGCCGTGGCCGCGCAAGCCGCCCGCGCGCGCGAAACGCTGGCGGCGCGCCGCGGCGAAGGCGAAGCCGGAGCGCGCGCGGCGGCGGAACTGGAACAGCGCCTGGAAGCCGCGCGCCAGCAGATGATGGCGGCCATGGCCCGGGCGGCGCGGGCAGGGAACGAAGCGGCGCAGGCGGAAAGCTTCATCGCCGCCCTGGACCGCCAGCTGGAGCGCACCCAGCGGGAGCGGCAGGCGGCGGCGGAAGAAGCCGGCGCCTTGGGCGCGCGCCGCGGCCAGCTCGGCCTGGAGTTCGGCCAGGAGCAGGAACGCTTGGCCGCGCTAGCCGGGCAGATCGCGGCCCTGGAGGCCGAAGCCGGCGCGCAACGCCGGCGCGAGACGGAGGCCCGCGAACAGCGCGAGCAGGCGCGCCAGGCGCTGGCCGACGCCGCCGCGCGGCGCCGCTCGCTCGAGGAAATCGTGGCCCACCACGGCGCCAATACCGAAGCCGTCCGCACCCTCTTCGCCCAGCAGGCGCGCGAAGACCAAACCGCCTTCCGGCCGCTCGGCGTGCTGGCGGATTTCCTCGAGGTCGAGCCGCGCTATGAAGGCGTGGTCGAGGAGTTCCTGCGCGAGGAACTGAACTACGTCGTCGTCAAAACCTGGGATGAGGCCAGCGCCGGCGTCGGCCTGCTGCGCCGCGATGCCCAGGGCCGCGCCACGTTCCTGGTGCACCCCGAAGATGGCCAATACGGCATTTTCGCGCCGGAAACGGCGGGAACCGGAAACGACGCTCCCGGCGCCGCCGCCGCGCCCGACGCCGCCGAAGCGTCGGGCCCGGTTCCGCTGCGCCATTGCGTCCGCGTGCTGAACGGGTTTGGCCGCTCGCTGGAGCAAATCCTACCCAAGCTGGGCAGCGGCTTCATCTTGGACGACGCCGCGCGGGCGCGCACCTTGGCGGCGGAAAACCCCGCGGCCTATTTCTTGACCGGCGACGGCGAGTGCTTCCATAACCAAACCGTCACCGGCGGCACGCGCGCCGGCGCCGGCCCGCTGACCGTGAAGCGCGAATGGCGCGAACTAGCGGCGCGGGAAGGCGAGCTGCAGGCCGCAACCGCCAAGCTGGAAACCGAATTGGCGGTTCTGGCCCGCGAGCTCGAGCGCATCGCCGGCCGTCGCGCCGCGCTCGGCCAGGAACACGCCGCCCTGGAGAAGGAGATCCTGACCCGCGGACAGGCGCTGAAGCAACTGGAAGGCGAAGCCGCGCGGGCGGTGGAGCGCGGCCACCATCTGCAACTGGAGTGGGACCGCGGCCAGGAGGAGCGCCGCCAGGGCATCGCCCGGCTGGAAGCCGCCGCCGCCGAGCGCGCCGCCGCCGAAGCGGAATGCGCGGCGCGGGAAGCCGAGCAGCAGGGTCTAGGCCAGCAGTTGGCCGCGGCCCGGCGGAATCACGAAGAGTTCGGCCAGTTGCTCGCCGCGGCCCAGGCCGAGGCCGCGCGCTGGGAAGAGCGGGCGCGGGCCGCCGAGCGCGCCCGGGCCGAGCGCGAACGCGCCGTCCAAGCCTTGGAGCAGCGCGCCGCCCAGGCGCTGGAAGACGCCGCGGCCTTGGCCCAGCGCCGCACTCCCTTGGAAGCCGCCAGCGCCGCCCTGCGCCACCAACTGGCCGAGCAGCAGCAAGCGCGGGAATCCGCGGAGCTGCGCCGCCAGGCGGCGGCCGCGGCGGTGGAGGCGGCCCGCGCCGCCGGCGGCGGCCTGGAAGCCGCGGTGCAATCCGCTCGCGGCCAGCTGGAGGCGGCGCGCCGCGAACACTCCGAAACCGCCGTCGCCGTCGCCCGGCTGGAAAGCGAAGGCGGATTCCTGGAACAGACCTGCCGCAATGAGCTGCGCATCGAATTGGCGGAACTGCGGCAAACCGAGGACGCCGCCGCGGCCGCTGCCGCGCCGGAGCTGCAAGCCGGCTTGCTTGCCGAATGGGAAGAAGCCGCCGCCGCCCTCAAGACCAAGCTCGACAACCTGGGGCCCGTCAACATGATGGCGCTGGAGGAGTTCAAGGAAACCGAGCAGCGGTATCAGTTCCTGGCCACGCAGCGCCAGGATTTGCTCGACTCCGCCGCCGATACCCAGCGCGCCATCCAGGAAATTGACGCCGTCTGCCGCCAGCAGTTCGACGCCGCCTGGGAGCAGATCAACGCCAACTTCCAGGAAACCTTCCGCACCCTCTTCGGCGGCGGCCAGGGCTTTTTGCGCCTAACCGACGCCGAGAACGGCGGCGACAGCGGCGTGGACATCGTCGCCCAGCCCCCGGGCAAAAAGCTGCAAAACGCCATGTTGCTCTCCGGCGGCGAAAAGGCCATGACCGCCATGGCCCTGGTGCTGGCCATCTTCCAGTTCCAGCCCAGCCCCTTCTGCCTGCTGGATGAGGTGGATGCCCCGCTGGATGAGGCCAACGTGGCGCGCTTCACCGCCATGGTGCGGCAGTTGAGCACCAAGACGCAGTTCATCGTCATTACCCACAATCCCCGCACCATGGAAAGCGCCGCGCTGCTCTACGGCGTCACCATGCCCAAGGCGGGCGTTTCGCGCTTGGTCTCCGTGGAACTGACCGCCGCGCGGGAAGCGGTGAGCGCCTAGCGCCAGCGGCGAGCCCCAGGAGGGCGGGCTGGGGGCGCGGGCCGCTGGCCTGCACCGCCGCCGGGCGGCGGCAAAGCCCTTAGGGCGCCAGGCAAAGCCCGTAGGGCGCAAAGCAAAGCCCGTAGGGCGCCGGGCAGAGCCCGCTGGGGCACAAGCAATGCCCGCAAGGGCCCCGGCCAATGTCCGTCCCGCCGCGCTATTCTGATTCCTTATGGCCAACACCTCTACGACTTCGACACTGTGGCAAAGCCAATTGGCTGGGCTGAAATTGATTTCGCGCGGCAAAGTGCGCGACCTGTATGACGCCGGCGACGCCCTGCTCATGGTGGCCAGCGACCGCCTCTCGGCTTTCGACGTGGTCCTGCCCACGCCCATTCCCGACAAGGGCCGGGTGCTGACGCAGATTTCCTTGTTCTGGTTCGAATACCTCCAGCCGGTGGTGAAAAATCATTTGCTGACCGCCAAGGTCGCGGAGTTTCCCGCCGCCGTGCGCGGCGACGCCGACCAGCTGCGCGGCCGCACCATGCTGGCGCGCAAATTGGAAATGCTGCCGGTCGAATGCATCGTGCGCGGCTACCTGTCCGGCTCGGGCTGGAAGGAATACAAAAAATCCGGCACCGTCTGCGGCATTCCGCTTCCCGCCGGACTGCAAGAATCCTCCAAGCTGCCCGCGCCCATCTTCACTCCCTCCACCAAGGCCGAGACCGGCCACGATGAAAACATCAACCTGGAGCAAGCCGCCGCGCTGGTCGGCCGCAAGACCGCCGAAGCGCTGCGCGATCTGAGCATCGCCGTCTACCGCCGCGCGGCGGAGTACGCCGAGGGCCGCGGCATTATCCTGGCGGACACCAAATTCGAATTCGGCCGCATGCCCGGCGCCGGCGAGGCGGGCGAGCTGATTTTGGCCGATGAGGTGCTGACGCCGGATTCGTCGCGCTTCTGGCCGCGGGACAAATACCAGCCCGGCCGCGCCCAGGATTCCTACGACAAGCAGTACGTCCGCGATTACCTGGAGCAAATTCACTGGAACAAGCAGGCGCCGGGGCCGGAGCTGCCGGCGGAAGTGGTGGCCAAGACGACCGAGAAATATCGCGAGGCCTATCGCCAGTTGACCGGCAAGCCTCTGCCGGAGGAATAGGCCTGCCAGCGTAGGCCGGAAAGCGAGCGGGCGCGGTGCATCTTCTCGACTGGATCCTGCTGATCATCGTCGTGCTGTCGGTCGTGTCGGCGCTGGTCAAGGGCTTTGTCTATGAAGCCCTGATGATGGCCGCCACCGTCGCCGCCGTCATCCTCGGCATCTGGAAATACCCCGCGCTGGCGGCGCACATGGGCTGGGTCCATGTCGAGCCCCTGCGTTCCTTTCTGGCCTTCGTGTTCATCTTCGTCGCCGTCCTGCTGGCCGCGGCGCTGGCCGCCCGCATCCTGCGCAAAATGGTCAAGGCGGCGGGCCTGGGCATGGCCGATCGCCTGCTGGGCGGCGCCCTGGGCTTGGTCCGCGGCGTGGTCATCTGCCTGGCGCTTTTGATCGCGATGACCGCCTTTCCCTTCGATCTTTCCCTGGTGCACAACTCCCGCTTCGCTCCGGATTTGTTGACCGTCGGCGAGGCCTTTTCCGGATTTTTGCCCGCGCAGATGCGCCACGGCTTCCAGCACAGCCTGCACAAGCTGGCCACCGCCAGCGCCCCGCCGCCAACGCACCCCATCCCGACCCCGCCCCCGCGGCATTCGCCGCGCCCGCAACCGCCGCCCCACGCGGCTAAGTGAAAGTGGGATAGCCGTCCTCGGCTGTCATTCGCCGCAACTTCCGAAACCCCGCCCGCCGCCAGTGGCGAAGATCGTGGGATAGCCGTCCCCGGCTGTCACTTTCCGCGATGACGCAAACCCCGCCTGCGGCCAGCGACGAAGATAGTGGGATAGCCGTCCTCGGCTGTCATTCTCCGCAACCGCAAAGCCGGCCCCTCGCCTGCGCACCGCCGCCCCTCGTGGGGTAGGGCTCCGCCCTGCGTGCCGTCGCCCTCCCGGTCGGCGTGCCCGCCCGCCCCACGGCATTCGCCGCGTCCGCAACCGCCGTCCCACGCGGCGAGGTGAAGGTGGGATAGCCGTCCCCGGCTGTCACTCGCCGCAACGACCCAAGCCCCGCCCGCGGCCAGCGCCGAGGGCCAGCGCCGAAGATAGTGGGATAGCCGTCCTCGGCTGTCATTCTCCGCAACCGCGGAGCTGGCCCCCCAACCTGCGCACCGCCGCCCTTGGTGGGGTAGGGCTCCCGCCCTGCGTAGCGTCGCCCTCCCGGGCGGCGCGCCCGTCGCCGCATTCTGGGGGCGCGGACGGCCCCGTCCGCCCCCGTGCGCGCGCCGCCCGCCCCGCAATTAGGAGGCAGCCCCCTCGCTAGCCCCGCCCTACCGCGGAGCCGCCCCCCTCACCTGCGCACTGCCGCCCCTCGTGGGGTAGGGCTCCCGCCCTGCGTGCCGTCGCCCTCCCGGGCGGCGTGCCCGTCGCCGCTCCGCCGCGCCGTGCGCCCGGCCCCAGCGGCCGCGGCCCCAGCACCGTCCCTCGTCCCCCCGCGTCGCCCGTACCCGCCCCAAACGGATAACTCGCGCCAGCATCTCGGCATCAAAGCTGGAATGCAGGGCTATCCCCAATGCGCTATCCCGGCCAATGCCCGGCGCCGCACCGCTTCGCGCCGTGCGTCCTGGCTCTGCCAAAAGGGAACCGTCGCCCCCCGCGAAATGTTGCATTTAAGCGCGCAAAACCACGAAAACAAAGCGTCGGCCATGCAACACGCCGCCCGCGCTCCGGCGCCCGGCTGACGCCCAAAAGACGCGCCCTCAGAAAGGGCGATTGCCAACCTCAGCTGAGGCTCCAGGCAAACGGCAGCGCGCCAAGGCCGCCCCGCAATAAAACCGGGACAGCCAACCCAAATGGGGGAGCGAGCGCCAGCGCAAGCGCGACCGCTGGGTTCGCGCCAACGGCGGCCCCAAACGGACAGCTAACTGCGAATGATCGGCCGCAGCCGACCAGCGCGGCCAGCCGCCAGCGCGAACGGTCAGATGCGGACGGCTCAATGCGGAAGGCGAGACGAGGGCCGTCGGGCGCGGATGGCCAGGTTCGGACGGCCAGATGCACCAGGCTAGAAGCGGGCGCCAGGGCGCGCGGAGGCCCAAGCACCGACTGCCGGACGCAACCAGTCCGCCGCGGGCGGCTACGCGCAGAACGCCGCCAGCCGCTTCAGGCCTTCACGGATGGCGTCCTGCGAGGCGGCGTAGGAGAAACGAATGTGGGCGCCGGTCCCGAAGGCTTCACCGGGAACCGTGACCACGCCGGCTTCTTGCAGCAGGCGGCCGGCGAAATCCAGCGGCGTGGCGATGCCCTTCTTGGCCATGGCGCCGGTGATGTTGGGATAGGCGTAGAAGGCGCCCGCCGGTTCATTGCAGGTGATGCCGGGGATGCCGCGCAGGCCCGTGACGATCAGCTCGCGCCGGCGGGAATATTCCGCCAGCATCTCCCGCACAGGCTCCTGCGGCCCGGTCAGCGCGGCGATGCCGGCTTTTTGCACGAACGAGGTCGCGTTCGAGGTGGAGTGGGACTGGAGCTTCAGCATCTGCTTGATGACCACCGCCGGCGCCAGGGCGTAGCCCAGCCGCCAGCCGGTCATGGCATAGGTCTTCGAAAAGGACCCCGCGACGATCAGCCGCTCCTTGGCCCCGGGCAGCTTGGCGGCGTCGGTGGCGGCGCTGTACGGCTGACCGGAGTAGACGAACTTCGAGTAGCACTCGTCGCTCAGCAGCCAAATCCCCCGCTCGCGGCAAATCTCCAGCACCGCGCGGAACAGTTCCGGAGAGAAGACCGCGCCGCTGGGGTTGGCCGGGGAATTGAGCAAGATGATGCGCGTCCGCGGCGTCAGGCGCGAAGTGATGGCGTCAATGGTCAAGGTGAAGCCCGCGGCTTCATCCGTGGCGACGACGACCGGAATCCCGCCGGCGTAGGTGATCTGATCGTGGAAGCTGACCCAGTAGGGCGCGGGCAGAATGACCTCATCGCCGTGCTCGACCAGGGCGCTGATGGTGTTGAACAGGGCGTGCTTGCCGCCGCAGGTGACCAGCACCTCCTCGCGCGCGTAGCCGCTGGCGAAATCGCGGTCGTGGGCTTGCCGGATGGCGTCCTTCAGCGGGGCGATGCCGCCGGCGGCGGTGTAGCGGGTGAAGTTTTCGTCCAGCGCCTGCTGCGCCGCGCGCTTGATGTGCGCCGGGGTGGGGAAATCCGGCTCGCCGGCGCCGAAGTCCACCAGATCACGCCCCGCGGCGCGCAGCCTTTCCGCTTCCATCACCACCGCGGCGGTGGCGGAGACGGAAATGCGCGACATGCGGGCGGCGAACGCGGCGGGAGGCGGAGCCAGAGTTGGCATACCCTCTCAGTGTAAATGAGCCGCCCTGGGGACGGGGGACCGCCCCGGCGAGAGGCCGAAGGGATTGCCTGGCGTGCGGGCCCCGGCCCGGCGCGGCTGCGCACGCGGGGGGCGACTGCGGGCTGAAGCCCGCAGCACACCGGCTAAAGCCGGTTCCACGAGGGCGGGGCGTCCCCCGGATGCGCCCAATTGGAGCGGCAGTGACTGGGGGCCGTGGCGACGGTGCAGGCGTGCGACGGGCTAGAGCCCGTCGCACACAGGCTGAAGCCCGTTCCACATTGCCCGGGGCGGGCGGGGCTGTCGCATAGTCGGGCGGCGGGGAGAGGGAGCCGCCGTGCGCCTACGGCCGCCACTTGGCGCGGAGCCGCGCCTCCACCAGCGGAGGCACCAGGCCCCGAATGGAACCGCCGAGGCGGTAGACCTCCTTGATCAGGCGCGAGCTGACGTAGGAATAGGCTTCGGCGGGCATCAGGAAGACCGTCTCGACCTGGGGATCCAGGCGGCGGTTCATCAGCGCCATCTGCATTTCGTATTCGTAATCGCTGATGGCGCGGATGCCGCGCAACACGGCGCTGGCGCCGCATTGCCGGGCGAAATCCACCAGCAGTCCCTCGAATTCGGCGACCTCGACATGCGGTATGGACCGGGTCGCTTCCCGCAGCATCTCCACGCGTTCGCCGATGGTGAAGAGCGGGGCCTTTTCCGTGTTGCGCAGCACGGCGACGATCAGCCGGCCGAACAAGCGCGCGCCGCGCTCAATCAAATCCAAGTGGCCGTTGGTGGGCGGATCGAAGCTGCCCGGGTAGAGCGCGGTCAGGCCGACGGCGGCTTCCGCGGAAACGGTGCGGGATGGCACGCTGCCCATTGTAGGGCAAGGTCCGGCCGCCACGCGCGGCGGGCAGGCGGAGCGGGAGCGAACCCTTCCATTCCCCGGCGTTCCGGGAGCGGCGGCGGCGCGGCTGCCCCGGGTCGGCCCCGGCAGAGGCTCCGGCCCTTCTGGCGCGCTGCCCCGAGGAACGCCCGCTCGCGCCTATGCCGCGGAGCGGCGGTGCTCCAGGCAGCGGATGACGGTGCGCGCGCCGTCGTCGCCTTCGATCTCGATGCCGCCGGCGCCGGAAGCGTCAATGCTCACCCGGCGCGGAGCGAAGATCTCATGGGTGATCTCCCGTCCCGGCATTTCGCCCACGGAGACGTAAATCCGGTTGCGCTCGCCGGGCCGGTCCGAGCTGACGCCGTTGAGCGGCGCCCGGTCCACTTGCACCCGGTGGCTGGTGCCGACGATCTGCTCCACGCGGACGTAGCAATTGCGGTGGATCTCGCTGAAATCGTCGAGCGACTTCTCCCACGCGGCAGGGGGAATCTCGATGCCCGGAGCGGGAGGCGAACCGGGCGCGCCGCTGTCCAGGCCGCCCAGCACTTCCCCGCCCTCGCCGCTGGAACCGGGCTGAAAACTGAGTTCGGAACGGCCGGAATCCTCATAGCCCGCGGCGCCGCGCTCGGCTTGCCCCCACGCGGCCGGGGTGCGCAGTTCGGCGGGCCCGGCGGGGTGCGGCCCCGACATGGGATACACGCCCGAGCCTCCGACTTGATCCCGGCGGCCCTGGCCGCCGCCGGGCTGCCCGCTTTCCCGGCGGGCGCGGTCGCTCTTCGCATCCGCGGGGCGGCGCGTGCCGCGGCGCGAGCGCGGTTTCTCCTTGGACATAATTGGCTTGAGATGCCGGCGCGCGCGGTGGAGTGGGCCACGTTCCCGAGCCAGAGGCTTGCCGGCCGGCAAAGGCGTCCGCGTTGCCGGGCGCGGGCCCTGGCGCGGCTGCGCACGCGGGGGGAAGGGCGACCGCGGGCTGAAGCCCGCGGCACACCGGCTAAAGCCGGTTCCACGCGGGCGGGGCGGGAGCTCTGAATAATTGCCTGGCGCGGGCCCCTGCCCCGCCTGCGGCGGGGCGTCCCGCTTGGCGCCGCCAACGGCACCACCCCCGGTCCGCAGGACCGCTTAGCGGTGGCGTTCGTCGGTCAGGGAGCGCAGCAGCCGCTTGGCGCGGCGGCGGGCCATGTACATCAGGTCGGGATCGGTGGCGGCGTGGCGGAGGATGGGCACCAAGGGAGCGCCGAAGCTGATCTGGTTCTGCTCCCAGTCCCGTCCGATCTGGTCCAGCGCCTGAATGACGCCCAACGGATCATAGCGGATTTCCCGCCGCAGCCGCAGACCATCCTCGCTGGCGGTGGAGACGCCCTGAAAGATCCGGTTCAGCTCGGCTGCGGCGCGCACGGTGGTGAAGTTGAACGTTTGCTGAAAATGATGCCGGGCACCGTCGAAAGCCAGCATCTTGGCGCCCATGGCCCCGACATGCTTGCGGCTTTCGATTCGTGGCGACTGGAAATCGTGCAGCTGATGGGTCAGAGCGAAGACCTGGCCGGCCAGGCGAATTGAGGTGAACCGGAGTTGCAGTTTCGGCTGGCCCGGTTTCTCGATGGTGGTATAGGCCACGGCGCCGTTAGGACGAACGATGATTTGAAAAAAGACGGGCTGGGAGCCCGGGAAGCTCTCCGTAAACGTGACGCGGGGCGAAAGCAGCAGGGCGGCGGCGAGAGGGAATGCCAGAGCGAAAATCAATGGCAAGGCGCGCCACGGCATAGGGCCAGTATAGGGGAGGGTTTGGCCCCGGGGACCATAGCGCCAGAAACGCGGCCGGCGGAGCCGCCGCGCCGGGATCAGGATCCGCCGCGCCGCCCCCGCCGGACCCGGGTTCACGAAGATTGCAGCGTGACCCGGCAGAAGCGGCGCTTGCCGACTTTGATCAAGATTTCGCCCGCGTTCGGCGCCGGAATGGACACCGCCTCGACCCGCTGGGCGTCGAAGGAAACCGCGCCGGAACGGATCAAGCGGGCGGCTTCGGTGACGGAGGCCGCCAGTTGCAGCTCCGCCAGCATTTTGTCCACCCGCAGCGGGCCGGGAGGAAGGCGATACGCCGCCTGGGCGATCTCCGCCGGCGCTTCCTTATGCCGCACCACGGATTCGAACTGCCGACGGGCGGCTTCGGCGGCGGCGGCGCCGTGGAAGTCGGCGACGATCAGCGCGGCCAATTCCTGCTTGATGTCCATGGGATGCCGCGGTCCGCCCTCCGCCTGCGCCCGGAGTTGGGCGATCTGGGCTTCGGTGCGGTCGGTGAGCAGCAGCCAATACCGCCACATCAGCTCGTCGGAGATGGACATGAGCTTGCCGAACATCTGCTCCGGCGGCTCGGTGATGCCGACATAGTTGCCCAGCGACTTGGACATCTTCTGCACGCCGTCCAAGCCCTCCAGCAACGGCGTGGTCAGGATGATCTGCGGCGGCTGGCCGTATTCGCGCTGGATTTCGCGGCCCACCAGGAGGTTGAATTTCTGGTCCGTTCCGCCCAATTCGACGTCGGCGTGGAGGGCGACGGAGTCATAGGCCTGCACCAGGGGATAGAGGAACTCGTGGATGGAAATGGGCTGGCCGGCGCGAAAACGCTGCTGGAAATCGTCCCGCTCCAGAATGCGCGCCACGGTGTACTTGGCGCAGAGCCGGACCCATTCGGCGGAGGGGAATGGGCCGAACCATTCGGAGTTGAAGGCGACCTGGGTCTTCGCCGGATCCAGGATCTTGAACACTTGGCCGCGGTAGGTCTCCGCGTTGGCGGCGATCTCTTCCGGCGTCAGCGGCGGACGCGTGGCGCTGCGGCCGGTGGGATCGCCGATCAGGCCGGTGAAATCGCCGATCAGGAAAATGACCTGATGCCCGAGGTCCTGAAAATGCTTCAGCTTGCGCAGCAGCACGGTGTGGCCCAGGTGCAGGTCGGGGGCGGTGGGGTCGAAGCCGGCCTTGACGCGCAGCGGCCGCCCGGCCGCGGCCGCCGCCTGGAGCCGCTCGGCGAGTTCGGCTTCGGGAATGATCTCGGCGGCGCCTTTTTTTAGGTAGGCGATTTGTTCGGCAATGGTCATGGAACGAGCCGGCGCCAGGGCCCGTCGGCGGCGAGGCGCGGCGGCGGCTTTGACGTGGGCGGGAAAAGTTCTCATTATAGGCTTTCCGTGGCTGCGGCCACGGGACCGCCCCCACCGAGCCCGCATGGACCTCAACATCGAAATTGCCGGCGTCGCCCTGCCCAATCCCATCCTGGCGGCCAGCGGCACGTTCGGCTACGGCGTGGAGCTGGAAGACATCGTCAACCTGAAGAAGCTCGGGGCGGTGGTGACCAAGGGGTTGTCGCTCCAACCCATGGCCGGCAATCCCAGCCCGCGGCTGTTCGAAACCTCGGCGGGCATGCTGAACTCCGTGGGGCTGCAAAACATCGGTGCGGCGGCCTTCGTGCGCACGCGGCTGCCGCGGCTGCGGCAAATCGGCGCGCGGGTCATCACCAACGTCTTCGGCTACACGGTGGAGGATTACCTGGAGGCGATCGCCGTGCTGAACGAGGGGGAGGGCATCGCGGCCTATGAGCTGAACGTCAGCTGCCCGAACACGCAGCGCGGCGGAATGATCTTCGGCTCCGACCCGCGCCTGCTGGCGGAGGTGGTGGAGCGGGTGAAGCGGACGGCGCGGCGGCCGGTGATCGTCAAGCTGACGCCGAACGTGACCAGCATCGCGGAGATGGCGCGGGTGGCGGAGGCAGCGGGAGCGGACGCGCTGACGCTGGTGAACACCTTCTTGGGCATGGCGATTGATCCGCGGACGCGCCGGCCGCGCTTCGCCAACGTGGTGGCGGGGTTGTCGGGCCCGGCCATCAAGCCGCTGGCGGTGCGGATGGTCTGGGAGGCCTACCAGGCGGTGAAAATCCCGCTGATCGGCGCCGGCGGAATCGCCACCGGGGAGGATGCGGTCGAGTTTTTGCTGGCCGGCGCGCGGGCGGTGCAGGTGGGCACGGCGAATTTTTGGGATCCGAAGGCGACCGGGAATGTATTGAACGAGCTGAAGCGCTATGGCGCGCGCCATGGCGTGGCGCGGGTAGGGGATCTGACCGGGGCGATGGAAATGAGCACCGGCGACAGCCCGGCGAACGGGTAGGATGGGACAACGCAGTGCAACGGGGCGGCGCGGCCGCTCCTCCCGGAAGGCAGCGTGTGCGCGGGCAACCGGCGCGGCGCGCCCCGCCGGCGCGCGGTCCCAGCGCCGGCACCTGGGGCAGGAATGGGAAAGCGAGGAATGGCGACGATGAAGGTGTTGTTGTTGGGCGGGGGTGGGCGGGAACATGCGCTGGCATGGACGCTGCGGCAGTCGCCGGCGGTGCAGCGCCTGTACGCGCTGCCGGGCAGCGATGCGCTCGCGACCGTGGCCGAGCCGATCGCCGGCGACCCGACGGATGCGTCGCGGGTGGTGGCGCTGGCCGAAGAGCTGGACATAGATTTGACCGTGGTTGGCCCGGAAGCGCCCTTGGCGGCAGGAGTGGCCGACGCGCTGCAAGCCGCCGGGCGGCGGGTATTCGGACCGTCGCGGGCGGCGGCCCGGCTGGAGAGCAGCAAAATCTTCGCCAAGGAGTTCATGGCCCGGCATCAAGTGCCGACGGCGCGGTTCGCCGCCTGCGCCAGCGCAGCCGAGGCGCGGACGGCGCTGGACAAGTTTCCCCCGCCGGTGGTCTTGAAAGCCGACGGTCTGGCGGCGGGCAAAGGCGTGGTCATCGCCGAGGATCGCGCCGGCGCGGAGGCGGCCCTGGCGGATTTGTTCGCCGGCCGGCTGGCCGGCAGCGCCGGACAGCGGGTGGTGATCGAGGAATGCCTGCGCGGCGAGGAGATCAGCTTGCTGGCGCTGAGCGATGGCGAGCGATGGGCGCTGCTGCCCCCGGCCCAGGATCATAAGCGCGCGCTGGACGGCGACCGCGGGCCCAATACCGGCGGCATGGGGGCGGTGTCGGCGGACGAGCTGTTGCCGGCGGCGCTGCGGACACGCATCGAGCGGGAGATCGTCGGGCCGGTGCTGCGGGGCATGGCGGCCGAGGGACATCCGCTGCGCGGGGTGCTGTACTGCGGGCTGATGCTGACGGCCGACGGACCGCGGGTGCTGGAGTTCAACGTGCGCTTCGGGGATCCCGAGGCGCAGGCGATCCTGGTGCGCGCGCAGGGCGACTGGGCGACGGCGCTGCTGTCGGTGGCGGAGGGGCAACTGCGCGCGGATCTGCTGCGCTGGTCGCCGCAGCCGGCGGCCTGCGTGGTGCTGGCCAGCGGCGGCTATCCGGGGTCGTTCGCGACCGACCTGCCGATTCACGGCCTGGAGGTCGCCAGCCGCGAGGCGCAGGTTACGATTTTTCATGCCGGCACCGCGCTGCGGCAGCAGCATTGGGTGACGCGCGGCGGGCGGGTGCTGGGCGTGACCGCGCGGGCGGAGACGCTGGCGGCGGCGCTGGAACAAGCCTACGCCGGCGTCGAGCCGATCCGCTTTGAAGGCATGCAGTATCGCCGCGACATCGGCCGCCGGGCGCAAGCCTGGATTGCCGCCGGTGCGCGGATTTGATTTCTCCGGGCCCGCCGGGCCCGGCATCCACAACCTAGGAGAACCATGCGCGCAAATACCGCGACCACGTCCACGCCCCGCGTGGGCATTTTGATGGGCAGCGACACCGACCTGCCGGTGATGCGGCAGGCGTCGAAGCTGCTGGCGGAGTTCGGCATCGGCTATGAGATCGAGATCTGCTCGGCGCACCGCTCCCCGCGGCGAACGGCGGAATACGCCTCCCAGGCGGCGGGACGCGGCCTCAAAGTGATCATCGTCGGCGCCGGAGCGGCGGCCGCCTTGGGCGGAGCGGTGGCGGCGGAAACGACGCTGCCGGTGATCGGCGTGCCGCTGGCGACGTCGCCGCTCTCGGGCTTCGATTCCCTGCTCTCGCTGTCCATGATGCCGGCCGGCGTGCCGGTGGCGACGATGGCCGTCGGCGACGCGGGTGCGCGCAACGCGGCCGTGCTGGCGGCGCAGATCTTGGCGCTCAGCGACGCGCAATTGGCGCAAAAGATGAAGGAATACAAGCAGAAGCTGGCGGCGGGCGTGGAGGCGAAGTCGAAAAAGATGCACGAGCAAGGCGAGTAGGCGGATCAGCCCGCGGCGCATCGCCGCGGCGGCCGGCGGCGCGGACGGTTCGCGGGCGGTGGCGGCACACGGAGAACTGGCCTGAGGGTCAGGCAGCCGATTCGTCAAGAGAAAAAGCACCCTCTAGGACGATTTTTCTTGACTCCGGCGATGGGTGGCCCTATATCTTGTGTGACTTTGCCACGCACGCAAAATGCTGGGGCAGAGCCGAAGCCCCTGCCGCAAGGTGGGGAACAAGGAGGATAGCTTATGCCGACCAAGAAAAAGGCTGCCGCGAAGAAGCCGGCCAAGAAAAAGAAGTAGCCACCTTCATCCGAAGCACCGAACCTGAGGATGCGCCGCTGTGGCGCATCCTTTTTTTTCGCGCCGCGCGATCGCGCCTTCCGGCGCCGCGCCATCCGCCCCATCCGCGGCGCCGGCGAAGGGGCCGCTCGGCGCCGGAAGTCGTGTAGAATAGGTGTTTTGCGCAGGGAGGAAGCATGTACGCGGTAATCCGCAGCGGGGGCAAGCAATATCGGGTGGCGCCAGGCGACGTGGTGCGGCTGGAGAAGCTGGATGCCGCGGGCACCATCGAGACCGCCGACGTCTTGGCGGTCAGCGATGCGCGCGGCCTGGTGACGGCACCGAAGAACGCGCGGGTGACGGCCGCGGTGGTGGAAGACGGCAAAGACAAGAAGGTTTTGGTTTTCCATTACAAACGCAAGAAGCAATACAAGAAGCTGGCCGGGCACCGGCAGCCGTACACGGCGGTGCGCATCACCAGCATTGAAGTGGATGGCAAGCCGCTGAGTGACGGCGCGGCGAGCGGGGAGAAGTAGCGATGGCGCACAAAAAGGGATTGGGCAGCTCACGGAACGGGCGCGACTCCAACGCGCAACGCCTGGGCGTCAAAGTTTACGCGGGCCAGACGGTGCGGGGCGGAGCGATTTTGGTGCGGCAACGCGGCACGCCGATGAAGGCGGGGCTGAATGTGGGCCGTGGCAAGGACGACACGCTGTTCGCATTGGCCGCGGGGCGGGTGGAATACGTCAGCCGGGGACGCGCAGGCAAGTTCGTCCACGTGCACCCGATTGCCTAAAGCGAGGCAAAGGAAGGGCGGTTTGAGCCCGGGGCTCAAGCCGCCCTTTGTGTAGCTGCATGTTCGTAGATGAGGCCGAAATCGCCGTGCGGGCCGGAGACGGGGGCAACGGCTGCATGGCGTTCCGGCGGGAAAAGTTCGTGCCCCGCGGCGGGCCGAGCGGCGGCGACGGCGGCCGCGGCGGCGACGTCATTCTGGAAAGTTCCGAGCGGCACAACACCCTGGTGCATTTCCGCTTCAACCCCGAGCACAAGGCGGAGCGCGGCCGGCATGGGGAAGGCAGCCTGCGGCATGGGCGCGACGGCGCCGACGTGGTGCTGAAGGTGCCGGTGGGAACGACGGTGCGGGACGTGGAAAGCGGCGAGCTGGTGGCCGATTTCGCGGCGCCGAACCAGCGGATCGTGGTGGCGCGGGGCGGACGCGGCGGCTTCGGCAACGCGCATTACGCCACCGCCACCAACCAGGCGCCGCGCCGCGTGCAGGAAGGCGCGCCGGGTGAGCGCCGGCGGCTGCGCCTGGAGTTGAAGCTGCTGGCGGATGTGGGCCTGGTCGGGTTTCCCAACGCCGGCAAAAGCACGCTGATCTCCCGCTTGTCCGCGGCGCGGCCGAAGATCGCCAACTACCCGTTCACCACGCTGCAACCGAACCTGGGCGTGGTGCGCGGCGCGGACGATCAGAGCTACGTGGTGGCCGACATCCCGGGGCTGATCGCCGGCGCCCACCTGGGCCATGGGCTGGGCACGCAGTTTCTGCGCCATATCGAGCGGACGCGGCTGCTGGCGCAGGTGGTGGATCTGTCGGAATACACCGGGCGCGAAGTGGATGAGGAAGCAGCGGTGGTGGAGGAAGAGCTGCGGGCGTTCGGGCATGGCTTGGAGGACAAGCCGGTGGTGTATGTGGGGACGAAGCTGGACATCGCCAGCGAGGAGAAGCGGAAGGCGCTCGAACGCCTGGCGAAACGGCGGCGGCGGCCGCTGGCGCTGATCTCCGCCGCGACCGGGCAAGGCGTCAGCCAGTTGGCGCAGCTGCTCCAGCGGGAATTGGACCGGCTGCACGGCGCGGGAGCGCGGAGCGCGTGAACGGCGGGACCGTCGGAGCGGGCCGGGCGCGGCGGATCGGAATCCTGGGCGGAACATTCGATCCCATTCACCACGGACACTTGGCGCTGGCCGCGGCGGCGGAACGGCGCTGCGGTCTGGACTGGATTTATTTCGTGCCGGCGCCGCGGCCCATGCATAAGACGCCGCCGGTCGCCGGCTATGCCGACCGCTATGCGATGACGGCGCTGGCGCTGGCGCGACGGCGGCGCTGGTCACCGCTGGCGGTGGAAGCGTCGGCGGGGCGGCCGACGTATTCGCTCGAGCAGGTGGCTTGGATTGCGCGCCGCCACCCGCGCGCGCGGCTGTACTTCATTCTCGGCGCGGATGCGATGGTCGAGGTACGGACCTGGCGGCAATACCGGAAGCTGCTGGCCTCCTGCGACTTCGTGGTCGCGCCGCGGGCGGAGTTCGGACTGGAGGCGGTGCGGGCGGCGCTGCCGCGGGAGTTAGTGGGAAAGATAACAGGGAAGGGGTTCCGGCTCGGGAAGCGTCAGGTATTCTGGTTGCCTAATTTCCGCGAGCCGGCAGGTTCGCGGCAGTTGCGGCGGCGGTTGGCCCTCGGGCGGCCGGGCGGGGCGGAAGCGCCGATTCCGGCGCCAGTCACGGCCTATTTGCGCCGCGGCGGATTGTATCGTTCATGAGCAAAGCGACACCGGCAAAACGGCGCGGGAAAACCGCGGGGAGAAGGCGGGCGGCCACGCCGCCGGCGAAGGCGGCGGCCCGGAAAGCGGCGGCGCGAGGCGGCGCGAAGGGCGCGGCGGCGAGCCGCGCGAAGCGGCCGGCGG